>DATFXM010000096.1:0-4982 GCA_035315885.1 Blastocatellia bacterium
TCGGACACGACCGGTATATGGTCGCAAGTTACGCCAGCCCTCGTGTCGACCGAATCGTCTGGCCAGATCGCAAGTGGGAATGGGTGGCGCTGGTTTCCGACAACGGCGATTTTGAAGCGCCAAGCGGCATCGACATCCAGGCACGCGATCATTGGTTCTCACAAGCGACCGGCGCATCACCGAAGATGTTCGCCCGTAAGCCGGGGGCAGGCTCGCTCTATTGGCTAGGGTTGCGCGATAAGGACGGGGCTTACCTGGATGGCAGCAAGACTTACAAGCTGATCGTGCCGCAGCCCGTGCCGCAAAAACTGTTCTGGTCGGTCACCGTTTACGATCCGAAGACGCGTTCGATGATCCAGACCGATCAAAACAAGGCTGCGTTGCGGTCGCTGGTCGAGCTAAAGGACGTTCCCAGGACGGGCAGCACTGACCTCTACTTCGGGCCCACACCGCCGGCTGGAAAAGAAGGTCAATGGATCAAGACCAATCCCGGTCAGGGCTGGTTCTCCTACATTCGCCTTTATGGGCCGGAGGGACCGGCGTTCGACGGCAGCTGGAAGCCAGGAGATTTCGAAGAAGTGAAGTAGAAAACACCGAAATTTTCTACGGTCCGTTCTACGGTCGCGCAAAATTTTCATGCAAAACTGCGCAATCCTACGCAACAGACTGCGAATACTGAGTCGCCAAATACCTTGCGTAAGCAACGCTGTGCAAAGCAGTGAAACGGTGCGCAACTCGTTAGGCTTGAATTAGAAATCCGTTGCTCTGTCCTGCTGAGCTACGGGCGCACTTAGCAGATAATAACAAAGTTCGCCTGATCGACGGACTGTCAATCCGCAGCGACTCTATAGATGCGACCGATTGTTGTCGGATAGTTGCCAGAATTGCACGCTGCCCGGCATGGAGTAGCAGTCAGAATTTCAAGCTCGCTGTGAAGTTAAATCCGTCGCCTTCAACGGCGTTGCGGACGTCGAAGTCGTGTATCCAGCGGGCGTTAAAGTCGAGATGGCTCTTACCGATCTTCGTCGAATAGACAATTATCGGACCGATGCCGAAGGAACGCCCCACAAACCCATCTAGCCTGTCAGCTAACATGCCTCCGTCGTCTGTGACCTGCTGGATCCAGCTCTCAATAAAGCCGATACCGAAGCCATTTTTGAATCGTTTGATGGCCAGCACCTCCAGGTCGGACTGGATCCCACTCTGATAATGGGTGACCGGATTCTCCGTGTAGAAATACATGTTCCAGATTCCGGTCAATTCAATGTTCGCCTCCGGAATAATCTTGGTGTAAGCCATGCCGGGAATGAACGACCAGTTGTTCAGGCTGAGGTTGGCAAGTCTACCTGTCTCGTAGGATCCCGTCGGCGCCCAAAAGGTGAAATTGAATGCCAAATGATCGGTCTCGCTAAAGTGATGGCTTGCTATGATGGGAGTAAAAACCAAATCGTACACTCCGAAGATGGTATCTTTTCTCCGCACCGAGAACGGTCCAAGTGAAACGCTGGCCTCGCACTGAACCCACGCGAGCGGAAATCCAACCGCCGAAGCAAAGTTCCAAGTCTTGGTCGGTGTGGGCCAGATGTAGACTAACGTAATTGGATTAAACGACGCCTTCGCGTCAACGTTGGCTACGAGCTGACCTCCTATTTCCACATTTGCCGCGCCGCCGATTGAACCGGAATAGTAGATCTCGCCTACTGACAGCGCGAAGCCAGGCTCCGGTGGGACCACACCGGCGAACGGCACGATCTGCATGCCGGAAATAGGTCGAGCCAGGCCGCCTTCAACACCGAGTGCGGAATTGGAGAATGAAAAAGCAGCCGTGAGCACACACATACCTAAAAAGATCTGGATACAAGACTTCTTTGTGGTCATAACAAGTCTCTTTTCATCCTTTGGTTGATATCTAACTGGAATCTTCTGTCCACGCACTCAGCCGTTCAATAGGCACGCCGAGCCAATCCGCAGCTTCTTTGCGGTCCTGGAATACACGGACTTTAATCGGAGAACCTTGAGTGAGTACAGCGTGCATCTTTCCGTAGTGAATCATCGTGGAATCTGTAGCGAGAATCGCTGACTTCACCGGTGGATGACCCACGTAAGCGAGGCGACGATGCAGAGAAAACTGAATCACGTACTTGAAGTTGAGCTCAACTTCGTCCGCTGCCAGCGCATCCGAGAATCGATTGAATGGCTCTTGCAACTTGGCTTCGAGGTCTTCCAAAGCGCTCAAAGTTTTGTTCAGTGCTGCTTCATTCACCAAACCACGCGGTCTGTAGATGAGCAGATGAATATCTTCGTGAAACTCGAGTTCAGGTAGAAGTTTCATGTTGTTCGTTTCAATAATCTCCATTCACACCACAGCGTTGCGCCGCACCGCCTCGCGGAACCATTGCGCGCTTAGCTTCGGTATTCGCTTCTGCGTCTTGAAGTCCACGTGGATCAGCCCGAATCGGTTTCCGTAGCCATAAATCCATTCGAAGTTGTCCTGTGAGCTCCACTGGAAGTACCCATGCACCGGTACGCCGTCGGCCGTCGCGCGCTGGAGCTGCGTGAGGTAGGCGCGCAGGAACATGATCCGATCGGAATCGTACACTTTGCCGTCGTCCGACACGACGTCCGATGCGGCGCAGCCGTTCTCCGTGATGAAGATCGACTTCGCGCCCCACAGCGAGTGCACGTGGTGCGGTGCCCAGTAGAGACACTGCGGGTCGAACACGTGCCATTCCGACTGCATCTTCGGGTGCGACGCGTTGATCGGGATGCTATGGTAACCCTGCGGCTCGTCCGATGGCGCGACGTAGCTATTCGGCTTGTAGACGTTGAGCCCGACGAAGTCGAGCGGCGATGCAATCGTCTTCAACTCGTCATCGGTGAACTTCGGCGCATCCTTGCCGGTCTTTTTCAGGTACTCGTCGGTGTACCGGCCCTCAAGTAATACGGTGATAAAGTCGGCATTTAACTCACGAGTCGCGGTCGATGCAGCCTTTACGTACTCGGGGGTCTCAATGACTGGAACGGCAATGCGCATATTCTCTGCGAAGCCAACCTTCGTGCCCGACCGTCCGCGGGACCGGATCGCCTGTACCGCAAGGCCGTGGCCTAACACGGCATGGTGACGGACCTGGTTAAGTTCGCCATTTGAAAGTTTCAATCCCGGAGCGCCGCCGAGGTGCAAGACCTTTCCTCCGCCAATCTGCGTGTCGAAACCCTGGTAACCGCCTTCAACGAATGAGCGGAACTCGTTGATCGTAAAAAAGTGCTTCACGCGATCGCCGAGCTGCTCGGCCATGTACCCCGCGTAGTCGGCGAATGCCTTAGCCGTCTCCTTCGACTCCCAGCCGCCGTAATTGTCGTGCAGCGTCTGCGGCAGATCCCAGTGGTACAGCGTCGCGAACGGCTCGATGCCGGCCGCCTTCAGTTCGTCCACCAGGCGGCTGTAGAAGTCTAGCCCTTTCGAGTTGGCCTGACCGGTGCCTTCAGGGAAGATGCGCGGCCATGCAACGGAGAACCGATACGAATTGGCGCCGATGTCCTTCATCAGCGCAACATCCTCCTTGTAACGGTGGTAATGGTCGTTGGCGACGTCGCCGGTATCGTTATTCTTTATATGCCCCGGTGTGTGCGTATACGTATCCCAGATAGAGAGCCCCTTGCCATCCTCCTTCCACGCACCCTCGATCTGGTACGAGGAGGTGCCGACGCCCCAGAAGAAGCCCTTCGGGAAAGTCCGTGTGTTACTTGGCGAGCTACTCCGTTGATCGCTTGCTGGGGCTTCACCTCCGCTAGCAACAAGGCTTGTTGCTGGCAGCCCGATTGCTGCGGTGCCAGCGAACTTGATTAGGTCACGTCGAGTGAATTGATTTCTTGTTTGCATATTCAAGTCCCTTTCACGGTTGGTTTCTTCGTTCGCTCTGATCACCGCCGCCGCTAGGCTTCGGCGCCAGCAGTTCAGGCGGGACACCGAGCCATTGCGCGGCTTCGTTGCGGTCTTGGAACACCCGAACTTTGATCGAAGAACCCTGAGTTAATAAGACAAGCAACCGGGCGTAATGAATAAGAGTGGAATCAGTAGCGAGAATCGCTGACTTCACTGGCGTGCGGCCTTTGTGTGTAAGACGCCGGTGGAGACAAGCCTGAATGACGTATTGGAAGTTGAGTTCAACTTCATGGGTTTCCGATGTATCAGAGAATCGATTGAAAGGTTCCTGCGATGCAGCTTCGATCTCTTCAATAACACTGATGACCTTGTTAATCTCCGCTTCGTCGATCAAACCGCGCGGCCGATAGATCAGCAAACGAATATCTTGGTGAAACTCAATTTCAGGCGGCAATTTCATAAGCGTTTCCTCGCTTTTAATCGTCCTCGTCCTTCTTCCTCGTTCTCGTCCTCCAGATGCTTAACGAACCGATCGAGAACGACGGACGAGCACGAACGGTCGACTGGCCCTTGCGGGCAGGCGCGAACGAGAACTATTTCATTGTATAGGCTGACCTTCCTTTATGTTTCCGGGGCGCATAGCGCCGCGCATTTCGGCCGCTCCGGCTCCCCACTTTGTCACGCATACCATGGCTTTGCGCAATGGCACATCCACAGGATGCACGCGTTCGGGCTGAAGAATATAAATTGCGCCAGCCATCGGGGTTGGGCTGGACGACACGAAGACTGTGAACTGTCCGTCCGTGTGTTTTTCAATGATGAATGCGGGCACCAGCGCTTCCTCGATCTCCACCAGTGCCGGTTGAAATGACTGCTCATCTTCGTTACCAGCGAACTGCCGGATCATACCGCGTATTATCGAAAAACCCGGGAGTCGGCCAAGCAGGTGTTGCTCGAACCAATCACCGATGCGTTTCCCGAGTTCTGTGCGAATCAGCAAACCGACGCCGAAACAAATCAGGACCAACAGACACAAGGCTACTACGTCGTGATGTACGAATCTTTGCGGCACTAACTTCGCGATCGGCTGCAGAACCGC
>DATFXM010000097.1:0-215601 GCA_035315885.1 Blastocatellia bacterium
GACCCTCCGGGGTTGAGCCCCGGGCTTTCACAGCCGACTTAACAAGCCGCCTACGCGCCCTTTACGCCCAATAATTCCGAACAACGCTTGCCACCTACGTATTACCGCGGCTGCTGGCACGTAGTTAGCCGTGGCTTACGCAAGGTACCGTCGAACACGAGCTCTATTCAAACCCGTGCACTCTTCCCTTGCTTGTGAGGTTTACATCCCGAAGGATTTCGTCCCTCACGCGGCGTTGCTGGGTCAGGCTTTCGCCCATTGCCCAAAATTCCCCACTGCTGCCTCCCGTAGGAGTCTGGCCCGTGTGTCAGTGCCAGTGTGGCTGGCCGTCCTCTCAGACCAGCTACAGATCGCAGCCTTGGTGAGCCGTTACCTCACCAACTAGCTAATCTGCCGCAGGCTCCTCTCCAGGCGCGAGGCCCGAAGGTCCCCCGCTTTAACAACTAATCACCATGTGGTGCCGCTGCATTATGCGGTATTAGCCAATCTTTCGACTGGTTATTCCCCACCCGGAGGTAGATTGCCCACGTGTTACTCACCCGGACGCCACTCTACTCGGAGGCCGAAGCCCCCTTTCGCGTTCGACTTGCATGTGTTAGGCACGCCGCCAGCGTTGATTCTGAGCCAGGATCAAACTCTCAGTTGAAATCCTGGTCAGCTTCGATCTCAGCCGAAGTTGACCTTATACTCTTGGTTCCTACTTCCGCCGAAACTCGGAACGTCTGGTTCTCTTTCGCACTATCCAGTTTTCAAAGATCGCGTATAGCCCCTGAAGGCAAAACCCGATTATACCGCAATTCATTCGCGTGTCAACCTGCCTAGACAAAAAAGTGCTTCTAGAATATTCGACTAGAATATTCGACGCCACACACAACTCCCAAAAAAGACTAAAAACCCCGCACACAATCATGACGGCCGCACAAGAACACACCGCTAAAAAGCTGAAGGCCACCGCCGGCCGAAGCCGTGCGGTGGCCCTCATCATCGATACAACCCACCCTTAGTGATTGCCGCTTCCGCCACTCGCCAACTTGCCGATCAACGTGAACAGCGGCAGATACATCGCTATGACGATCGTTCCTATCGTGACGCCCAGAAACATGATCATCGTCGGCTCCATCAGGCTCAGAAGATTCGCAATCGCCGAATCAACTTCCTGCTCGTAGAAGTCCGCGATCTTTGAAAGCATCGCGTCCAACGCGCCGGTCTGCTCACCAACTCCAATCATCTGAGACACCATTATCGGAAATACTCCGCTTTGTTTCAGAGGCTCAACAAAAGTCTGGCCCTGCTCGATTCCCGTCCTGACTTTCTGAATCGCCTCGCCGATAATCACGTTGCCGGCAGTCCTGGCGGTTATATCCAGTGATTCGAGAATCGGAACGCCAGAGCTGAGAAGCGTAGACAGCGTGCGGCTGAAACGCGCCACCGCAATCTTCTTCAGAATCTGGCCGAAGATCGGGAGTCTCAACAGCAATCCGTCAATTACCTTCTGCCCCCTCTCCGTCTTGTACCAGGCCTTGAGACCAAACACCAATATGCCAATCACCAAAGCGATCAACCACCAGTAGCTCGCCATGAACTGCGAGATGCCCACCACCACCTCCGTCAGCCAAGGCAGCCGCTCGCCCGGTCCCAATAACCCTTCAAAGATGTTCTTAAACGCCGGAATGACCACGATCATGATGATCGATACTACAATGATGGATATGACGATGACCGCGACCGGGTAGACCAGAGCGCTCTTCACGTCGCTCTTCAACTTCACCATCTTTTCCAGATACGTGGACAGGCGCTGCAGGATGATGTCCAGAATACCGCCCGTTTCACCGGCGGCCACCATGTTCGAGTAGAGAGGTTCGAACACTCGCGGGTGCTTGGCCATCGCATCGGCCAGCGTCATACCGGCCTCGACATCCGATCTCGTTTGAAAGATGACCTTCTGGAAGTGCTTGTTGTCCTGCTGCTGACCGAGAATCTCAAGACATTGAACCAACGGGAGTCCTGCGTCCAACATTACCGAGAACTGCCGTGTAAACAACGCCAGGTCCTTGCTCTTGACCTTCTCGCGGCCAACCTTTGGCAGACTGATCTCTCTGCCTTTTTCGCGTGCGCTGGTTAGAATCACTTGCTCGCGCCTGAGCATCGCTTCAAGCGCAGCGCGGTCAGCTGCCACCCTTTCGCCTACTACAATTTCATTCAGGCGATTGCGGCCCTTGAATACATAAGTCGGCATCTTAATCTCCCGGTACTCTCGTTAGAACCAACTCCCGGGGGCTGTGTTTGGCGGCTTGCTAAAACTATCTCCCAACCCTGCCAAGTGGCGCCTGAGGCTTGACCGGACCCCCTCCCTGCGAAGGAAGTCCTGGCGTTTTTGGCGCTGGACCCTGAAGTCCTCCTGCACCACGATTGATCAGATCCTGCAACTCGTCAGCGTTGGACGAGCGCGATAGAGCCATCTCCAGAGTGATCTGCTTCTTGAAGTACAGAGTGGCAAGAGACTGATTGAAAGTCTGCATGCCAAATTTTTCCTGACCCGTTTGCATCATCGAATAGATCTGGTGAATCTTGTCTTCGCGAATAAGGTTCCTGATGGCTGCGTTGGGAACCAGTATTTCCATCGCAAGACAACGGCCCTGTCCGTTCGCCTTCGGCAGCAGCGACTGCGTGAGAATGCCTTCCAGGACCATCGAAAGCTGCGTTCGAATCTGCGCCTGTTGATGTGCGGGAAAGATGTCGATGATACGGTTGATCGACGACGCAGCCGAGTTCGTGTGCAGCGTAGCAAACGTCAAGTGACCGGTTTCTGCAATTCTAAGCGCGGTCTCGGTCGTTTCGAGGTCGCGCATTTCTCCGATCAGCACGATGTCAGGATCCTGACGAAGAGCAGCTCTGAGCGCGTTGGCGAATGAGTGCGTGTCCGCGTGCACCTCTCGCTGATTCACTATGCAGCTCTTGTGGGCGTGCAAGTATTCAATCGGGTCTTCCACGGTGATGATGTGCTCGTGGCGATCCCGGTTCACCTTGTCGAGCATTGCCGCGAGCGTAGTCGATTTGCCGGAGCCCGTAGGTCCAGTAACCAAAATGAGCCCGCGAGGCTTGTCGCACAGTTTTTCGATTGCAGTCGGAAGTCCCAGCTCTTCAAACGATCTGATCTCGTAAGGAATCGACCTGAAGACCGCACCCACCGCGCCGCGCTGGTTGAAGATGTTGGCGCGGAAACGTGACAGGCCCTTGATGCCGAATGAGAAGTCGAGCTCGAGCGTTTCTTCGAAGCGGTGCTTTTGCGCGTCAGTCAAAACAGAGTAGGCAAGTTGCTTTGTTTCAGCGGGCGTAAGTTCCGGGTAGTCGAGCGGACGCAGGATGCCATGCACTCGTACCATCGGCGGCGAGTTGGTGGTGATGTGCAAGTCCGAGCCGTTTTGCTCGATCATTTTTCTCAGTAGCTCGCTTAGCGCAATTTCCGGCATAGCCTCCAGCCCCCTTCGTTTCGACCGCATCCTGCTGCGGCCACCGCCCAACTTTTATTACTTCACCGTCTCGCGAACGACTTCGTCCACTGTAGTCATGCCCTGCCTGATCTTCTCGAGTCCGCTGAGGCGCAGCGTCAGCATTCCTTCATCGATTGCCTTCCGACGCAGTTCCAGCCCCGAAGCGCCCACAAGAATCAACTCGCGAAGGTCTTCGGTTATCTCCATCACTTCGTACAGACCCACCCGGCCCTTGTATCCGGTTCCGTTGCAGGTTGAGCAACCCTGACCCTTGAACGTTCTGACTTCTCGCACCTCGCTTGCCGGGAACCCGATGTCCACCATCGCCTCCTGCGGCGTGTGCACCTCGAATTTGCACTCCTTGCAGATTCGTCGCACAAGCCGTTGAGCCTGGATCAGGTTCACCGATGTGGCAACCAGGAAAGGCTCAATACCCATGTTCATCAAACGGCTTATGGTCGATGGCGCATCGTTGGTGTGCAGCGTCGAAAGGACAAGGTGACCGGTGAGCGCTGCCTTTACCGCGATTTCTGCGGTTTCGAAGTCTCGGATCTCGCCGACGAGGATGATGTTCGGGTCCTGGCGCAGGAAAGAGCGCAGCGCCGCAGCGAAGTTAAGTCCGATCGACTCCTTCATTTGAACCTGATTGATGCCCGGCAGGTTGAATTCGACCGGGTCCTCGGCGGTCATGATGTTTGTTTCCGGTTGATTGAGGCTCTGCAGCGCCGAGTACAGCGTCGAAGTCTTTCCAGATCCGGTCGGGCCCGTGACCAGTACCATTCCGAATGGCTTGTTAATGTTGCGCGTGAATTTTTCGAGGCTCGCCGGCTCAAAACCGAGCTGTGTCATGTCGAGCCGCAGGTTCTCCTTATCGAGGAGACGGAGCACGATCTTCTCGCCGAAAATCGTCGGCAGTGTTGAAACACGAAAGTCGAGCTCGCGCGAACGGTTCTCGAGTCGAACCCTGATCTTGATTCGGCCGTCCTGCGGAAGTCGTTTCTCTGCGATATCCAGCCTGGACATGATCTTGAGGCGCGAGGTCAGCGCATCGCGCATCTTCATCGGCGGGTTCATTATGTTGTAGAGCACGCCATCCATGCGGAAACGAACCCGGAACTCTTTTTCGTAGGGTTCGACGTGAATATCGGACGCGCCTCGTCGAAGCGCATCGACCAGGATTACGTTTACTAGTTTGACGACTGGAGCGTCCTCGGCCATCTTCTCGAGGTTCTCGAGATCGATTTCCTCTTCTGCTTCGAGATCGAGCTGATCGATGTCCTCGCCGTAGTCGGGGGTGATGGTAGTGGACTCCGCCACCAGATCTTCCATGACCTTGGCGAGCTCCAGCTCGCGAGAAGTGCCGTAGTATTTCTTAAGAGAGTTGGTGAGTGCGGTCTCGCTAACCACTACCGGCTCGACGGAGAGGCCGGTCATGAATTTTATATCGTCGATTGCGAATACGTTTGTAGGATCGACCATCGCAAGAGTGAGCGTCGCGCCCACTCGCGACAGCGGTAGCACCTGATAACGTTCTGATGTTTCCAGAGGAACAAGCCCGACGGCTTGGGGATCGACTTCAAACAGATCCAGGTTGACCGAAGGCACTCCGTACTGCCGGCTGAGAACGGCAGTCACCTCTTCGTCGGACAACATACAAAGCTTGACGAGTGTCGAAGCTAATCGTCCGCCGTTTACCCGCTGGTAGTCGAGAGCTTCTTTCAGCTGCTGCGGGGTGATGAGGTTTTCTTTGAGAAGTGATTCGCCCAGTTTAGCTGACATAGTTCGCTACGCCACTCTCCAATGCCTCAGCCTAAAACGACTTGGTTCCAAACGCGGCCACGGGTTGCGGCCCGAGGAGGAGGCATCCATTAAACTCGTGATCCAGTTCGAGGGTCTTAACGAGACCTAGAACTCAACGTACAGCGATGCCTCACAAGGTGGGCAACGGTACTCTACCTGAGAGAACTTTGGGGAGCGACAGAACTAATCAGACAAACTGTTCGGGATTGGGCTGTAGGGGCAACTGAAATCCTTTTAATACCGGCGATTTCAAAACTCTTGCGCTTCAATAAGCTACCGGTCGTTGAGGACGTTACCCTTTTAACATTGAGCAAAATCGAAGTCAATAATAATCAATTCGCGGCCAGTATACCCGCAATGCACCGCGAAGATGCACAAACTCAACATCGGCGGGCAGATTGGTCGAGTCGATCTGATAAAGCGGTCGCGTCGTCTAACCGGCAGCAGCTCTCGTGATCTCTCCGTGATAATGAACCTCAGAACGAGGCCTACGAGCGGGGGAAATATAGAGGATACAGTTCTCCGATCAACCTGGCGGTTTCAACGGTCCGTTGGCTCCCCTTGTAGTTGATCTTTTCTTTCCACATAAGGTCGAGGCCGCCCAATCGCCTCGCGCCATTGCGAGTCCGAGCGTTCAGCAGACCGCTGAAAACCGGGGGTGCTTGACCGGCAGGAGGCTTTGGAGTAGTTTGAAAAAGCAACAATCCCGCGGCTAGTCTGGCGAGGTCTAGTATGAGTGAGAGCCTTCAATTGCGCGATCCGCTGTTCCGACTAGTGCTACGTTTCAGCAACGGCGAGACCGTTCAGTACGTAGTCGGTCAGCCAATAGATACTCGGTCCATCGCGCCAGCGACGCAGTTCGCGATCGTGACGTCGGTTTCGGTCGACAAACCCAGCGAGCTGGTTGATGTGTCGGTGTTCAATCTTCGAGACATCAGCTACATCAAAACAAAACGTGTTACGTTGGAGCAGCTAGGCGCCGAACGGCGAATGGCCGGCATCAGAAGCACGGCTGGACCTAATGCTGATGACAGCATCATCAAGACTCTGTCGACTCTGAGTTTTATCTCTTAGGAGCGAGCTTCGAGAGTCGGCGGTTCCTTTCGCTTCGCTAGATGGAGATCCCTATGTCAACCAGATTGACTGCAGCGTTGCTGCTGTCGTTGGTGGTTTCCTGCCAGGGTGGAATCAATGCTTCGCCCCCAAAACCGGCAGACTTTCACGCGGATCGCGCATTTGAACACGCAAAAAAACTCGTCGCGTTCGGCCCGCGACCCTCAGGCTCGGACGCAATTGCCAAGACGCAAGCCTACATCGAAGACGAGTTGAAGAGCTACGGTCTGAACGTCTCCGAAGATGCCTTCACTGCGACTACGCCTAAGGGTCAGATAGCGATGAAGAACATCATCGGACACGTCGAGGGATCAAAGCCGGGAATCGTGATCGTCAGCGGGCATTACGATACGAAGCTCCAGCCGGGCTTTCTGGGGGCCAATGACGGAGCCTCAAGCGCAGCCACGGTGCTCGAGCTGGCCCGTGTCTTCGCCAAGTCAAAGCCCGAGTACTCCCTGTGGTTTGTCTTCTTCGATGGCGAGGAAGCTGTTGAAGACTGGAGCGCAATGAACGGTGAAGACAACACCTACGGGAGCCGTCATATGGCGGCAAAGATGAAGGCAGACGGAACGCTTAATCGGGTAAAAGCGTTGGTCCTCGTCGACATGATCGGCGACAAGCAACTCAACATTAAACGCGAAGGCGAGTCGACGCCGTGGATGGTTGAGCTGTTCTGGAACACCGCTAAGGCGTCAGGTTATGAGAAGGCTTTCGTAAAACAAGAACAGTTTATCTCCGACGATCACCTGCCGTTCAGAGACGCCGGCGTTCCCGTCCTGGACCTCATTGATTTCGATTATGGTCCGCAGCATTCCTACTGGCACACAAACGACGACACTCTCGATAAGATTAGCGGCGAGAGTATGAAGACTGTTGGAGACGTGATCATTCTGACGATGCCCGAGCTGTTTAAGCGACTCAACAATCCCTCTGCGCAGGCTAAGAAGCCTGATGTCCAATGAACCCCGGAGAACTCCAGCTTGAAGCGTGTCGCGGTTATTCCCGGTGACGGCATAGGCCCTGAAGTAATTCGCGAAGCCGTGTCCACTCTTGAAGCGGTGCGGTCAAGCTTCGGGCTCGGCATCGAATGGACTCTCTTTGATTGGGGAGCCGACAAATACCTTTCGACGGGGATCTCGATGCCCGAAGGGGCAATGGAGATGCTGCGTCAGGACTTCGATGCGATCCTCACCGGCGCCTTCGGCGATCCTCGTGTTCCCGACAACAAGCATGCCGCGGACATCCTTCTGGGCATGCGTTTTGGTCTCGATCTGTACATCAATCTCAGGCCCATAACGCTGTTGGATCCCAGACTCTGTCCGTTGAAGGGACGAGAACCGCGCGACGTCGACTTCGTGGTCTTCCGCGAAAATAGCGAAGGCTTGTACACATTCATGGGAGGCAACTTCAAAAGAGGTACCGGGGACGAGATTGCGATTCAAGAAGAGATCAACACACGAAAGGGAGTGGAACGGATCATAGTAGCGGCGTTCGAGTACGCAAAAAGAAATGGCCGCCGCAAAGTAATGATGACCGATAAGTCAAACGTACTCACATACGGTCACGATTTGTGGCAACGCACATTCAAAGAGGTTGCGTCGCGTTATCCCGAGATCGAAGCCAACCACCTATACGTCGACGTGCTGGCGATGTGGATGGTTCTGGATCCTGGAAGATTTGATGTGATAGTGACCAACAACATGTTCGGAGACATAATCACGGACCTCGGTGCGGCGCTTCAGGGGGGACTGGGGATGGCGGCATCAGCCAACATAAACCCCGGAAAGGTCTCGCTGTTTGAGCCGGTGCACGGAAGCGCGCCTCAATTCGCCGGCAAGAACGTCTCCAACCCAATCGCGGCGATCTCGACCGCCGCAATGATGCTCGAGTACCTGGGCTACGAAGACGCTGCGAAATCGATCGACGGGGCAGTGAAACAATCCGTAGTCGATTCTCAAACGACCAGGGACATAGGAGGCTCGCTGTCGACCTCCGAAGCTGGCGACGCGATCAGATCTCACCTCCGCTAAGCGATCATTGGTTTAAGACGCGACAATCCTTCTACGAGACATCGAACTCTTTGGGTAGGCTACCGTGTCCGTTTTTGCGCGCGGCCTCAGTGACCCTGAGCTTATTCTCGTAATCTGCGATTGCGGTACCCAGATATCGGCGAATCCGTGACAGCCTTAGGCGGGTCGAAGTCATCTCCAGCAGGCGTTGCTTGAAGTCCGCCTGCACCGGCAACAGCGACGAAATAAAAAGAGAGAAATCTTCCGGATCGTCGGGAAGCTCGTCCGGGATCGGTCCGAGTGCATCGAGAGCTTTGGCGGCAGCGATGAATCGCTCCGCGGCGCCCGAGACTTCTTCGAACAGGCTCTGCACGTCGTCTTCGATCTCATCATCGCCAAAGGCGTCTACGCGGGCGATGATGAATGGCTCGCGCTGTGTCACTTCACCCACGCGGTACCTTACAAGTCCGGTGGACACGATGTTCATGCGGCCTTCGTCGAGCGGCATAACCGCGTTCACTTTGGCCGCGGTTCCAATGCTCCCGATTCTCGGCGGAGTCTGCTGATTTACCGCCGCCGCGACTTCGTACGACAATCCAAACACCGCACCGTGATCCAGAATGTACTTCATCATCTGTTTGTAGCGCTCCTCGAAGATATGCAGCGGCAGAATCTCGCGAGGGAACAGAACGACGGAGAGTGGAAAGATCGCCAGAGCAGCAAGAATCTCATCAAATTCGTCAGCCACGGGTCGATTATAGCATCTGTTTATTGACTGCTACGTTGGATGGCGGCCAGAGCGCAGATTTGATCATGAGTAGATTGAAAACCCGCGTGATAGCCCGCGGCTAGGCAAGTGCGATTCACCCAATTATTGACTGCCAAATTTGCCTATGTTACTTTTCGGCCAAAGTGATTACCGGCTTCAACACTGACGTTCGCCACGATGGACGTGTTTATCACGTGCAGACCGAGGACCGCGGCCGCGAGAAGGCAGTTCTCGAGTCCCTGGTCTACGTGGGCGGAACAATCGTCGCCAAAAAATCAACTCCGTACTCAGATCAGCTTGCAAAAGGGGCTACTGAGGACATGATTGCCGGGTTGTTGAAAAAGCAGCATCAGGTGATCATCGCGGCGATCAAGGCGGGGCGAATCGAGGAGCTCATTCGCCACAGCCTGAAGCAGGAACGGGCGAAGCGCCAGCCTCAAGCAGCGAAGTCGGGTCAGGATCCTCCTGCACAGGTGCGGCCGCACGCCGCGAGTGGAGGGAACGGCGCCGGCCATACGACTACCCCTGAAGTCACCCAACCTCCCGCCAAGCGCTCACGAACCGAGCCCGCACCTGCCCCTGAAGCCTCAACACCTCGAAAACCTACATCAAGTTCGGGTTCACTCCGACGAGGAACAACCGCCGGGCTGAACCTGGACCAGGTAATATCCGACTACCTGAATCGCAGCTCCGGCCAGGCGAGACTGGACGTAAAAGTGTTGACGCCTGACGTGTTCATCGCAGGAAAGAACGTCGGGCTGAGGGTCCAGGTGACGCATGACTTCAAGCCGGAGCCCGATGCAATCGTGACCGTCAAGGTTATCGGTACGGCCTTCAAACCGCAGGTTTTCATCGGTCGCGCCGGCGGCGACGGCATGGCGAGCTTCAGCTTGAACCTTCCTTCCTTCAGCGCAGGCACGGCAGCCATTGTAATCGAGGCGCAGTCGGGAAGGGGTCGCGGCGAGCTGAAGAACCTGATCCGCAGAGCCTGACCTCTCTTCACTCACTCAGCCCGTCTAATTTGTTCCCGAGCGTGGATTCGAGGATAATAGCGCTCAAGGGTTGCGAGATCTGATGGCTCTTCCGTTGAAGATAACTATTAATGGCGAGGAGAAGATCGTTGAGCAGTGCGAGACTTTGCCGTGTCTGATAAAGACTCTCGACTTAAACGGCGATCGCCTTGCCATCGAGCTGAACGGCCAGATCATTCGAAGGGCGAACTGGGATTCGGTTCGGCTGGTCGATGGCGACCGGCTCGAGATCGTTCACTTTGTCGGAGGTGGCTCGAAATAGCCGCTTCGAAATCAGATTGAAACTACGCATATTAGCGTTCGGGGGTGCTTAACGCGATGTCTGACAAGCTGAATGTCGCCGGGCTCGATTTCAACTCGCGATTGATACTCGGATCAGGTAAATACGCCACTTTCGAACTGATGGCCACGGCGCTTGAAGTGTCCGGCTCAGAGATGATCACCGTAGCAGTTCGACGTGTGAACCTCACTGATAAGTCGAAGGAATCGTTGCTGGACTACATCGATCCCAAGAAGTATCGGATCCTTCCAAACACTGCCGGTTGTTATAACGCTGGGGACGCGATCCGCACCGCGATGCTTGCTCGCGAAGTCCTGGACAACAACTGGATCAAACTCGAAGTAATCGGAGATGAGAAGACGCTGTTTCCGGACAATCAGGGTCTACTGGAAGCAACGACGTTTCTAGTCAAAGAGGGCTTCGTGGTGATGCCTTACTTCAACGACGATCTTATAGTTGCTCGCAGACTGATTGATGCGGGAGCAGCCGCGGTGATGCCTCTCGCCGCGCCGATTGGTTCGGGGTTGGGTATACAGAACTTCACAAACCTCAGAATTCTGCGCGAACAGATCAGCGAGGTGCCGTTGATAGTCGATGCCGGCGTGGGAACAGCGTCGGACGCTACGGTTGCGATGGAGCTGGGAGTTGATGGAATCCTGATGAACACCGCAGTAGCCGAAGCGCGCGATCCGATCGCGATGGCCGAGGCGATGAACCTGGCGGTACGTGCCGGCCGCCTTGCGTACCGGGCCGGTAGGATCCAAAGAAAACTCTATGCCTCGGCGTCGAGTCCGGTCGAAGGTCTTTCTCGTTAAACCGGTTTGCCTTTTCGAAAACTGATCGCTCGTTGCGAGCACTGTTAGAGGTTGAGGCAATCAACGCTGTCCGGCGTTTTGCGATATTCCGTCGCATAGACTACTGAACCCTTATTGCAGCGTTATTGCAGCGTTATTGCAGCCTTACTGCAGCCTTATTGCAGCCTTATTGCAGCCTTATTGCAGATGGATGCCTGATGGATGTCAGACTCTGAAGCGAAAGCTCATCGCAAGCGAAAGCGATCCAAGTGCACTCTGAAGTTCGAGCGCCAGCTCGCTAAGGATGGCTACGCGCTTATAGCCGGCACCGATGAGGTAGGGCGGGGAGCGCTTGCAGGGCCAGTGGTTGCGGCGGCGGTTATCCTGCAAATAGGTAATGTACCGCGGGGTCTGAACGATTCCAAGCAACTAACCAGGGCTCGTCGCGAGGAGTTGGAAGAGCAGATCATGAAGCGTGCGGTTGCGTTTGCAATCGCGAGGGTCGAGCATGACCAGATTGACAGCATAAATATTCTGCAAGCATCGCTTCTCGCGATGGCGCAAGCGGCAAAAGCATTGCAACCCCAACCCGACTATGTTTTAATAGACGGTCGAAACGAGGTCCCCCAACTTGCCTGCCCCCAGATGACGATTGTCAAAGGTGATAGTCTTTCGGCTTCAGTTGCTGCGGCGTCCATCCTCGCGAAAGTAGCGCGTGATCGCTTGATGAGAGAGTACGACGAACAGTATCCGGGATACGGCTTTGCGTCACACGTCGGCTACAACACTCGAGAGCACCAGGAAGCCATCGCACGACTCGGTCCGTCGGCTATTCATCGGTTGACCTTCCAGGGCGTCAAGTTCTACCAGGCCTCACTGGACCTGCGAGACTAGAACTAGCCTTCTGTCGCTCCCAAAGCTTCCTATTGATCCGCACCCCGCCGCCCCTTTGAGTAGGTCGAGGAGTCGAAAGGCGTTCGCCTTCGGGAGGCACTATGTCATTGAACAAATCCAAGGTCCTGCGGACTGCGGAGAAGTACGTTTTGCAGGGCAAGATTCCAGCGGCTATAGACGAATACCGAAAAGTCGTGGATGCCGATCCTTCCGACCTGACTACGATCAATACCCTGGGCGACCTCTATGTGCGGGCGGGACGAATACCTGACGCAATCGTAAACTTTTCCAGAATCGCCGACACCTATCGCGAAGGCGGATTTACGCTCAAAGCCATCGCGATGCTCAAGAAGATTTCGAAACTCGACCCTACGAACATCGAAACAGCGATGAAGCTCGCGAATCTGTATTCGCAGCAGGGTCTGCTCGTGGAAGCGCGACAGCAGTATCTCCAGGTCGCCGACGCGTACGCTCGCGCGGGTCAGACGCGCAAGGCTCTCGAAGCCTATCAGAAAATCGCGGACCTGGATCCTTCGAACACGTCGGTCCGGATGAAACTCGCCGAGATCTATTCAAGGGAGCGAATGCCGGAGCAGGCGCACGAGGCATTCATAATGGCCGGCGCAGAATTCCTGCGCAAGGGCGACATCGAACAGGCGCTCAACGCCAATCTTAAAGCCATCGTCATCAATCCAGACAGCAGACAAGCGCTCACCGCTATAGCCACAATCTACACTGAGCAGGGCAATATTGAACGCGCAATAAATATTCTATGCGAAGCATTCGAAAGAAATCCCGGCGATGTCGAGCTGCTTACGATTCTCGGCCGCACCTATCTGTCGGCCGGGCTGATGGATGACGCCGAACGAACCTTCCTGAGTCTGGTCGAGCTGGACAAGAATCGATATCACTATCTGCTCGAGGTCGGACGGCGGTTTCTTCAACTGGGCGATCTGGATCGTGCGTCGGAGCAAATCGACGGGTGCATGGAAGTCCTCATCGCAAAGCGCGAAGAGGACAAAGCCATCGACTTTCTCAGACGCGTTCTCGATCGCGACATGAATCACATCGGCGCATTGAAGCGTCTTTCGCAGATCTTCAATCGGATTCGAGAAGACCACAATCTCATCGCCACGCTTAATTCGTTGGTTGAGGCTGCGATGAAGAAGGGTAACGAGACCGAAGCAATTGCCGCGCTCAAGGAGTTGGCTCGACTCGAGCCGGATGAGCCGATGCATCTTCAGCGGCTCTACAATCTCGGCGTGCGCGACATCGTAGAGGCCGGCTCGCCCGACGTCGTACGCGCGACCGGACCGCTGGACTACCAGTCCGCCGCGTTTGACGACACCTTCGTAATCAGGCAAATCTCCGAAGCCGAAATCCTCGCAGGACACGGACAGGTTGAGCACGCGGTCTCGATGCTGAAAGAGATCCTCAACCACGCGCCGGAGAACGTCCAGGTTCACCAGAAACTGAAGGACATCCTGCTTCGCGCCGGATTGATGGACGAAGCCGCCGCCGAATGCGTGGAGATTGCTCGGATTCACGAGAGCCGTGGTGAGAGTGCTCGTGCAAGCGACTTCCTCGCAGAAGCAAAACAGATCAATCCGCTGCTCGAGACTGGCTCCACGGCGGCCCCGGTAGACGACGGATTTGCGTGGGGCATCGGCGAGAGCGCAGGTTACGCGCAGGAGAAATATTCGGCTTCAGGGCGTGCCGGCAGTCGATCGGATGCCGGGTTCAACCTTAGTCAGCAGCCTCAATCCGATTGGAAGAGCTACGAGACGGGCAAGCTGGATGAGGCCAGCGAGAACGCGTTCACAAATTTCTCTCATCAGGAACTTCCACCGGCTGCTCCTCCGGAAGTCGCCCGGCCAAAGGTAAACGACTCGCGGTCGTTCGGGTTTAGCTTCGCCGACATTGTTTCGGACGATGATGAATTGGAGGCTCCCAGCGCGCCTCCCGCGCCGCCTATTCCGTCGGAACAATTCTTCCACGAATCGGCGAGCCTGAACCCTGAAGTAGCTTTTAACTCTTCGTTCAGTGCGGACGCCGCCCTGCACTCAGACGTGATGCCGGAGGCACTGCGCGACGAGCTTGAGGGCGTAGACTTCTACATCGCTCAGGGTTACCTCGACGTCGCGAGGGATTCGCTGGATCGGCTTCGAGCCGATCATGGAGATCATCCCGAGGTCATATCGAGATATCGACAGCTCGATGAGTACGAGACCGCTACAGAAACGACAGGCGCACCATTCTTCGATGAGCACAAGCAGGTTGCTACCGAAACACCAGCTTCGCCTACCTCATTCGAACAACACGACGAAAGCGACTTCTTCACCGATATGCCCGGCATCGACGACGCCTCTTCGTTTGCGTCGGACGCGTTTGATGAACACCTGGCACAGGGCAACGGCAATGCCACCGCTTCGGACTCCGGCGAGTTTGTGTCATCGGAAGCTGGGGAGTTCGGGTTTGAGATCACCGCGATGGAGTCTAGCTCCAACAAGGAAGAGAGCGGGAGTCTGAAGCCGTTCATCATTCAGAAGGAGTCGGGGCCTCTGTATCCGGACTTGCTCGTTAAGTTCAACACAAGCGAGTTGTCGGACATGTCCGCACTGGATGCTATGCGCCAGTTCTCCGGCCCGCTCACCGTTCCGGCACCTCCAGTTCCAACTGGCGACCTGATGCCCGACATGATGTCTGATTTCGAGGCTGCGATCGACGATCATTCGGCTTCGCCACTCGTAGACATCGACGTGGAAGAATTCGACGAGATGAATTCCGCTTCGTTGAAGGAGTTTCACAATCAATTCGCCGAAGAGCTCGCCACGGCTGCTCCGGTGGAATCCGAGGCCGCGTGCGAAGACCTGAGCGAGCTTCACGCCATGAGCGGGTTGATCGCCGACTCTCATCCACCCATCACTACACCCTCGACGATGGTTGAGGCTCGACCAGCGCGAGATGAGCTCCAGGCCATCTTTGAAGAATTGAAAGGTACGACCGGCGACCTTACTCCGCTGGTGGACTTCGAAATGCATTTCAGCCTCGGACTTGCCTACAAGGATATGGAACTGCTCGATGAGGCGATCGAAGAATTCCAGATGGCATTCAGAATTGCCGGGCTGAACAGCAGCGACGCGGACTACATCCATTGTTGCAACATGCTTGGAGTGTGCTTCGAGCGAAAGCAGATGCCGAGGGTTGCAGTGATGTGGTTCCAGCGAGGCTTGAAGGTACCGAACCGGCCCGAGGACGAGTATCAGGCGCTCAGATACGAGATGGGCCTGTGCTATGAAGAGCTGAACGAGATCGACAAGGCGATCGACGCGTTCACCGAGGTATACGGCATCGATGTGAACTATCGAGAGGTAGGCACAAAACTCGATCAGTTGCAGGCGCTCAAGAACGCATGCTAGATTGCGAATAGGCGGCTTTGAGTGATGAGACGAGTCGCCGGCGCGATCTACGATGTCTGCCAAACTCACAATCATCTTCTTCATCCTGATATGTTTTGAGATCGGGTTGTTGTTGCTGTTGTTGCCATGGGTGCCCATGGCTGGCTGGAATGACAACTACCTGCTGGTGCTCGCCGCCGATCGCATGCATTTGTCACCGCTTGCGAACATCGTTCGCAGCGGCTTTGTGCGAGGGGCGGTCAGCGGGCTTGGGCTGTTGAACATACTCTTAGGCATCTGGGAAATAATCAATTTCAAGAAAACGGCGCACGCCTTTCAGCTAGAATGGCAAAGTGAACCTTCCATCAATCCGATCCCGGCCGTTGCTATACGCGATAACCGACCGGAAGCTTCTGAGAGATCAGGATCCGATCAAAGCGCTAGTTGATTTCGCGGCTCGCGCTGCCTCAGCGGGGGTGGACCTCATACAGATACGCGAGCGCGATCTAACGGCTCGTGAGATAACTTCGATCGCGCAACGGACACTGTCGACAATGTCATCGACTCACTCAGCGGTTTTGATAAACGACCGAGCAGACATTGCCGCGTCGGTAGGTTCTGGAGTTCACCTGACAACTCGATCGATCTCGGCGTCGATCGTGCGTCAAACTTTCGGTTCCGAAATACTGATTGGCGTGTCTACTCACAATGAGCGCGAAGCTCTCGCGGCTCAGGAGGAAGGGGCGGACTTTGTCGTATTCGGTCCGGTTTTCGACACGTCCAGCAAACAGCAGTACGGGCCGCCCGTAGGCTTGAACGCACTCGAAGCAGTTGTCGCCAAACTTCGAATACCGGTAATCGGCCTTGGCGGAATTGGTCTAAACAACTTTGATCGAGTGCTCGATACTGGAGCCGCGGGCATAGCAGGGATCTCGCTCTTTGCGCATACTGAAGACCTCGCCGAGTTGGTCGATGTGATTAAGGGCGTGAAGAAGAGAGAAGCAGGGGATTGAGCAGTGCTAACGGTGATGACCGTCGCAGGATACGATCCATCGGGCGGAGCGGGCGTTCTCGCCGATGTGCGGACCATCGCCGATATGGGTTGTTATGGCATTGCCGCGATAACCAGCGTCACCTTTCAGAATACTCGTCACGTTCAAGGCGCAAGTCATCTTCACCAGGATGCCGTGTCGGGTCAGATGCGAGCTCTGCTGGACGATTTCGAGGTAGCGGCGATCAAGACTGGAATGTTGCCTACCGCGTCAATAGTTGAGGAAGTTGCGTTGCTTGTAGCTCAGAAGAAGGTTCCGATTCTCGTAGTGGATCCGGTTATTGTAAGTAGCAGCGGTTATCAATTGATCGAAGCAGACGCGCTCGAAGCAATGAAAGAACTGCTGCTGCCTCTGGCTACGGTGGTAACGCCGAACCACCAGGAGGCGGCCGCGCTCACCGGCATGAAGGTTGGTGAACAGCACGAGGCGGAACTCGCGGGCAGTCGCCTGCGTCAGACGGGGGCTCGTGCGGTTCTGATTACAGGTGGCGACGCTTCAGCTAAGGACGTGCTGCTCGATTGCGCAGGCACCGTCATCTATTCGGGCGAGTTCGTGGAATCCACTAATACTCACGGCACAGGTTGCACGTTTTCTTCGGCTCTTGCGTGTCTGCTGGCGCGATCGGTGTCGCTGCGCGATGCAGTCACGCAAGCCAAGCGCTATGTTGAAATCGCCATTCGATCGGCGCCACAAGTCGGCGGCGGACGTGGTCCCCTTGGCCAGGTACAAGGCTTTTCGTACTGAAATGAAACGCATTTAATTGTAAGTAGTGGTGGGGAAAAAGCGAAATCCGCATTCGACGCAGCCGTACGTTTTGTTATACTCTAGCGTATCTCAGCCCGGTTCGGGTTGATTCTCACGTTAAATCCTTGTAATTCCCGCGGGCAGAAGAGGGGGGTCAGCCTGAAGTACGTACACAGGCAGGATTTCTAGGGGATTTCGATTGGTTGCGAAAGAGCTTACCGTGGGGGAATTGATTGGGAAATGTACCCAAAGGCCGGTTGATCAGGCGGCCTGGTCGGAATTCGTGCGGCGTTATGGCGGTGTCATCAAAGCCAGCGTGCTCGCTACCTATCATCGGAGAGCCAAACAGGAAATAGAGCGCAAGCAGCAGTTCCCCGACAATCAGGTGGAAGACCTGGTTCAGCAGGTGTATTGCCGCCTGATCGACGACGACAATCGGGCGCTTCGTCAGTTTTCCGGCACCTCGGAGAACTCCCTCTGCTCTTATCTCTCGATGATCTCGGTAAACGTCGTGCGGGACCACTTTCGCGAAGCCAAGGCTCTCAAGCGGCCCAAGATAACTTTCTCGCTGGATCAGCTCATCGATGAGCAGCGCGACGCGCCGATTCTCAAAGATGTGACGAGTCGATTGGATGGCAGACCAGTTGCAGTGTCTGCGCAGTCCCTGACCCTGGACGAAATCGAAAACGCGCTTCAGGTCGTACTGACCGGAAACAACCGCGAGCGTGACTTGCTTATCTTCAAGCTGCGCTACTACGACGGGTTGACTCTCGAGGAAATACGGGACGTTCTGAACCTGAATCTGTCCACGGTCAGTGTCGGATCGGTATTGAACCGAACAGCCACCAAGCTTCGGACAGTTCTACAGAATCGACAGCAGGGCGGGCACTAGGATCGGGTTGCTTGACCAGAACCTTGAGCGAGTAGATCTGCGGCACCACGCGATAACAGCTCCTCCGCAAGCGATAACCCGATCTGCGCGGCGGATCTTCTTGCGCCGCTCTTCGCACCGCGAACGATCTCAGACCCGTCAGGCGAGGAAACAAGTCCTGAAAGTGAGACTTCGACTTCGTCGACCGTAGCATGAGCTGCGATCGGCACGAGGCAACCCCCACCGAGCCCTCGCAAGAAGGCCCGTTCGGCTTCGCAGGCTATTCGTGTGTTGCGATCTTCCAACGAGTTTACGAATTGATTCGTCTCATCGTCATCGGCTCGAGTTTCCACTGCCAACGCGCCTTGCCCAACAGCCGGCAACACAAACTCCGGATCGAGGTATTCGGTTATTCGATCGTGATAGCCGAGGCGCTTTAAACCTGCGGCGGCAAGCACCAGAGCATCGAATTGACCTTCTTCGAGTTTTCGCAGCCTTGTGTCCACGTTTCCTCGCACTGGTGTGGACGTCAAATCAGGACGAGCGGCGCGGAGCTGAGCTTGCCTGCGGAGGCTGCTTGTGCCGAGAACCGCTCCTGGTCGCAGAGTAGCAAATGATAAGCCCCTCTCTCTTGACACCAGAGCATCTCGAACGTCTTCGCGTTCGCAGATAGCGCCAATGTGAAGGCCGTCGGGCAGTTCGGTCGGCAGATCCTTCAAGCTGTGAACCGCCAGATCGACTTTCCCCGCGAACAACGCGTCTTCGAGCTCCTTTGTGAACAGGCCCTTGCCCTGTTCGCCCAGCTTTGGGAGGGAAACGTCCAGGACCCTGTCCCCCTTTGTGGAAATGACCAGGATTTCAACAACGGTGTTCGGGAAGCTTTGCTGCAAACGATCTCTGACCCAGTTCGCCTGCCAGAGCGCAAGTTTGCTGCCGCGCGATCCGATTGTAATTTTGTCGACCAAGTGTTCCTCGAATCAGTCGATGCGAAGCAGCTTGCGAAGCTCGTTCAGCGCTTCGGTTGATTCGCCGTTACGCGAGGCGTTGCGGAGGTGAACAATCACCGGGTGCGAGAGTTTGTTGACGAGAGCCGGTAATAACACCTCCACGATGGCCGCTTCTTGCTCAGGAGTGAGGGAACCCAGCCGCCTTCGGGTGCGCTTGAATTCGCTTTGCGCCAGTTGTGAGAGAAGCTGCTTAACCTCAACCACTGCGGGACCGATGTCCAGAGTCTTGAGATCGCGCCAGAAATTCTGAACTTCGGCCTCGACGATCAGCTCGGCTCGAGCCGCCTCCTGCTCCCGTTCGCGAATGTTGGTCTTGACCACCGCGTCGAGATCGTCGACGTCGAACAGGAAGACGTTTTCCAGCCCGGAAATGGCCGGTTCTATGTTTCGCGGAACCGAGATATCGATCAGCAGCAGCGGCCCTTTTCGCCGCGCTTTCAAGGCGCGCTTGGTCTCGGACATTCTGACGACGAAGTCCGGAGCTCCTGTAGAGCAGAGGACTATGTCAACCGAAGGCAGGACGTCGTATAAACTCTCAAAGTCCACGACTGCGGCTCCGAAGTTTGCTGCGATCTCACGTGCCCGTTCAGGAGTTCGATTCGTAACCATCAAGTTGCAGCGACCTGTATCGATCAGGCTGCGTGCTGCGAGCTCCGCCATTTCGCCGGCGCCGACGAGGAGAATTGTCTTGTCCTCGAGCTCAGCGAACACCTTCATCGCCAGCTCAACCGCTACGGAGCTTACAGAAACCGGATGTTGGGCGACACCGGTCTCAGTCCTGACTCTTTTTGCAACCGATATTGCGCGGTGCATCAACTGGCTGAGGACGCGGCCTACGGTGCCGGCAGAGACGGCGTATTGATAAGCCTCCTTTACCTGGCCAAGTATCTGCGACTCACCAACCACCATGGAGTCGAGACTCGAGGCAACTCGGAACAGGTGCTTGATTGCATCGGCGTCTGCGTGGCGGTAAAGGCTGCCGTTGACGACGCGTGAATCTACGCTGTGGAATTCGCAAAGGAACCCGGAGAGTCGTTCGATTCCGAGATTGCTGGCGGTCGGAGTTGACGCGATCAGTTCTACGCGATTGCAGGTGGAAACGATCACCGCTTCGTCGACCGTGTTCTGGTCCACCAGTGAGCCGAGTGCCTGGGGAATAGCAGTCTCGCTGAACGCCAGCCGCTCGCGCGTCTCGATTGGCGCGGTCCTGTGACTCAAACCTACCAGCACGATGCTCATTGGATGTAATCGTTCACTCGCGCGGCAGCGCAATCACGCGTGTCCGAGGTACCTCACGCCCACAAGACTGCAGATTACGATGACAAAGCTGAGGATGGATGCCATTGCCGCAGTTCTTCCTCCCCAGCTAGCTTTCATTCTGGACTGGATCAAAATCAGATACAAAACCCAGGTCACTACGGAGAATATCTCGAGGGGATCTCCCTTCCAGTAAACTCCGAATCGTGCGTGCGAATACCAGAAGCCCGCCAGGATTCCGATCGTCAGCAAAGCAAACCCGGCAGCCATCGAACGCGCGCTGATCTCGTCGCATGAATTCAGCGAAGGCAGTCGATAGAAGAGTCTGCCGAAATGCTTCGAGCGAAGTTCGCGTTCCTGGATCATGTACATGAGACCCGCGCCGAAGGCGATAAAAAACGCCGCGTACGAGAGCAGGATCAGACCTACGTGGATCGGCAACAAGAAGGCTTCAAGCGGCGGGTTGGGAGTACCAGGATGCGAAGGCGTGTCAGGAGCGATCGCGCCGATAGTGGCCAGTACGAGCACTATTGGTAACACGAAAGCGTTCAGCGCGCCGGTCCGGTACCAGCGCTGCACAATTAAATAGGATAAGAACAGCAGCCAGGCGAGAAAGCTGAATATTTCCTGTGAACCGACGAGCGGGCAGCGGCCGGTTTTGATGCTTTCATAGAACAGCCAGCCGGTGTGTGTGCCGAAGGCCACCACCATCGCGACTACGGCGGTTTTGCGAAGGACCGGTCGCTTGGCAGTGAGGGCAAAGATCGACTGAGCTACGCCAACAGCGTACCCGATTAAGACGATGATCCAGATCAATTGCATGGGCCAGCTCCGCGACTCGCGTAACGCAAAATTCTACTCGCGGGCCGGCCAACAAAGCAATGAGGCGAGACTCAGACCGTCTCCAGCCTGCGAAGCCCTTCCACGTCCAGCAACGTGATCCGTTTCCGTCCAACCCTGACCAGCTTGTCAGCCTTCAACTCCGCGATCGCGTTTGTGACTGTTTCGCGGTAGCAGCCGAGCATTTCGGCCATTTCCTGATGGGTATAGCCAACCACCTGATTGTCCTGGTTCGCGAGCCTCAGGAACAGGGCGGCGATTCGCGCCGTTACCGGCTGGAACTGCGATTGTTCGTGCCGTCGTTCGGCATCCACCAGGCGCGGCCCAACCTTCTTCAGGACATTCAGGGCAACGTCGGGAGAGAGGCTGCAGAGGCGATCGAAGTCGGCTTCGTTCACGAAAGCGACCTTTGTGGTTTCGGTCGCCGTAGTACGCGCACCGAGCATCGCCTGACCGACTGACGGCATATCGCCAAACAGCGCTCCTGCTTCCAACGTCTTGATTCTGAATTCCGTACCTGAAACTGAAAGCCGCGTGACGTCCACGCTGCCGCTGATGACAAGAGAAAGGGAAGGCCCCTTCTGCGCAGGCGGCTGGATGGCTTCACCTTTCTTGAAGGTTCGTTTTGGAAGGCTTTGAGAGATGAAGTTCTGAGCCTTCTCGTTCTCAGGTCCGGTCAAGTCGCTGAGCTTCAGATACCCAACCTTGTTCGCCAAACTTATGGCTGCCAACGAGCGAATCTTCTCGCTCGGCCCTTTGGTTCTCCGTCTCCTCGGTCGCGCCAGGGACAATTTTCGGCGATCCATGATTCTTCGTGCAGTTGCGCTCATGTTCAGACGTTCTCCTTGAATTGTCTCCAGGGGTTGTTCTAATAGTCACAGCATCCCGCTGTGCCTAAGTTTGCGGCCCAAGCGCACAGAGGTTCTCGATAAGTTTGACGCAGAGCTGTTTTGTTCTTCTTACCAGAGCCGGCTTTCAATCGTTCTCTAATCCCCGCCGGACTCGACGATCAACCTGCAGTTATTCTCTTTTCAATTTTGCTCTGCGCTGCACAGTGGTACACCCGTACTTGCTCGTGCGCGATCTTACAATACGCTTACTCGGCAGTCAGTGATGCGACGCACCAAAAGCAACCGGAGTTATGTGCCCACTTTTGCACGTAACAATAGTTAAAGACAAAACTGCGCGGCCCGCAACCCTTTCTTGGGGCCACCGCAATATCTTATCAAAAATACATTGCGAGATTATATAGTGCAGTGGGTGCGGGAGCTTTTTCTAGTCTGCCGTCTCCGGCTGGTGCCGTAACCCGATAAACCGTCGCAGTCCGATCAACGCCAACGCGAAGCACCACGACAACAGCGCTGGCAGATAAAAGAGCCATTTCGGATCAGCAGTCATGGCAGATCCTGAAGCCGCCGGCCCGATTAGGCTCCCAATTCCAAAGCTCAACGAGAACAGAGATGTTGCCGACCCGAGCCGCTGGCGAGGAACCGAACCGCCTATGATCGAGAGGCCAACGGGGTAAAGAGTACCACCTAATGCCCCAATTATCCCCGCCACCGGCACAACGCCCCGCCAGTCCGTCTGCATCGACAGAATGATGAAGAATACACCCAATAAGACCGCACTTATCAACAACACCAGACCCTTGCCAAATTTGTCAGCCGCCTTTCCGATTGGTACCTGACTGGCAATTGTCCCGATTATCACCGCTGTGATAATTGTCCCCATAGCGGTGCCGGGAGTCTTGAGTTCCGCAGTGAGATAGAGCGGAAAGAGAGTCACCAGAGAAGACATCAGATAGCCGTAGATCCCGCCCGCGGCAATCGGGGCAAGGAGTTGAACCGAGAACACGCTCAGCAGCCCCTTCACGCTGTGCGGACCTGAACCCGTCTTTGGGACAATCGCCAGCGCCAGCGCTGCCGCAACGACACTGAATACAAAGCAGGCTATGAAGGGAACCGCCGGTGTGACTTTGAATAGAAGCGCTCCGGTCAGAGGGCCCGCCGCCCAGCCAAGCCCGACCGCGAGCGCGTAGTAGCTCATGCGCCGGGCGCGTTCGCCGGGCGCGCTTAGCCAGTTGATCATGGTCTCGGTCGCCACCGAGATACCGGCAGCGCCCACGCCTTCAACTGCGCGAACCAGGAAGAACAAACCAGTGCTTCTGATGAATGCGAAGGTGAGAATCGACAAGCCGTAGACTACCAGACCCCAGATCAAAATCGTCTTTGGTCCAACGCGGTCGGTAAGCGCGCCCAGCGGAAATGACGCGAGGGTAAACGCGGTGAAGGTGGTGGTGCCGATCAAGCCCACCGTGAGACTGTTCTCACCCCGTCCGGCGAGGACGATCGCTATCAGCGGCGCAACCAGTCCGACGCCCAGATAGCTTATCCCGACGCACAGGTAGATTGCCCAGAACGCTCGAGATTCCGACAAGCTTGCTCCGGTCCCTTCAGGATTCTTCAAGAATTGATTCGAGCTCTTCAGCGCTAAGCTTGTAGCACTCGTTACAGAAATGACAGGTCAGCTCGGCGCCGTTGTCGCGCTTCAGCATGTCGAGCACTTCCTCCTTTCCAAGCGCCGAAACAATCAACAGAGCTCGCTGATGGGAGCACTGACAGAAGAAACGGGGCCTCGTCTCTTCAAGCACCTCGAGGTCCAGATCTCCCAGAACCTCAGCCAGCATGTCCACAGGAGCCATGCCTTCGCGAATCATCTCGGTGGAATGGCGCGCGAGCGGGATCGCCTTCTCGAGGTGTTTGATCAGCGAATCCTCCGCGCTCGGCATCATCTGTATCACGTACCCGCCCGCCGCCCAAACGCGCAGTCTTTCAAGGTCGAAACGGGCTTGATCCGAGGACGAGTACATCTCGCCCGCCGCCGCCCCGTCCTGCTCAACCTTCATCAGAACGCCGATGCTGACCGCCGAATTCACCTGTTCAGACTTCGCAAGGTAATAAGCAAGGTCTTGGGCGATTTCTCCCGATACGATGGGAACCGAGCCTCGATACGGCTCTTTATGCAGACCGATCTCAAAACCGGCGTCTCGAGTCACGTACAACGTGCCGGTCCCTACAACCGCTCGCACGTCGAATTTGCCATGCGAGTTCATGGTTGTAGCGTCGGCTTCGGGGTTGGAGACGTAGCCCCGCACGTTGCCGTGGGGGTCGGCCTGAGCGATGATGTTCCCGATCGGGCCGTCGCAGTGAAAGTGGACGGTGATTTTCTCCAGATCCTTGAGTCCGCTTCCGAGGAGCAGCCCCCCGGTAAGTGTCCGGCCAAGGGCCACTGAGGAGGTTGGGAACGTGTGATGTCTGCGACAGGCCTCGGCCACCAGGTTTGTTGTCACCGCAGCCATGCAGCGCAGTTGCTTATCGGCCGCGGTGGCGTGCACCAGCAAATCGGTCGAGTTCAAGAAGGTCTCTCCATTTGACCGCTCACTTGGCCGTCGCATTTGGGGCTCTGCTCGCTCAGCAGGCTTATTGCGTGCGGCAGAGTTGCCCGAATCGCGGCGAGGTTCTGCGCGGCGCCCCGAGTGCTGCCGGGCAGATTGACGATCAGGGTGCGCCCTCGAATTCCGCAAACGGCGCGTGAAAGCGGCGCGAGCGGGGTTTGTTCCAGGCTGCGCATGCGCATGACTTCCGCGAGGCCGGGCGCCTCCTTTTCTATTACGTCTCGCGTGGCCTCAGGAGTATTGTCTCGCGGAGCGAAGCCGGTTCCGCCGGTGGTGCAGATCAGATTCACCTCGCCGGCGTCAGCATAACGACGGAGCGCACCGGCAATTGCGTCTCGCTCGTCCGGCAGAATCTCAGCGGCGACAATCCTCGTACCGATTTTTTCTAGTTCCGCGACTACCGCAGGTCCAGACTTGTCCTCACGCTCACCTCGTGATGCCGAGTCGCTGATTGTAAGAACTGCCGCTATTATCTGTACGTTCATCTGCCAACCTCGGGGAAGAACTGAGTTCTTGAGTTCTGAGTCTACCATGGCCTTGCGAACCAGTACTTACCACTAACTTCTAGGAACCTCAGAACTCAGGACTCTGAGATTGCTACCAGCCTCGCTCTTCCTAGTGGCGTGTAAATAGAACCCGTTGGCTTCAGATCGCTCTTCATCGTTATCACCTCCTTGACAGTGACGCTTGCGCCAGCAAAACCCAAGGACATCATCTGCTCCGCAAGCTGGGCGCCAGCGTCAGGAGCGCGCAAGCGGCCAATCGTGAGGTGCGGAGAAAACGGCCTGGTCTCACGTGGAAAGCCAATCCGGCTGAGCCGCGAATCGATGTTCTGATGCAGTTGTTTCAACGGCTCAGGCAAACCGGCGATGCCAACCCATAGCACTCGAGGTCGTTTGGGAGAAGGGAAGCATCCGGTTCCCTCCACTCTGAGCTCGAACTCGGAGACGCCATGGGCAGCTTTGGCGACGGCGTCCACAACCGCCGGGATCTTCATTGCCGGAACACTCCCGAGAAATTTGATAGTCAAATGAATGTTTGAGGGATTAACCCAGCTTACGCGCGCCTGGGTGGTTCTCAAGTGGGATTGTAGTTCGCCGATGCGAGAGAGAATCGATTGCGGTATTTCTATGCAGACGAAAGTCCGAATGGTCTCTTTTTCAACCGGCATCAGAGATTGCTACGTCGAACTGTAAGCATTCATGAACTGCGTCTGGGCTTCAGTCTCCGCACCCGGTTCTGAATGCGGCATCCTCTCGTACGTCCCGTCGACCATGAGCCGGCGAGCCTTTACGTTGTCACGCAGGCACAAATCAAGAACTTCGTCTTTGAGGTGGCGTTTCAGTTTCTGGTCCTCGATGGGGACCATCAACTCCACCCGCCGGTCGAGATTTCTAAACATCCAATCGGAGCTGCCGATGTAGATATCCTCTTCGCCGCCGTTCAGAAAATAGAGTATACGGCTATGCTCAAGGAACCGTCCTACGATGCTTGTGACCGAGATCGTTGCGGAGAGCCCCGGCACGCCAGGCCTGAGAGAACACACCCCCCGCACGATCAGCTCGATCGGCACACCGGCCTGCGATGCCTCATACAGAGTTCGCACGAGCTTGGTATCGGTGAGACTGTTCAGCTTTGCGATGATGCGGGCGGGACGTCCGGCCGTATAGTGATCCACCTCACGCTCGATCAGTTGCACGAGGCGATTCCTAAGATTGACCGGTGCTACCAGAAGCCTTCGATACTCAGTTTGTCGCGAGAAACCGGTGAGATAATTGAACAGCTCGGTAGCGTCATTTCCAATTTGCTCGTTTGCGGTGAACAGCCCCAGATCGGTGTAGATCTTCGCGGTTGTCGGATTATAGTTCCCGGTGCCGAGATGGATGTACCGTCTGAGGGCACTCCCTTCACGCCGTACGACGAGCGCCAGCTTGCAATGCGTCTTCAATCCTAACAAACCGTACACGACGTGAACGCCCGCACGCTCAAGCCGTCTCGCCCATTCGATGTTGTTCTCTTCATCGAACCGCGCTTTAAGCTCCACGAGTACAGCGACCTGCTTGCCTCGCTCACTTGCCTCTATAAGTGCCGGAACAATGGGAGAGTCGGAGCCGGTGCGGTAGAGCGTCATCTTGATTGCAAGCACCTGCGGGTCAGTTGCCGCGGTCTTTATGAAATCCACGACGGAGCCAAACGAATTGTAAGGATGATGCAGGAGAATGTCCTGGCGTTTGACCACATCGAAGATGCTCTCGTCGGTTCGCAGGGCAGCGGGCACCGAAGCTACGAATGGCCGGTCCTTCAACTCGGGCCGATCCAGCTTATAGAGCTGCATGAGATCGGGGAGATTGAGGGGTCCGTCGACTGTGTACACATCGTCAGCCGTCAGGTGCAGCGAGGTCGCCAGATATCGCACCATCTCGCCGGGCATTTGAGATGAGACTTCGAGCCGAACCGCCGTCCCAAACCGGCGTTTGCGCAGCTCGAGCTCAACCGTACGCAGAAGATCGTTGGCCTCGTCCTCGCGAATCTCTATGTCGGCGTCGCGCGTTACGCGAAACGCGTGCAACTCGCCAACTCGCATGCCGGGGAACAGTACGCCGATGTTCGCCGCTATCAATTCCTCTAGCAGAGTGAATTCGTTGCCGGAGTCGCCGATCGGCACCAGACGCGGGACTATTGGAGGCACCTTCACGCGGACAAATCTGGGTGCGCCGATCACCGGTCCCGCAGCGTCCTCAGTCTCCTCAGGCTCGAGCATGACGCCCAGGTTCAGGCTCAGATTGGACATGTAAGGAAAAGGATGACCGGGGTCCACCGCTTGCGGGGTCAATACCGGGAACACGTTCTCCATGAAGTAAGAGCTGAGCGAACGCCTCTCCTTGTCGGAGAGTGCTCGAAACGCAGTGATAATTATCCCGGCTTCTGCCAACGCAAGAAGAAGCTGCTCCTTGAGACACTTAATCTGGTCTGCAACCATTGGGCGCAGCCGTTCACTGATCTTTTTCAACTGCGCTAGCGGCGTCAACCCGTCGACCGAGAGTTCCGTCACGCCTTCGTCGATCTGTTGCTTGAGTCCCGATACGCGAATCATGAAGAACTCGTCGAGATTGGTTGAAAAGATCGAGAGAAACTTGAGCCTCTCCAGAAGAGGCTGTGAAGGGTCAAGGGCCTCGTCGAGCACCCGCTGATTGAACTCCAGCCAGCTCAACTCACGGTTGAACAGCAGTTGTCTGTTGAGAAACAGTGTCGGAGGCAGCGTGACTCGGCTGCCTTCTTCGTCGATGGATCGTCTTTGCTCCCTTATTGGTTCTGACATTGTTTTAAACAGACCTCCTGCGGCGCTTAGATTGCAAAGTATACCAGCGGGACCTCCGGGTCTTCTATTAACTTTAAGTTTCAGAATAGACCCGCTGGGCTGCGTCCGCGCCGGATGGGTAAGAAAAACCTTCGCTTGAGAGGGCGCGGCGCAGGGCTTCGAGAACCAGCAGGACGTTCTCGCGCGTACTGCCGGAGCCCATAAGGCCTATTCTCCAGATCTTCCCCTTCAGCGGCCCGAGCCCGCCGCCTATTTCGATGTTGGAATCCTCCAGAAGTCGCGATCGAATCTTCGCATCGTCAATAGCTGGCGGCACTCGAACCGCGTTGAGACTCCAGAGCCGGCTGCCCTCGGCAACGTTCATCTCCAGACCCATCGCTTCGATGCCCGCAACGAGTGCCCGATGGTTCAGTTCGTGTCGCTTCCACCGAGCTTCCAGACCTTCTTCGCAAACTATACGCAAGGCTTCGTGCAACGCATAATTCATCGAGATCGGCGCAGTGTGATGATAAGTGCGATCGGCTCCCCAGTACTTTTCAACCATTGAAACGTCGAGGTACCAGCTTTGTACCTTCGAACGCCTGGAACGAACTCGCTCGACCGCTCGCTCGGAGAAAGTGATCGGCGCAAGGCCCGGTGGCGCTCCAAGACACTTCTGTGTTCCGGAATAGCAGACGTCAACGCCGGAACGATCAACTCCAACTGGGTGTCCTCCAAGGGATGTAACGGCGTCGACAATCAGCAGCGCATCTTTCCTTCGGGCCATCTCAGCGAGCCCGGTGAGATCCTGAAGGACCCCGGTCGAAGTTTCGGCGTGAACTATTGCGAGCGCTCGAGCGCTTGAAGAGTTCATTGCCGATCGAATCTTGTCGATAGGCACCTGCTGTCCCCACTCCACTCGAACCGGGACGGCCCGCCCGCCCGCTCGCTCGACGATGTCGAACATCCGTTCTCCAAAGACTCCATGTATGCACACCACAACGTCGTCTCCGGGCTCGATGATGTTGACCAGCGCGGCCTCCATTCCGGCGCTGCCAGTCGCGGAGATCGGGATCGTAAGCCGGTTCTCGGTTTCGAACACGTAACGCAGCATCTCCTGTATTTCGTCCATGCATCGCAGGAACTGCGGATCGAGATGTCCCAGAAGCGGCTGCGCCATCGCTCGCAAGACGCGAACGTCCACCGGACTTGGACCGGGACCGAGCAAGGTTCGCCGCGCGGGCTGAAAGCCCTTGAATGACTTCGGGCGCTTCACCAGTGTAGGGTTGTTGCCCATTCGTACTCCTTCGAGTGAACGCACTCGATCGTTGGATTTTGCCGCACTTGTGCCCGCTGTTCGCAGTCCTTGAGGCCTACAACGAACCGCAGCGCGAGCGACGTTTGATGAGAAGAACCATTTTACTACTTCAGCAGAGCAATCGCTGCGCTTATCGGGGTGCACAGAGCGATGTCGCTGTCGCCGAACTTTGATGTCAGGATACCGATCACCTCGCCGCTGCTTGACAGGACGGGGCCGCCGCTGTTCCCGCGATAGGCCTTCAGGCTGAGCTGGATGTAATCGTGTCCTACGCGGCTGACAATCCCCGGCGAGAGCGTAGGGTCGATGATGCTGTCATTTGTTATGCTCAACAAATCCAGGCCGAGAGGGAACCCCATGACCGCTACGGCCTCACCTTGGCCAATATTCCCCGATTCAGGTTCGGGCAAGCGCACTGAGGGTGTAGATGTAGCGCCGATCCTCAACACCGCAACGTCGCTGTCTTTCGACTGCGACAGTCTGTAGACCTCCGCAGGAATTGCGTCTCCGACTCCGTGACCCTGCAACACCACGTCGAGCCGGGAGGTTCGTGCTGTGTTGCCGGTTGACGGGGGGTTGTATTCCCAGTTGCGAACCAGATGCCGGCTAGTAACGATCAGACCATCGTTGCTGATGAGAAAGCCGCTTCCGGTCATTGGCTCGCTTGATATCACCTCTCCGCTCTGGTTGGTTGTTTCAACTTGCGCGATGATCAACACGACGGCCGGCCGACTAGCCGCATCGATTTCTGCAAATCTCATCTCGCCGTTATCGCGTTTCGTCGTCACCCTGGAAAAGATTATTCCGCCAACAGCGCCAAGCAGCATCGCAGCCAGCATCGCACCTATCAACACGCTGTTGTTTCTTGCCTGCGGAGTCGGTCCTTGCCTGGTTGTTATCCTTCTCGAAAAGTCCGAATCCGATGCCGACGCGCTTGGTCGTTGTCTCGGTGGCGGCAAGATTGTTTCGTGCGAAGCTTCGTTTTCAATCGCGAACCTAAGCAGCGGACCGCCCGCGCCGAACTCCACCATGTCATCGTGATTGAGCTCGCTCACCACGATTCGACGGCCGTTGATCATCGTGCCGTTTGTGGAGCCGAGATCCCGCAGCAGGTATTGATCGTCGCATCGAACGAGCTCCGCGTGATGTGACGAGACTCTTCGCTGAGAGTCTCCAAAGCTCAGTTGGTTATCTGGTGATCGGCCGATAGTGATCCGATCGGCGTCGAAAGACTCCCGCTTGTCTTTGTGGAGTCCCACCAGGTGAGTGAAAACGGCACGCATGAGTCACGCTACTTTAAATCAACGCCGGATTTTGCGGCAAGGAAACAGATTTGGTCGCAACTCGAGAATCCATCTATTCGTTGGTGAGTTCGGATATCTGTTTATCCACGAGACCTGAGTCAGCCGGCTCGCTGCGTCTGAGGTGAAGAAAGAACTCGCGGTTCCCGTCCGCACCGAGAATCGGCGATTCGATTGCCGCGTGCGCCCAGAGGCCTGATGACTCCGCAGATTTCCGGACCTCATTCAATACCCGTCGATGCTTTTGGCGGTCGCTTACGACGCCACCTTTACCGACCTCTCCTTTACCGACTTCAAATTGTGGCTTGACCAGCGCAATGCAGTCCGCGACATCCGTCAGACAATCACTGATCGCAGGCAGCACCTTTGCAAGACCAATGAAGGAAACGTCTATTGTCGCGAGCTCGAACTTCAGCGGAAACATCTCCGGAGAAAGATTCCGCGCGTTCAATCCTTCCAGGACGGTGACGCGCGGATCGTTTCGAAGGCGCCAGATGATCTGGTTGTGACCGACATCTACTGCCCAGACATGAGCCGCTCCGTGTTGGAGCAGGCAATCGGTGAAGCCTCCTGTTGAGGCGCCGACATCCAGGCAGTGGCGACCCGAAGGATCTACGCGGAAGTTTGCCAGAGCTGATTCGAGCTTTAAGCCGCCGCGGCTGGCGTATCTCGAGGTTTCCCCCTTGATCCTGATCTCTGAGTCCGGCTGTACGAGTTGTCCCGGTTTGTCGACTCGCTGTTGGTTGACGATAACCTGTCCGGCAAGAATCAATGCCTGAGCCTTTGTACGATTCTCGGCAAGCCCTCGTTCTACGATGACCTTGTCCAGCCGCACCTTCATTGCAAGTCAGAACGAGAACCAGATACTAGTGACGCGAGACAGTGGTTCACGATTTTCTGCGCCGCGTGATTGACGCCGAAATCAGTTCTTCGTTGGGTCTAGCCCCGCCCGCAAAGGCGAAAACGTGTATATGATCGCGCGTTTCTCTGAGTGCCTCGACCCTTCCGGCATCCTTGAGATGTGAAATGATGGACATCAGGTATTCCTGCTCTGAAGCGCTCATATATCGATAGTAGATGTCGAACGCGAGACCGGTGACGTGTGGCGGAGTCTCGTTGCGCGCCGCGTTGCGGTTCCATTCGCTGAGCTCTTTCTGATACTGCTGCGTGCGAATGAGAGAGGTCACCGGGAGAGGTCGATTGAACTTCTCACGATACTCTCGCGCGATTCCCAGCATCATTTCGCGCGCTTCCGGTCGGATGAAACTCAACATTCTGATCTTCAGTTGCCGGCGGGAATCCGGAATCGAAAGGTCGTAGGTCTGTCCCTCGAAGTTCCGCGCAAGCTCGGCTATCGCATGTGCCTCAAACATCAACTGGTGCCGCGAGTCGACCCGTTCGGCGTAGGACTCCAGCAATTTCTCCTGTGCTTTAACGCGAGCCAGGTGCTTGCGAGTCGCGGCGATTTGCGAATTGATGACGCGGCGGCCCGCGCGATCTCTTTTGCCCAGCGCACGAAGCCTGGATTGAAGAGACGCAATCGCAACCGTCGTATCTGTAGAGATGCCCTCAAGTCGGCTGCGCTCAGCGGCGAACTCGTCGTCGTTCGAGCAAAGGGTGACATTCCCGGCCGCGGATCCATCGTAGTGCATGAATGGATCGCTGGTTGCGTTTTCGCCTACGCCAAACAGGACGTAGTCATCTCCGAGCACCGGCATTTCAACAAGCTGACCCGCACGAATCATCGTTGCAAGGTCGGCGTAGTCGTGTGGCAAGGTGTACTGTTGCTGACGCTCCTCGGCTGTCTGAACGGCCAGAAAGCGGCGGCGATCGGCGTAGTGACGCAACTCAGCCGGTACTTCGAGCAAAACGTTTCGTCCGGAAGGCTCTCCTCGATCTTCTTCTACTTTCGCCAACGCTTGCTGAAGAGGATCTATGGGAGGCGGCTGGGGCGCACTGGCGACCTGCGGACGGTCACGCTTTGAACAACAAACGGATAAACAGAGGAGCGCGAGGCCGAACAGTTGCAGAACTCTCGCGGCGATTCTGGGTCCAGGTTCTATACGGTTGTGTCGCATTCGAGGCTCGGCCTAGATTAACCTGAATCAAACAATCGCGCTATAGTTTACGTAAGCATGACCGTAGCATTGATCAACCAAAGCGCTGCGAAGGCGTGCGAGACGCAAAAACGCTTGCTCCGATAGGGGAAACGGATAACCATGAGCACAAATCAGCCATTGGAGACCGGTATGTTTTGTCCGAAGTGCGGAGCGGAAGCCGTTGCGGGCCAGAAGTTCTGCAAGCATTGCGGCACCGATCTGGGGTTGATCAACGATGTGCTGCGAAGCGGCGAGAACCCGCAATCGAGCTACAACTTTGACGCCGACGCGCTCAAGCGAAGCGCGACTGAATTTGCTCGCAGCTTCAAGGCAGGCATCATCAGAGGAGCGGTTCAGCAAGCTGCCCGGCGACATCCCGAGAACCAGATCAGACAACGCATCGAAGAAAGACGGCAGTTGCGCGAGGAGATCAGAGCGCGAAACTGGCCCCGCCCCAAAGAGTGGCTGGCCTACTCCTGGCAGCACAATCTTCGAAACGGGTTGCTCAGTCTATTTGGAGGCGCCGGTTTGGGATTCTTTCTCTATTTTATGAGCCGGGCGGCGATCGACCAGGGGCTTGTGCAGCAGCTTGAAGATCTCTCACAGGGGAAGGTACACGGTCTTGCTCCGCTGTTTAATCTGTTATGGCTCATCTCACTGATTCCCGTCCTCAAGGGCTTAGCTCAGATACTGTACGCGGCATTCTTCGCCGAGTCCATCGGCAAGCTGTCGGAGCGGTTTACTCTGAGCGCGCCCAAAGTCGAGAAGAAGCCGATACCGCCTCCTGCTTCAACCGTGGACTTCGAAAACCTAAATGAGGTCCCTTCGAGCGTCACCGAACACACCACCAAAATATTTGAGGAAGCGAAGCCGAGAGTCACAAGCGAGACTCAATAGTCGCCGCCGCGCACGCTCGCGGAAACCGAACCAACCTAGTGACCCGCGTAATCTTTCCGGCTCAGTTCCGCGCGCAGGCTCTTTCCCTCCCCGTTCACAATGTCGCTGATCAGCCAACGCGTACCGACGTGCTCCAGCTTTACGGTTACCGATTTTTCGTCCACGACCTTCCGTGATTTCTTGTCTTGAAACCATTGAAAAACGACCGACGCGTCGGCGTTGTTGTCATTCACAGTCACCGCTTTGATCTTGAATGATTCCGGATATTCCTGTGAATCGGTAAACGGGTCGCCTTCGAAATAAGGCGGCTCGTCGCGGTGAGTGCGGCCGTAGTCGGCGGCTCGTTTCATCTCGTAAAGCAGAAGCTTGTAAAGTTCCGGATGCAGCCACGGCCTGCGAAGTCTGACACTCGCGGTGGTGAAGTTCATGTTGTGCGACATATGAAAACTATAAAAGGCTTGCACCGCGGCTTGAGGCTCGGACGGCTGCGCCTTTTGTGCCTGCTGCGGCGCGCCGGCAACTCGAACCGAGGCAAGGCTCACTGCTACCAGGCAAGACAGAATTGCGTGGCGCACGAATCGAAAAACAAGTTGCATGTATAGTTTCTCCGGAATAGAACTCTGAGAGTCGTTGCTGAGACCAGGCGTGATGAGTACTGCCAGTCGCGCGACCCAGCGTCAGGATCTCCTTGCAACTATGAACCGAGCGATGTCGGAAAGCACACCGCTGTCGACTCCCAGGTCAGATACGATTTGAACAGCTTCTTCGACGAGTTGGGCTGCCTTGTCTTGGGAAGCGCTGATGCCATGGATCGCCGGATAAGTAGCTTTGTTTGCGGCTTGGTCCTTTCCCGGCGTCTTGCCCAGCTCTTCGCTTGTAGATGTGACGTCGAGTAAGTCATCGGCTATTTGAAACGCAAGTCCGATCCGCTCCCCGTAAGAACGAAGCGCGTCGACTTTGCGCTCCGAAGCTCCCGCCAGGATACCCCCCACTACGACTGACGCAGTTATGAGCGCTCCAGTCTTTGAGCGATGAATGTACTCCAGCGTCTGCGCATCGACGGTATGGCCCTCGTTTTCTATGTCGGCCACCTGGCCGCCTATCAACGCGTCCGCAGTACCTGATGCGGTGGCAACCTCCCTGATCACGCGGAGCTGGATTGCTGCGTTGCCCGATGGTGCCTCCGCCGACAGAACTCGGAACGCCTGGGTCAGCAAAGCGTCTCCCGCGAGGATTGCCATCGCCTCGCCAAAAACCTTGTGGCAGGTTGGCCGCCCGCGTCTCAAGTCGTCGTTGTCCATCGCGGGAAGGTCATCGTGAATCAGCGAGTAGGTGTGAATCATTTCGATTGCGCAGGCGGTCGGCATCAAATCGTCGGTTGACGCGCCGAGGGCCTCTCCCGCGGCGAGCACAAGCGCCGGACGGAGCCGCTTTCCTCCAGCCATCAGGCTGTAGCGCATCGCTCGATGCAGTTGTTCGGGCGGCGCGGTCTCAGACGGGACCAGAGCGTCGAGCCATGCATTGACCTCCTGGGCTCTGCGATTCAGATAGTCGCTAACGGTTGCGGGAACGTTCATTCTTCAGACTCTGACTCCTCAAATGGCGCCGGCTTGTACGTTCCGTCGGTTGAGCGGAGCAGAATCTCGACTTTGCGCTCCGCTTCGTCCAGACGCTTCTGACAATCACGTGAAAGTTTCACTCCTTGTTCGAACAGCTCGAGAGAAGCCTCCAGGGGAAGATCCCCCGCTTCAAGCTGCTTTACAATGCGCTCAAGCTCATCGAGTGAAGCTTCAAAACTCTTTTCGCTGCTCATGTCCGTGACGGATTACTCCTCCTTGTTTCTCGTACAGTCGAACTGGCCTTCATTGACCCTAACAATAACTCGATCGCCGGCCCTCACATCTTTCGCGCGTTTTATTGCACGCCCTTTTTCATCAAAGGCAATCGCATAACCTCTTGCAAGTACTGCGAGTGGGGAGAGCGAATTCAACTTGCCGGCTGCAACCGAAACCCGCTCGCGCTTCGACGTTATCATGCCCTGAGCTACGGAGGCGAACCGGGCGTCCAGAGAGAGCAGCCGCCGGCGATGCGCGCCCAGCGACCGTGCGAGGTCAGCCTCGCTCAGCCGGGCTGCGAGGATGTTCAAGTTCTCGCGGTGAAGCCGAAGTCTGCGGATGAAAATGCGCTCGATCGAGTTCAAAGAGAAGTCCAATCCCTGGAGCGCGCTCTGCAACCGAGAACGGAGCGTTTGAAATCCGCGGCTGCGTTCCAGTTCGCCGAGGATTGTGCGCGACCGGTTGGTACGCTGTTGCATGGCTCTTACGAGATCTCTAGTCAGGCGTTCGAGGCGCAGGCTCAGCTCGTCGCGCGCGGCAGAAACCATTTCCGCGGCGGCCGACGGGGTGGAAGCTCGCAGGTCGGCGACAAAGTCGGCGATCGTGAAGTCCGTTTCATGTCCGACGGCAGAGATAATCGGCACGCGCGACTTTGCGATAGCCCGCGCGAGCGGTTCTTCGTTGAAGGCCCACAAGTCTTCAATCGAACCGCCGCCGCGGCCGACAATGATCACGTCGACTTCTGCGCGTCCGTTCAGCAGCCGGATCGCGCGCATGATGTCCTGTGCAGCGCCTTCACCCTGAACGCGGGCGGGAGCGATGAGAATATTCAGTGCCTCGTTGCGCCGTCGAATCACGCGGAGAATGTCTCGGATCGCGGCTCCGGTAGGCGAGGTGACGACACCTACGCAGCGGGGCAGCAGCGGAAGCTGCCGCTTGCGTTCGGAGTTGAAGAGGCCTTCGGCAGCCAGTTTGTTCTTGAGTTGTTCAAAGGCAAGCTGGAGCGCGCCCAGTCCAACGGGCTCCATGTGCTCGACCACGAGTTGGTATTCGCCTCGAGGTTCGTAGATGGAGATACGTCCGCGGGCTCGAACGTGAAGGCCGTCTTCAGGTTTAAATCGCAACAGTCGGTTTTGCATCCTGAACGATGCGCATCGCAAAGAGGCGAATTGATCTTTTAGCGAGAAGTACCAGTGACCGGATGAATGGCGGGTGAAGTTGGAGATTTCGCCTTCGACCCAAACGGTGAAGAACTCTGCTTCGATTAATGTTTTTATGCGTGCGGTGAGCTCGCTCACCGACAGGGCGCGGCGTCCCTTTGAAAACTGTTCAAAGAAGTCGAGCTGAGACATCGGTCAGCCAGTCGCGGCATTGAGGGAGCCCATAGATGTCAGAACTGGAGCTCTCCTCTTTGATTTGGGATCGGCGAGGTACGGATCAGTCTTCGTCGTCGCTCTCTACGCCCAGCCGCTCGAGCTCCTTCTGAAGCTTCTTCCAATCGAACGGTTTCAGACTGAAGACTGTGCCATCGATGTCGAAGGTGGGAACGACACGCCGCCCGCCATTCGCCTCTTCGACAAATCGAGCTCCGGCGGCTGACTGTTCGATGTCGATCTCTTCGTAAAAAATTCCTTCGTCGTCCAAAAATCGCTTGGCCTGATCGCAGTCTCCGCTCCTGGCGGTTGTGTACAGTTTGACTTCAGGCATAGCCGCGCTCCGGACGATTTTCAAATGCTGAAAGCCGCTTGACAGCGGGATTCTACTACGAACGGTAACCGGAGAAAACCCTAATCAACTGAATTGTTGGTCGCGTATTCGTTGTGCGCTATAATCAGCCCTCGCGGAGTTGATTTATGTGTTCTACCAAAGAAATTCTCAAGTTGCACCTTGCGTTGTGCTGCCTCTTCATTCTGGTTCCATCGGCCCTGGCTCTGGCTCAGGATCCGTCTGGCCGGCCAAAAGATGCGGGTAAGAAAAAGACCGGTACCAGGAAGCCGGTTGTCAAAACCGATTCGCAGCCGACCGTGATCCTGACGGTTCTCACCGATCCTCCTCAAAGTGCGGTCTACATAAATGGAGAGCGGCGAGGGCAGACCAACGCAGATGGCCGCATCCAGTTTGAGAAGCTTCCGGTCGGGCACTACAGCGTGGAAGTCCGCAAAGAGGGCTACCACCCGATACTTCGCGGATTCGAAGCCGGATCGGAAGAGCCTACGCTTGTTTTCAAACTCGAGCCGAATCTCGAAGATTACCTCAAGCAGTTCGACGCGTTGATGTCCGCAGGTAAGCTCTCGGGTCCGGAGAGCCCGAACGCCATCGAGTTTCTGGACACGCTCTCCAAGAAGTTTCCGGGACGGCCCGAGGTCGAGAGACTGCGTGTAGTACTTGCGGCCAAGTTTACCGAAGTTGTGCCGCCCGTAGTAACGCACACTGTAGTCGATTGGCGCGCGGTTACTCGCAACGAACTCTTGCAGGCGCTGAACGGCCTGACCAACGCAACAATGGTCAAGCCAGACGACACGCGATTTCAGGCAGGGGCGGCATACTTCAGAGGTGTGCTTGCGCTGTACGACTGGCAAACCTCGGGCAGACCTCAAGCTGGCGGGGCGAGCTCTGGCGCGGGCAATCTCGCTTCGGCTCGAAGCGAGCTCGAGAAGGCGCTGTCGCTGCAGGATTCATTCGCCGCCGCGCGCTATCAGCTCGGAAAGGTGCTGCTGTACTCCTCCGACGGAGCCGCCGCTGAGGCGTCCTTTCTTCGCGCGAGCCAGGCCGAGCCAGGTTGGTCTCAGCCGCGAACCGGTCTTGGCGAAGCGTACTACCAGATGAGCAAATACAAGGAAGCGATTGACGCTTTCAAGAAGGCGCTCGAGATTGAACCGAAGAACGCTACGGCCCAGGCGGGCCTGGGTCTGGCTCGCTGGTCGAAAGGCGAGAAGGATGGAGTAAAGGACCTCGAACGGGCAGTGCAGATGGATCCAGGATGTGCGGTCGCCCACTTGCACCTTGGAACGGTTTATTCTCAGTCCAAGAGCAAGAAGGACGTCGCCAAGGCAGAAGGCGAGTTGAAGACCGCAATTCAGTTGAACGCCAACAATCTCGAGTTTGCAAACAGCGACGTCGAGCAGCGTATTGCGGATCTGAAGAAGAAGAAAAAGTAGGCTGGTCCGGGTGCTGGAAAATCAACAAGCCGCACTTCGACGAGCTAATTCCATCGCGCTTGTTTCTGCTTGATGGCTTTGAGCTGGTAGAGAATTAGATCGGCATCCGGCGCTGCAGGCTCGAGCTCAAGATACCGCTCCAGTTCTGCGCGCGCGGCTTTTGTTTCCCCAAGTCGAGCTAGCAACAATCCTCGGTCCCGGATGTAGGACGGCGAATCCGGATTCACGATGAGCAGACGCTCGACTACCGCAAGCGCCCTTCGATAGTCTGACTTCGAATAGATTCCCAACAAGTTCGACAGAGTTCGTGTCAGGACCTGCCTGGCGGTGACTGCCCGAAGATCCTCGGGCTTAAGCTGCGCTTTCCCTCCAGTCACTTTGTTCAATAACTGTTCGCAGCCGGCATAGCCCATGACTTCGCCGCAGTTGAAAGGATCGATGTAGATCTCTTGCGATTCGCCAACGTGCTTCGCAATAAAGTGCGCGGGAAGTCCCACTCCCTTGAGCTCCAGACCTGCAGTGCGGGCGATGTCCATGTACACAATGGTGAGGGTAATGGGTATGCCGGTCCGCCGGTCGATAACTTCGTTCAGGTAACTATTGCGCGGGTCGTAGTAGTTGTCACGATTTCCATGAAAGCCGAGCTCTTCGAACACGACGTCGTTGATTGCGGCAATGGTCTGCCTCGGTCCTCTGCAATTTGCTGCGTTCCTGCGGGCAAGCTCGCCGAACTCGTGCAATCGCTCGAGGTATACCGAGACGTCCATCCGCGGATACTCTTCGGCGGCGAGCCACAGGGCTGCCTCAGCGAGCGAGATCTCTTCGTCTGCCCTGTTGATTGCTGCTGCAAAGCGTAGTCTTGCAGCACACATGGAGGTCGAAGACATAGCCGCGGTCCAGTGCGAATGCAATAAAGGCCGAGGCGAACCGGCGCCTCAGCCTTTTAAGATAACCTCAGAATGGGTGTTCTGTCAGTGTCGCGGCTTACTTCTGCGCTGAGCCGGAGTGCGCCGAGCCACCCTTGCCGTTGAAGGTTTGCCAGAGGAAGGCGTACGAGTGGTCTGCGACCGACCTCATGTACTCCCAGCCGTGATTGCCCGGGAACAAGTGGAATTCATGAACTACTCCCGCCTTTGTCAGCCTTTCGTCGAACGCCTTGTTGCTTTCCTGGAAGCCGTAGCGGTCTTGCTCGCCGCAGTCAAAGTAGATCTTCAGCCCGGACTTCTTGATGGCGGCGACATTCTTCTCGGCGATATACACCGGATTGGCTGACCTGAAAAACTCCTCGTCCGGTGGATCCCCGAACGTCTTCCCGATCAGACTAAGGATGAACTTCGAACGTCGATCGTCGCCTTCCGGTTTTGGAAGCTCGAAAAACAGCGCCGCGCTGTGAGTGGTCACGCTTGAAAACATATCCGGGTGTTTGAACGCTAGAAGCAAAGCGCCCCATCCACCCATTGATATTCCCTGGATCGCCCTGCCACTCCGATTGCCTATCGCTCGGTAGTTCTTTTCAATGTAAGGGATCAGGTCGCTGATGAGCGCATCTTCGTAGCGAACGCCTGGTTTCGAGTTCAAGTAGAAGCTATTCTCTCCCGCCGGTGCCACGATAATGAAGTCGCCAACCTTACCTTCCTCTCGAAGCGATGCAACCTTCGCCGCGATGCCTCGCCGCTCGAACTCCAGTTCGCTACCAAACATTCCGTGGAGGAAGTACAAAACAGGGAACCGGCGTTTTTCGTCCTTGTCGTAGGAAGGTGGAAGTTGGATCGCAAACTTCAGCTCTTTGCCTAGTGCCTGCGACTGCAGTGATGCGTACTTCACGCCCGCGTTAGGAAAGTTTTCGGTGGGTCGTTGGCCGTATTCAGGTTGAACGGCAGGGCTGATGCTTGAGTTGGAGCGTCTGGGCATCAGGTTCGCGGCAAAGCTCGCAGTCAGGGTGATGATTAGCGACAATACGCCTACGCCTACTTGCGCCATAATGTCCATTAGTTAGCCTCTAGTCATCCTCGGAAGCGCGGTCCATCGCTCGGAAAATGGTCGAGATCCATGTTGCCGGCGGCAACGTCCGTCAGATCGATTACCGCTGCGGCGTTGATTGCCGCGGCAATGCAAATAGTTTCACTTATCTCTTCTTGAGTGGCGCCGGCCTGAATGGCTTTCTTCAAGTGGCCCTCAATGCAACCCTGGCACTTCGCTACCAGCGACGCGGCGATGGAAATCAACTCTTGAGTCTTTGTGTCGAGATGCTTCTTCTCAGAAAAGTAGATCTCGCGATAAAACTCGCCATAAATCCGCCGCATCTTCGGCTCCATCATCGAGTATGATGGCGGCTTTCCCGTTCGCTCCTGAGGATTTGACACGGGAACTTCGAGGTCTGCGGATTCGGTTGCGTTAGGCTGCTTTGCCATCTTGCTGTCCATTTCGTTTTGAGCGTCTCCTTTGTGGGATTGCCGCTGTGCCTATATACGTGAAAGACCACACCAAAGTCTCAAAAACGTAATCTGCAGTGTCTCACGATTTGCGCCGAGGATTCAAACGGTTAGCTCACGTATTCTCCTCACCCATCTTTGTAAGAATGTAAAAGTAGTCATTATCTGAAACAGTAAGCCGACCGGTGCATGCTATGATTTGGCAAAAGGCTGGAATGGGTATGTTGAACGAAAAGGAGCGGGCCTACCGTTACGATCTCTTTATTTCAAGCGACTGGCGAGAGCGGTTTGATTCGATGGTCGACGATGAGGGCCGGCTCCCCAACGAGGGGCGGATATTAGAGTTGAACTGCGGCACCGGAGCTTACTCCACTGAACTCGCCGCTCGCTTGGGAAAGAAAGGGGAGGTTGTAGGCATCGACCCCATCGCGGAACGAGTTGAGATTGCTCGTGCGAAGGCACAGGTGCAGAAGATCGAGAACGTGACATTTCTTCAGGGCAATGCAGTAGACTTGCCGTTCGCCGGCAGCGAATTCGATGCAGTCATGGCAGACGGCTCGATGACGCGCGCCAACGAAATCGAGGATGTACTGGCCGAAATGCTGCGCGTAGCGCAGCCGGACGCGCGACTGGTGCTCAAGCTGACTACACATGGCAGCTTCGACGAGTTCTTCTCGATCTACTGGGAAGCCATGCAGGCCAAGGGCCTAGTGGATCACGTCTGGTCGGAGCTGGAAGCTCTCATAAAGGAAAGGCTGACGATATCGGACCTCGAACAGTTGGCAACAAGTGCCGGTCTCCGTCATGTCGAGACATTCTGCCGTAAAGAGGAGTTTCAGTTCGAGGACGCTGATGAATTCCTGAACGCTCCGCTTGTTGGAGACCACCTCTTGGAGGACTGGCTGGATATCCTGCCCGAAGGTACTCGCGATGCGATCCTCCGGGAGATGGCTGCGATAATCGATCGGGAGAGGTCCGGCGCTCCATTCGACCTTTCGATAAAGGCGACGTTGCTGGTCGGAGTCAAGTAACGCTTCAGTACGACCGGCCTGTGCTTACCACGGCAATCTGCCGGACTTCACGATGTAGACCGCGTAGCACACCTGGGCAATAATCGCGAGAAGCCCGATGACGAAACCGGCGGTGGCTTGCCCACGACCCTCTTCGACAGAGTTTCTCTGCAACGCCTTGAGCGCCAGAATGCTGAAAATCACTCCCGTGATTCCAAACACAAAGCCAATGCCCGGACAGAAGAAGCTGCACAACCCCAGAACGACCGAGTTGTTTGCGCGCTCTTTTGCGTCTTCGACTTCCTGGAAATAATCGACGCGTGCTGCGACTTGTCGGATCTTCTTGCCACGAGATTCGAGAGCCGGCGCCTTCTCGTCGAACAGCGTGCCGACCTTAGCGCCACAGTGTTCACACTGGGCAATTCCAACTTGAATGGGCATCCCACATTCGGAACAGGTTTTTGCGAGTGATGGCATATCGTGTCTCGCTTTTCCGGGGGTCTATTGATTCGAGGGGCGATGCTTCGGGGTAGACCCCGTTTGTAGCACAACTACTTGTTCGGTTCAAGATTTGAATTGGACGAAACGACGCAAATAGAGACTTTTAGGCCCCGTTATCACAAGCTGCGGATTGATTTTTGATACCCTATTGCATTGCCGTGGGGAGTTGTGGTACAAATAAGTCACTGAAAGCAGCAATTGAGGTGCCTCCTCAATTCCTGAAGTGAGCGGAATGGTAGAGGACGAGTAGCTGGATGTGCAGTGCTCGTCCTCATTTTTTATTTCCAGCCACCTGTCTTCCACCGGGCTGCCACTCTTGAGCGAATTATCCCTACTTCGACGCGTCTCATGAGGAAATGCTTGCTGGGGAACTAAGGCGTCGTGTAACATACGCCAAGGTTGAGGGCTTCTGCTAGGTTAGTGCTTGGTCTGTTAATTTGAACCAACGCTACGGAAACGGGGGCCGGAGGAATTTGCCGGCAGGCGCGGTGCCCCACATTGATCGGGGATGCATAATGCCGGCCCTGAGGTCACCCACCTGTCTTGGACAGGTCCAGAATTAGCAGGCGACACGGCTGTGCGGTGCCCTCACACCGTAGTACCACCGCCACGAGATGGAAACACAGTCCTCGAGAGCCCAGGTTTGACCCTCTTTCGACAGCGCTGATAACCTTCTGACGTCGTCACTGAACATACGTTCGAGTCCACGACTGAACCTATAAACCTACTATGGCATTTTGGAAGCGAAAGAAAGAACCGGAATTCATCAGCCTCGGACTCAATCGCGAGGCAACTGAGGAAGAGAAGGCGATAGCCGAGCGGCGACACGAGGGCCCTGAGCCCGATGTCGTAGATAAGCTCAAAGCGGCCGTCGCCTCAACTCGCGAAAACCTCGCCGAGCGTATTGAGAGCGTCGTAGGCGTGTCCCGAAAAATCGATCCCTCCGTCTTGGACAGCCTCGAAGAGGCGTTGATAGGCGCAGACATCGGCGTTCAGACATCATTCGAGATCATAGAGAAAGCTCGCCAGCAGGTGAGCCGCCAGCAACTCAGCGACGTGGACGCGCTGACACGACTGATCAGGACTGAGTTGAGAGCGATTCTTGAAACCGCTGAACACAATCGGAAACGCGGCACGGTCGCCAGCGAGACCGAGGTTTCTCCTGATATCAGGCCGTACGTGATAATGATCGTGGGGGTAAACGGCGTTGGAAAAACAACGACCATCGGAAAACTGGCTCACCGCATCAAGTCCGAAGATAACGAAGTACTGATCTGCGCCGCGGATACTTTCCGCGCAGCCGCCAACGATCAACTCGCGATCTGGGCCGACAGGTCAGGTGTGCCCCTGATACAACAGAAACCTGGTACTGACCCATCCGCTGTAGTGTTTGATTCCATCAAAGCGGCGCAAGCCAGATCAGCCGACGTCCTCATTATCGATACTGCTGGAAGATTGCACACAAAGGCCAACCTGATGCAGGAGCTTGAAAAGATGAGACGAGTCGCAGGCCGCGAAGTCTCCGGCGCGCCTCACGAGGTGTTGCTGATCATAGACGCAGTCACCGGACAGAATGGACTCGAACAGGCTCGGCAGTTCACGAAAGCAGTGCCGGTCACCGGCCTCGTGCTTACGAAATTGGACGGGACCGCGAAAGGCGGCATTGTCGTAGCGATCGCCAAAGAACTCGGAATTCCCATTCGCTACGTGGGTGTTGGCGAGAAGATGACTGACCTGATCGAGTTTTCACCGGACGCGTACATCGCCGGACTCTTCGATTGAGGACTCGCGCCGAAGCAGCGAATACACTGTAGGCGTCACCACCAGCGAGAGAAGAAGCGCGAAGCACAACCCACCGATGACCGAAATCGCGAGTGGCTGCAGGAGCTCCGCTCCTGAACCAAGCGCCAGCGCCAGCGGCAGCATCCCTAACATCGCCGCAAGTGAAGTCATCAGTACCGGACGAAACCTGCGGCGACCTGACCGAACAAGCGACTCCTTCAGCGTATCTCCGGCGGCAATGTGTTCTTCGACTGCATCAAGCATCAGTATGCCGTTCTTCGCAACGATTCCGACAACCATGATCATTCCGACGTACGAGACGATGTTCAACGTGCTGCGAGTTATGAACAGCGCCGCAAAGACACCGCCGAGGGCGAGGACCGAACCGCTGACTATCGCTATCGGGTGAACAAAGGACTGGAATTCGATTAACAGAGTGATGAACACGAGCGCTACTGCCAGCGTCAACGCGATGGTTAGTTCTCGGAAGCTGGTCTGTTGCTCCTTGTAGAGACCGCCGAATTCGATAGTCATGCCCGGCGGGAGCTTGACCTCCTGCGACAGTTTTTCTCTTACCCTCACGATCGCGGTTCCGAGATCCACGTTCTCAAGTCGTGCCGTCACCGCCACCATCTGCCGCAGTCCCTCTCGATTTATCTCGGCCTGACCGGGGTCGTATTCGACGTCGGCAACCTGATCAAGCCGGAAACGCGAGCCTTTTGCCGAGCGAATCTCCAGCGCCTTAAGCGCATCGAGCGACTCCTTTGTCGACTGAGGCAGATTCACTCGTACAGTTATAAGTCTGCTCTGTTGCAGGATCGCCGACGCGGGTTCGCCGGTCATCGCTGTAGTGACCGTAGTAGCGATGTCGCTCGCATTCACACCCAGCTGGGACGAGCGCCTGGGATCGACTCTAAACGTCACCGCGGGTCCGCTCAGGACGATTCCGCTTTTGGTGTCCACGATTCCGTCGATCTTCTTAATCGTCTCTTCGATTTCTGCCGCCGATTTGTGCAGGGCCTTAGTGTCCTCACTGAAGACCTTTATCTCGACCGGCTCCGGAGAGCTCGACAGGTCACCGATCAAGTCACCGAGGATCCCCACGAACTCGATATGAAGGGCGGGCTCTGACGATTCGATCTTCTTGCGGAGATCGGATATTACTTCGTCGGTGGCTCTCTTGCGGTGTGGTTTCAATTTCACCAGGAAGTCACCGCGATTTGGCTCGGTTACCGCCAGCCCAAGCTCGAGACCTGTCCGCCGTGAGTAACTCTCGACTTCCTCCGTTCGCTCCAACAGGTGCTCGACGCGTTCCAGGATGTGATTGTTCTCGACGAGCGAAGCGCCGGGAGGTGCGAGGTAGTCCAAAACGAAAGCCCCTTCCTCGAACTCCGGCAGGTCCTCGGATCCCAACCAGTGATAGATCAGAATCGAACCGAGAACTGTCGCCGCGCAAACCGCCAGGACGATCCATCGATGAGACAGCGATTTGTCGAGCAGCCATTCGTAACGCCGTGAAATCGCATTGAGCAACCGGTGGCGTTCTGGATCGATTGCATCCGAACCTGCCTCGCGTTCATCCGATGATGCCGCCTTCTTACCTCGTCTCACAAACCTTCCCGCGAGCACCGGGGTAAAAGACAGCGCCAGCACAAGAGAAGTCAGTAGCGCTACCGCCATCGTGAGCGCTAGCGAGCGAAAGAAGACTCCAGCAAATCCAGTCAATATCGTGAGCGGCAGAAAGACTACAACTGGAGTAATGGTAGAACCGATGATCGGCACGGTAATCTCCGAAATCGCGCTGTGAAGAGCGTCGAGCCGGGAGCCGCCGCGTTCGAGGTGAGTGTAGATGTTTTCAACCACGACGATCGCGTCGTCGATCACCAGCCCGATGGCTGCCGCGATTCCACCCAGAGTCATGAGATCGAAGGCGAGTCCTGCGAGCCACATCACCAGAAACGTGACGAGCACCGTCACCGGAATCACAACCGCGGCGACCAGTGTAGTGCCCCAGCTTCGGAGAAAGCCGTATAGAATCGCTATTGAAAGCGCCAGGCCAATTAAGATCGCGTCGCGAACTGACTTGATTGAGCTCCTGACTATCAGCGATTGATCGTAAAACGGCGCGATCCGCACGTCCTTTGGCAATTGCGGTCGCATTGCTTCGAATTCCTGATTGACCTCGTCTACAACTGCGACCGTGTTGGCGTCCGGTTGTCGCTGTACATTAAGCAGCACTGCCGGTCTTCCGTCGGCGGTGACGGTGATGTACTCGGGCGCAACGCCGGTTCCTACATCGGCGATGTCGCCTATCGTGACTGCCGCATTGTTGACCATTGCGACGACGATCGAGTTGAGCTCGTCCGGAGTTCGAGCCTGACCGCTCACCAGCGCCAGTTCGAGGTGATGATTCTCATCGATGAGACCCGGCGAAGCGATTATGTTGGCCTTTCCAACCGCTTCGACGACCTGGTCCAACGAGACGCTTCTCGCGACCATGCGCATCGGATCAACGGTGATGTGATACTCGCGGAGCTTGCCTCCAGCGATTGTGACCGCCCCGACACCTGACAGCCGGGAAAGCCGGGGCTTGATCGTGTATGTAGCGAGATCGCGCAGGCTGGCGGGATCACGCGTATCCGAAATCAAGCTGTAGCCGCTGACTGGAAAAACCGCGAATGTGAATCGTTCTACTTGCCTGATTGAGATGGTGGACGGCAGCGTCGTACTGAGCTGCGACAAACGTGCCTGGACCATCTGTAGCGTTTCGCGAATGTCCACTCCCCATCTGAAGAAAAGGTCGATGTCAGCAGCACCCCGCGAAGTCTTGGAGTCGATCCGAACTATTCCGGGGATGCCATTCATCGCCTCCTCGATGGGACGTGTGACCGAGGCCAGCATCTGCTGAGCGGGGACGACTCCGTTGTCGATGATGATGATGATTCGGGGAAAGTCAGTCTCAGGAAAGATCGCAACCGGAAGTTGAAATGCAGCATAGAGTCCGGCTGCCGATAGCAGCGCGATGATCAGCACGATGGCGCGCGACTGCCGTGAAACGATCGAAGCAAGACTCAATGCTTCTCACCCTCGTTCTCTTTTTCCTGCTCTCCGGATTCGTTCGCCGCCTCACTCGACTCCACCTTTGTGCCGTCTGGCAGCGCGTAGTTGCCCTCCACCACCAGGGTCTCACCTTCGGCGAGGCCGGAAAGAACCTGCACGCGATTGGACTCCTTGATGCCGATCGTTACTTTTCGTTCGTGGGCAACCGATGCCTTATCTACAACCATCACGACTCCACTGTCCGCATCGGCGGATTCGAGAGTTACCGCAGTAGTCGGAATCACTACTGCGTCTTCAGCGGTCGCTGTGGTGACGACTACCAGCGCGGCTGAATCGTCGCGCAGCTTGTTGTCAGGGTTGGCCAGCTTGACCCAGACTTCCACGGTGCGATTGGTCGCGTCGGCGGCACGGCTGACAAGAGAGATCTGACCTGTTAGCCGCTCTCCCGGGAGGTCCTGCGGCGCGACATTCGCCGAATCCCCAACTTTCAACGAAGGTGCGAGTTTGTCGGGGAACGCGGCCTTGACTATCACTTCGCTCATGTCGGCTATTGAGAACAGCTTCCCGCCTGGCGAGGCGTACTCTCCGTCGAACTGAAATTGTTCGGTGATCACCCCTGAAAACGGCGCGCGCACGGCGCCGTAGGCCAATTGTGCATCGAGAGCCGCGAGGCGCTGCTCCGCCTGTTTGACCTTCGCCGCGGCCATGCCGCGTTCCGAGGGGTTGCCCGCGGCAGCGTGCAGCCTCGCAGTATTCTCCGCAAGCTGTAGCTCGCTCTCGGCAGTCTTCAACGCCAGTAGCGATGCCTCCAGGTCTTTAACTGAAATCCCGCCGCGATCATAAAGAACCTTCCGCCGCTCGTAGGTCGCGCGCGTGTTTGTAACGCTGGCGTGCGCATCGCGCAACGCCTTTTCGTCCTGGGCAGCTGTTTGCGGGATCGCAGCACCGGTTACGTTTTTCTGGTTGAGCTGAGCCTCCTGAAGCGCCGCCGCGGCTTCTTCTCGCTGCGCCCTTAAGTCGCGGGACTCGATGGTCGCGACCACTTCCCCTTGTTTGAATGCATGGTTTTTCAGAAGCGGTACTCGCGAAAGCTGGCCGGCGATCCTCGCGCTCACTGTTGCCTCCTGCCGGGGAAATATTGTTCCCAGCGCGGAGGCAGTCGAGCTGATCGAACCCTTCTCGACCTTCGCTACGCGCACTTTTGCGACGATTTCTTCGCTCTCCTCGGACTTATCTTTTCCAAGCTTGGTAATCAGGAGAATGACAATCGCCAATAAAGCGAGCCCCACAAGCGTCACGATAATGACGCGACGCTTCCTGTTCTGCTGCGCCCGACCGCTTATGGTTTCCGCCCTGTCTTGGCCAATTTCGTTTGGCATTAGTCTCTCGGTCGCGGATCCAGAGATCAGAATTCAGACTAAGCGCTTACTGGCCCGCAGCCTGAGCGAGCCTGGAACGCGCAATCTGGTAATCGAAGGTTGCCTGGACCATCGATACGCGTTGTGATGCAAGCGTCGTCTGAGCGTCAGTGACTTCGAGGATGGCTGCCTCGCCCGCACGGTATCTGGCAATTGACGTTTGCACATTCCGCGCGGCCTGAGCGACGCTTGTCTGCAGGAGTTCAAAACGCGCCGCCGCAACTCGCGCCTGCGCGAGTGCAGTGTTGAATTGCTGACCAAAGGTGCGTAGAGCGAGAATTCTCTCCGATTCCACAGTCTCTGCGCGAAGCTCTGCCTGTCGCTCTCTGCTTCGACTGATTCCCCAATCGAAAATCGGTACGGTAATCGTCACTCCGGCAAGGACGCCCGAATGCCTTTCGAGGGCAGAGGACCCAAGCGAATCTGAATCGAAGCCGCCGTCGACGAAATAGGAAACCCGCGGCAGCCGTTCGGCACGGGCGGCCTTGCGTTCTTGTTCGGCGGCCTTCTTTTCTGCGGAGAGCTGCGCAAACTCGGGCCGGGTAGCAATCGTCTGGGTGGTGAAGCGATTGAGCTCCGCGAGGTCCGGTATCAAACCGTTGAGATCGATTGTCGCGATGGGAGTTGAAAAGTCGTAGCCTACAAACACTCGCAGCGCGTCCTGCGCGCCTAGCTCCGATGACTGCGACTGTTGGAGTTCATCGCGGCGGGTGGCGGTTTGGAGCTTTGCTCGAGTCAAGTCCACTTCAGCAACTTCGCCTGCGTTAAACAGGCCTTGAGTGATGCCTTCAAACTCTTCTGCCGCAGCGAGCGACAATTCGGCTGCGCGACGTTTTGCACCTGCAAGAGAGACGCCGTAGTAGCTCTCGCTCACCCCTTGCACCAAAGCGCGGCGTGCGACTTCTGTACCGGCATGCGCAGCTTCGAGAAGCGCGACGTTGCGCTTCAGCGTCGCTCGCAATCGGCCTGACACATCAAGGTCACCAGTCACCCCTGCAACTGCCAGATGCTCTGTTATGGCATTTGCGTTTATGAAGCTCATTACGCTGGGCGATCCGGGCGCATGCGGCCCGCCTTCGGGAGAGTTGTAAGTTTCGGAGAGTGTGCCTTCGAGCTTGGGCAGAAAAGCCAGTCGAGCCTGGCGTACGTCTTCCTGTGCGATCAACTCAGCCAGTCTGGCTTGTTGAAACACGGAGGCCTGAGCCAATGACAGCCGCACCGCCTCCTCCAGCGTCAATACTGCTGCTGGCGCGGGAGGCTGCGCCGAAGTTTGCTGCTGCGCGTATGCCGCCGACAACACTGATAGCAGAACCGCCACAGCGACGGGGGCGCCGCGTAGCCTACCAACTTGAACGAATTTCATACGCGGTCTTAGAGCACCGACAATCCGCCCGACACAGTTCGACTACAGACATTGAATTGTAAGAGCCGAAGATGAACAGAGGATTAACAGGGGGATGGGGAGATCAGGGGATGAGGGGATGAGGGGAAGGGGCGACGCGGAGAGGAGGGACGCGCGGACGTCGGGAAGCGAATGGGCGGATGGGCGAACCAGCGATTGGCCAGTCGGTGAAAGGAGCTTTCCGGGTCGCCCCTTCGCCCCCTCGCCCTTCGCCTCATCTCCTATCATCCCCTCATCTCCCCATCTCCCCATCCCTCGGCAGGATTACCACAAAGCTGCTGCCAAGACCCGGAGTGCTCGTCACGCTGATTGTCCCGCCGTGAGCTTCTGCCACCCATTTTGCGATCGCAAGTCCGAGGCCGCTCCCACCCTCGGCGCGCGTCCTCGACCTGCTGACACGATAAAACCGCTCAAATACGCGGCTGGTGAATTCGGCTGGAATCCCGATCCCCGTATCCGTAACCGAGATCCTTACCTCCGAGTCATCGGCAATCATATCGGCGCACACTGAGCCGCCGGGTTGGGTGTATTTGAGGGCGTTGTCCAGCAGGTTCAAGATCATTCGCCTCAGCATCGCGAGGTCAGCCCGAACCTGAACGTCTGACTGCGGGGTCATCGTCAACGCCACTCCCCGCTTGACTGCAAGCACCGATGCCGAACGACAACACTCCTCCAGCAGCTCGTTTATATAGAACTCCTCAGTCTCGAGCGTCTGCTGGCCGGAATCTGCCCGCGCCAACGCAAGCAGATCGTCTACCATCGCTGACAAGCGGAGAGCCTCATCGTGCACAATCGAAAGTGCCTCGCGGTATTCGGCGGGATCGCGTTCTTGTGAAAGCGTGAGCTCTGCCTCTCCACGAATTATCGAAAGCGGCGTGCGAAACTCATGAGACGCGTCCGCTATGAAGGCCCGCATGCTGTGAAATGAACGATCGAGTCGCGAAAGCAGATCGTTAAAAGTCGCAGCAAGCCGACCCAGTTCATCGTCGGGATTGTCCACGCTCAATCGCTTGTGCAAGTTTCCGGCGCTGATCCGCTGTGCCTGATCCGACATTGCCACGACCGGCGCGAGACTTTGACGCGCGAGCAGCAAACCGCCCAGTCCGCCGATGAACAATGCTGCCGGGTATCCGATAAAGAAGACTCTCCGCAAAGACCCCAGCTCTGTCTTCAAACCTGCTAGCGACGTCGCGATTAGAACTCGCGACGAGGGACCTGCCTTCGCGGTGATCATGCAAAGCCGCCCGCCTGCCGGACCGAACTGCTTATTCGTGGCGAATCGTATTCCGGGGGAGTTTTCAGGTTCGAATTGGATGCCGGCAGTTGCCTTGGGCAGTGAGTCCTCGGGATAGTTGGTGGCCAACAGTCGCTCGCCGGCGTACATCGCTACGTACACGTCCCTCAGTTGCAGCTCGCTTAGCGATTCGGCAGCCCCCGCAGCGATGTCCCCTCCGTTCTCCAGCGTTTCCGTCTCGAAGGATGCGGCCGCAATCTGCGCATCGTTGGCGAGAGACTCGTCGAGCTTGCTGTAGAGGCTCTTTGCGAGCGTCAGATAGATGAAGGCACTGAAGCCGAGCAGCAACAACCCGAATACCGAGACGTACCAGAAAGTTATTCGCGCTCGAATACTTCTAAGCACCTGCGCCCTCCAACTGCTCCGAGAGCACGTAGCCCTCTCCCCTCCGCGTGTGAATGAGCGGGGCGGCGAAGCCCTCGTCCAGCTTCTTGCGCAATCTAGCGACGTAAACATCGATCACGTTCGAGAACGGATCAAAGTTCTCGTCCCAGACATGCTCGGCGATCTCACCGCGGGTTACGATCATTCCAGCTCGCAACACAAAGAACTCGAGAAGCGAGTACTCTTTCGCCGTCAGATTGATGATGCGTCCGCGCCTGGATACGGAGTGACTCGCAGTGTTCAGCGTGAGGTCCGCAACCTCGAGTGTCTCTGGCCGAAGCTGTTTCCCCCTTCGCAGCAACGCTCGAATTCGCGCAAGCAGCTCTTTGAACTCGAAAGGCTTGCACAGGTAATCATCTGCCCCGGAATCAAGTCCGATCACGCGATCGTCGACCGCGTCTCGTGCGGTCAACATCAATATCGGGCAGTTCACTCCCAGCTCACGCATTGCACGACAGGCTTCAAATCCGTTTTGTGATGGAAGCATGACGTCCAGGAGGATGAGATCGTAATCGTTGGTTTCAGCTTGAAAGACGGCGTGTTCGCCGTCGCAAGCGACGTCTACCGCGAAGGTCTGCTCCCGAAGTCCTCTTGCGATAAAGTTCGCAACACGCGGCTCATCTTCTACGACGAGGATTCTCATAACAGTATCAAATCGTACAGACTTGGTTTTGGACATCCGCCTCGTGGCACGCCATAAGATCGTCGCGCCGCTCGAGGATCATTCTTATCGGGTATCGTGGACGAAGCGTAATCATCGGTCTTGGCTCGACGCGCTGGTTGGGCGCGAGCATCAGACGCCACTCGCGAGCTATTGTTGCAAGTACCAGCACACCTTCCATCCAGGCAAAACCTTCGCCTATGCAGACACGAGGGCCCCCGCCGAATGGGAAGTAAGAGAACTTCGGCCTTGACTCGCGCGCTTCGGGTGTCCAGCGTTCCGGATCAAAGCGGTAAGGATCAGGAAAGTAGCGTTTGTCATGCTGAGTCACGAAAGGACTCATCAACACGATCGAGCGGGCCGGAACGACGCAGCCGTTTACCTTGTACTCGGAAATCGCCCTCCTTCCCAATGCCCAGGCTGGAGGATAGAGTCTAATCGCTTCGGCGAAAACCATCTCGGTGTATCGCAGGCGCGGGAAGTCATCCGCCGTGGGTAGTCGATCGCCCAGAACGGAGTCCACTTCTCGATGCAGCTTTGACTCGACCTCCGGGTGCTGAGAGAGCAGATACCAGCTCCAGGTGAGGGCGTTAGCAGTAGTCTCGTGCCCGGCGAGGAAGATAGTCATCAACTCGTCCCTTAGCTGCAAATCAGACATGCCGGTCCCATCACCTTCAACGTCGGTGGCCAGCGAGAGCATCGACAATAAATCACCGCGATCCTCTGTGATTGCGCGCCGTTCGTTGATGATCCTGTAGATGATCGAATCCAGCCGGCCGCGTGCTCGCTGAAATCTGAAATTGCTTGGCAACGGAAGTTTTTCGAGCAGCGCTGGAAACGGTGTCGTGATCCTGTTGAACATCTCCATTATCGAGGTCAGCGACTCCCTGACGTCCGATGCTTCCGATTCGACATCCGCATCGAAGAGTGCCTTGGCCACGATCGATAGCGTCAGCCGCATCATGTCCTGACCGGCGTCGATCGTCTCGCCATGCCGCCAATGCCCGGTCAGACGTATCGTGTAATCAACCATTGTCCGGGCATAGGCATTGATGCGTTCGCGATGAAAAGCGGGCTGACTCAGCCGCCTTTGACGCCGATGAACATCGCCTTCGCTGGTCAGCAATCCTTCACCGAGGAATCTCTTGGCTAATTCGAGGCCACGGCTCTTGGTGAAGTTCCGACTGTTTGTAACGAGAACATCTCGTATGTACTCGGGGTTGTTCAACAGGTAGATGTCCTGGGGGCCCAGCTTGAAGTGAACGATGTCTCCGTGCTGTTCGGTGAGCGATGTCAGAAACTTGATCGGGTCGCGTCGAAAGACCAGAAGAAGTCCGAGTATCGGATTCCCTTTTGCACTTGGAGGCCGCCGCTGAGTTGACATGCTTACGGATTCTGGACCGCGATTTGTGAAAACCTCTTCTATTATGCCCACCGGAGCGCTCAGTGACCAGTTAACCAGCAGGAAATTGGCGTTGTCCTAGTTTGCGTGTGACTACGTGAATTTGCGTGAAACCGCCTCGTTTGCTGGTCAATAGCGGGGGACAGCGGCGATTTCTCGGTCAAGATCAAACTAGGACAGCGCCGGAAGTTTCGGGTTTCGCGTCCGGTCCTTGGTGCCGGTCCTTGCAACTTGCGGGCGGACGTGCATTCCTATAGATTATCGGCGCTACAGTGGACGCCGCGACTAAAGCGGCTCATAGCGGACAGGCTCGATTCCTTCATTAGCCAAACAGTCATAAATCAGGAGGCCAGAATAATGGCAAGAACGTTTCGGTTGTACCGCCGAAGCTCCGCGCCGGCCCGACGATCAAGAGCATTAATCACCATCCTGGCTGCCTTGATCGCACTCCTGTTCGTATCCATACCCAAAGCTCGAATGGACGCTCCCGACGCGTACGCGATCAAGGATGCACAGATCGTCGTCAGTCCGGGAAAGACCATCGCAAAGGGAACCGTCGTTTTTCGGAAGGGCCTTATCGTGGACGTCGGCGAGAACGCCAAAATCCCGGCAGACGCCCGAGTGATCGACGGCTCCGGATCAGTAGTCTATCCCGGCCTCATTGATGCATACACGAATCTGGGATTGCCCGCCCCCGCTGTTCAACAGACCACACCCGCTGGCGGCGGCAGACAGGCTGCACTTGCGGCCGCGGCAGGGGGCCAACAGCCTCCACCGGAGGTAGCGCTTGGAGACCCTTCGGTCTCGGCAGCCGACCAAGTCAAGCCCGGCGGATCTGCGATAGAAGACGCTCGGACGGTAGGCGTGACTTCGGCGTTGAGCAGCCCGCGGCAGGGGATCTTTGCCGGACAGAGCGCACTGATCAATCTCGGCTCGGAGGACCCGTCGCATCTGGTACTCCGCGCCCCGGTAGCGCTCACCGTCCAGTTCACTACCGGCAGCGGCTTTTCAGGGAACTACCCAGCCTCGTTGATGGGCACCGTCGCTTACATCCGGCAGACATTTCTGGACGCGATTCATTACCGCGATCTCGTAGATCGATACAACCGCGGTAAGAGAGGCGTAGAGCGGCCGCCCTACGACAAACGTCTTGCAGCACTGCTGCCGGCGCTCAATGGCGAGCTGCCAGTGCTGTTTGTAGCCAGCAGCGATCTGGACGTCGGACGCGTGTTGACCATCTGCGGAGACTTCCCGAAGGTTAAACCGATCGTCATGGGAGCGCTGTACGGATACCGCGTAGCCGATGCACTCAAGTCTAAGAATGTACCGGTGATCGTATCGGTCGACTTCCCGCGCCGCCCGTCAGATCTGCCCGAGGACGAAGATGAGCCGTTGAGGGTCTTGCGCAACAGGGCCGAAGCCCTCAAGAACGCAGCACGGCTCGTACAAGCTGGAGTGAAGATCGCGTTTACCTCGGGCACTCTTCGACCGACCGATTTCATAGCCAACGTTCAAAAGGCAATCGAGAACGGGCTTCCGAAAGACGAAGCCTTGCGGGCTCTCACTACAAACGCCGCCGAGATCCTCGGAGCGTCGGAGCAGGTCGGCAGCATTGAAGTGGGAAAGGTCGCGAACCTTGTTGTGGCCGGGGGCGATCTGCTAGCGCGTGACGCCAAGATCAAACACGTGTTCATCGACGGTAACGAAGTAGAACTGAAGAAGCCTGAGCCTCAGCCTGCGCGAGGCGGGGGCAGGCCCGGGGGACGGCCCGCGGCGGTAGACCCGTCTGGAGAGTGGAATCTGATCATTCGAGCGCCGGACGGCGATCAGAATGCCAAGCTCACAATTAATCGTCAGGGCGACCAGATTACCGGTGTTCTTGCAACCCACATAGGCAATCTGGAGGTCAAGGACGCGCGCCTCAACGGCAACGAATTGAGGTTTGCTATAAGCGGGACACTGAATGGCCAAAGCCTCGAAGCAACTGTCACCTCGACGATCGAAGGCGATTCGATCCGAGGGGCAATCGTTATTGCCTCGATGGGATCATTCGAATTCACCGGCACCAGGCCAAGGTAGGAGGAGAGATGAAAAGAATCAACGCTATAGTTATATCACTAGTGTTAGCGGCCTTGAGCGCTTCGGCCGTGGCGCAGAACGCTACGCGCGAGTCGGTGAATTCGGCAAGCTCGCCAGCCCCGGTGGAGACGCTTATTCAGAACGCCACAGTCTTGACCGCCTCTCACGGAACCATTCAAAACGGATCGGTTTTGATACGGGACGGCAAGATCGCAGCCGTAGGCAAGAACATCAAGCCGCGGGACGCAAACGCTCGCGTCATTGATGCTACGGGCAAGTACGTCATACCGGGAATTATCGACTGTCATTCGCACACCGCCGTCGAAGGAAACGTCAACGAAGGAACGCTCTCGGTGACTGCGATGGTTCGAATTCGCGATGTCCTCAATCCCTATGATGTGGACATCTACCGTCAACTTGCGGGCGGTGTTACAACGGTGAACATTCTGCACGGTTCGGCCAATGCGATCGGCGGTCAGAACGCGGTGGTCAAGCTGAAGCAAGGCAAAGCGGTGGATCAGTGGCTGATACCGGACGCGCCTCAGGGTATCAAGTTCGCGCTGGGAGAGAATCCAAAGCAGTCTAACTTTCAGGTACCCGGACGGCCACGCCGATATCCTGCAACCAGAATGGGCGTGGAAGAAACAATTCGCGAGTCATTCATCAGGGCTAAAGAGTACCAGCACGAGTGGGAGGAGTTTCAGTCGAAGAAAGATCCCAACGCAGTTCCACCTCGACGCGATCTTTTGCTCGAGGCGCTGGTCGAAGTTCTGCAGGGTAAGAGATTCATCCACTCTCACTGTTATCGGGACGACGAGATACTGATGCTGCTCAATCTCGGAGACGAACTGGGCTTCCACGTGCAGACACTTCAACACGTGCTTGAAGGCTACAAGGTTGCGAACGAGATTGCGGCTCACAAAACCGGCGCTTCTACATTTGCCGACTCATGGGCATACAAGCTGGAAGCTTATGATGCCATTCCATACAACACTGCGTTGATGACTCAGCGAGGCGTCGTAGTATCAGTCAACTCGGATTCCGATGAGCGAGCCCGGCGGCTCTATCTTGATGCCGCGAAGGGCATCAAGTACGGCGGCATGACCGAGGAGGAGGCTCTAAGGACCATCACTCTGAATCCCGCAAAACAACTCGGCATCGATCATCGAACCGGTTCGATCGATGTTGGCAAGGACGCGGACCTGGTAATCTTCAGCCAGCATCCGTTTTCGGTGTACACCGTGCCCGAGATGACGTTTATCGAAGGTGAAATCTACTTCGATCGCAAGGCGGACATCGAGCGCCGAGAGTCCTTGAAGAAAGAGAAACAAGAATTGATAAAGCGGGAGCGCGAACAGAGGACTGGACCGCCTTCTCGGCGCGATGACAAGAAGGACGAGCCGGCGCTTAGACCCTCAGAAGAAGGCGAGGGAGACGGGGGAGGTGTGCGGTGAGAATTAAGGTCTACGGAGTCGCAGCAGTCTTCATCGCCGGCGTGTTTCTCGCTGTTTCGCATTTCAGTGTGAGTGCTCAATCTCGCACCGAAACCTACGCGATACGCAACGCCCGCATTGTTACGGTGACTGGAGCAGTGATCGAAAACGGCACTGTGGTTATCAGCGCCGGCAAGATCACCGCGGTAGGTGCAGGTGTTGCCGTACCTTCCGGCGCCAGGATAATCGATGCCAGCGGTATGTCGGTGTATCCCGGAATGATCGACTCAGGAACCGAGATTGGACTTACCGAAATCGGATCGGTGGCCGGATCCGTCGATACGGGAGAAATAGGCGAGAATAACGCAAACATCCACGTGGATGTTGCAATTCACCCGGACAGCTCGCACGTGGCGGTGACACGAGTCAACGGGATCACTACTGCTCTGACCGCGCCTCGCGGCGGTGAAATCTCAGGACAGAGCGCTCTGATCAACCTGGATGGATGGACGCCACGCGAAATGGTGCTGAAGTCACGTGTGGCAATGCACATCAATTGGCCGGGAGCACAGGGCCGAGGCTTTGAGTTCGCGTTTGCTCAGCAGCAGCGGTCCGTGACCGAGGTGCGTCGCGAACAGGACAGACGCATCGAAGCGCTGAAGAAGATTTTCAATGACGCGAAGGCCTACGCCGACGCAAAAGATGCGCGAGCCAAAGACCCGAGCCTGCCAAAGCAGGATATGGACCTGAAGCTCGATGCGCTTGTACCGGTGGTTCGCGGACAGATACCAATCGTGGTGAACGTGAACACTGAACGCGACATCAAGAGAGTTATCCAGTTTACGGACGAGTTGAAGTTGAAACTGATCATCGCTGGTGGAGTCGAGGCTTACAAGGTTGCGGACCAGCTCAAGGCGAAGAACATTCCCGTCCTGGTCGGGCCGCTTTACCGTATGCCCAACAACGAAGACGATCCATATGACTCGGCATATGCAAACGCCGGAATGCTGTTCAAGGCTGGCGTGAAGATCGCGTTTCAAACATCGAGCTCCGCCGAATCGCGAGATTTGCCGTATCAGGCCGGCATGGCTTCGGCTTTTGGTTTGCCGAAGGAAGAAGCTCTGAAGGCGGTTACGATTTATCCGGCGGAGATTTTCGGGGTGGCGGACAAGATCGGGTCAATAGAGGTTGGTAAGGTGGCGAACTTAATTGTGACCGATGGCGATCCGCTCGAGATCCGGACTCAGATCAAGCACCTGTTCATAAACGGGCACGAGGTACCGCTGAGTAGTCGTCACACCGAGTTGTACGAGCGCTTCAAGGCACGACCATAAAAAGCAGTAGGCAGTATGCAGTAGGCAGTAGGCAGTTTGGAAACTCGCGACGCGAAGCATGAGCGCACAACCAGCTAAAGGATAAGTACCTGCCTAGCCTACTGCATACTGCCTACTGCCTACTGCATACCGCCTACTGATCATGGGGTTTTCAGTAACATCGGAGCGTTAATCGATTGAGGCGCCGCGCCTCGGCTAGCCTTAGTGGCGCTCCGAAACTGGTCTTAAACCCTCTCATTCTCGGCCCGCCACAACATTTTCGATGCTCAAGCGCCGGCATCCTGACCGGGGAACGATTATTGCTGTGACTCATCCGATGCAGCTTCCAGACAATGACAAGGGAGAACAAGAGGTTTTGCGCGATTCGGGTTCCGTGAACAGTTCCGAGCTACTGAGTTACCGGTTGATGGCCCTTGAGCTGGAAGATCTGCGTGAACAGGGCACGATCACTGAGCTCAAAGTCGAGCGAGGGTCTGCGGCGGATCGGACGATGTTTGAAGTCGCATTGATCGACGCGCTCAGCAAGTGGCCCCGATCAGATCAGCATCTGCTCAGGTCGACTCTGATACGTCAGGGCTACGACGAACAGTGTCGCCGCCGGCTGATGTGCGAGGCCGTTTCCGACAGAGTACGGGCCTCGACGTTGTTGAACCTGTTGCGGCCGCAATCCCGTCCCACCGGTGACCTGGACCCGCACTTTCTCAGAACCCCAAGCGGAAGTTTGATCAAACCCGAGTAGAAACTATTTGTTGTGCATTATGATTCGGCCCGCGTAGGTGGTCAGGTTGAGACGAGGGCCGCCGCGAAGGTGAGTTCCCGAAATACCCTTTGAGCTTTTGTTCCCGCCGGTCAATCCAGTCACAAAACTGCCAAGATTGATATTCTCGCTGAGTGCACGCGCGTTCAGGTTGAACGACGCGCCCTTGGGGAGAGTCACGTCTACGTCACCTTTCATGGTTTGCAATGCGTACGAGCCGCCTTCGTGCAACTCTCCATCGAAGTAGATGTCTCCGCTCGTCACCTTCACGTCGAGCGACGAACTGCTGATTCCCATCAGGTGCACATCGCCGTCAATCGCCGAGATGCTTATGTGGCCCGTCAGGGATTTTACTTCGATGTTTCCGAAGAAGTTGCTGAGCGAAAGTGATGCCTCCGTAGGCACGGTCACATCGAAGTCGACGCGCGTGGGACGGAACTGTCTCTTGACTCTGATTGTGATATCCGATCCGGCGACGTCTTCTGCTATGAGCGAGGGTTGGCGTGTTATTGCCTTTACCGAAATAGAAGACTTGTTCCAGGACGAGACCCGAATATTGCCGGTGACATTGGAGACCGCGAGATGACCGCCCCCTTCGACAGGGTAGTTGCGATCGAAGTCGGTTGATGAAGATGTTCGCGAGGGCGCCAGCAGCAGCGCGATCAGCGTCGCGAGGGACAATACCTTCAGGCGTAGCACAACGTCCGCTTTTTGCTTCTCACGCTCTTTCAACATTCGCGTAACGAAGGCGCACCGGACGACTTGCTTTCGGGGCAGCGGCCGGACGTGTCAGAAGTTCTTGAAACCTTCGAGGAGCCGAACCTTCTCGCGATACGCATTCAGCATCAACTCCTGCGCAATGTCGTCGGTGGGATTATCGTTTAGCTGATGCCGGCATTCAACCAGACTTTGGTTGATGTAGTATAAATTCTTTTCGAATGACTCTCGAATCTCAGGATCCCACGAGTCCTTGCGTTTCTCGACGGTTTCAGTCAGACGGTTTACCTGATCTTCGATCTGTGTGATATCGGCGTTGGAGAGTATTACGCGGTCGTCTGGCTTGATCGCTGTCGATGTCGAAGCGGCATTTGAATCAACGGAAGGTTTCCGTAGGAGGGCAATACCGCCGATTGCCAGAACTATGATTGCAGTTGCGGTCAGAGCCAGTTGCGGAATGGAGAGACGCAGCGATTCGCTGATGGTTCTCATCCACCAGGTTCGGAGTCTGGATGAAAAGGTCGGAGGCGACTCCTGCTCGATGTCTTGCTGAATCCGGGACCACAGCGACGCAGGCGGCGCCTGAAGAGGCAACTGGTTTGAAAAATGCACGATCTGCAACAGATCGTCACGCACTATTCTGCAAGACTCGCAGTGGGCCAGGTGATGTTCAATCCTGGTCTGCTCGCCGAGTTCCAATGCGCCGTCGATGTAGTCTGACAGTTGCTCTTGATAATCCGCGCAGCCCATCTCTAAAACTCGCGTTGTTTCTCACTCGAAGTCTGCGTTAGCAGCTCTCTAAGTCGCATTCTAGCCTTGTGGAGTTGCGACTTGGACGTTCCGATGCTCACCTTGAGCATATCAGAGATTTCCTCGTGTTCGTAACCCTCGATGTCGTGTAAGACGAAAACAGTACGGTAGCCGGGAGGCAACTGCTCGATCGCCTTTTCGAGAGCTATTTTTTCAACCATCGATATTCTTCTGGTGCTCTGAAGCGGAGTCTCAACGACGTTTGTGAAATCGCCTTCCTCGCTCGTGTGCTCGAGTTTGACTCCCCGCCTCCTGAAGTGCATCAGCACCTGATTCACGGTGAGGCGGTGAAGCCACGTCGTAAAAGCCGAGTCGCCTCGAAAACTCCCGATCTTTCGATAGACTTGCAAGAAAACTTCCTGAGTCATGTCTTCAGCCTTTGATCCGCTTCCCAGCATTCGCATACACAAGGAATAAACCCTTCGGTTATGCTGTTGATAAAGAGTTTCAAAGGCGCTGACGTCACCCGCGGCCGCGGCCCTGGCAAGCTCCAGATCGGACGAAGCCTCGGTTCGTTCAGCAGTCAAAGGCATCACCAGAGTGTCGGCTGTTGCTGCCAGAGTGTTTGCCGTCGTTGTCATGACCTCGCGAACTGAGATGCGAGGCCCTTAAACCCGGTTGCCTCAGCATTATAGCATCCAGCAATCTTTTCGCCGAAGAGTTTCAAATTTGAAAATTCAACGACTACTACCCCGAAACAGTCAGTTACTCCGAAAGACTGTTAACGACCGCTTCGAGAGGCGGCTTCGTAAGAAACATGCCTGTGAACGATGCTTATCTCTGCGATAAAAAGAATTGACATAGAAAGGTCAGGGGGTAAAATCGGGTTGAACGCTGTCCCCAGCCCAGAATCCTTATCGCAAGTTGTCCCCACCATAGACTGCAGTCCTCTCTCGAGCAAGCAGCCAAGAATGTACTCAATCTACAACGTCCTCACCAGTCAACACCCAGACGAATTCGTACCAGTTCGCTGCAATGAACAAACGGTCACGCGCCTCATCAGCTATTTCGAGGACGTGGTCGCCGAGCAGAAACTGGACGCTCTAGTCCTCGAAGGCCGCTGTCTCGACGGAGACTCCAACCGTGCGAATGAGCGCGCACTTAATCTCGTCGATTCATCGAAGCTGTATATCTTTTCGTGCGATTCAACGTGCAATACCCGCACGTGGACTCCGGTTGCGTCGCCTAACCTCACACTGCTCGAAGAGCGCGACTTCCACTCGATCGAAAGCGGTCCCTTCGTTCTCGTAATGGATCCGAGTTTCGCTGCGCTCCTGGCATCCAATGTCGTCCCGGACGGTGAGAGCGGACACTTGAAAACTTACGAGATGATCTGGACGTTTGATTCGAACATTGTGTTCACCGCTCTCGAATACCTGATGGCGAGAATCGGAGCACAGCGTCCAACCGAGCTTCTGAAGCTCGAGAGTACGTTGAGTAAATTCACACCACGAGGCTCTTCGCTGCAGATGGCGCTCGCATTCACGATAAAACTAACTTTGCTGATGCAGCGGCAGAACGAGCTGGAGATGGCGACAAGCCGCATCAGCTCGCAAATCTCGAGCACCCTCGAACTCGATCAGATCCTTCGCACCGCGGTCACCGAAGTCGGGCGAGCGCTTAAAGCCAGAAGGGCAGCAGTTGTCTTGTGGGATGGCGCCACCGGCAAGCCCGAGTCAATCGAAGTCTACGATCGCGCAGCGGCACAGGAACTACAAGAATCCAATTCGACCGGCGATGACACTGACGATACGAACGATTCGCACCCGGGCTCGTTACAAGTACCGATAACCTACAGACAGAGCGTGATCGGGGAGCTTCACGTCGAGGATGATACGCCCGGTCGCAACTGGGAGCCAGAAGAGATGTTGATGGTCGGCACGGTGTCCGACCAGCTCGCGGTTGCAATAAGCCACGCGCGACTCTTCAAGCGAATCCAGACACAAGCAATGACCGACGAGCTTACCGGTCTCTACAACCATCGCCATTTCCAGGAGCAGCTGGACCGGGAGACTAAGCTCGCGGACCGTAACAACACGCAGGTCTCATTGATCCTTCTTGACCTGGATCGACTGAAACGGATCAACGACACGCACGGGCATCGATCCGGCGATGCCGCGCTGCGCCACGTCGCAAAGACGATGCAACAAACTGTTCGTGACTCCGACATCTCAGCTCGCTATGGAGGCGAAGAGTTTGTCATCATCCTGCCGCAATGCGGCGGTGAAGACGCTCTTCAGGTGGCGGAGCGGTTGCGAGAGGCCATCGCGTCAACGCCAGTCCCGATGATTGGCCAGGTGACCGCCTCTATCGGCGTGGCCACTTATCCGGCAATGGCGAAGAACAAAGAAGAGCTTCTCGAGATGGCTGACCGCGCAATGTACCTTGCGAAGGCTGCGGGAAGAAACCGCGTACGCACGCTGATGCATCGGACTTATACCAACGTCAACTCGTCAAAAGCATTGGCGGAACCAGAAATGGTGAAGTAGCCTCCAGTCGCATAAGCGCTCAACTTCGCACGCGCAGCAACACGACGATCCCTTCATCATTGTAGCTCTCGTAAAATGACCTCTTCAGATCGCCGGCTGTCCGTTGATTGCTTTGCAGCCTGAGATCAAGTGGATCGCCTCTCCTCAGAATCACCGTCGAGACATCTTCCGGAATGCCATCGTCAAGGCGATGCCACCTTGCAGTTCCTTCGTGGATGATGTTCGAGAAACGCAAACCGCCGTGCGGAACTACAGGACCGAATGGTCCGGCGGTCATCAACACCGTGCCCTCGGGAGGATTCGCTCTGAGATATTGGGACAGGCGCGCGAGCTCGCGGGCAGAGCGCGAATTCACGCCATTTCGATAACCCTCCTGAAAGACCGCAAGCTGTCGGGGGCCTTCCGATATCAGCATCGCGTATTGGCCGGCAATCAAAACCATCAACGCTACTGCGGCCCTCAGGCGGTACCGCGGTTTGAAGATCAAGACCGAGGCTGGAGCGAGCATTGCGATCAACGGAAGATGCGCGAGTCCGTATCTTGCGTTCAACAATCCGAAGATACTCAGCGGAAAGACTTGAATCTCACCGCGATAAATACTGAACACGTGGAATACGAACGGAATCCCCAGGAGCAGCAAGGGGGCGCGGCGCGAAATAGAACGCCGTAGCGAGAGGGTTGCCTTAGCTGACCCCAAAGTCGCGGCAAGAATCAGGAGCGGACCCGCGCATACGGCTGCGGCGGTCAACATCACCGCGAAATCCAACAGCGCGTTGCCCACGAATATCTGCGCCCAACCAAGACTCGCGCGGTTCTGGTTGTAAAGACCTCGAGCCGAACTAGGCCCGGTAAGAAACTCGAGCGGGTCACCGTAGATTGCAAAGTTGTGCCACAGCCAGTAAGCGGGACCCAACGCAGCGAAAATCGCAAATAACGCGGCGCGCGATAACCGGTACCGGGTGCTCGATCCTGCGGACAGATAGACAGTCAACGGAGCAATCGCGGCTACGGGCCACGCCTCGTACCGTGAGAGTGTGGCCACCGCCATGGCTAAGCCGGCAATCGTCAAAGCCCGATCGCTCTGGGTCCTGACCCATCGCTGCAACAGGTATACGCTTGTAGACAACGCCGCGATGAACACCCACTCAGTGAGCGGCGTAGTCTGCAGGTATATTCCGCTCGGATTCAACACGAGTATCTCGATAGTTATGAGCGCGAGAATCTGAGCCGCGGGTCCTTTCTCGCCGTAGGTCTCGGACGCAAGCAGGTAGAGCATCAGCGCTGAAACAACGAAGGAAGCCATGGACAGGAGGCTGCCCGCGGCTCCGGTTCGCCACAAGGAGTCATTGGCGACAAGAGGCAGCATCAATACGGTCTGAAGCGGGAGCCACGGTGAGCCAATCTGGATATATCGTTGCCAGAAGCCGTTGTCCGGCGAGTCAACTACCTTTCGCGCGATGTTGACGTGTGCCACGCCGTCGCCGTAGTTGTTGGTCATTCCTTGTGAAAAGAAGTAAATGAACGACGAGATCGAGACGATGGATGCGGCAACGAGAACCAGGAGCGGTGTGCGGCGGGCCAGCGCGTCCATTAACCTTGAACCCGGCGGCGCTGGGGGCGACTCAACTGTTTGCTGACACGCCTGTGTGGATTCGGTCGCTATATCGAGCTGGTTCCTTTCAGCGTAGCTCCGTTAGCTTCGTCGGCGGCATTTGTGAGCAACTGATTAATTGCGCGAACCTCACGCACGAGTTGCAGGAACATATCGGGCAGCAGCGCTTGTGGGCCATCAGACAGAGCCTGCTCGGGATGATTGTGAACCTCGACCATGATTCCATCGGCTCCCGCGGCTATGGCGGCGCGGGCCATCGGCAGAACCTTGTGACGTTTTCCAGTGCCGTGCGACGGATCAACTATTATCGGCAAGTGCGAGCGCGTTTGAACCGCTGGTACAACGGACAGGTCCAGGGTATTGCGTGTGTGGTCGGCAAAAGTTCGGACGCCTCGCTCGCACAGGATCACGTTGTAGTTGCCCTCGGACATTATGTATTCGGCCGCCAGCAGGAATTCTTCAAGAGTCGCCGACATCCCGCGTTTCAGCATGACCGGTTTGCGCGCCTGCCCGACTCGGCGAAGCAACGAAAAATTCTGCATATTGCGAGCGCCCACTTGCATGACATCCGCGTATTGCTCCACGAGGTCTGACGTCTCGGTGTCCAGGACTTCGGTCACGATGCGCAGGCCAAAGCGGTCGCGAACCTGATCCAGGATTTTCAACCCTTCCTTGCCCAGGCCCTGGAACGTGTACGGTGACGTGCGGGGCTTGAAGGCTCCACCGCGAAACAGCTTCACTCCTGCTGAAGTGACAACTTCGGCGATCTCCATAGTCTGGTCGTAGGACTCCACTGCGCAGGGGCCGGCAATGATTGCGGGCTCGTCGCTGCCGATGGCCGCCGAGCCGACCTGCACAATGGTATCGTCGTGCTTCAGGTCCCTGCTTACCAGCTTGTATGGCTTTGAGACGCGGATAGCCTCGGCGACGCCGGCAAAGTTCTCGAAGTTACCGGGATCAAGGGCTCCCTCGTTTCCAGTAATACCGATCGCGGTGCGCGTCGCACCCGGCATCGAGTGCGCGCGGAGTCCGAGCGCTTCAATCGCCTTTACGACCTCGGCGACCTGATCGGCAGTCGCTTCGGGTTTCATCACTATGAGCATTTGAATTCTCCGGATCGAACCAAGTCATTACCGTGACGACTCGATTTCTGTATAGCCTTCGAAGTCCGGCCGCGCAAACGCATCACATCCTCTCGGGCGCCTCTATACCCAGGATCTCCAGCGCAGCCAGGAGCTGTTGGCGCACGATTGCGGTGATTGTGATCAACAAGGCGCGTCGATCGGGATCTGTTTCGGACAGGATGTGATAGCGATCGTTGTCATAAAACAAGCTGAATTTCTGCGCAAGCTGGAAAGTCCATTTTGCAAGGATCGCCGGCTCCAGCGAGGACACTGCACCGCGAACCGTATCCGGCAATCGAGTGGCCAGATAGATGAGTGACCAAAGGTCGTCGCCTACTTCGCCGGTCAACAGCTCCCGCAATCTCTCTTTTTTGACCGCGCCCCCGCTGGCGCTCATAACTGCGTCGGGCTGTACTCCGGCCGCCAATAGTTTTCGAAAGATCGAGTTGACTCTGGTAACCGAGTACTGAATGTAAGGTCCAGTCTCGCCCTTAAGCGCCAGCGCCTCTTTGAAGTCAAACGAGATGATCGAAGTCCGAGTGTACTTCAGCAAGAAGTATCGGAGAGCGGCGATTGCGATCCTGCGAGCCGTTTCTCGTTGTTGTGCGTCATCCATGTCCGAATGTCGCGCGGTGACTTCTCTGAGCGCGCCCAGTTGTAGCTGGTCGATGAGGTCGTCAACTTTTACGCCGAGCCCCTTCCTACCCGACATCGCAACGGAACCTCGCTTGCGATCTTCCTCCGAGACTCGCTGGCCCAGCTCTTCGGCGGCGCTTGCAGACAACACGACCTTTTCGTAAGCGAGATGCGCGCTTCTCGCGACGCGATCGTCCCGATCAGCGGCCATCACTCCAAGCTTCACGTAGTGCTGCGGGTAAGACTGCCCGATATCGATCACGTTGAAGTAAGCCGCACCGTTTCCGAACGGCGCATGCGCTTCATCGTTCTCATCGGGGTTCGAAGTCGTGACCCAGACAACTCTGTCATCGGGATAGACGTAGAAAGGCTTGTAGTAAAAGTCGACTCCAAGTTGCCCCAGTTTCCAGAGGTGAAACGCGATGTCCTTGCCGGTATATGTCACGATCCCGTTGGAACGAACGATAACTTTGTCGGCTTCGTGCTCGGTGTCGCCATCAGCGTCGCGTTGATCTTCGGCGCGCATGACCCAGCAGCCCTTCAGCCGTCCTTCGGTCGCATATTCAATCGCGCCTCGCTCTTTCAACAGGGCGAATGCGCGCTGCCAGATATCCAGGTGAAGAACGTCAGACTCGCGCGGGAGCACGTCGTACTCGATGTCCAGTCTCTGCATCGTTGCAAGGTGACATTTGAGGATACGGGTTGATACATAATCCGACATCTCGTACGTCTCGCCTGTTCCTTGTTCGATCTCGTGGAGGGTGCGAGTCCTCAGTTCCAGATTGAACGGGTCCTCTTCGTAGAAGGCGCCGACTCTTGCGTACAGGTCCCAACAATAGTAATCAAACCTGTCGTCGATTGATGTGATCTCATCGAGCATCTTCTTTTCGAGATACTTGAACCCCACCACCACGTCGGCTACCTGAACGCCGGTATTGTCGATGTAGTTTTGAACTTCCACGGTTTCACCGGCCGCGCGCAGCAGTCGAACGGTTGTGTCGCCAAGTACCGCATTCCTCAGATGCCCGATGTGCATGGCTTTATTGGGATTCACGGAGGTGTGCTCTACGATGACCTTGCCTTCAAACTGAGGCGAAGGGGTCGCGTGTTTCATCGCAGTCGCGAGGTACTCTGCGCGGTCAAGGAACACGTTCAGATATCCGGCACCGGCAATTTCCACGCGCTCGACGCCCGAGATCTCCTGAAGTGACTGTGCGAGACGCGTGGCGATGTCTCGCGGATTGTGTTTCTGTCCGGTTGAGAGCTTCAATCTCTTTCCGAGCTCGAAGGCAACCGGGAAAGCCAGGTCGCCGAGCTCGGTTCGCGGCGGGACCTCTACACCCAACTCGGGCAGATCAATCTGATAGCAATCTCGAATTGCGGCGCGAAGATGTTCTCGCACCGCTTCTTGAACAGTCATAGATTAAGCCAGTCTCCAGGATTCTTGGCGTTGTCCTAACAATAAGGACGGAGCCAGCAATATTAGCAGCCGTGTTGTGGTTTTTGAAACGCACTCAGGACTCGGAACTCTCAAGTGTCTTGACTTGCATAAACAGCGCTCTATAGCATTCGCTTTTTGTCGTCGCGTGCAGGAGACAGGTTGTGAAGGCTTTGTACTTTGATTGTTTCGCCGGAGCGAGCGGCGACATGATTGTTGGCGCGTTGCTTGACCTTGGGCTCGAGCTGCGCGCCCTGGTAGAGGTGATTCGATCGCTTCAGATTGAGGGTTATCAACTGCAGACCGAACGGGTGGACCGCTGCGGAATCGGAGCCACGCGGTTCAAAGTCGATGTTGATCATCAGGTTCAGAAGCCGAGGAACTTCGCCGATATTCAGGCGCTGATCGAGAGTTCGTCTTTGAGCGATGAAATTAAGCGCCGATCCCTTGCAGCGTTTTTGAAGATCGCCGAAGCCGAAGCGGCTGTTCATCAAACAACGATTGATCGGGTGCATTTCCACGAGGTAGGCGCGATTGATTCGATCGTCGACACCGTAGGCGCAATGGCTGGCCTGGAGATTCTCGGTTTCGACAGGATCGCGTGTTCTGCGATAAGACTTGGCCGGGGGCTTGTTCGCAGTGAGCACGGAATGCTGCCCGTGCCCGCTCCTGCCACTGCATTGCTCGTGCAAGGCTTGCCGGTCTACGCGGGAGATCTGGAAGGCGAATTCCTGACGCCGACCGGCGCTGCGATACTTGCGACCGTTTGCAAGCAGTTTGGGCCGGCACCTTCGATGCGGGTCTCGGCGGTAGGTTACGGCGCCGGATCGAGGGATTATCGCGGCTTTCCAAATGCACTGAGAGTGATCGCGGGGGAGTTTACCAGTTCTGTTTCGGACTCAGAGAATTTGCGCTCGACGCAGCTCGGCGGTGAGAGCCCTCAGCCGTCTGTGGATACCGCTCAGACCGAGAGCGTTATTGTTCTCGAGACGAACATCGACGATATGAACCCGCAGGTTTGCGGGTACGTGCTGGAGCGCGCACTCGCGCTTGGCGCGCACGATGCGTTTGTTACTCCGGTTTACATGAAGAAGAACAGGCCGGGGCTTTTGCTCACCCTGGTCTTCACGCCGGAGTTGTTGGAGAGTGTTTCGCGGCTTGTGCTAAGCGAGACTACGACTCTGGGAGTTCGCTATCGCCACGAGCAGCGAAGGGTGCTTGAGCGGAGCTTTGAAACGGTCAAAACCGCTTATGGCGGGGTTCGGGTAAAGGTGGCGCGCGATGGGCAGCGCACGCTACACTTTCAGCCTGAGTATGAAGATTGCGCGAGGCTGGCGCGCGAGCTTGGGGTACCGCTAATCGAGATTCAGTCGGCGGCGTCGATGGCGTATCGTGAGGGCACCGGCGCAGCGGTCGATAAAGCAGCGGTTGATAAAACGGATGTCGAACTCGAAGAAAAACGCGATCGATCTGAAGAAGATCGAAGCGGGCGTTAAATTGATCCTTGAGGGCATAGGAGAGGATGCCGAGCGGCCCGGCCTGGCGGGTACGCCGCGTCGCGTAGCTCTCATGTACGAAGAAATCTGCGCGGGACTGCACAACAATCCGCGCGAATACATTCATCCGATACCTGCGGAGACGCACGACGAGATGGTGATTGTACGCGACATACCTCTTTATTCGATTTGCGAGCACCATCTACTGCCGTTTGTGGGGGTGGCGCACATCGCGTACATTCCCAAAGAAGGCCGCATAATCGGGCTCTCAAAGCTGGCGCGGGTCGCCGACATGATGGCCCGGCGTCCGCAGATTCAGGAGCGGTTGACGACTCAGATCGCCGACATGCTCTTCGAAGAACTCAGAGCGACGGGTGTGATGGTGGTAATCGAAGCCGTACATTTGTGTATGGAGATGCGAGGCGCGAAGAAGCCGGGTTCGAAGACCATCACCAGTGCTTTGAGAGGTGGCTTCTTAAAAGACCCCAGAACCCGCGCTGAAGCGATGGCCTTGATCCGCGACCGCAGCAGGTAGACCAGGTGGTGGCGGACAGCCGAGGCCAATCCTGATTCCAACATTCAAGAGACGAAATGGGAGAGAAGACCTTCTACGTTACAACACCGATTTACTACGCTAACGCGAAGCCGCACATCGGCCACGCGTACACCACCCTCGTAGCCGACACGCTTACGCGCTATAAACGGCAGCGGGGGTATGACTCCTTCTTCCTGACCGGCACCGACGAGCACGGCATAAATGTCGAGCGAGCGGCTGAATCGCTCGGGTTGCCAATCCAGCAACACGTCGACAACATCGTCGACAATTTCAAACAGGCATTCGCATCGCTCGGCATCGAATATGATCAGTGGATGCGAACTACGGATCCGCATCACGAGAGTGCCGTCCAGAATTTCTGGCGTTTGATGGATGAGCGAGGCTACATCTACAAGGGCCGCTACGATGGCTGGTTCTGCGGCAACTGCAACGAGTTTAAAGAGGTAGACGCTAACGAGGAATCGCCTCTTTGTCCGATTCACGAGCGGCCGCTGGATCGCGTGGCGGAAGAAAGCTACTTCTTCAAGCTGTCGGCATTTCAGCAGCCGTTACTCGAACTCTATGATTCAAGGCCCGACTTTGTTCAACCGGAGACGCGCTTGAACGAGGTGAGATCATTTGTCTCCGGAGGTCTGAAGGATCTGTCGATCAGCCGGATATCGGTAAAGTGGGGAATCCCGGTTCCAGGTGACCCCGGCCATACGATTTACGTGTGGCTCGATGCGCTCTTGAACTACATAACAGCTCTCGGCTGGGGAAATGAGTACTACAAGGGATTCCAAAAATACTGGCCCGCAGTTCACCTTGTAGGCAAAGACATCCTCAGATTCCATGCGGTGTACTGGCCGGCCTTTCTGATGGCTTGCGGCATCGAGCTGCCAAAAAGCGTGCGGGTTCAGGGCATGCTGTTGATGGGCGGGCGCAAGATGTCAAAGACTCTGGGCAATGTAGTACGGGTCAACGAGCTCGTGCCGCGCTTCACGCCCGACATGGTGCGGTACTTTCTCCTGAGAGAAGTGGCGTTCGGCCAGGATGGCTATTTTTCCTATGAGGCGCTGATCGATCGCATCAACTCGGATCTTGCGGATGGGCTTGGCAATTTGACGAGCCGCACGCTTACGATGGTGCGGAATTATTTCCAGGGCGTGCCTCCTCGTTCGTTCGAACAAGAAGACGATGATCAACTTGACGTGAGAACGACGATCGATCGTGCGAAGCGGAAGTTTGATGAGGAGTTTGATGCGTACAACTTCTCGAGGGCGCTCGAAGCGGCGTGGGTGGGAATCGCTCGAGTGGACAAGTACCTCACCGACAAACAACCCTGGAAGCTCGCTAAGGACCCCGAAGCAGTCAATGAACTTCGTCAAGTCATCTCGACCGCATATGAAGGGCTACGACACCTTGTGCTTCTGGTCGCACCGGTGCTGCCTCAAGCGTCGCGACTGATCTGGCATCAGCTCGGATTCTCGGGCGATCCTTTGGCTGCGAACCCGCACGAAACTGGATGGGGCGGGCCTATCGACGTGAGAGGTATTGGGGAGATCAGTCCTGCGTTCCCGAAACTGGATAAGGAAAAAATCATGAGCGAGATCGAGAAAGAAGCTGCGAGCGCCGCCAGCCCCGAATCTCCCGGTCGCGAGCGGGCCGTTGAAGCTGCAGAGCCGGAGCCGCAACAGCAATCGTCGGGCGTGATCACGATCGAGGATTTTGTGAAGGTCGAGCTTCGAGTTGCGACGGTGCTGGAAGCAGAACGAGTCCCGAAGGCCGACAAGCTGTTGAGGTTGGTTGTGGATGTGGGAGAGGGTTCACCTCGACAAATCCTCGCGGGCATCGCTCAGCACTACGCTCCGGAGGACGTCATCGGCAGGAAGATCGTGGTCGTGGCGAACCTTGCGCCCCGGCGGCTTCGCGGCCTCGAGTCGAATGGGATGCTGCTCGCGGCGTCCGTGGGTGAAGAGGGACGGCCGGTCCTGGCGACCTTTGCCGAAGACGTACCGAACGGCACGCGACTGAAGTAAATCATGGAGGAGATGAGGAGATGAGGGCCTCGGGGACGAATGCGCGAAAGGGCGACCCGGACAAGACATGATGCACCGTCCCCTCATCCCCTCATCCCGACAGTCCTGCGCTTCACGACAGCCCCCAGCGCCGACACGCCTGTATGTAGTTCATCACTTCGAGGCTCGATGGAGCCTTGAGCCTGGCCAAGTTGTCCACGACGTTTTGCAATTCAGTAGAATTCACCGAGACCGACTGAGTGTCGAAGCTGGTGAATGACACAGTCGCAAGCTCGATCCACCCGCCTTCGACTGTAAACTGCGATCGCCGTTTTCGTGTAGAAGCTACGCCGACGTGTGGCGTAGCGCGGCCCAGGATCGAAATGAGTCGAGCGAGATCGAATCTGGCTCGGGAGTCGAAGTCACTCGGAAGTTGTACCCGGAGGAGTTGCGCTGCTTCGGTTACTACAGAAGCACTGACCGGCAGGGAATAGGTGTAGCGAGCACTTTCTTCGTAGAGCTCGAATTGTTCGTCGTGGGTTTCAAGGAGGAGTTTGAACTTCAGGAGCCAGTCGGATTGTGAGAGCCGCAGCTTGACGTTCTGATCGCTAACGGGCGAAACGAGATAGATATCCTCGCCCGACAAGTCGCGAATACCCATTCGAATTGGCTTAAGTTGGATCGCCTCGACCAGTTCCGCAGGGAGAGTCCCAAACGCACGCCACTCCCAGATTCGACCTTCTTCGGGTGCCTTTGACATTTTCGCCGCCGCGTCACCAATACGACCGGATTATATCGCAACCACTAAATTTAGACATGATTTCGCGCGTAACCCCAACTTATGGTAAGCTGCACCAAAACCGGAGTACCAGGATGACCGACGACACGAGGATAATGGCAGGCGACGCCGCGGAGGATGAAAGACAACTCGAGCTGAGTCTGCGACCCAAGTGGCTTCGGGAGTACATCGGCCAGCAGAAGGCCAAAGAAAACCTCCAGATCTTCATCAAGGCGGCGCGCAAACGCGGTCAGGCTCTCGATCACGTTCTGCTGTATGGTCCACCGGGACTCGGCAAAACCACCCTCGCGCACATCGTCGCCAACGAGATGGGGACGAACATCAAGACAACCGCTGGACCGGTGATCGAGCGGACCGGAGATCTGGTAGCGCTTCTTTCAAATCTGGATGAGGGTGACGTTCTATTCATCGACGAGATGCACCGGCTGAACCCAGCTATCGAAGAGGTGCTGTATCCGGCGATGGAAGATTACCACCTGGACATCATCATTGGGCAGGGTCCGTCCGCGCGATCCATTCGCTATCCGCTACCTCGATTCACATTGATCGGCGCTACTACGCGCGCGGGGTTGATCAGTGCACCGCTGCGAAGCAGGTTTGGAATTCCGCTGCACCTGGATTTCTATCCGGTTGAGGACTTGCAGATCATCGTAAACCGGTCGGCGGCGATCCTCGAGGTGGTAGTCGAGTCCAGCGGTGCAACGGAGATCGCACGGCGTTCGAGGGGTACTCCTCGTATTGCGAACCGCCTGCTGCGACGGGTGCGGGACATCGCCGAAGTGTTGTACGACGGAGCGGTGACCGATGAGGTGGCCGGAGACGCGCTTAACAGGATGGAGGTCGATACTTATGGTCTGGACGAGATCGACCGGAAGCTGCTGCTCACGATTATCGACAAGTTTGATGGCGGGCCGGTGGGTCTCGGCACCCTGTCGGCTTCGATAAGCGAAGAAAAAGACGCGATTGAAGAGATCTACGAGCCCTACCTTATACAAATCGGCTTCTTGAACCGCACCCCCAGAGGCCGCACTGCCACCAGATTGGCTTACGAGCATTTTGGCATGGCCTCGCCCCGCCGAAGCGCTGACCAGGCGAGCCTGTTCTAAGAGCAGACGCGGGAAGGACGGAGTCGGGGACGAAGGGGCGAATGGGCGACCCCGGACGAGACATGATGGACCGCATCTCCGCGTCTCTCCTCGCTGCGTCTCCGCGTCGCCGCTTCCCCCGTACCCCTCGGGGGAATTAACAACACTTTTCAAGTTTGAAACATAGGGTTCGGCCATTTTTCTAGGCCGGGACTGCAACTTTTCCTTGCCGGCCGCCACTCACGTTTTGTAGACGACGAGACAGACGCGATTCGAAATAAATAAAGGAACTTTAAGGCGATTTCGCCGTTTTGACAGGGCATCAGGTGAGCCCCGTAATTGTATGAAACTGGCCGGGAGGCACGGCATGCGAACTTCGAATAAGCAATCGAATAGTATGGGCGTGGCGTTTGTTTTCATGAGCTTGGCAATCATACCGTTCTCGTTGAAAGCCGCCGGCGTGCATTTCAATATGAGCCTCTCGCGTGCGGTCGATGCGCTTACGCAGATGGCCGGTGTATTCAGCACCAGCAACATAAGCATACCGACTGTGGAATGGACCGTGAGGCAGTTAAACGGAGAGCATGGCGACCGGGGTACTTGTGAGAATCTGCTGGCGTGTGGAGAGGAGCAGAATGAACCTGCTCCTGATTTGCCGGCGCTGCCGGAAATTCAGGGTCCTATTGCAGAGCCAACGACTGTAGATCAGCTACATCCAACGTGCCCGCTGACCAAGAGCCGAAGGCCGGCCGGACGCTCCACTGCAATCGCCGCCGGTATCCCGGTCCCAGCTCGTGTGCATATCAAGCTGCCGGTAAGCCCTCGTGAACTCGCGGAAGTGCTACGTTGGTCTCCGGGACTAGCAGAAGGGCCCGAAGTCACCGTCGATGCGACTGTGCTGATTCGTGATAGACGCGTGAAGCTTGCCGAAGCGCTCAAGAAGTTTGCCACGCGGAGAGACTTTCAATCGATGATGAAGTACAGCACTCAATCGATAGTGAAGTTCAGCACTCAATGCCCGCAGGCAGGGCCGCCGGCTCGTGTACCCTCGCCGGCCAGCCCGACGAACCGTACCACTTAACCTTCTTGAACAGATTTCCAGTAATGCAAAAAAGGCTGCCAACGGGCAGCCTTTTTTTGTGCAGTGAAATTGACGAGCGCGGTTGGGCGTTTCTAAAATAACGTCGCACGGCCAATGCCCCCTGTGAGATGGCAACAATGGAAAATGAAAAACCGAGTAGGAAGACGAAGAACACGGAACGCACTCAGAAGAAACACCTGATGAAGGAGCTGTTGTTGTTTCTTCCAAATCTCGTACTGTTGCTCCTCAAGTTGTTGAGAGATGAAAGGGTCTCACAGGCGGATAAGGCCATTCTGGCGGGCGTCATCCTCTATGTTATCGTGCCGGTTGATATCATCCCGGACTTCATTCCTTTTATTGGACAGGTGGACGACTCTTACCTGGTCGCGATTTCGGTGCTGCGTCTGCTGAATCGCGCGGATCGCAGGGTCGTGATGGAACACTGGCACGGTTCGTACGACCTCAAGGCGCTGGTGACCAACATCGTTTCTGTAGCCGAGTACTTCCTTCCTAAGCGGCTGAAGAACGTGTTGCGAGGTAAGATCGAGCCTCGGCGGGTAAGCGTTGCCGCGGATTGAGGAGTTCTGGGTACTGAGTTCTGCCCCGCGAAAGCACTCAGAACGCAGTACTGTTCAATGCGGATAGCATCTTATCGTGGATTCCCCCGAACGATCCGTTAGACATGATCAAGACTATGTCTCCCGTTCTCAGGGTCGGCGAGATACGAGACACGATCTCGTCAGCGGTTGGTATATACGCTGCTTCTTTGCCCATGGATAGTAGTTGGTCGATCATCTCATCGGGAGAAATGCCGGTTTCTTTTGTATATCGCTCCGGATGGAACAACCCTGCGATCACCACACTGTCGGCTTCCGATAAGGCACGCACAAAAGCGTCCTGAAACTGTTTTATCTGAGCGGTGTATGAGCGCGGCTCGAAAATCCCGATCAACCGGTGACCCGGGTAGCGTGCTCGTGCTGCCGAAAGCGTCTCGGCGACCGCCGTCGGATGATGTGCGAAGTCGTCGATGACTGTGACTCCTCGAGCTTTCCCGCGAACCTGCAGTCTGCGTTTGACGCTCTTGAAGTCTGCCAGTGCCTCCGCAATCCGAGATCGATCGAGCCCCAGCGCCTCGCATGCCGCGATCACCCCGAGGCAGTTTCGAACATTGAACAACCCGGCAAGCGGAGTCTTGTAACGGCCGAATTCCAGCCCGTCAGTGTGTACCTTGAACGTCGTCGACTCTTCAGAGAATAGAACGTCGACCGCGCGCCATCGCGCACGTTCGTCCAGACCGAATGTCTCGAGCTTGCAAAACGCGCGAGGCGAAAGCTCACGCACGATCTCGGAGTCCCATCCAGCAACCAACAATCCCTGGCCCGGAATAAGGTTGATCAACCTGCTGAAAGCGAACTTCACCGCATCGAGATCGCGATAGATATCCGCGTGATCAAATTCGATGTTGTTCAGAATTACAGTGTCCGGGAGGTAGTGCATGAATTTCGGACCCTTGTCGAAGTAAGCCGTATCGTACTCATCGCCTTCGACGATGAAATGCTTCCCGCCGGTAAGCCTGAATGAGGAAGAGAAGTTCTCCGCTACTCCACCAATCAAGAACGAGGGGCTCGCACCGGCCTTTTCCATCGCCCAAGCCATCAATGACGTAGTAGTCGTCTTCCCATGAGTTCCGGCCACTACGATGGAATGATGACCTCGAATGAAACCCTCCTTGAGCACCGCGGCCATCGAGGTGTAGTACATCTTCTCATTCAACACGTATTCAAGTTCGGGATTGCCGCGAGTAATCGCGTTACCGATCACCACGACCTCGGGACGCTCGGTCACGTTCTCCGGCCGATACCCTTCCGCGACAGGTATTCCGAGCTTTGCAAGCTCGATCGACATCGGCGGATAAACGTTCTCATCTGACCCGGTGACCCAGTAACCTCGCTCCACAAGCATGCCGGCAAGCGACGCCATTGCGGTTCCGCATATTCCGATGAGGTGGTAATGGTGTCTGGTCAACGGAATCTCCGGGGCGTGAGTTCAATGAGTATAGCTACGGTGCCGATGATTGAAAAGCTCGGAGATTTGAATAGCTTGCGCGAGCGATACTCGTATGGAAGAATTTGCAAGGTCGCACCAGCGCCCATCAAACTCCCCGGATAAGAATCGAATATAGAAGCGTCCATAATGAAGCAACTACGAATCGTTTTCCTGCTCACTCTTTCAGTGTGTTTTGTGTTTGCGGGTCTGAGTCGCGGACTGAGCGGCGCGCGTCCCGCCTTTGAAGCACAAGTTGTATTTGAATCCAATGCAAGCCCTACGGCCGATCCCGATCCCCGCGACGAAACAGCTCTGGCTGTGAGCCCGCTGAACAACCAGATCATAGCCGGTTGTTCCAAGTTGATACTTGGAGGCGGGACTGGCTCCGGGATTTCTCGCGTGGCGTACTATTATTCTTCCGATGGCGGTCACTCGTGGGGCAACGGAGTACTGCCGCTTGAAACTCCTCAGAAGACCTGGAATCGAGCTTCGGACCCGTCGATAGCAGTAGACTCCAACGGCAATTTCTTTATCGGTGCATTGCTCCTCGACACGCCGGGAGCCTCGTTTGACAGCGCTATCTACATCTACAAATCAACGGACAGCGGCAGGACTTTTGGAGTTGCCGAGCCGGTAACGTTGGATATAGCTCAAGCCAGTCCCAAGTTCCTCGACAAGTGCTACATCACTATCGATACAAGCCCGGACAGCCCATTTAGAAACACCATTCACGCAACATGGGTCACCAGCACCGGTATTGAGGCAGCGCATCGCAAGCCCAATGAAGGCTCGTTCTCTCCGGTCATTAACGGAAGAGTAGGGAAGCCGATAAGTCACTCGGGAACTCACCAGGGTCCCGTCGTTGCCACCGGACCAGGTGGTGAGGCCTATTTCGTGTGGGAAGGACTTGGAGGGCCGGATACTCTTTTGTTCAACGCCTCCGTCGACGGCGGCGATACATTTCTCCCATCGAGCATTGCGCACAACACAGACTTTCGCTTGCGGAGCTATCAGGCTCCGCTGAAATCTCCCGGGCCGCTGGAAGGCATCCATCGCGTGAACAGCTTTCCGTCTATGGACGTTGATCGAAGCAACGGCCCGAATCGCGGCATGATTTACATAGCATGGGCTGAGTTTCTGAACGGCCACGACGCTGACGTCTTCGTCATAAGAGTGACTCCGGCGAATCTCAACACTCAGACGCCTCCGACGATTGCAACGGGTCCAACTATCGTCAGCACGGATTTGATTGGCGCGGACCAGGTGTTCCCATGGTTGAAAGTCGATGAAGGCAACGGCGACGTCGAAGTTGCATTCTATGACCGGCGTGATGGGCCGAGCGGCTTCCTCAACACGTACATTGCGCGTTCGACTGATGGCGGCACAACGTTCGCAGAGAATCTCAGAGTCAGCGGCGTGTCTTCTGATCCTTCGATTCAGGCTTCGGTGGTCGGCTCGTTCGACAGTCAGATAGGCATTGGTGATTACCTCGGAATGTTCTCGACTGCCGGCCGCGCGCATTTGTTCTGGACTGATACGAGAAATCAGAAGCAGGAAGCGTTCTACGGGCTGGTGGAGTTTGGGCCGTCCGGCGGTGGAGGTGGCGGCGGCGGCGGCGGGAACCCACCACCAAACGACGAGTGTTCGTCTCCTCGAGTGGCGCAGAGTCTTCCTTTTTCCGACGAGCTGGCAACAGGCGGCGCTACGACTGGGGCCGACGACCCGGCGTCGTGTGCCGGAGGCACGAATCATAACTCGGTGTGGTATGCGTTCACATCGCCGGCGGACACAACCATCGGTATAGATTCGTCAGGAAGCGATTACGACACCGTGTTGAGCGTTTATACGGGAACTTGCGGCTCTCTGACGACGGTTGGGTGCAACGATGACTTGATAGGCAACAAGGCACTATTGACCTTCGCTGCCAGATCAGGTGTCAACTATCTGATCGAAGTCGCGGGTAAGAGTGGCGGCGGGACTCTCAGGCTGAGAATCGGATTTCCAACAGTATCACTCGTGGATTACACGACCGCACCGGATTCAAGTCAGGCACTGATGATCACTGGTGCGTCATTTCAACCGGATAACACAGTAGTCACGGTCCGGAAGGACGGAGTCGACACCAACCTGCCAAGACTTTTCTTCACCGGTTCACTTCAGGGAGACGGTACGGTTGCGCAGTTCTTTGCGACAAAGAAGAAACTGAAGAAGCTCATCAAGAAGGGGAACACCGTTACGGTGATCGTCGAAAGTCCGGCAGGGAGCGGCCACTTTTCAGAACCATTCACCTTCACACGTTGAGATGAAAGCGCTCAGGTATTCCGATCACCTCGAACTGACCAACACGCCTTTTGAAGCGCGCGACGGCGAGGCGTTAGTACGTGTGCTGTTTGCAGGAATCTGCAACACCGATCTCGAGATCGTAAAGGGCTATGCCGGATTTCATGGAACACTCGGTCACGAATTTGTCGGAAGAGTTGAGAGCGGAGCTCCAGGTGAATTGATTGGTAAGCGAGTCGTCGGCGAGATAAACGCCGGATGCGGTCGCTGTGAGCTGTGTGGTAGTCGCGACCCGCGACATTGCAAGGACCGAACGGTGCTAGGCATCAAGGGTCGAGACGGCGCCTTCGCTGAGTTCCTGTCACTACCGGCGGCGAATCTTCTTGCGGTGCCAGATGCGATCAGTGATGAGCAGGCAGTGTTCATTGAACCGTTGGCCGCCGCTCTGAATATTCGAGAACAGGTGGAGCTCTCATCCGGAATGAGGGTTGGAATAATCGGCGATGGAAAACTCGCTCAACTCATCGTGCTTGCTGTTGCGCCTACGGGTTGCGATCTGACGGTGATCGGGAAGCACCGCGAAAGGTTGGCGCTCGCCGAACGCGGCGGCGCTAATGACGCAAGATTGTTTTCCGAACGGGCTCAGGTAGGAGCGCTTGATGTTGTGATCGAAGCAAGCGGTTCGGCTGCAGGCCTGCAGGCGGCGATTGAGATGACCCGCCCCAGAGGTACAGTCGTGCTGAAGACCACGCACCACGGCGCAACGACAGTAGAAATGTCGCCGGTTGTGGTGAATGAGCTGACGATCATCGGATCGAGGTGCGGAAGATTCGAGACCGCCATTGAGTTTCTCTTGCGGCGAAAGCCGGACTTCACTTCATTTATTTCCGAGCGCTTTGATCTGGACTTCGGGGTAGAGGCATTCAAGCGTGCAGCCGAACCCGGTGTCTTGAAAGTGCTGCTGAAAATGACAAGCTGAAAGTGACGGGCTGCCTTGCGTCTGCGCGGTTAATGACCGACGCGAAACTGGCTTCCATAACCCCTTCTACGTCCCCGCCCTGACAACAACCCGATTGACACGGTTTTGTGAGATTTGGTATAAAATCGCCAAAGGCACAAGATATGGTAGCTCTAGGCGCTTCGTAGCACGAGATTTAGCAGTGGCTGCGAACAAAACCAGGAGGAGTCGATGAATCAGGGAGATCTGATTGAGAAAGTGGCGCGGGGAGCATCGATCACCAAGGCGGAAGCTGAACGCGCGATAAATGCGGTGAAGGGTGCGATCACCGACAGTTTGCGAAAGAACAACAAGGTGACGCTGGTTGGCTTTGGGACATTCGCGGTATCGCACCGGAAGGCCCGGCGGGGTTTCAACCCGTACACGAGCGAACGCATGAGGATTCCTGGAATGAAAGCGGTGCGATTCACGGCGGGCAAGCAACTCAAGGAAGCCGTAAACAAACGAAAGAAATAGCTTATTCTTTGCTCTTTTCGGTTCGATGGGTTGTTCGCGGGTCTTTTGAGTCTTGCTTCAAGATGTGCACTATATGGTGCGTCCTCGGCCTGAAACGGTGTTTAAGGGGCGCGCTGCTTGCCCGTCCATACTCTCTAATCTCCAGCACTTAAAGATGATCAGCAATATGCGTGGCGGCACGCTTATTGCACAATCAGGGACTGGCTGGAGCGAGTCGGGACTCCGAGCCGAGAAAAAATGTTCTAGGGCTGAACCGGTAATGGTATTCTAAGTCGCGTCGTAGCGTCGGGAGCCAGGAAACAACGAAGCCGGCAGTTGCTGTGGGATTTATGAAGAAGCTTAGAGTTGCAATTATGCTTTCAGTAATCGGATTGAGCGGGTTAGGCTTCACCGCTCAGACCGTAAGCGTCTACGCCCAGAAGAAGGACGGCCGCAAGGAGCCGGTACCGCCACCGGTTGTCAAAGATAAAGACAAAAGGGGACCGGACAAACCCAAGGACCCGCCGCCTAAGAAAGAAAAGCATTAAGCTTTTTGAAAGCTCGCCAGGGCTGCGTCCTCATCGGCGTAAATCTCGAACACCCCGTCCAACTTTGAGATATTCAGAATGTTTCTCACCGACTGAGAGGGGGACAACAGCTTTACGTGTCCTTTCTTCTTGAGCACTGCTCGGTAGCATTTAATCAGCGTTCCGACTCCGGTGCTGCTGATGTAGGTAACGCTTCTCAGGTCAAGCAGGAAATCAATCTCGTCTTGTTCGATGAAGCTCTGGACGGCGTCGAATAATGGATCTGAAGCATCGCCCGGATCGAGGCGACCAGTTATCTTGAATATCCGTACCGAACCGACCTTCCTGTTTATTACCTTGGTAGGACGTCTCATCATATTGGGAGCTCTTGATCAGTGCCTCTAGTTTGTTCTGCCTGAATAGCCACTGCGGGACCTGGTGGTGGGCGCTACTGGACTCGAACCAGTGACCCCTGCGGTGTGAACACAGTGCTCTACCAACTGAGCTAAGCGCCCGCTGAGTCAAATGAGATTAGCAGATGAAACCGTGGATTGCCAGTTCACACCCGATTCAACGTTGTCTTAGTTTGATTCTTGACTGATTGAGCGCTGTCCCTGCCATTAGCTGCCAACCGAGCTGGGTTTACGCTTTTCGTGAAACCCGACTTACATAATCGCGCATAGCGGGGAAAGCCCACGCATTTACGCTCCGTGCACAACTGGCGTCAGAAAGAAAACGGAGCGGACCTGTTGTCAGAGGTGAATACCTGCACGACGTTTGTACCTGCTGGTCCCAGATGCAGCTTGCCCTTGCAGAAAAGAATTTGGGTAGCGCCATCCGAGTCCAGTGACTTCGGACTGAATGAAACTCCGTTTATCAGTGCTATCGAATCGATGCGAAAACCTTGCCCGAAGATCTGCAGTTTCTTGCTTCCTTTGATGTGCACGCCGGCAATGACCGGGGCGCTGGATGGCTGCGACGTGATATTCAGGCTGATCGCCTTGGCGTCGCTGGATGGCGAGGTCTGGCTGGAATCCACCACCAATACTGAAATAGAAAAGAACCCCGGCTCAGACGGCGTGCCGCTTATCAAGCCGGAAGTGGTAAGAGACAGACCGGGCGGCATCTGTCCGCTAAACACGCGCCAGGAATAGGGAGGAGTGCCTCCGGTTGCACTGAGTGTTTCTTGATAACGCTGTCCCTGGGTCGCGCCCGGCAATGTCAGGCTGGTAATCGATACCGGGGTCGGGGGTATGCCTCCGCCTCCGCCTCCCCCACCGGTAGTCGGCGGATAGATGTAGCGCACGCCCGCTATGTCGTCACTTCCAAGGACCGCATCTCGCCCGGCACGAGCGCTGCCCCACATTATCGCCGCCGGATCCGTCGAGTGTGCAAGCCCAAGCGCATGGCCCAGCTCGTGACAGGAGACTCCGGCCATGTTTGCTGATATGCCGAGGAAACAGTCCATGCCCTTATTGAAGACCAGATCGGCCTCAACCAGACGTTTAAAAGGTTGGCCGCTTACGGTTTTCGTTTCCGAGGTAAATCCAATCGTGGTTACCGCCAGGACGCCACTGCAGCCGATCGGCGGATCGAGCTGCCCATGACAATCTGCAAACGAAATTACGCTGACGTTATCGAGTGCCTGCCCACAAAGCGAGGTCTGAGCACCTAGCTGGAGTTGAATGTTTGCGCCGCTTTGTGCTGTCCACGCGGTCATTGCGCGGCTCAACTCGGCTACAGCGCCGCCGGCTATCGGCGCCTGGTTGGGATTCAGTAAGAAGACCATCGGCTGTCCGTTGTCGGCGTCCATCCAGCGGACTCCGCCCACTTGCAGCACGAAGTCGGGCGAGTAACCGGAAGCTTCTTCTTTCTTTCGACTGTACTCGGCGGGCACCGCGTCATAGTCCGCGACGCCGCTTGCCTGTACCTGTGTGCGAAGCACGTCTCGTATTCTTCTGAGGTACTGATTCAACGGTGCGCGATCTGTTACTTCTGACTGTTCGGTTCCAGGAATCCGGTCCACGTTTTCTGAATCATTCCATCGTTCGACGCTGAGAGTTCCAGACGCTGGGTCCTCGACGATGGAGAACATGCCCATGAAGCAGTGCGCTACGTGAAGAGAGCGATCCGAGGCGACATTGAGATAGAGGAGTACATGCCGACCCACACCGAACAGCGGCTGGCCAAGCACGCGCATGGCAGTTGAGCCAACGACGCCACCGGGTTGCTTGAGGACTATGAGGTCCGAGGGAAGTTGTCCTTTGAGGATTCGGTCGGGCGTAATCTCGACGTACGTCCAGATAGTTGAGCGATCGTCATCCCAGGCGCTGAACACTCCACGAACGGTACCAGTCACGATGACGCGCGAGCTTGCGATCAGGTCGAGATCCGTCAGCATCACGACAGTAGTGGCATGCGCATTTGATGAGATCACCGCCAAGGCGAGCAGCGGTGCCAGAAAGGCTACCAGCATTCTGCAAAGCTTGACCATGGAAACTCTCACTACTTACTGAAGTCGGATTGTTTGGGAGGGGGACCTGATCCCACGCGAATTGAATCACGGTCACCAAACCAAGTCAACAATTTAGTACTTAGTTTTTGACGTCTAAGTCTCGTTTATACAAATAGTTTCTCACGTGAAGCGGGAGGCGCAGCTTGCAGTAGGCAGTCAAGCAGTTTGCGGTAGGCGGTATGCAGTAAGCAGTAGGGAATTACGGCCTCGACATGCATACGAACTTCCGATTCATTCGCAGCAGCGACGACATGCACCTGACTGACTCTGCTTTGAACTCGGGACGTGATTTGAGGTGAGGGTCTGGGGCCAACTCTAAATCTGGTCTGGGGCCAACTCTAAATCTGATCTGGGGCCAACTCTAAAACTGATCTGCGGCCAACTCTAAATCTGATCTGGGGCCAACTCTAAAACTGATCTGGGGCCAACTCTAATCTGATCTACGCGCAGTAGGCAGTAGCGGTGTCTTATTTCTTTATTGCGCCGCCGGCTGCCTACTGCATACTGCCTACTGCATACTGCCTACTGCATACTGCCTACTGCATACTGCCTACTGCCTACTGCATACTGCCTACTGAACCAGTAACGGGTTCGAACGCCTGCCATCAGGCAAATTTGAAACCGTGATCACCTTGCCTGGCCTGGCCTTCGCCTTTGCGTGTAGGACGCCCGGCGCTACGAGCGTAGTCTTCCTGGCATCGCTACCCATTTCCACAACCGAATTGGACGTCAAACCGGTGCCGGTTACCTCAATCAACTTCTTGGACAATCGAGTCACGCTAGTAATGAGCGGCGCACCCGAACCGGACACAACAGATATATTCAATCTGTAAAAGCCGTGAGATTCGCCCGCGAACGAACCGATCCCGACCACGAATCGACCAGTATAAGGCAGCACTATATTGAAGCGCGGATCGTCGCCATCCGCTTGATCGTTAAAGAAGAACTGAAGGCCAGTCGCCGGGTCGCTCAGGTTGGCTTCTGCGTCGAGCCTGGATCCCAGAACTTCCGCGTCGACGTCCACGATCAAGGTTTGTCCAGCCTGGCCCTGGAAGCTGTAGAAATCTAAATCGGAATTGTTCGAGATTTCGCCGAATATAGTCGCAGGAACCGAGCCGAGTGCTTGAGCTGTAGTGCCGTTCGGCTCAACTTCGTCGACATCATCGCCGCGAGTAATGTTCAACAGATAAATGAAATCCGAACCGCCAAAATTGTCCGCATCGCTGATTCCAACAATCAGGATCTGGTCAGTTGATGAGCGGAATCTGATCAAGGGATCGTGTGTCAGGTCACCTGTATCGTCATCGAGCAATACGCCGTCTGATGTAAACAGGGCGATGTCGGCGATGAGCTGAGATCCTGCGATTCTGGCCGCGAATGGCTCTACGACTATGCTTTGGCCTGCAAGCGCCTGGAACGCGAAGAAGTCGACGTCTAAGTCCACACCAATCCGGCCCTGGATGTTGACAGGTAGCGATACGCCTTGCGCAACTGAATCGTTGGGCTCGCGTTCATCGATGTCGCCGCCTCCTGTGCCGAAGCTTTGAAGGGCGGGCGGTACAGGCGCGTGAAGTCGGGCTCCGAGAGATTGAGTCTTCAAAGCGGGTCGCTCGCGCTTTAGGGTACGGGCTTCACCTTCCGGCCTTCCGGGCCTGAGTCGCGCGAACGCCGAGTCCGCCTCCAGTTTGAGCGGTGGCGTTGCGCGAGCGCTTGAGCGTTCTTGAGTTTCTACAGGTGTGATGGCGAGAACATCGCGATCGGATTCCTGCGCGGCAACCTGTCGACCGGTGAAAGTGAAGCCCAACGTCGCTGCGAGTGCGATGGCGACCGCAAATCTTGAGCGCATCGCGCTTGATTTGGCGCGTTTTGACCCCCGGAACGTGGGGAAGGGCAACCTAAAGTGCGCGCGCCCTGTGGAAACTCGAAATAAAAACCTCATCTTCACGCCTCCGGCACCCATCCGCTCACGATTCTAAGGCTTCTGATGCCGGAGGGGACGGCTAACGTGCGCCGAAGGGAGGGGAAAAAAGTTCTGAGTCCTGAGTTCTGAGCTCTGAGTAATTTGCACCGGAGGGGTTGCTACCAGAACTCAGGGCTCAGAACTCAGAACTCTAACTGGCTGAAGGCAGGGTGATCTCGAAGGTCGTGCCGACGCCGACCGTGCTGTGAAAGGTTATGCTCCCACCGTGAAGCTGTACAGCTCGAAACGCCTGTGCCAGACCGATTCCGGTGCCGCCCTTCCGGGTCGTGTAATACAAATTGAAAATTCGCTCACGACCCTCCTCCGGGATGCCGACGCCGCGGTCGCTGACCGATATCCGAGTCGACCCGTCTGGTCCTCTGAAAGTACTCACTTTCATCGGACCTCCTTCGGGCATCGCCTGACAGCCGTTGATGATGATGTTCAACAACGCCTGCTTCAACAGATCGGAATCAAGCTTGACCATCATCGGTTCAATCGACAGCTGCTTGTTGATCTTGACGCCGCGTTCCGACGCTTCCGTCGAAGCCAGCGCAACCACCTGGCTTACGATCAAGTTCAGGTCCACCGGCGCCAGATTGACATCCACCGGACGAGTGAAGTTGAGGAACGTTTGTACGACCCGATCCAGCCTCTTTATTTCGGAGTCGAGTATCTCCAGTTGCGGACTTGGATCGGCGGTTCCGGACTCCAGTTTGGAGCGCAGTATTTCCAGGTGAATAACCATGGCATTGAGCGGGTTCTTTACCTCGTGCGCAATACCCGAAGTGATGCGTCCCAGGTCGGCGAGTTTCTTCGAGAGGTCCCATTGCGATTCGAATCTCTGGAACGATTCATAGTCACGAAGGCTGACCAGAGCCCCGACCGGCTCCCCCGCGTCTTCGATGTACTGAATAGAGACCAGAAGTTGTCTGGTGCCGTCGATGGTAGGCACCTGCAGCGCTGAACGAACGATTGATCTTCGTTCGACAAACGCGCGCTCGATAGTCTGTACCAGCGGGTGGCTTCTTCCGAGGGTTTCTGCAATGGACAAGCCAGTCCAGTCAGTCCGGTCGAGACCGAGTACCTGCTCGGCGTCAGGGCTGGCGAGCATTACCCTTTCCTCACGGTTGACGAGCAGCAGCCGCTCTTCGAGGTGGCTGATGACTTGCCGGAGACGCCCGCGCATGATCTCCAACTCGCTTCGTTCGCCTGCGAGGCGCTCGCCGAGTTGTTTAAGTCTGGTGGTTACGCCCGTGACCATATCGTCGCGCGGCAGCATTGCATACTCCGAGTCGCCGGGCTGAGTGCCCATGCTCAGATGTTGAATGCTGGTAGAGATCGCGCGCAACGGACGCAGCAGAAGATTCGCCGAGCTGATTGCGACCACCGCGGCGAAGACTATGGCGATGAAACCTATCACCAGATTCTTCTTTATCGGATCGTAAAGTTGCGACCGGATTCCCGACATCGAGACTCCGACTCGCAGTTCTCCCGAAAACAGCTCGCTCTTGGTAATCGTCTCGCGATACTCGTAGATCGGCTCGCCGAACAGAATACGGATCAGCTTGAAGTAGCCGTTCTGAGCGGCGAACGGAGCAAACGCCGGAGGAGAAGCGACGGTGTCGATCAGATAGCGATTTGCAGCAAGGGCGTACCGGCCGTCGGTGTCCGAGATAATCGCGCCTTCCGGATTTGTAAGATATATGTATGAAATTGTCCGCGAGCTAACGATCGTGGACTCCATCTGGGTTCTAACCGCCGAGTGTTCTTGTGCAAGCCGGGAGTAGTTTGTTGAAGGGTCGCCGACCAAGTCGCCTGCGAGCTCCTGCTGTACGGAGTAGCCGATTTGCTGAGAGAGCTTTTCGACTTCCTGACGTGTTTGCCTGACGATTACATCAGTGAGGTGGGCGACGTTTACCGCGGTGGTAATTACCACGACCACCGCTACAAGCACGGTTATCAGTGCAATTTGGCGGGCGCGGAGTCCAAGTCTGAACCACGCTGAGCGGCCAGAGTAAGATTCGTTCACCGGACCTTCGTGGTCCTGTGTCCCGAGTTGTTCAGGTGTTGCTACCGTGGTGGCCATAAACCTGAGCCAGCGTGCCGCACCTAGTCGAGCTGTTCTTCACCCGCCTCGCGATAGGCCTTCAGTTTGTTGTGTAGCGTCTTCAAACTTATTTGCAGCGTCTCAGCCGCGCGTGTTTTGTTGTTGTCTGTGCGAGCCAGCGTGCTCAGAATTATTCTACGTTCAACTTCGTCAAGCGGCATTCCGATCGGTATCAGCACGGCATCGGTGGTGGGTGAGGGCGCTTGACCGGTGATCTGGAAGGGCAAGTGTCGCTTTTCAATCTGGTCGGCCTCGCAAATGACCACCGCTCGCTCGATCACATTTCTCAACTCGCGAATGTTTCCCGGCCAGTGGTAGCCAAACAGCGCTTCCATAGCTTCCGTCGAAATGATGCGGGCTGTCTTGTTGTGACGCCGGCTTAGCTCGTCAATGAGGTGCTGGACGAGCAGTGGGATGTCGTCTCGGTGCTCGCGCAGCGGGGGCAACTTGATTGTAATTACGTTCAATCGGTACAGCAAGTCCTCTCGCATGAGGTTTTCCTGGGCCGCCTTGAACGGATCTTTGTTGGTGGCAGCAATCACTCGAACGTCGATCGCTTTCTCCTTAGCCGAACCAAGTCGTCGAACGGACTTTTCCTCCAGAACTCGGAGCAGTTTTGCCTGCAGCAGGAATGGCATCTCCGCTATTTCGTCAAGAAGCAGCGTGCCGTTGTTTGCCAGCTCGAAACAGCCTATTCGACGCTCGGCGGCGCCGGTGAACGCTCCTTTTTCGTGTCCGAACAATTCGGACTCCATCAGAGTCTCGGGAACCGCGGCACAGTTGATTGCGATGAAGTTGTTCATCGTTCGCGGACTCAGCTTGTGAATAGTGCGAGCTACCATTTCCTTTCCGGTCCCGGACTCGCCGGTGACCAGTACCGACACCGAGCTCGGAGCTACCTGTTCAATCAGCGTGTACACCTCACGCATCCGTTCTGAATTGCCGACCATGTCTCCGAATGCGCCGTACTGGCGAAGCTGGCGCCGCAGCATTTCGTTTTCGCGTCTTGCGCTCGAGTACTCGGCGGCTTTTTTCAATACGAGCTGCAGGCGTCGGGTGTCTACTGGCTTTTCAAAGTAGTAGAACGCTCCCTCGTCTTTTACGGAACGAATAGCGGCGTCTACGGAGCCTTGTCCGGTGAGGAGAATGACAGCGGTGTCGGGGTGTTCTTCTCTGAGCTGCAGCAGGAGTTTAAAGCCGTCAAGATTTGGCATGACGACATCGGTAATCACGACCAGCGGCAGGAATTCTTCGACACGTTCGAGGGCCTGGCGGCCGTCGGCGGCAGTGGCCGTGTTGTAGCCCCAGCTCGTTATGAGCTCGCTCAGACCCTGTCTGGCGGAGTCTTCGTCGTCTACAATCAAAACCCGGTGATCAGGCATAAATGGGAAGTCTAGCACAGCGGCGGGTGCGGCGCCGTATTTGACACCACTCGATCGGGGCGATCTCGTGCTTGCTCTTCTAATCTTTGTACGACCAACGCTCGATCAGCACATCCATCTGTCCGCCGCAAACCATCCCTTCAGCCTCGGCGTATTCGTCCGACAGATTGAAATGGTAAATATCACTCTTGCCCGTTCGGAGTACCTCTCGGGCTTCGGCCCAAATATCTGCTTCGACGCAACCCCCGCCTACCGTCCCAACGAATGATCCATCATCGAAGATGACCATCTTTGCACCGACCTGCTGCGGTGTGGATCCTCGCGTCTTGACCACGGTGGCCATCGCAGCCTCCGAACCTTGATCGAGTCGCCTCTGCATTTCGGCGTAAATCTCGCCCGCGCTCAGATGCTGACTTGGAAGCCCCGGGGCGTCCTTACTGGTCGGACTTTTCTCTTCGAAGGACATGCGTCTACTTTGAGGGACTATACTCACATTTAGATAAGAGCGTTGTCCAGTGCAACAACAGAATCTCATCGTTACGAACGACAAATGCTGGTCGACCATCGAGTGGTCGCTACTATCACTCGTGCCACGGGGGAGGAGCACGAAAGCCGCCGGCTCAAGGTATGCGTAGCGTTGCCTCTTCTACTCACGCATGAATTCCGATGCCTTGCGATAGCACTCCCGCGCTTCGTCATCCCGATGCGCGGCCGCCAGATAGCGGCCTCGTGCGTACAGCATGCTCGAATACACCGGTAGGACTTTGACATTCACCACGTCGTCGCGCTCAAAATGCAGGCTCCCGTCAGCCAGGCCCCTTGTCTCAAACTGAGACGAAGCGGGTTCGTGGAACTGCTTGTCCCGGAACAACTCAAAGACCAAGCCCTGGGGCACCTGCTGATAGATCTGAGACAACTGCCCAGCCCAATCCGAGTCCCGATCGCCCTCTCGGAACAACGCAACGTCTCGGGTTATGTAGACCGGCGCGCCATCGAGGTGATTCGAAATCAGGCCGAGTATCAAATCCCGAAATCGTTGCGATATCCGCTTGTTCAATGACAGATCACGCTGGTAGAGATCGGGGTCGTGCTCCCAACTTTTGAGGTCCTCCAGAAAAGCATCAACGCGATCACCGGCGCGGCCCATCACTTCCGGATAAACGCGCCGAAGATAATCGAAATACCACGATCGCCTGAGCTGGTTGATGTCAATTACCACAACATCGCGCCGATAGCCCTCGATCTCTCGCATGTAGAACATTGGAGAATAAACCTGCCAGTCCATCGTCAACAGCATCCCACCGGGCTCGACCGTCGACAGAATGTTCTGAACGTAGTCACGAGCGATGAAATAATGGCGGCGATTATCATACGCGTAGTTGGAGTAAGCTTCGACCAGAATCACCACGACCAAAAGGATTGGAGCTAGTGCATTGAAGCTCCTTTGATTGAATGCTTGCGCCAGCCAGTGCGCACCAACGCCGGTGGCAATGGCGATTGAAAGGAATACCGGAAGGTAGTAAGCGTCTTTGTCTTCGGCGATCTCGTAGTTGACGTTGTAAGCGAGATTGGCAAGCACCGTGACCGCGAGAAACCAGAAGACCGCTCGCTGGCCACGGCGATAGAGATATGTGAATCCTCCTATTGCAAGTAAGAGGGTCGCAGGAAACCAGGCGGGTCCGAACTCCCGAAGCACCAGTGTAAAAAACTCGGTGAGCTGACGAAAAACCCCTTCAGGTTTAGCTTGAAAGAAAATGTGATATTGCCACCCGGTGATGTGAGCCAGAAAGCGTTCGAGCGTCCTGGGATCGCCCCAATTCATTAGCGGGCTTCTGAACGCCGCGATCGGAAGATATGCGTAAATTCCGAGTCCAAGAAAGGAAACCGCCGCGGCTTTCAGCAGCCGGCGGCTGGTGAAGAATGCGAGTCCTTCAGTCCTCAACACCAGTACGGCAAATGCCGGCAGGACCAGACCTACCGTCGCGTGATGTACGCCAAGCGCCATTCCAAATACAAATGCGGCCGCGTAAAGCCATCGATCGTATTGAATGGGCGCGGTCCCTTTTCTATCACGCCGTAGAATAAGACGTCGCCAGCGAAACAATAAAAAGATGATGCCGCAGATGAGAGCTGTGTTCAGCGTATAGACTTCGGTGATGGTAGCGTACGACCAAAGCGTACGCGAGAACCCCAGCACCAGGGCTGCAACCACCGGAGGGATTAGCCCCTTCGAAATCGAAGTCGAGATCGAAGCAGAGATCGAGGCCCAAATCGAAGTTGAAGGCTCTGTGTCGGCGCCCGTCGTGCGCTCGACGACTGCGTTGGGTCGCGATCGCGAACCGCGCGGCTTCTTGCCGGTGCGGGGAGGCGTTGACGGAGGCTCTTCGGTCATCATCGCTTCGAACACCGCCGCCGTAGTGAACGCAACTGCCGTCGCGGCAAACACCGCCGACGCGAAGTTCACTCGGGCAGCGATGTTTCCTATCGGCACCATCGCGGCAAGGTGCGCAAGAAGAACATAGAGAGGAAAGCCGGGTGGATGAGCGACTCCGAGAGTGCGCGCTGCGACTATCAGCTCGCCGCTGTCTACGAGAGTGACCGTCGGCGCGAGCGTGGCTATGTACACGCAAAGAGGAAGCAGGAATAGAGCGAGGGTCAGTGTACGCCTCAGTGCGGGAGATGAGGGTTGAAAGACTGTTGGCGCTAACTTCGAATGTGAGCTTGAGCTTGAGATCTCCGCCTCAATTTCCGTCGCGGCGTCCAATCGTCCTGGTGACTCTCACCGTCAGTTGCCGTCCGGCTTACTACGTCCTCTTAGGAAGATCGGACTTCTTATAACCGGTGAACCTTACCTTTACAACGACTCTCGTAGTGCGGCGGCCGACTCGTACGCTGTCGTCGGCGGAAGAAAACGCCGGAAACCAGTAGTCACCGTAGTTCTGATAGTATGTTTCAAATCGCGGCGTGCGATGCCCGGTCTGTTCCGGAATTGCTTCGCCGGCTACTTTCACCACGCACAGGTCCTGCTGGTCAATCCAGATCCGCCCCTTCAGGTATCTGTCCGGGCTCTTGTCCGGGTCAGGGAGCTTGATTCGCGGCTTTACATCGAACACCCATGTGTCGAGCTCGTCGATGCGTTCCCGGCCGATGTAGTTGAAGTCGTATTGTTCCAAAGACTCGGGTGTGAGCATGAATGAATAGACTCGTGTGATGTTGTTTGCGGCGTTACTTCCGATGTAGATCTCTCCGGGCAACGTGGACGTGTTCTCAAGGACCTTTTCCCGCCGCTGCCCGTTGCTGTCGTGCGAGATCTGCGAGAACCGATAGTACTTGCCGGTTATCGTGTCGGCCTCGCTGACTGTTTCAATCGTCAGCTCGGCGTAATAAGAGTACTGATTCAGCGCCGCCTGAAGCTTCTTTCCACGCTCCGCTGACTCGTTCAGAATGTCTGTTGGGGATTTTCGGTTGTCGCTTTGGAAAGCTGTCGCGTTCAGCGTGGGCAGGCTCGCGAGGACTAGCGCCATCAAGCAGAGGTGCATCACCTTCAAGCCGCCTCACCTCCACACGAAAATCAAACCGATCGTTTTCAACTGATCAGCGGATACAGTTACCAGAGCAACAGCAAATCGAACCGGACCTGTGCGCCGGCTCGACTACTCACCGCGGGCCAGCGGCCAATGATCCGAGCGACCGATCAGAGCTGCGGCGGCTTCTGAGGTGGCTTGGTTGGTTTCTTGGGTTCAGGCCGAGCGTTGGGATCCGGTACGGCTTCGCCTTCATCCAGCACTTTGATTCTTCCACCGAACTTCTTGTAGTTGGTGTAGCGCACTGTCATCCGAATGTGTACCCAGGGGCCCTTCTTGAACTCCAAAACATCATCGGCATAGATGTAGGTCGGGAACCAGTACTTTTCGTCGATGTTCTCGCGATAGCTTTCAAAGCGCGGAAACTTCTGATCCTTGACCTCCGGAACAGCCTGGCCCGCGGCCTTGACTATCTGCAAGTCCTGGTCGTCGACCCAGACTTTACCCTGAAAATACCGCTCACCCTTCACCATCTGCTTGGGCTTCACGTCGAATACATAAGTGTTCAGTTCGTCGATCTTCTCTTTACCGGCCGGGGTAATGTTGTACTTAGGCAACTCCTCGGTGGTCAGCGCGAACGGCTGAACGCCGGCGAGGTCCTGCATGTCTTCCTCGCTGACCTGTAAGCCCTCACCCAGATTCGGCGGCGGGAAGAAAGTGATCTTTTCCACGCGGTTGCTTCGGTCATCGTAGACGATGTCCGAGATGCGGTGGAATTTCCCGGTTATCGAACCACCTTCGCCGATCGTGAGAATCTGAAAGTCCTGTGTGAAGGTGTAGTTATTTCGAGCGGTACGGTTCTCGCTCTCCGCCGCTGCAAAGCGCCGGATCACTTCGTTGATGTCAGTTGGGCCGGATGGTTTTTTGACCGTCTGAACTGCAGTAGCCGACAACCCGCATAGGAATACGGCAAGTGCCGATGAGATTACCCTGAAAAGCATTGCAACGCCCTTTCGTTAAAGAACACTCACGCCACGGAGGGCAGTGATACACCGCGGTCCGATTCGTTCGATGTCAAAGCTCTTTTGTCTAGTTGCCATTCGCCGGCAAAGAAAGCTCGCACCCCAGTTGACGCTTCGCCTGTCATTGCCACGACTTCTGTTATAAGATCGATGCCTGGTCGGCGAATAATTAATTTACATTGCCGTTGCCGGTTAAGCCAACGGCTGAAGTCGCTTTGCGGCCATGGGCGCGTTGGCTCTGCGTCGATGAACGAAGTAAGCCGGGCGTTTTTATGAAAATCCTTATCTGCAGCGATGGCTCGGCTCAGGCGGAAAACGCCGTCGAGTTTGGGAATCTTCTAGCCGAAAAAGCCGGAGCAGAAGTCACCCTCCTGGGAATCAACGAGAAGTCCTCGGAAGAGGACATTGTTTTCGACTCACTCAGGCGGTCACAGCAGCTCGCAAAGGAGCGCGGCATCAATGCCGAGTTGATCGTAAAAGCCGGAGAGCCCATCGAAGAGATCCTCAAACGGACTGAGGAGACTACGTACGACCTGGTTGTGATAGGTGCGGCCCGCAAAGGCACCCGCGGGCCGTTCTTGATGTCCGCCAAGGCCTACAAGATCATCAAGGCGGTAGCCCCACCTGTGCTGGTGGTAATCGGCAAGCGCGAAAAACTGGCGCGCATTCTGATATGCAGCGGGGGCGAAAAGTATATAGACCGCGCAGTCGCATTTACCGGCTCGGTAGCCAAGGCGGCCGGCGCCGCGGTGACTCTCTTTCACGTGATGAATGAGCCGCCGGAAGTCTACTCCGACCTGATCAAGATGGAAGAGGACGTCAATCTCCTGCTGCACTCGAAGCTCCCTGTCGGTCAGAACCTCAGAAGAGAGAAGGAGGAGCTGCAGGCAATCGGTGTCAACACGGACGTCAGGCTTCGTCACGGGATGGTGGTCAGCGAGGTGTTCAAAGAAATCAGACGAGGGAACTACGATCTGGTGGTGACCGGCTCTTCTCCTGAAGCGGGAAACCTTCGCAGTTATATCATGGGTAACATAACTCGTGAGATTGTGAATCGCGCCGAGTGCCCGGTGCTGGTAGTCCGCGGCGGCGAGGAGCCCGCCGGTCTTGGAAAGAGCCTTAAAGGATTCTTCTCAGATATCACCCACGTCTTTGGCCACTCGAGCGAAGAGGAAGATACACAGCATTGAGTCTGAGTTTGAGTCAGACTTCGTGTCGATTGGCGAGCGCTTTGTTCATCGTCACTTCATCGGCGAACTCGAGGTCAGAACCAACCGGAACCCCCATCGCGATTCGCGTTGCTCGCACCCCGAGCGGTTTCAGAAGCCGCGATAAGTAATTCGCCGTTGCCTCGCCCTCGGTATTCGGATTTGTGGCGAGAATGATTTCTTCCACCTCGCCGGACCTCAATCGTTCGAGCAGGCTCTTGATCTTGAGCTGGTCCGGACCTATTCCTCGAATGGGCGAGAGGGCGCCGTGCAGCACGTGATACAGTCCCTTGTATTCACGAGTTCGTTCGACGGTGACGAGGTTGTAGGGCTCTTCTACAACCAGAATCTGCCGGTGATCGCGGGTGGGGCTTGTGCAAAAGAAGCACGGATCCTGATCGGTGATGTTGTGACAGGTAGAGCAAAGGATTATTTTCTCCTTTACTTCCACGATTGCTTCGATCAGTCGGTTAGCTTCTTCGCGATTCGAGCGGAGGATGTAAAATGCGAGCCTCTGCGCGGACTTTCTGCCGATACCCGGCAGGCGCTCAAGCTGATCGATAAGTTTTGTTACCGGTTCGACGTAATCCAGCATGAGTTCAGAGCAAGTCGTCGGGGAGGCCCATTCCGCCGAGCGTTGATCCCAGCTTGCCCTTCATCGCCTCGTCGGATTTTCTAGATGCTTCGTTAACCGCGGCGATGATCAGGTCCTGTAGCATCTCTACATCGCCGGTTTTTACGGCTTCCGGATCAATAGTCAACGCCACAAGCTCCTTGGCACCATTCATTGTCACGCGCACTACACCGCCGCCCGCCGTCGCGTCTACCCTGACCTTCTGCATCTCGCGCTGCAGGTCGTCCTGCATCTGCTGCGCCTGCTTCATCATCTCCTGCAAATCGAACCCGCCTGGCATTTTCATAGCTCTCCTCTTGTTCCTGAAGGCTAGTCTTGTTGATCGGGTTTTATCACCTCGATGACTTCTCCGTGAAAGCGCTCGACAATGGCACGCAGCTTAGGGTCGCTTGCCGCCGCGGGCGTTTGTTTCGAACCCGCGCTCTTACGGGTGATCCCTTCCGCCGCTGGCTGCGATCCGAGGATGACAAGCAGCGACAGCCTTCGTCCTAACACCTTCTCGCAAGCATCTTCGATCGCAAGCCGCTTGTCCCGCGCTTCGAGCTGATTCTTGAATACCCCATCTCCTGAAGCGTAGGAAACCTTCAGATAATCCCCGTCGATCGAAGTCTCTCCTTTGTCCAGAGCTGAGACGATCATCATCTTTCCCTGGCGTTCCAACTCCGCCTTGAGTTGTCTTACCTGATCAGTTGCCGCGCCGGTTGTAGGCACCACGGTATCGTACTCATTCTCTGTGCCGAAGTCGGCGTCATAGTCATCAAGGGGCGGCGGCTCATCGGGCGCCTTTGCTTTTTCGACTTGATCGTACTTGCGGGTCCAGCTTGATGCCGATGGCTGACTTGCCGGAGCGCTGGGTGGCTCGCGCCTTGGGGGCGCGGCCGGACCTCTGGCCGAAGAAACTGTTCCACCAGGAGCGGAGGCAGGTCGCTGGACGGCGAACTGAGCGCCCTTTTTTTGCGATGTTGCGCCAGATTGCGTGTTCGTGCCGCCTAGTCGAGACTCGAGATCGGTGATCCGGTTGAGCGCGTCCTCGAGAAGATAAAGCCGCTTGGCGTGAAGAAGCTTGAGCAACCCGATCTCCAGTTGGAATCTCGGCTGCGCCGAGACGCGAATGTCTTGTTCAGTCTTAGTCAGTACGGAGAAGAAGCGCACCAGATCCTGTTCTGAAAAAGCTTCGGCTAAACGTGCGAGCGTTTCCCCGTCGCTCTCAGACAACTGCGTAAGCTCGGGGTCAAAGCCTGCTATTTTGATCATCAGCAGGCCGCGAAAATGGGTCATCAGCTCTCGGCAGTAAGAGCGGATGTCGTAGCCTCGCGACGCGACATCGTCGATTATTCTCAAGAGTCGCGCGGAATCCTGCGTGGCGATCGATTCAATGGTCTGATTGAGGGTTTCGACGTCCACCAGGCCGAGTGCTGCCGAGACATCTTCATCGTGAATTGTTGAGCCGGCGAAGCTGATCACCTGATCGAACGCGGACTGAGCGTCGCGCATCGAGCCTTCACCGGCGCGGGCGATTGCCATCAGCGCGCGATCGCTGACCGAGACGCCTTCGGTGGTTGCGATGCAGCGAAGCTGATCCAGGATCTTTCCAAGTGAGATCGTTCTAAACTCGAAAACCTGGCAGCGGGACAGGATTGTCTCCGGGACTTTGTGCAGGTCGGTAGTTGCCAGGATGAATACAACACGAGGAGGCGGCTCTTCGAGGGTCTTCAACAGTGCATTGAACGCCGACCCCGATAGCATATGAACTTCGTCGATGATAAAGATTTTGTGACGGTCTCTGGCAGGAGCTATGGTAATCGAATTAATTATTACCTCTCGTACGTTTTCTACGGAGGTATTCGATGCGGCGTCTATTTCAATGACGTCGATCGATCGCGAGCCAGCTATTTCGACGCACGATGGGCACTCTCCACAAGGCTCGGTTGATACGCCTTTAATGCAGTTCAGCGCCTTTGCGAGGATGCGGGCAGTTGTTGTTTTGCCGACCCCGCGAGCGCCAGTGAATAGATAAGCGTGATGAAGACGCCCGGTGTTGATGGCGTTTGTGAGGGTCCGGGTTATGACCTCCTGACCGATGACTTGGGAGAAGGCCTGAGGCCGGAACTTGCGTGCGATTACCTGTGAATCCGCCATATCGAGTGGAAGAGTTAGTCTAGAGCCCGCAGGAGGAAAACGCAAAAGGATGAGGGATTGAGTGAGGGTCTCGGGTTTAGGGTTCGTTTGATTCAGTAGGCTTCGTCGAGCATTGCCCGCCATTCGAGTCTCTATCTGACGAACCCGAAACCCGAAAACTCATCTCCCTCCTATTCCGTTTCAATGCGAAGGGAGTCCATCAATTCGTCGAACGAGTTCGCAGCGAGAAACACAGCCAACTGCTGCCTGCCGATCACGCAAGTCCTGCACGATTTCCGGCTGCATATCTGGAGAAAGTTCCGATGAGAATTTCTGATCGCTCAAAACCTTTGCAAATTCCTCATCGCTGAAAGGTGTCTTGCCATTGCTGTCATAGTGGTAGAGCCCGGTCTCGTTATTCTGTTTGAGCACTTCGCTCCAGTGATCCACGAAGCTCTGCTCCTCTTCAGAAGGCAAGCCAGCCGCTTGCGCGAAGGAGTGAAGCGATCGCACCACCACGTCCCATTGAGTGTCCGTTGGATTGACTGGTACGTCGATTACGCCACCTTTGAACTCGTCGGGCCCCTGACCCGTGATGAGCCCGTCGTCGATTGGATCGTTGAGCGAAGATGTGACCGGGTCTGTCTGATCATCGGTGCCTGTAGGAGCGTTCGAATCTGCGGTGTCGGCGGTCGTGGGATTTGAGAACTGACTCTGGTAATAGTCTCGAACATAGTCCGGATGAACGCCTGTGTACTCAGCGTATGCCGTAGGCGAGCTGTCCGGCTGTTGCCCAACCGGGTCAAGCGAACCGTCCGACAAAGAGGCGGTGTCCTCGGCAGTACCGCCCCAATCTGACTCGACGCCGGAGCTACCTCCGACCTCACCTGCGTAGGCGCCGCCGTCAACCAAGCGGCCACCCTCGCCGTAATCGGAAAAATCACCCCATCCGCCGCCGCCTCCGCCATCGTCTATGCCCATATCGGCTTCCAACATGACAGACTCCTTTCGCATGAAGTCTTATCGGCCTGGAATTGACACGGTTGCGACGGGAAGACAGATTTTCTTGGCGGTCCGAGACCGTGGACAAGCAAAGCGGGATGGACTGTCAGAAGGGCGATCAGGCTGAGATGTTGTTCTGCAATCTTTGCTTCTTAGCCCGATTGAGTGCAAGCGCGCCGGCGAAAAGAATGGGTGCGCCGATGATGAGTCCCAGAAACGCCGCGATCCAGCTTGTTCGAGCGAACTCGTTCCACCCGGTCGAACTCGATTGGCCAAGGAATGGTTTGGCCTCGAGCACCAGATTGTCTTCTGAGATTCTCACTCCCGCCTTCTCGAAATAGTTTCTCGCGTAGTCGGGCAGGGCATTTCTGGTCAGTGTTCCTTCAATCGTAGTTTGAATGGGCGACGATTCGCTGAAGTTGATTTGCTTGTAGCCCCTCGTGACCGCCGCGGTAGGCAACTCGAAAACTGCGATGTACGCATTGACGTCTGTGTGAAGAAAAATCCTGACCGGATCGGAAGGCTTCCAATTCGAGGCCACAAGCGGACAATAAACGGTAGTCTTGTCCGGCCCCGCGCCCTTCTCTTCGAGGGAATACTTTATTTCGCGATGAAGCGTGCCGCTCACAGTCCAACCAAGCGCGTTGTTCAACGGAGGGGGCTCCGAAGTCTGGTTAAGGTTCAGAAATCCCAGCTTCGACTGGGCGTCTGGCGTGGCTGCACTTTGGGCGGGCTTGTAAAAGCGTCCCACGGCATAAGCGCCGAGGCCCGCGAGGATTATCAAGGTGCCGGCGGTCAACAGGACAGTCGCGGCCGTACGTGCGCTTTTGACAGGATCAGGTTGCGACTGCTCCTTCGTGAACTTCAATCCAACGAAGCCGGGCAACGCATATATCATTGCAGTCGCCACCGCCGTTGGCGTCACCCAGGCGCGGCCGAGTGTCGTGAGCTCCCAGCTCAAGATTTTTGAAAACAGACCGGTCTCGCTGATCGCTTCGTAAATCGCGTAAACAACCGCCGCCGCGATCCAGATCTGCGAAACGACATACACTGGTTTCTTCATAAGTTGATCCTCATTTAGTTCGCGATTCTGTTCGCGCCTTGAGACTAGGTGCAAAATGATAGAGCCGTTGATCCGCCGGTTCAAATCTGATCGAGCAAGATTCATCCATCGCGAAACTCTCGACAGTCGTGCGACGCGATGCCCCGGCTAAGCGTCGCCCGCGTGCTATAATCCAGCCGTTTTTGTATGCCCAAGTTCACCATACTGGAACCGATGTCGACGGGCGACGTTATCGACCGGGCGGTGCGGCTCTATCGAAGGAACTTCATTCCGGTGATATCGATTGTCGCAATTCCGGCGCTGCTGGGATATCTCTCGTCGCTCATGTTCTGGTACGGATACACAACGATGTTAACCGGGGTTGTGAATCCGAACGCGAGGTTGAGCGGCGACGCGGTGGCGCTTCTGATAATTGGAGGGATTGGCTATCCGTTTTCGATGTACGTTTTGTTGTTGGCGGTCTCGGGGTTGTCCAGGAGTGTGGGCGACCACCTTATGCTTGGAGAGCCGATTTCGTTTCGACGCTGCGTCGGCGTAGTCAGGAAGAGATTTGGCGCCATAACTCTCCTCGCAGTGCTGTGCGTGGTCATGCTGATCGTCGCCTACTTTGTGGTGTCGTTTGTCTTTGCGATATTGATTCTACTGATCGGCGTTCTGGCCGGTGCTACAGAGGCAGCGAAACTGCCTCAATGGCTGACGGTGACATTGATCAGCATAGTCGGCTTGGCGGCGGCTGCCGCTATGATCTTCGTCGTCTGCGTGATCATCGCCCGCCTGATCTTTATGCCTCAGGTTGTCATGATCGAGGGAGAAGGAGCCGGCGGTGCGATTGCGCGAGCAATTCGGCTTGGCAAAGGCAACTGGTACAAGGTCGGTTCAATCGCTTTTTTCGCGTACTTCATCTGGACATCGTTGTTTGCGGCGTTGTTGTTGCCGATTCTTGCGGGGCTGTATCTTTCGGGCGAGGTCGGCGCCGAATTTTATCTCTCGCCGACCTGGAGCGTTCTGTACACGTCGTGCCGGGACATCGCGAGTCTATTGTCTCTTCCGGTCTGGATAGTCGCATTTACTCTGTTGTATTTCGACAGCCGGGTGAGGAAGGAGGCTTACGATCTGGAACTGTTGGCGCGAGAAGTTGGTCCGGAATTCAACTGGCAGCCGCCGGTCCCGACTCCTTTACCCGCCTTTTCCATGCCCGGGGCTCCCGACTATCAGGGAAGCTATGTTCAGACCCTGGGCCTGGGCCTTGCCGGTTGGCGTCCACCTGTTCAGCCAACGCCGGCTCCTGATGAACTTCCTCCTGCGAGTTCTCCCGAGGAAGAATACCGGAGAAAATTCGAAGAAGCCGCGGCATCGTTTGCGGAACGCGACAAGCAAAACGTTCAACCCTCAACCCCGGTCCCTGACAGGACCTATTGCGTGAACTGCGGCGCGAGTTTGAGCGGGACTGAGTTGTTTTGTATGCAATGCGGCCGGTCGCTAAGGTGAGGACCATTTGAGTTGAACACCACTCGCATCAAAATCCTCGCAGTAACCCTGTTGCTTGCGAAGGCAGCGCAAGCTCAATCTTCGCTGCTCAACTATGAGCACAGGGTCGTTAGGGCGGCGGAGCAGATTGCGCGAATAAGAGCCGATAGTGATTACGCTGAAGAAGGCCTGCCGTACATAAAGCGACTTGTTCCAAAGACGGAGGACGTGCAGACGCCGGAGGGTCTGTTGAAAGTGGACAATACCTGGCTCTGGACGATACTCGATTCTTACTCAAAGGAGACGGACCGTCAGCAGCGGCTTGCGCGTTTGAATGAAGCCGAGGGCCGGCTTAAAGCGCTTGACGATCACCTGAAACGCGGACAAGCAAAACCAAGTGAGCAACGCGATCAGGCGGCAGATAAAGAGAAGATCCGGGAAATCCTCTCGCGTCCTGAATATCGCGAAAAAGAGGACACGTTCATCGGAAGGACGATAAAGAAGGGAATAGCCAAAGCGCGTGAGGTTCTGATGCGAGTATTTGAATCTTTCTCGGGCTTGTTGGCACGAATCTTTGGGGCTAGCAGGAGCGGCGGATTGTTCTCATCGGTTTTGCTGTTGATCCTTCTAATCGGAGCTCTTTTCCTGGCTGCCTGGATGATAAGCCACATCAAACCGCCAAAGCGCCGTTCGAAAAAGAGAGTGATACTCGGCGAAGAAGTCGAAGCCGACGCAACTCCTCGAGATCTTGCCGATGCGGCGATTGCCGCGGCGGCAAGAGGCGACTTCCGATCGGCAATCAGGAAGCTGTACGTCTCCCTCCTCTACGAGCTTGCCGATCGCCAGATACTTGAACTGGAAGACAGCGCGACGAACCACGAATATCTGGCGAAGGTGGCCGGACATCTGCCGGTGTTCACTCCGATGCGATATCTGACCGACCGCTTCGACTTTGTCTGGTACGGAATGTTCCCTTCGTCTGAAGAGGACTTCTCCAGATGTCTTGCCCGTTACCGTGAAGCAATGCAGGGAGCTCAAGCTCTCGCTTCGCTGAGCCGGTCCTAAGGTCTTTGCTTCGATCCGCCCGGTTCGGGCCAACCCAATCGTGTTAATGCGCCTCAAACATGCTTCGTTTTACTTGTGAATCGTTGATGACGCTAATCGTGTGACTGTATAGTCGCCAAACAGAGACGATGGCACAGATAAGGCGCATAACAGGCTTGGTGGTCGCGGCCGCTCTGGCGCTGCTCGTGCTTGCAAGCGTTCTCAGCGGCTCGAGAACTGCCGTGCGCGCTCAGGACGGCGGGGCCGGACCGCCTAGTGATTCCATTGCGACAGGATTGGACATTACGGTAAGGGCGGGCCTTGGGAAACTGGAGGTCAGTTACTGGTCCGGCTACTGGAGCCCTTTCCGAATCACCATAACGAATCAGGGACCCTCAATCAGCGGAAAGCTCGTAGTTCGCTGCCCCTCTTCTGATGGGCCAAATCCCAAGTATCGAGACTACGTCAAAGAGGTTCGCATTCCGACCGCTTCGCGACAGACGCACGAAGTAACCGCGTTCGTGAGCTCCGCTGAGGATCCGCACATTCAAGTAATCGTGGGCGACCAGGTTATCGCGGACACTTCGGTGAAAGTGGATAGAACCTACGGCCTCGAGAACCAGCTCGATGTAATCGTGGTAGACAACGAACAGTCTGCCCTCAGTGGGATCGCGTCGGTCAACGTCGAACGTGTTCCGAACAGGCCTCCGTTTGGCAAGGCAGGCGCCGCTCCGGACACCGACGTCGACCGCGCCGCCCAACAAAATCCGCAACGACGTTTTAGAAATCCGCTCTATGGAATGAACCAGGGGCTTCAAGCGCATCCAGTGGTGATTGCTCCCGACGATTTGCCTCGCGACTACATTGGCTACGATCGCGTAGACGCACTCGTGCTGGGAGAGGCTCCCCTTAGTCAGTTGAGTGAAGAGCAGTCGCGAGCGCTGCGGCTCTGGGTGGCATCGGGAGGACTGTTGGTCGTCACCGGTGCGGCGGATTTCGCCGGCTTGCGATCATCAGGTCTGCTGTCAATTCTGCCGGTTGAGCCTCATGGCAGCGCTACCCGGCCGGCATCGGCGGTGTCGGAACTGAACGGAGTCTATGGTGCATTCGAAACTGCCGATCCAGTCCTGGTGACGGATTCCTCTTTGACTGAGCGAGCGCGCAGTTTGATTGGCGCCGGCCAGAACCTGGTGATAGCTGAGCGGAATTACGGTGCGGGGCTGGTGCGTTTTCTGGGATTCAACCCCAAGCTCTATCCGTACCGTGGCTGGATCGGCGAAAAGCAGGTCTGGGCAGATCTTCTCTTGCCGGCCGCGCAAAGCAAGCCACACCACACGAACTGGATTACTGCGGGAAGGCGCGGACCCAATGCGAGCCGCTGGGGAGTCCAGGGCCTGCTGTTCAAGCTCGCGCAGATATCGCCGCCGTCTCCGGTTTACATCCTGCTCTTTTTGCTTTGCTATGTTATCGGCGTCGGTCCGCTGAACTATCTAGCGCTGCGCTGGAAGCGTCGGACCGATCTTGCGTGGTTGACGATACCAGCGGTCGTGTTGCTGTTCACTGCAATCAGCGTAGCAGTAGCACAAAGAAGCCGCGGGTCAAGCGCTGTCCTGGCCGATGTCTCTCTCGTGGAGTTGCATCAGAGAGACGGCCTCGCGCACGTGACTGGTGGTCTGCTCGTTGTTCCGTCGTCGAAAGGAACTCAGAAACTCAGCGTCCTCGGTCGAGATGCCTTCGCCAACGATGTATTTCAAGGCGCAAACTCCGGAAGCGCCGCAGGCAATGCGAGCATCGAGGCCGAGCGGGACCAACAACAGTTCAATCTTCGTATTCCGATGACCACCTGGGCCTCGACGCTTTTTCAGATTAGATCGTTAGCCGAAGGAGCAAAACCGCTCGTGTCCTTTGAGCAGGCTTCGAGCGGCGGCACATTGACCAATGTGGCGGGCACCGAAATTACAAAGGCAGTACTGCTGAGTCGAGATGGAGTCTCAGATATCTTTGACCTGTCGACGGGAGGAACCCAGGCAATTACGATGAATGCTGCACAACCGGGCAGCTTCAACACCTGGTACTCGTCGCAACTCGGAGGAGGCAGCGAAGAGGCGGATCTTTTTCAGGAAGTTGCGGCGATCCTGGACAAGGAAATCGGAGGCGAGCCGGCGTTCAGCGGCGGATTCTTCGACAAGAACTCGATGATCGACTCGATGAAGCAACTCGAGCGGCCATTGCTCGTTTGTTTCGTAGCACGCTCGCCGAACGAGGTCGATTTTCAAGGCGCTTCGCGCCGTCGCAGCAAAGCCCTCTACGTGGTTCACCTGTGAGCTTCCCGATGATCAAACTCGAATCGGTTTCAAAGTACTACAAGGAATTCCCAGCGGTGACCGATCTGAGCATGGAGATCGGTCGCGGTGAGGTATTCGGGTTCATCGGACCAAACGGGGCGGGGAAGACTACGACGATCAAAATGCTTGCGACGCTGATGCTGCCTTCGGCAGGCACGATCACGATTGATGGTCTGGACGTAGAACGCAATCCCGAAGAGGTGCGCAGACTGATAGGCTACATGCCGGATAGCTTTGGAGTGTACGATGACCTTTTGGTCTGGGAATACCTGGACTACTTTGCGGCGCTGTACAGGCTCGCTCCCGCCGATCGAAAACGCGCTATTAACGATGTGCTGGAACTGACCGATCTCGGCGTAAAGAGAAATGCGCAGGTAATGAGCCTGTCGCGGGGGATGAAGCAACGGCTTTGTTTGGCAAAGACTCTTCTTCATGACCCGGCGGTCTTGTTGTTGGATGAGCCCGCGTCAGGCCTCGATCCGCATGCGAGGATCGAGATCAGAGAGCTGATCCGAGAGCTTTGCCGGATGGGCAAGACTGTACTGGTGTCATCACATATCCTGAGCGAGCTCTCCGACTTTTGTACGTCGATCGGGATCATAGAAGCGGGGAGGCTATTGACCGCTGGCAGGATCGACGATATTACGACTCAGTTGGCGGGTCATGTGCTGATCGAAATCGTTGTGAAAGGCGACCCGGCTTTGGCTTTGGAGACGCTCAAGGAGCGACCTGACATAGATCGAGCTACGTGTGATGGAAAGACGATTCATGCGGAGTACACCGGTGACGCAGAAGAGGTGGATGAGCTTTTGAACTACCTGGTGGAGCGGGGAGTCAAGATGCTCGGCTTCAGCCGTGTTCGAGCGGATCTCGAGGACATTTTCCTGAGAGTCACCCGCGGGAGGGTAGCGTGAAACCTAGTTTCGGGTTTAGGGATTCGGGTTCGTTTGATTCAGTAGTCTTTCGTCGAGCATTGCTCGCCATCCGAGTCTCTATTTGACGAAACCTAAACCCGAAACCGACTCAGCTCTGGAATCATGATGAACGCAGTTCTTATAAAAGAAATGAGGACCCGAATGCGCGGCAAGCGCGCGTTCCTCGTCATCGAAGGCTATATCCTCACTCTGAGTGCGATCCTCGGACTTATTTATTTCGTCGTCAACAAGAACGCACCTACGTCGTTGGCAAATCAAGCCGGGTCAATTCTGACTCCCGTGCTCATCTACGTTCAGATGGGTTTGATTTGTCTGATCGCGCCGACCTTTTCTGCCAGCTCGATATCATCAGAGCGCGAACAGCAGACATTTGACCTGTTGGTGACCTCGCTCGCAGGTCCCGGCACGATCCTCGTCGGCAAAGTAGGAGCCGCGCTTTCGTACCTTCTGCTCACTCTGTTCGGGTCCCTTCCGCTGATTGCATTGACCTACTCGCTGGGAGGCGTAGCGATGCAGGACATAGCAATCGCTTACCTGGTCATGTTGGTTGCGGGCCTGACTTTTTGCTCGATGAGTTTCATGTGGTCGACGATGATTCGAAGGGGCGTGCTTGCTCAGCTCACCAGTCTCATCGCAGTCGTATTCCTCGTCGCCGCTCTACCGGCACTGGCTCTGTTCTTTTCGGCCCTGGCCAGCAGTTTTCAACAAGGTCCATCCCAGAGTTTCATAAATATGGTTTTTCTCCTGTTGAGGACGAACCCGTTTGCCGCGATCGCGTCGCTGATTCCTGGCTTCGCGGTGCCCAACAGTGTGTGGCTGGCCGGGATTCCGATCTGGGTAACCCAGGTGATATTCTACGTGTTGTTGACGACTGCAAGCCTGTTGCTGGCACGTCGACGGCTGCAACGCGTAAGAGAGTGGTTATGACCGGTGGTCAAGAATCTATCGAAACGCTGCTCAGACAGGTGAGAAGCCGCCGCAGGCTCGCGTTGCTGGTCGACTACTTGGTTGTCGCTTCGAGCGCGGGCCTATTCCTGTTGAGCATCACGGTATTCGTCTCACGCATAACCGGGCGGCCGTCGATTCTCAGTCTGGCAACGTCCGCTCTTTTTGCGCTCCTCCTGACATTCCTTGCAAGGAGATGGTCGCGCCGACGCGCGTCGGACCTTGATAGCGCATTTCTGATCGATAGGAAACTCGAGCTCGAGGACAGATTCACGACCGCATGTTCGGTCATCCGGGATGGCAGAAGCGATTGCGTCTTTGAAGAAGCTCTGTTGGAAGATACCGCCGGCAAAATCGTCGAAGCGCGGGCCGAGAGTCTGGCGCCCTATCGACTGAAAAAATGGCATGCAGTCGCTGTTTGTTCTTTGGCAATCCTTGCAGCCGCATGGGCTACTCCGGTTCGGACGACCGAATCACTGCGCGACGCCGAGGCTCAACGGACCGACATTCAAGCTGCGGGCGAGCGCCTTTCTCAAAGCGCCGAAGAAATTGAGAGGCTCGTGCCGGTGACTGCGCCTGCCGCAAGTCTCAGCCGAGAACAGGCTGAACTCGGCCGGGCCTTGAGAGCATCGCCCGCCAGCAAGGCAGAGGCGCTGAAGAAGCTGGGCGCCCTGGCTGACAGGATCCGAGCACGCCACGCCGAAGTAAGAGAAACGCGAGCGGACGAGATCGTCAACCTTGCCGAACGCAGGTTCCAGGACGCAGTCGAAGCTCGACCTAAGGTCGGTATAAAAACGCAGCAAGCAACCAGTACCGACAGCGCCGAGGCATCGGGCGCGGTGAAGGAGTCAGTGAAGAACCAGACGCCAGCGTCTGCGCCGGCAGATCCAAAACTGGAAGCCCAAGCGGTGGCTGCGGATGCGCGAGAAAGCAAACCGGCAAGTCACCCGCAAACATCCGCGCGTAGAAATGCAAACCGACAGCGTGCTTTGGGTGCGCCAGGCGCGTCTACGCAACAGGGTTCGCATGCCGTTTCGGCCGGCGCGGAGGCTTCGCGCGAGGCTGCGGCTTCGGTGACGCGCAATGGGCTTCCAAAGCCCGAACCAAGGTCGACGGCGCAGCCAGATGTCAACAGGCCTACGGCTGCAGGTGAAGCGCAAGCCTCCGACGCGAAGCCCTCGCAACAATCAGAGCAAGGGAAAGGCGACGCGCCGGACAGCTCCAACCCGGGGCTGAAGAACTTGCCGGCCGGAGCGATTCCAGACACTGCGATCAAAGAGATTGCCAAAACAGCTCCCGGCATGTCCGCGAAGCTGCTGGAAAAAGCTGCGCAGCTTAAGGCGGGCGAGCTCAGTGAACAGGACATCAAGCGCCTTGCTGAGGCGGCGCGCGCTCTTTCAAAGGATCTTCAGCAGATCGCCCAATCGAAGGAGCTTCGAGACGCGCTCGAAGAGATGGCCCGCCAGATCAAGCCCGAACAGTTGGAGCAGATCGCGCGGGAGCTTGCGAAACACGAGGGACTGAAGAAGGAGATCGAAGCGACGGCCCGGCTGCTCGCCGAGAACCAGCAAGCTCGCGAATTGATAGCGGGACTCGCGGACACCGCCAACCAGCTTAAAGCGCAGCTTCGGGCAGGCGGAGAGCAGCAATCGATACCGGATCGAAACCGCCTCGGACCAACTACCGGAGCGCTAGGCGCGGGGGCCCAGGGCACGGGACTCGAAGGCTCGACCGATCAGGCTCGGGCGCTGTCTGGCAATCAACAGCTAAGGCTTACGCCGGGTTCCGGCAGGGATACACGCGCCTCGGGCAAGCTCAATCCGAACGGGCAAGGTCAATACCTCTTTCTCCAGTCGCGAGCGGGCACCCAACCTGCGCGAGTCCCGTATTCTTCGGCCTATCCGCAATATCACAGAGAGGCGGAGAGATTCGTTCAGCGAAGCCAGATACCCGCGAATATGAAGACGATGGTCCGCGACTACTTCAGCGCAATTAACCCGGAAGAGCACAAATAGACAAGCACCGCGGAGTCTGTTGCCCTCTTCTCGTTAGGCGAGGGGCGCCGCTCCGGCTCCATGAGTTGACGTCGAAAATCGAGGAACGAGAATGGAACAACGCGAAAAGGAACGCTTGATTTGGAATCTCAAGTCGCTGCCGAATGAGCTTGAAGATCTGTTGGGTGCACTTGATGAAGAGACTCTCAGATGGAGACCCATTCCAAACAAATGGTCGATAAAGGAAATAATGTGTCACTTAAGAGACATGGAGCGGCTGGCGTATCTGGGTCGTTACCGTCGGATGATTGATGAAGAGAATCCTGACCTTCCGAACATCGATCAGGACCGTCTGGCCCGTGAAAGCGACTACATCAATCAAGACTCAAAGCGTGCGCTCGAAGAGTTCAAGCGCCTTCGTAGCGAGACCGTGCAGACACTGTCGGCGCTGCCGTTGGATTCGTGGCACCGGACCGGAGTTCACGAGCTGGACGGATCGATGACCATCGAACAGCTGGTGACGCGACAGATTCGAGGTAACGATCAAAACCACCTGGTTCAGATGAAGGACATCGTCAGGCTGAAAATGCCCTGGTAGAGTCGCTCGCGCAAACCGCTTGATCTCGATCTGCGAATCGGTTGAATGTTGAGGCGGATGTTGCAATATGCCAACGCTTGGTGAAATCAAGAGCCGTGTTGACTCGTACATAGAGAGATTCAGCGATCTGCGTTCGGCGATCGGCAGCGTGATCGTGGGACAGGCTGGCGTAGTGGAAGGAACCCTGCTGGCGCTGATGTCGAGCGGTCACGTCCTGCTGGAGGGCGCTCCGGGACTCGGCAAAACGCTTTTGGTGCGTACCCTCGGGGAAGCCATCGGGCTTCACTTTGCCCGGATCCAATTCACCCCCGATCTTATGCCGGCCGACATCGTAGGCACAAACATCGTTGTCGAAGACGAACGCGGTGACAGATTATTTCGGTTTCAGAAGGGCCCGGTGTTCACCAATCTGCTGCTGGCCGACGAGGTCAATCGCGCGACACCCAAGACTCAGTCGGCTCTTTTGGAGGCGATGCAAGAGCGTCAAGTCACCGTAGGCGGCACAACTCATCATCTTGACGGTGTGTTCTTTGTGATGGCAACTCAGAATCCGCTCGAGATGGAGGGTACGTACCCGCTGCCAGAAGCGCAGCTCGACCGGTTTCTGCTCAAGCTGCTGATCACCCATCCGGACCGCTCGGAACTTATAGAGGTCTTGAGAAGAACAACGTCCCAGGAGTCGCATCAGGTTATGCAAGCCATGACTCCCGACGACTTGATCGAGATGCAACGTCTCGTTCGCGAAGTAATCATCGCTCCGCATGTGGAGGGCCTCGCTGCAGATTTGGTTCTCGCCACACATCCGGGTGAAGCATCGCCCGAGGCGGTTCGCAAGTACGTGCGGTTCGGCGCAAGCCCGCGCGGCGCTCAGGCGATTGTGCTCACAGCAAAGGCGAGGGCGCTGCTACTGGGCCGCTACAACGTCAGCAGCGGAGATATCGCCGCGGTAGCAAGACCTGCGCTGAGACATAGAATCATCCTGAACTTCGAGGGCGAGGCAGATGGAGTCAGCACCGACGCGATCATCGACGAGGCATGGCGGCTGGTAACAGAGCGGAATTCGAGATAGCGAAACAGTGGAGACAATTCTCGATCCAGGCTTCATGAAGAAGCTCGAGCGACTGCGGCTTCGAGCGCGACGCGCCTTTCCCGGAACCAGCCGGGGAGAGAGACGTTCCACGAGGCGTGGGGCGTCAATCGAATTCTCAGACTTCCGGAAATACGAAGCCGGTGACGACTTTCGTCACGTCGACTGGAATGTCTACGCCCGGCTGGAACGGTTGATGTTGCGACAGTTCGTCGAAGACGAAGATGTCCGCATCGACATCCTCATCGATCAGAGCCGCTCAATGCAATTTGGCGAGCCTCACACGAAGTTTGAGCTGGCTTGTAAGGCCGCGGCAGCAATTGCTTTTCTCGCGGTAGAAAGCCTGGACCGCGTAAGCGTTGCGACCTTTGATTCAAACATCAGAGCTCAAACTCGCGCGTTTCGAGGAAGAGGGCATCTGGCCTCAGTCTCCAGCTTTCTGAACAGACTGGTTGAAGCCAATAGCCCCTCTGCCGCGGGTAAGGATACACCGGCTGGTCAACCGGATTCGGATGGCGTTTCGGTAGTTGATGATTCAGAGGAGGCCTTATCAGTCTCTTCGCGGGCGGGGACCGATCTTTCGAGCGCACTCAAACTTTATCAGCGACTGGCAAAGCGTTCGGGCATCGTTTTCATCATTTCGGATTTCCTTGATGCGAACGACTACAAGACTGAAATGAAGCTCCTTGCGCACCGTGGATTTGATCTGAACCTGATTCAGTTGTTGTCGCGCGAGGAACTCGCTCCGTCGCTGGCAGGGGACCTGACCCTTGTGGACGCGGAGACTCACGCGGTTCGAGAGATCACGGTGAATCAGCAAGTCCAGGACGCATACAAGGCGGCACTTCGAGGCTTGCTTGAATCGATCGGATCGTTTTGTCGTTCGACTGGAATCGGTTATGCGTTTCTTGAATCAGGCTCCGATTTCGACGACAACCTGTTGAGGGCTCTGGTTGGCTCTAGAATGGCCGAATGATCGCCAACGGCCGTGACTTGAGTTCCGAAGTGACTGAAGAAAGCATGGCACACCGCAAACGCGGACGCCGCGATGGAAACCACAAAGGTACAGCAGAAGACGCCGCCTGATAGAGTGGGTCTCTGGACCGTCGCAAACCAGATCACCTTCTTTCGCATCCTGTTGACCATCCCATTTCTGCTGCTGGTGTCGCGGGGTCGGTTTGGTCTGGCTTTGGTAGTGTTTTTCGTAGCCAGCGTGACCGACTTTTTCGATGGGTATTTCGCCCGGCGACTCGGTCAGAGCACCAGGCTGGGGCGCTTTCTTGATCCCGCCGCGGACAAACTGCTGACCACCTCCAGCTTCGTAGTGCTGGCATTTCCGCACGGAGCCTTCGCACCGATGCCGGTCTGGCTGGTGGTGCTCGTTGTTGGCCGCGACCTGGTAATCGTCCTTGGGGCGTGCATCGTGTACCTTCTGACGGGCTTCTCCTCATTCAAGCCGAACCTGGCTGGGAAGATCAACACCGCCTTGGAATTGGCGCTGGTAGTGGCGTTCCTGGTGCTGAACAGCGCGGGGTTCGGGACAGAGATCTTGCCGTCACTCTACTGGCTGGTAGCCTTATCTGTGGCGACTTCGGGGGTGACGTACCTCGTAGAAGGGGTTCGAATGCTGATCCGCCGAGCCCCTTGAGCCTACCGTCCTGAGAACCCTAACCTCAGGCTCCCCAACCTCTTAAGCCCATCAACCAGGCATCAAAGGTTCTTTATCGCTTTCACTACAAAAAACTTGACAATAACACACTCAGATATTAGGATAAGCCGTGACATTCTCGCGGAGGCAAAAGAGAAAATGGGAAAGATAATTGGAATAGATCTGGGGACCACGAACTCGGTGGTAGCGGTGATGGAGGGTGGCGAACCGGTGGTGATCACCAACTCTGAGGGGGCGAGGACTACACCATCGGTTGTAGCTTTCACCAAGGATGGGAACCGGTTGGTGGGGCAGGTGGCCAAACGCCAGGCGGTCACCAATCCGGAGAACACGATTTACTCCATCAAGCGCTTTATGGGCCGGCACTACGGCGAAGTCTCGGAAGAGATGAAGATGGTCCCGTACAAAGTCCTGCAAGCCGGAAACGATGTTCGGGTGCAGGCGGGAGGCAAGGATTGGTCGCCGCCCGAGATCTCGGCGATGATCCTTCAAAAGTTGAAACAGGCCGCCGAAGATTATCTCGGCCAAAAGGTGCTGCAAGCGGTGATTACCGTACCCGCGTATTTCAATGACTCGCAGCGCCAGGCTACGAAGGATGCAGGCAAAATTGCCGGCCTGGAAGTGATGCGTATCGTGAACGAGCCGACTGCGGCGGCGCTCGCTTATGGACTGGATAAGAAGAAGGACGAGACGATTGCGGTCTTCGACTTCGGCGGCGGTACCTTTGACATCTCGATTCTCGAGGTTGGCGAGGGTGTTGTCGAAGTCAAGTCCACGAATGGCGACACCCACCTTGGCGGCGACAACATCGACCAGCGCTTGATCGACTGGATCATCGAGGAGTTCCGCAGGGATCAGGGAATTGACCTTTCGAAGGACAAGATGGCGCTTCAGCGGCTCAAGGAAGCTGCGGAGAAGGCAAAGATCGAGTTGTCCTCCACCATGGAGAGCGAAATCAACCTGCCGTTCATCACTGCGGACCAATCGGGACCGAAGCACCTTGTGATGAAGTTGACGCGCGCGAAATTCGAACAACTGGTGGACGACATCCTGCAAAGGACGATTGGGCCCTGCAAGGCTGCATTGAACGACGCAGGTCTGAAGGCCGGCCAAATCGATGAAGTAGTTCTGGTCGGAGGTTCTACTCGGATCCCGAAAGTCCAGCAGATGGTGAAAGAGTTCTTCGGGCGAGAGCCTCACAAGGGGGTGAACCCCGACGAGGTTGTGGCGGTGGGCGCAGCGATCCAGGCGGGCGTGCTGGGTGGAGAGGTCAAGGATCTGCTCCTTCTGGACGTGACGCCGCTGAGCCTCGGAATCGAAACTCTTGGCGGGGTCTTCACAAAGCTGATCGAGCGAAACACGACTATCCCAACGCGCAAGTCGGAGATCTTCTCCACCGCGTCTGACAATCAGACTTCGGTCGAAGTTCACGTGCTGCAGGGTGAGCGATCGATGGCGGGGCAGAACCGAACCCTTGGCAAGTTCCATCTGGTGGGGATACCGCCTGCGCCACGCGGTGTGCCTCAGATCGAGGTGACATTTGATATCGACGCCAATGGAATCGTAAACGTTTCGGCTAAGGATCTCGGAACGGGACGCGAGCAAAAGATAACGATTACCGCTTCCTCCGGCCTTTCCAAGGACGAGATCGACCGGATGATGCGTGAGGCGGAGTCACACGCCGACGAAGACAAGAAGACTCGCGAGCGAATCGAAGCTCGCAACAAGCTGGACGGAATGATCTACTCGACGGAGAAGACCATGTCCGAGCACAAGGAAAAGCTGGACGCTTCGACAATAAGCGACATCGAATCGGCATTGACCGAAGCAAAAGCCAAGCTGGATTCGATGGAGACCGACGAGATCAACGCAGCTTATGACCGGCTGGTGAAGGCGTCGCATAAGCTTGCCGAGATTATGTATCAGCAGGCTTCGCAGGGAGGCGGACCGACCGGTGGCGGTACGGGGGCTTCGGGAGCGGCTGCCGGTTCGAGCGGATCCGGTGGCGGTGACGATGTAATCGATGCGGACTTCGTGGACGTAGACGACAAGAAGTGACGCTTCGCAAATGGGTTTTGGAGAGATCGGACGGCCTGATGTCGTCCGGTCTCCAGGTTCGCACTCTTGCTTAACGCAAGCGCGCAGTACTCAAACCTCAAGACTTCGGAAGCGATGGTATGCCTGGCAGCGACTACTACAAAATACTCGGTGTCGCGAGGACGGCTAAGACCGAGGACATAAAAAAGGCATATCGTCGTCTGGCGCGTCGCCATCATCCGGATGTGAATCCGGGGAACAAGGAAGCCGAGGAACAGTTCAAGCAGATTTCAGAGGCCTTCGAAGTCCTATCGGACCCCAAGAAACGAGAAGTCTACGACCGCTACGGCTACTACTCGGAGCAGGCGGCGGCGGCAGGCGCTACCGGAGGGTTTGATTTCTCCAATTTCGGCGCGGCAAATTTCAAGGACATCTTCTCCGAGATATTCAGCAGCATTCGAGGGCAGGGTCAGGCGGGCCGCGCGCATCCGTCGCGTGGCAGCGACATCGAGTACCCCATAGCGTTGACGTTCGAGGAAGCGATGCGCGAGTCAACGGTACGGATCGAAGTCGACCGGAGCGAGACGTGTCAGTCGTGTCGAGGCACCGGGCAGTCCGGTGACGCCACGGCTACGTGCCCGCTTTGCCAGGGCTCAGGTCAGCGGTCGAGCATTATCGGGAGTTCAACTCGCTGCGCCAACTGCAATGGCTCCGGCAAAGTCCCCGGTCAGTGCTCTACGTGCAGAGGCGCCGGCAATGTTCCGAAGCGCGAAGGGATCAGCGTTAAGATACCGGCCGGTGTGGATACCGGCTCGCGAATTCGGGTTCCGGCGAAGGGACATGCTGGTACGCACGGAGGCGGGGCCGGAGATCTTTATATAGTCACGCGAGTGGGAGAGCACGCCTACTTCAAGAGGCAGGGCGACAACATCTACTGTACAGTTCCGGTGACGGTTCCAGAGGCTGCACTCGGTGCGAAGATCGAAGTTCCAACGGTGGACGGCAAGGCGCTTTTGAGGGTGCCGCCCGGAACTCAGTCCGGTCAGAAGTTCCGACTACGTGAGCGCGGGGCGCCGAGCCTCCGAGCGGGTGGAGCTCGCGGGGATCAATTCGTCGAAGTCAGGATCACACTTCCAAAGATAATCAGCGAGGAGACCAAGGAGCTTCTGCAGAAGTTCGCGCGCTATAATCAAGAGAATCCGAGGGCCGAGATGGGATTGGAGTAGTGCGATGGTGGAAGCGAGCTACTGGTTGATAGCGATCGGGTTGGTCGTGTTGATAATCTGGGTCTTGACTCGCGAGCAGAAACGCCTTCGAGAAAGAACCTCAGAGGAATACGAAGCAGACCTGGCAAATGCCAAGCAGTCGATGATGAGAGCAGGGTTGTTCGAGCTCGACAAGTTCCTCGGGCCGCAGAGAGAGAAGCGCGCTGCAGTCGAATACTTGAAGGACGAAGAGCAGGGTCAAACCCGATCTGGCGGCAAGAGCGACGATGCTGACCGGCTCGAGAAGTGAATCCAGTCATGCGAGCAGACAAGAAGAAAGCAAAGAAATATACGATCAGCGTGGTTGCTGAACAGTACCAGATTCACCCTCAGACACTGCGTCTATACGAGAGGGAGGGGTTGATCAAGCCCTCGCGTTCAGCGAAGGGGACGCGCTACTACACCGAGGAAGACGTGCAGAGACTTGAGTTGATACTCGATTTGACCCGGGATCTCGGGGTAAACCTCGCCGGCGTGGAGATCATTCTTAACATGCGCGAGAAGATGAATCAGATGCAGCGCGAATTTGAGAACTTCCTCCAATACATCCGTGATAACGTCGATCAGGAATTCTTCCGATCAGAAGGCTCTAAGAGCGCGCTCGTACCCAGACGCAGCATCCACCTCGTGAAACAGAATCGCTAGCCGGCAAAGCTCGGGAACCTTTTGCGGTCTTTGCGAAATCTTTGCGGTCTTGGCGTGAAACCCGACTTACCTGATCGCGCATAGCGGGGACAGCTCCAACTCAATCGGTCAAGAATCAACTAAGACGATGCGCATCCATAAACTACTTGTAGCTGACCGCGATCACGTCTATAGTTGTCGCCCGTAGCAACCCGGTTCCCGCCCTTTTTATTACCCGGTTCCAATCCCCAGTTCCTATCAACTCGTAGCTGAGCTTTGCAGGAGGAATTCGATGATGCAATTCATCTGCTCGTCGAGGTGTTCGTGTGCTTTGTCTCTTCTGATCTCGTTCGTTTTCCTTTTCGCTGGTCGAGTCGAGCCTTCAAATGCCGACGACCTGGACAACGTAGTCTTTGACGGAACCGTTCGCGACACAACCGGCGCCGTCATAACCGGCGCGCAAATACGTTTGATCAACGAGTCCACGAGATTTGAACGTTCAGCCCAGACCGATGCCGAGGGACGTTATCATCTGATTGCATTTGAGCCCGGAAGGTACACGCTGGGGGCAGAAGCCGCCGGTTTCCGCGAAGAGTCGCGGCCAGGCATCGAGGTCATTGCCGGTAGAAGGTTGATCACGAATTTTGTTCTTGAACCCGCAGGAACGAGCGAACAAGTCAATGTTCATGCCTCAGCGTCATCGCCTATCGATGTAACTCGCACCGTCTCTGGCGGCACGATCGAGGGCAGGGAATTGGCCGACCTGCCGATCGCCAATCGCGACCCGCTCAAGTTGGTGCTCTTGTTGGGCGGAGTAGCCGAGGCGCCTCTGTCTACCGCTGATCTCGCGGAAGAAGGCAGCAGCAGATTTTTTCGCGGGACTCCGGAGGAAGCCGGCGTGTTTTCATTGACTGGTGCCCCCGCTACCTCAAACAACATCACGATAGACGGGCTCGACAACAATGACGACCGCGGTGCCCGCGAGAGAGTATCGCTCGGGCCGGACCAGATCACCGAAGTTCAAGTCATCACAAACCAATACGCGGCCGAGTATGGGCGGGCATCGGGCGGAAGAATCAACCTTCGTACTCGCAGCGGCTCGAATCAGCTTCACGCTGACGGCTTTTTCCAGTTTGGAGACGAGTCGCTCAATGCGAACACCTATTACCGCAACGCGCGAGGTCTTGGGAGGATCCCGCAGCAGCAACGGAGGGAAAGCCTCACCGTGTCCGGCCCGCTCAAGACCGACCGGCACTTTTTCCTGGTCGGGTACGAGCGGCTGGACATCACCGACGTTGCGCAGGTCTCAGCCGTCGTGCCGCTAAGGCAGAACCCTGCGTTTGGGTTGCCGGCTCCCAATCGGCCGGTGGCAGCCGGCAGCACATCGGGACTGTTTGTTGATGAGGTCTCAACGCCTGAGATCCGCAACTTGATAAACGTGCGGACGGACGTGACTCTCACGCCGGTTCACAACGCTACGATCAGGTTCGATCTGGTTCGGGGAGGCAACAAGAGAGGGTTTCCCGGGAGTTCGCGACTGATCGATACGATTCTTGTCGAGGGTCGCGACTCCGGTTCGATTGCGATCACCGACAATCTTGTCTTCTCGAGCACCGCACTCAATCAGTTTCGATTTCAATCGTCGCAGCTTCAGCCCCGCTCGAGCGGGCAGGGAAACCGGGTCGGCGTTGTGATTCAGCAGCCCGCTACGCTGATTGCTGGCGCGTTCACCGGCAGCGATTCATCGCCCGCCTTCTCAAGGAAAGAGAAGCGGATTCAGCTACAGGACACGCTGACGTTGATTCGAAGCACGCATTCTCTTAAGACTGGCGCGGATATCCAGCTGGTACGATCGACGTTCGAAGACTTGTTTGCAGCAGGAGGTCTGTTCACCTTCGAGACCATCGATGAGTTCTTGTCGAACGCACCGTCCCGGTTCCAGCAGAGATTCGATACAGCGAGTCGGGTACGAAACAACGTCGCCGGCTTGTTCGTGCAAGACGAGTGGCACGTTCGACCGAACCTGACTCTTTCAGCCGGAGCCCGCTGGGACAACGAGTCGGTTCTGCAGGACCGGGACAACTTCAGTCCGCGTGTTGCCATCGCCTGGGACCCCTTTGGAGGCCGCTCATCGGATGCGACACACCGGCTGCTGCGCCGGGGAACAACGGTAATCCGCGCGGGGTTTGGCATCTTCTACAATCGAGCACTGCTTCGCACCATGGACGACTTCAGCCTGGGCCGCTCTTCCATAGTTGTCGACTCCGATCTGCAAAAGGAGGTTCTGGCGCTCGTACGATTTCCCCAGCCAATCTCCGATCACGCAATCGCGGAACACTTTGGCGTGAAGGAGACTTCGTTTCTGCGACGAGTGAGCGACCGCCTGCAGATCCCATACACGCTGCAGACAGGCTTCGGAATCGAGAGAAAGGTTCGGGACGACCTTGTGGCGAACGTCGACTACATCTTTACCCGTGGTGCGCACCAATGGCGGGAGAGCAACATCAATGCACCGGTCTTGCCTGTGGGATTCGGCAGTTTCACCGATTACCTTTTGAGCCGCGACTTCGATAACCGGCCGGGGTTCGTCGAAGGTCGTCCGATTTCAGGCGCGAGCGCGGATGTCGTTCGTTTTGACTTGAGCGCTAACACTTCGAGCACTGCCGGCGCCATAAGAACGGTGAACGGGGTTCGAGTGCTCACCCTTGGTCTGAATGCGCCACGCTCGTCAAACATCGCCGCGGCGTTGAATGCAGTTCGACCGTTGCGGCCAAACCCGCTTCTGACGCAGGTCGAATTGCTTGAATCTACCGGGAACTCTTTTTACCACGGCGGCATTTTCTCGCTGCGCTACTCGACCCAAAGGCTACATCTGCGTGCGGTGTACACAATATCCAAGTTTATAGACGAAGGTACTACGAACACCGCTTCACCACAGAATCTCAGAGATCGGCGCGCCGAACGCGCGCTGTCGCTTCAGGACCAACGTCATCGAATCGTGGTCAGCGGCGTAGTTGCGGTTCCGCTCCTCCGGGTAGATTTTGCACCTGTGGTTTCGGTCGGCTCCTCGAGGCCGTTCAACATAGGTGCGGGATTTGATCGCAATCTGAACGACATCTCGAATGACCGGCCGAATTTTCTGGCTGAGCTTGGCAGACCGGTTTGGCGAAGGCCGGGAAAGGATTCGACCGCCGTAAAGGCGTTCCAGGCGGTCGCGCCGATAGGGTCCGACGGAAACCTGCCTCGGAACTATGGTCGAGGACCCGGCACAAGGAGTATCGACGTGCGTGTTTCGAGACGCTTTTCAATCGGAGAGCGGCTAAAGATCAGGCCGTCGGTGGAGGCTTTCAACGTGTTCAACGAGACGGTATTCAGTTTCGGCTCGGAGTTTATCGACCGGGATGACGCGGACTTCCTGGTTCCACGCCGGACAGCGAAGCCGCGATCAGTGCTCTTGAATTTGAAGGTGGAGTATTAGGAAGTTCTGAGTTCTGAGCACTGAGTTCTGAGTTCTGGGCAAGGAACGTCCGACGGAACAACCGCGACAAGCAACCTCAGAACTCAGAACTACGAACTACCTTAAGCTTCTTCCTCGTCGAGGTGCCGGCCGTAGTCCTGCTTTTTGGGAGGTTGTTTTGTCCAGCTAGGACGGCTGTTCAATATCTTTTGCGCCCGCTCGAATCCCATGTCCGCGCGATTGGCGAGCGAGGTAGGGAGGGACAACTCACATGCCGCCTTGAACAACCGCAGGGCACGCTCGACGTCGCCAGCCGCGAGCGACGCCTCGCCGCCTTGCACTGCCGCCTTTCCAGCAAGCGGGTCGGCGATGCAGGCTCTCACCATTCGTTCGTACTCGACGCCGGCTTCGCGGGTCATTTGTCGTTCGCGGAGGTATTCGCAAATCGTCAACCAGTCGCGAGCGGGGAGTTGCGGTTCGATCTTGTCGTCCGGGAAGGCTGAAAGAAGGCTGTCGTAGGCATATAGTGCGGCCTCCTTGTCCTGTTCCGAGAGATGAACCCTGATCAACCGCGCGTACGCGGAGTTCAACTGACTGAAATTGTTGGCGGCCTGGTACACCTGTATCAGCGCAAGAAGGGCGTTCGTATCGTTTGGCTGCTTTACCAGGTGAGTGCGAAGGGCGCGTTCCGCGGCTTGTGGATCTGCGCTGTCCAGGAAGCGCAAAGCAGTGCTCACGGCCGGTGCGGCTTCAAACGAAACCTTTGATTCGATCTTCGGATCGATATATTTCTCCTCTATTTTGAGAAGCCTCAAAACACCCGCGAATGCCGCTCCGTAAACGAACCCGGCTATGTGGACTGTGTAGCCAACGCCGGAGTTCATGCCCGAGCGCTTTTCAATTTGCCAACTCAAGAGCTGAGCTACGAAGAATGCGACCAGGTAAACATACCCGGGAATCATGAATGTTAGGGCTTTCTTCTTAAAAAGGAGACGGATCCAGGCGAAAGGCAAGAACAGAAGCTTGATCCTCGCTCGAGGTAGTCGGATCAGAAATGCGCCCATAACCGCCGAAATTGCGCCCGAGGCGCCGATGCAAGGGACATTCAGCGGGTCAATCAGATTTGGCAAGCACGCTATCGCTCCGGCGGTCAGATAGAAGGCGCTGAACACTCCGCGGCCCCACAGGTCCTCGAGAGTGAACGCAATCGCAAAAAATGAAATCAGATTAAACACAAGGTGGACTAATCCACCGTGGATAAACGCGCAGGTAATGAGCTGATAGAACTTCCACTTGCCGTTTGGTGCCAGACCGAATTGATACCACACGCTGCCTTCGGTGGCTTGTTTGAACTCGCCGAGCTTTGTAGTCAGATCATCCTTAAGTTTGGTCGCGTCTGCAGTCCCGAGCCAAAACTTATACTCTGCCTCGGTATCGCTGGTCCTCTTGACCTGACGCTCGATCATCTCGCCTTCCTGCTGGGTCATGATGCCGGCTTCGATAAGCTGTTCGCGCACTGAATCGTCCGCTAAAAGTTGTGGATTCTGCTCGAGAAATCTTTGTACGGCAGCACCGGCCTTCGAGATGTTCTCTGCGTCGGTGGCCACCATTGGGAACGTCACGAAGTAGATAAGAACATTCAATACGATGATTGAAAAAGTTATCCACGGCAGTCGGCGGACCGTGGTCTGCTCGTTTCCAATAGCAATAAACGAACCAATAATCGCGAGAAAAATGTAGATGATCAGTATTATTCCGCCCGACATCGCGTTTTTACCTCAGCAGGAGTTCAAGCTTGGGAGGGGCAAACAGGTTCGAGGGCAGGAGCGCCGAATCCGTCACGTCACCGCCGGAATTTATGCGCAGATGATATCAGAGCACCCAATTCAGGGCAATAGTATTGATTTTGGGGTTCTTACTTGGATTCCGAGCTTCGGAATGAGTTGGCGCTCTCCCCGACATGGGAGTACTGAGTTCTGAGTACTGAACGTTGGCGCGTTGTCACTCTAGCCAACAACCTTCCCACTCAGAACTCAGAACTAGCCGTTTTCGACACGCGCCTTTATATCGGAGTACGCCATATCGATGAGCCTGCCTAACGCTGCGGCGTTTGTGGTCGTTGCTGGTCTCAGCTTCACATGGCGCATGGATTTTCCATTGCCTTGCAACAAGCGGGCAGGATCCGATAGCGACGCACCGTGAAAGAACCCAACGTTGACGTGCGAGGTGAATACATTGACATAGCCGAAGGGCGCATCTCCCAAACATGCAACCGGGCAACCGTCATGTAAAAGCTCCCGGACTTCGTCCCCGCATTGTCGCATCACCTCAAACCAATGATGCGCGATGGCCCCCAATTCACCTGCGTGGTCTTTCATCCACGCATCGATGGCGGGATCCCGCTTGACAGCGCCGTTGAACCGCAGGAAATCCGTTCTCATCGTTGAGCCTCACTACAGATTTTCGCGGTCAGAAACGACCAGGGCGGTGGATGGATCGCTCAGTTCTGGTCGCCTGGAGGGGCTGCCTCAGATTCGGCCGGCTTCTTCTCGACCGTCTTCACCATGCCTGCCGGTATTCTGACGACGTGCTTGCCCGGAGGAGTGACGCCTCGTTGCAGTTCGGGATTCAGATCCAGCAAGGCGTTGTAGGTTATCTTCAGCTTCTTTGAAAGTGGTCTGAGATCGGTCTGGCTAGTGACCAATCGGGTCTCGTAGCGATAGGGATATGCCTGCGGAACCTCAAATCCGTATTGCTTTGCGTTCTTCGCGATTGTTACCACCGCCAGAATAGCGGGCACGTAGTTACGGGTCTCCTGCGCGAGATATCCGCCGCGGTGCAACTTCCAGAAATCTCGTGTGCCGGCGCGCGCGATGGCGGAATCGACATTGCCCTCGCCGGTGTTGTAAGCGGCGAGCGCAAGTGTCCAATCGTTCCGGTAGCGGTTCGCAAGCCATTTCAGATATCTCGCTGCCGCAATCGTGGATTTCTCGGGGTTTGACCGCTCATCCACCCAGTAGTTCTGCGCCAGACCGAATCGAGTTCCGGTGGACGGTACGAATTGCCAGATCCCCTTCGCGGCGGCTGACGAATAGGCATACGGATTCCAGCTCGACTCAATCTGCGCGAGCCAGATCAGATCGGTTGGCACGCCTTCTTGCTTGAAGATGCGCTCTGCCATCTCTCTGAAGCGACCCGAGCGCTGCAACCCCGCTTCCATCGTCGCCCGGCCGCGACCGCGCGTGAAGTAGCTTATGAACTGTTTGACTGGATATGCGCTGTTGAAATCGAAATTAAACCTTGCGGCGACGTCCGTTTCGTCCGCGCCGACCTCATCCAGATCGGCATCGGAAAGCGACGCAATCTTGTCGAGAGGCGAGGGCTCATAACGTTGCTCGTGAAACCCACCGCTCTTCTCTTCAAGCGCGGCGATCTGGTAGTGATTTATTTTCTCGATGAGTTCCCGGTAGAACACGCGAAGGCGATCGTCGCTCCGGATGTCGATCGCATCTATCAGGATCGTATCTACTGCCTGGTCAAATTCCCGGCGCGCGAGGTCGTACTGTCCTGCAGCGTAGGCTTGCTCGCCCTTCTGATAATGCATCTGGGCCGACGCAATGATCCGGTTGACCTCGACCTGCTTGGCCTCCTGAGGCTGCCCGTTGACCATGACGGGGAAAACGCAAAGCGCCAGAACGGCGATCAGGACAAATTGCGACTTACGAAAAATCATTCCCAAAACCACCCGCTTAGCAGGCTAACGCCCAAAGTCGTGAAACGGTTCGGTTTTCTATTATACCTGAACCGAGCCAAAGCGGGAGCTACTCGTAACGCAGTGCATCAATCGGATCCAGGGAGGCGGCCTTTCGCGCTGGATAGTACCCAAACACAATCCCAACCAGCATTGAGAAAATCACCGCCACGAAGATCGAAATCGGAGAGATCAAAGTGGGCCAGTTCAAAGTCTTCGAGATGATAATGGCCGCGCCTATGCCTACGAACACGCCAATTAGTCCGCCTACCGCTGAAAGCGTAACAGACTCGATCAGGAACTGGCTCCGGATTACTTTGCTCCGAGCTCCAATAGACATCCTGATGCCGATTTCTCTAGTGCGCTCGGTCACAGAGACAAGCATGATGTTCATGATTCCGATTCCGCCCACAAGCAGCGAAACGCCGGCAATCGACGCCAGGAGGTTGATCATGATTCTGCTGGACTGGTCAGCAGCTTCGGCGACATCAGTGAGGTTTCGTACGGTGAAGTCGTTGTCCTGATTGATCGTGAGCTTGTGCCGCTGCCTTAAGAGTTCGGTGATCTGCCTCTCCGCGGTAAACGTCGCTGTAGGACTCACCGCGGATATCATCGCGTAGTGCACCCACGTGATTGTGAGCATTTTCTTTTGCGCGGTGGTGTACGGGACGATCACCGTATCGTCCTGGTCCTGACCGAACTGACTCTGCCCCTTTGCGGAAAGAGTTCCGAGAATTCGAAACGGTAGGTTTCGAATTCGAAGCGTTTGACCAACCGGATCAACTCCCTGGAATAAGTTGTCCGCGACCGTCTTCCCGATTACGCACACGCGTGCCCCAGTCCTGACGTCACTCTCGGCGAAGAATTCTCCACTGGCGACGGGCCACGCCCTTATGTCCGGGAATTTTTGATTTGTCCCTACTATTCCACTCGAAGCCACCCAGTTCTGATTTCCAAAAACGAGCTGGGCGCCGCGAACCGAGACCGCAGGCGTGGATGCGCTGACTGACGGACACTCGCGTTCCATCGCATCCACATCCTCGGCCGTCAGCGTAGTAGCCGAACCCATTCCGCCCCGCATCCCGCCCTGATTGGTTGAACCGGACCACACGTACAGCATGTTATTGCCCAGGTTGGCAATTTGAGACTGAATGGAAGCCGATGCGCCCTGACCGATGCCGACCATCGCAATCACCGCCCCAACTCCGATGATGATTCCGAGCATCGTCAAACTGGACCGCATCTTGTTCCGGCCCAACGCCTGCAACGCAACCTTAAAAGTCACCAGCGGATTCATTCTTCGAACTCCTCGTCGTCGTCATCGATCAAGGGCATCCTTGCCAGCTCTTCGGCGGCCGAACGCGGCTCGCCGACCCGCCGGTCGTCCTTAATCCGTCCGTCCTTGAATACAATGACCCTGCGCGCATATTGCGCGATGTCCGGCTCATGAGTGACGAGCGCGATCGTAATACCGCGGTCTCGATTGAGCTGCTGAAAGACATCCATCACCTCAACCGACGTACGGCTGTCCAGATTCCCGGTGGGTTCGTCCGCGAGTATGATCGAAGGGCGATTTACCAGCGCACGCGCTATTGCCACCCTCTGCTGTTGCCCGCCGGACAACTGATTGGGCATGTTGTTGAGCCGGCTCGACAGCCCCACGATTTCCAGGGCCTCTTTTCCCCGCTCGGTGCGTTCCTTAGCTTTTACCCCCATATACAGCATCGGAAGCTCGACATTCTCCAGCGCCGAGGTCCTCGCCAGCAGGTTGAATCCCTGGAATACAAAACCGATTTTGCGATTTCGTATATCGGCAAGCTCGTCGCGCGACAGCTTCGAGACGTCCTGGTTCTCCAAAAAGTAATGCCCTCGGGTAGGCCGGTCCAGGCATCCGATGATGTTCATCGTAGTCGACTTTCCGGAGCCCGACGCGCCCATGATTGCTATGAACTCACCGCGATCTATCTGCAGCGAAACCCCGCGTAGCGCGTGAATCTCGACGTCGCCCATGTGATAGACCTTGTGAATATGGTCCAGCGAAATGAGCGGGGGTCCGATCAGCGGATCAAGGTCGCGGTTGTGGTCAGTTATGATTTGAGCTTCCAAGTCTTGATTCACCCTTTGGCTGGCGGGACGCGCGAGCCGCCTCGTTACGGGCGGCTCACGCCTGCCGGCATTTCGATTACCGCCGTGGACCGCCTCCCATCGGAGGACGCTGACCAAACGGCGAGCCGCTCTGCGGTTGTGTCCGGTTCCCTCCGGAATCGTTCTGACCGATGACTACAGTCTCGCCCTCCTTGAGATCGCCCCCAATAATCTGTGTAAAGCGTCCGTTGGTGATTCCGGTGCGCACGAAGCGCGGCTCGATAGTCTTTGTCGCGGTCAAGACCCAGACCATCTGTCCGCCTCTTCGTTGACCTGGCTGCCCGCTGCCGCGGCCCGATTGTCCCTGCCCGGACTGACCCGGCTGTCCTGATCCGGCTTGAGAGGAACCGCTCTGACCCGCTCCCGCGGAGTCGCCGCCCGAGCGTGCGCCATCTGCCCCGCCTTCTCGATGGGCGCGGTGAGAATCGCCAGCCGTCTTGTCCTGCCCCTGCTGGGATGAGTCGGCCGGCTTGCCTTCGTCCTTCTTGCCGTCCTCCTTCTTACCGTCGGCCTTAGCTTCTCCGTTCTGCTTTTCTCCTTCGCCCTGTCCCTGACCTTGAGCCTGTCCCTGGCCTTGAGCCTCTCTCTCCTTGCGGCGCTGCTCCATCTTCTCGCGCAGTTCCTGTTGTTCCTTCTCGGACAGGTTTGGTTTGAAGCGCAGCGCAGCGTTTGGAACCACCAGGGAGTCGTCGGCTCGCGCCACGGGTACTGTGATGTTTGCAGTCATCCCCGGCCGAAGCTTCATGTCCGGGTTCGCAACATCAATAACCGCGCTGTAGGTAACCACGTTCTGCAGCGTCTGCGCGTTCAAACGGACCTGACTGATCTCTCCGCTGAAGCTCTCTCCGGGGTACGCATCTACGGTAAAGTTCGCGCGTATGCCCTGTTTGATCTGACCTACGTCGGCTTCGTCTATCGAAGCGAGAACCTGCATTTTGGTCAGGTCATTGGCAATCGTAAACAGCACCGGGGCCTGAAGACTTGCGGCGACGGTTTGGCCAACGTCTACGGTTCTCGAAACAACGACGCCATTGATCGGCGAAGTGATGATGGTGTGATCCAGATTGACCTTTGCTTGCTGGAGCTGTGCCTTAGCTTGAGCAAGACCTGCCTTGGCCTGATCGGCCTTGGCCTTCGCTGAGGCATTTGCAGCGTCGACTTGTGCCACCTGGGCCACAGCTTGTTGAAGCTTCGCATCTGCAGCGTTGGCCAGAGCCTGGGCCGCTTCTATGTCCCTCGAAGCGATCACGCTGGATATTTCCTTGTAGCGCTTCACAAGCGCATACGCGTCGTCGCGCTGAACGCGCGTCACTTCCTGATTAGCCTTGGCGGCCTGAAGGTTTGCTTTCTGGTTGGTGATCTCGGTTTGAGCGGCCTGGAGTGCCGCTTCAGAATTCGTCACATTCGCCGCGGCGTTATCGACCTGCGCCTGAAAAATCGCCGGGTCGAGCCTCGCAATCACCTCTCCCTTCGTCACGTTTGAATTAAAGTCCTTACCCAGCCACGAAACGGTGCCCGATACCTGCGAGCCCACCTGGACGGTAACTACGGCCTGAACGGTCCCGGTTGCGGAAACGTCTACTTCGAGATTAGTGCGTTCGACCTTCGCGGTGATGTAATCGTTTGCCGACGTCCTTTCGCCCCAAAAGAAAGCTGCGGTCAGGCCGCCGGCGATCAGAACCAGCAGCAATACTATCGGTGTTCGGCGCTTTTTCAGTAGCGCCAGTACCTTTTTCATCCTCTCTCCCATCTGTCCCTCGTTCTCGTGCCTTTAGCTCAACCGTACACAATATAATAAACCGGCACTACTCAAAAGACGAAAGAACGTACCTGGAGGTTACACTTACGGGCATGACTTGGTTGTATCGCTTAAACCTTTTGCATGTTGGTTTTTCGGCAAGGGTCAGACGCGGTGCTTGACGCTGTTTGAGGAGGGTCTCTATAGTAGCGCTTTCGATATTGGGCGGTTAGCTCAGCGGTAGAGCATCGGTCTTACAAACCGGGGGTCACTGGTTCGATTCCAGTACCGCCCACCAGAGAAAATCATTTTTTGGACAGTCCGTCCCGGGCTCCCTTGTTGGCAGACTCAGCAGAATCTATCGCCGTGGCGAGTGCTTTTGTTTCCGCGTCATCGGTAATCGATGATGCCAGCGGATGCAACCGAGCAAGCTGTCTTTCGGTTGAGTCCCGCAGGATCGTCAGCGCCCTCATAAGTGCGGCAGCCTTCGGATTCCGTTCATAGGCGTCTTCCAGCTTCGCCACACACTCATCGATAGCGCGAGCGTAATGACGCAACAGGTCGGTGTGGCTCAAACTTGGCAGCGTACCCCACTCGCGTTCCTCTTCCTCCGCCTTCTTCTGAGATTTCTTGTCCTGCTTGGTATCCTTCGCGTCTTTTCCTGAGGTGGCCGGTAGCGGCGTCGGTGGCCCGGTTATCAGCGTGATCCGCCGGTCGGCAATCTTCATGAACACCTTTGTTCTTTCATCAGGACTCTGAGCCTGCCGGACATGGTCATCCTCTTCTTCCGTCAGGTAGTCCCCCGGGAGTTGGTATGACACTCTAACTGTGAAACCTCGGCTCACCGAGGTCAGAGGCCGGTCGCGGACTCGCGATGGAAAGAGCCACTGCGTCCCATCGCTTCTCCCCGCATCGTTCTGCCCTGACTCGTTCTTGATCGGTGACTCGCTTTCCGGCTTCTTGTCTATTTCGTCGGGATCCTTGAGCATATCTCCTGCTGCCAGCGCGGCGTTCAGCGCGTGAACACGGAGTTGTTTTGCATTCTTCAGAGCAGCCGTCGCAAACGGAAGCCGTTCGGGAGGAAACATTCGCTCGATTAGCTCGAGGGTTCGAATCTGCTTATATAAACGCTGCTCTATTTGTTTTGAAAGGGCGCGCCGGCCATCCTTCTGTGAAAGGGAAAGCGCCAGCCCGGTAGCCTCCGCTGCGGCTTTGTTATAGATATCGAGCTGCTTTTCCGACGTTCGCGTATCGCTGCCCTTGATAGCTGAGTAGGCGAGGTCCAGATGAGAATCGGATATATTGAGCAAGACGAAAATCAGTTTCTTCGGGTCTTTGCTCTGCCCGACCGCGGTTTTCTCGGCTGGAGGGAGCAGCTCGATTAGAGGTGTTGGATCCACAGGAACTGGCGGCTCGGGTGGTTGTTGGGCTGCGGCCGTTGTCACCACTCCGAACAGCAGCATCATCGCGAACATCGCCAGGCAAAGCCGATCGAGCGGTCCAATGTAGCGTGCTGCTATCAAAGACTTGTTCGCCAACCTGTGGTCCACGCGGAGCGTTCCGCAAATGGACTCGCCAGTCCTTTCAATTCTACTAACCTCGCAAACTCTTGAGACGCAGAACCTCTGCGTAAGTGAAAGTAATGGATCCGATCACTGCCCGTGGCGTTTTGGTTGCCCGCCACACTTCTTCTCGCTTATCAGGTGTTGAAGCTGCCCAATCCGCAACCCCGCCTCCTCGAGTTCGTTCTTGTTGGTGCCCCGATCGGCTCGCCGTAGGAATTCGTTGTAGGAACGCAACGCCTGCTCGCAATTGCCCAGTTTGTCGAGCGAGATCGCCAAAAAAAAGTAACTGGCCGGCAACTCAGGCTTCGCGTTTATCACCCAGATGAATTCTCGCGCGGATTCCGGATAGCGCTTCAACTTGAACAACGCCGTAGCCAGATTCGCATGAGCGGCGTAGTTGTTCTCATCCCGGGCAATCGCCTCGGTCAGAAACTGCAGCGCTTCTTCGTACTGCAGCGAACGAACAAGCGACGAGCCTAGCTGGACTCTTGCGCGATTGTTATTCGGGTCCTGCTCGAGCGCCTTTCGGTAGTAGTCCGACGCCAGATTCGGCTTCTCTTTGAAGAAGACGTCGCCCGCAAGCAGAAGATACTTCGAGTTTCCCTTCGCCGCGTTCAGTACGATTCCAATCTCCTTCTGAGCTTCATCATTCTGGCCGCATTCCGAGAGTGCGCGCGCCAGCTCTGCTCGAGCCTCCAGATCATCCGACTTTTCAGTCAGCAGAAGCCGATAGACGCTGACTGCCGCCTGTGCCTGGCCCGCGCGAGTATGCAGGGCAGCCAGCTTCAACGCTACGTCCCGCGACGGTTGAGACCGATAAGCTATGGTGTAGTCCTCTATCGCCTTCTGAATTTCCCCCCGGCTCTCGAGGAGCCGCGCGCGGCCTTCTCGTGCGGTTGAGTTGGACGGATCGAGCTTGAGCGCCTCTTCGTATGCGGTCAGCGCCTCCTGACTCTTACCAGTGCGCTCCAGCACGATTCCAAGGAGGGCCGTTGCAAGCGGAAGCTCCTCCTGTTGAGAGATGGCGACTCGCAGATGTTCGAGCGCTTCCGCAGGCTGACCGCTCTTTATCAGCGCACTGGCGTAGCAGATCCGGACCCCGCGCATTTGGGGTTCGAGCTCTATGGCCCGTGCGAGCTCGCGTTTCGCTTCGTCGGTGCGATCGCGGTCCAGCATTAAGAGCCCGAGTGCCCGATGCGCACGGGTAAACGTCGGTTCTAGTTCAAGGGCCTTCTTCAAATCTGCTTCAGCGTCCTGAGCGCGGTGAAGAGACATGAATGCGGTGCCTCGCTGGTAATAAGCCTGATACAGTTTTCCATTCGCGGAAATAGCTTCGGTGTAAAACTTCACCGCATTTGTCAGGTCACCATGTTCCTGGGCGTTCTGTCCGTCTTCGAAAGCGGAGGCAGCATCTCGTTGTTGACCGGATGGTCGGGATTGAGGATGGGCAAGAGCGCACACAAAAAGTAACAGACCCACTAACAAGACTGCTGGCAAGAGTCTCGGGACCATTACGGTGAGCAACCTCGGCAACGATATTAGCACCGGCGCGACAACGGCTTCAATAAGTTCTGACTTCTGAGTTCTGAGTCGGAGCCGTGAGATTCCTGCGCTTCAAAAAGAGCATTCACTCCGAGCCTACCACTCAGAACTCAGAACTTCTTCTTCCGTCAGAACGCTCCTTCGTCAGCGGATGGTCCGTACATCGCCGGCACGGGTATATCGTTCAACCGCAGATAGACTCCGAGCTGTGCCCTGTGATGAATCAGGTGGTTCATGACAAAGCTGCGCAACACCGCCACGCGGGGGATGGAAAAGACTTCTTTCCCACCGCTGAGGAGCGTCCACTTGCCCATGAGCACTTCGTCGCTTACCGAGGAGAGGGCCTCGCGCGTCTTTCGAACCTCATCGTCGAATTTTTCGAGCAGTTCAGCGCGAGACTTGGCCGCCTCAGCGCGAGGAGGAGGCTCACCGGGCGGCGCGATGTCCAGGCTGTCCTGGGCAATCGTCATTGAACCCCAGCCAGGGAGTCTGGAAACGTGGGTCGCAAGTGCCACCATGCTGAAGGATTTCGGATGCGGCTTCCAATCGAACTTATCTTCGGGCACACGTTCGAGAGTCTTTCGTGTGTTAGCCATTTCCTGGTCAAATTCTGGCAGCAGTGCGTCTCTGATCGGCATTTTATTAACCTCCGTTTGGGAAGTGCTGAGTGAAAACCGAATCCGCGTCGCTAAGTCCTGAGCCTGTCCGTCAGACTCCAGCAGTCAGCACTTGGTTATCAGGACTTCTTTTTCTCCTTTGGCAGGAGCGGAATTGCCGCGTCCGCCTTTAGCAACGAGCGTATCGCAGCGCCTTGTGCGCCGGGTAACGCGACGCCCAATACAACACCCGCGGTGGGACCAATGTCCACCATCTGCGCCAGACCCAGTCTGGTCCCAACACGGGCAAGCTCGCCATAGATTATTAGAGATGATCTCATTTCCGACCGGGACGGTAGCTGTCCGTGAGTCCCGCGATAGTCACGAGGGCCCTCGTGAATCTCCGGACCGGTGATCTCATCCCCTATGGAAAAGCCGGGTGCCGCATCCAGCATCAGTACCGCACCGGGAACCGCGCCCAGCTTGTCCAGTTCTGTCCGCGTCAACATCCTGTAAATCGGACCACCCGGCTTTTCGGCTAGCTTGCGAAAGACTGCGATTACTTTCGCCGCAGTCTCTTTGTCATCCGGATCGTGAAGAATGACTGAACACGAGCCGCTGTTGTTCCAGACCGCAGCCTTCCAGGCAGTGGCTTTGCCCGACCCATCCACGGTGATCAGCTTCTCCTTCGCAAGGATGACGCCGGGCTCAAATCTCTTGTCGACCGACATGAAACCATGGTCCGAGACCAGAAAGAACGTCGTCTTATCGAGGATCCCCGCATTTCGTACCGCCGCGATTATCCTGCCGATATATCCATCCATCGTCTCGGCGGTGGCCAGAGCCTCCGGGCTTCGCGGACCGTACTTGTGATGCGCGTCGTCGAGCGCAATCAGATGGACCAGCATCAGGTTGGGTTTGTAGGTGGTGATGATGTACTCAGAGATAGCGGTTCTGCGGGCATCCGTAGAACTATCGCCCGACGGCGTTTCAGCAAGCGCTTTGGCGATTAGACCCGGGGTGGAGTTGGCCAACGCTCGAGCTGGCGACTTTGGATCATTGGGGTCGAAGATCTCCGGGACGTTGTAGTCAATGGCCGCGCCTACCGTGACCGGCCATCCCACGCTTCCAGTAGAGAGTTCCGCAGCACGAGCCGCCGACCACAGAGTCTCGCACTTAAGATCCTTGCTGAACCAAAACCACTCGCCCGTCTTTGGCTCGGTGGGCGATTCGAAAATGCGGTTCTGGTAGATTCCATGCACAGCGGGGCGTGCCCCGGTGATCAGCGTTGTATGAGCAGGGTAGGTCACCGAAGGGTAGATTCCTTCGACTCCGTCTGCGAAGGCGCCTCCCAGCTTCATCATCGTCAAGTTCGGAACTTTCAGACCCACCTTCGCGGGCTCCGTGTAATACTCGGGTATCAGTCCGTCGATCGAGATCATGACCAGGTGTGCGTCACGCCGCACCAGGTCCGGAAGAGGAGCGCTCTGGTCCTTTGACTGTCGATTGCGTTGCCGCTGTGCTTGCGGCAGGGATGCGGACGACAGAAGTCCCAGTACCAGAATCGCAACAATCAGCCTGATAGCTTTATTCAAATGAATCCTCCGGGAGCCGGTTGTTAGTGCGAATTGTTTATAACATGCGGCGATCGAGTGTGGCAGACGAGCACCTAGTCGCCTGAGTCTTTCAACCAAGTTCGGCGTCTCAAGAGTTCAGATCGAAACCTCTAGTCCATCGCGGGCGACAAGCACATCGCCCTTGTAGTGTTGGCCAACTTCAGCCTTGAGTTCGGGCTCATTTACTTCGAAATAGAAATGGGTCAGCAGCAGCCTCGTGGCTCGTGATTGTGCGGCCAGGAGCGCGGCCTCCTTAACCGAAAGATGCCGTGCCCCATTTCTTGCCGTCTGGAATGAGCACTCGGACAGCAACAGATTTGTGTTCTGGAAGAAATCTGCAAGTCCGGCACTGTACTCGGTGTCGCCGGTGTAGCACAGGGAACGGTCGCGAGTCTCGACTCTAACCGCCAGGCTCTCGTCGGTATGAGGGGTCTTGGCGACTGCAAGCGAAGTATGCGGGCCGATCGCCATGACATCCTCCGGCTCCATGATTTTTGTCTCCAGCGGAAAATCCGGCTTGAACAATCTGCTTCCGAAGGCGGCCTCAAGCCCGTGAATGACTCTTTCCAGACCTCGTGGCCCGATGAGGGTAAGCGGGCTCGTCCGTTTCGTCTTCATGCCGTGTCTAAAGGCAAACATAAGCGGAGCAAGCTCGCCTATGTGGTCTACATGAAAATGACTGAGAAAGACGTGTGACAAGGTCTCCCAGGGGAGCTTGAAACGCGCGAGGGCGTGAACTGCTCCGGCGCCGCAGTCGAACATCACCCTCGCATCTCCAGTGTCTACGAAGTAGCCGGCGGAATTGCGTTCGCCATTCGGAAAGCAAGTGCCGGAGCCCAAAACGGTGAGAGTGATCGTGTTCGGCATCTGTTTCGCGGTTCTCAACCAACAATATTTTACCGTCACGGACGGCGAGTGTCAGCGTTGGTCGAGCAAAGCGCCTCGGAGTGTCGCATCGTACTCTGCACAAGCATAGCTCCGAAACGCCGGCGATGCCGCTTTCATGACGAGGTGTTCTATGTGATTAGTCAAAACTTGCAAAAAGTGTGAACCGTTGCGCGGGCTTGCGAAAAAGTGCTGCGTGACTGTTTGCAACCTATTTGACTTCAAATCGCTGGTCTTCTAGCATCGGTGAAAGGACGGACCGGTCGATAATTTAAATGGCGGCTCCCTCGACAGAGCAGACCAGAGTCACCGAAGAAGCCGGTGCCGTGCCGCGCGCCGCTTTAGTGATCGGCATCCTCTTTTTTATCTTCTTCCTCGGTTCCAGCGACAATCAGATGATCTCGCCGCTGCTTCCGCTGATCGCGCGCGAGTTCGGCATGCCCGAAGGCGCGGTGGGTCAGCTCATCGGCCCCGCCTACTCGCTGGCGGCAGCCGCTGCAGCGCTGATCATTGGGCCTCTGTCGGATCGGTTCGGAAGAAGGCGCTTCCTGTTGTACGGCTCGATTTTGTTCGGCGCGTCTCTTACCTCGGTTGCGTTCATCCACAATCCCGTGACGATGGCAGGCGTGAGGCTCTTCACCGGGCTGGCTGCAGGCACCTTCTCCACCTGCTCAATTGCCTATGTCGGCGACTACTTTCCGTACAAGCGCCGCGGCGTAGCAATGAGTGTGGTGCAAGCCGGTCAATTCGCTGCCCTGGTGGTTGGGGTGCAAATAGCTAACAACCTCGCTAGCTGGCGCGGCTGGCGGCTGAGCTTCGAAGCTTTTGGGATAATGGCGCTCGCAGCATTCGTGTTTGTGTTCGCGGCGCTTCCCGACGATAGCCATCACGCGCGAGCCGAGTCGGCCGCAAGGAGCAGATTCGAAAACATCGGTGTTGTGTTTGGAACAAGCGAGCGAATCGCATCGATTGCCGCCGCGTTCTTTGTCTCCGGTGGATTCTTCGGATTCTTCTTCTATCTCGGCTCGTGGATGCGACAGAGCCTCGCTTTTGCGACGCGTGACTTCGACGTCACCTTTGCGCTCATCGGAATCGCTCTGCTCCTCGGCGTAGTACTTGCCGGGCCACTTTCCAATCGGGTAGGCGCTCGCGTATTGTCCATAGTCAGCACAGTAGTGCTGGCCGCCCTGCTGGTTGGCATTCCGAGCCTCGGCCGCAGCGTCCTGCTTTATGCGAGTGTTATGTCGGCTGCGCTCGCTTTTGCGTTGCGACAGGGCCCGCTGGCGGCCCTTGCCACCGAGCTAGTGCCGAGACACGCTCGTGGAGCTCTCGTAGCCGCCAGAAACTGTGCTTCGCAAATCGGCATTTCAGCGGCGCTTTACGTGAGCGGCAGTTTGTTCGACAAGTACGGCTATCGTGGAGTAGGAATCTTCAGCGCGGCGATGTCTTTTGCTGCGGCGGTATGCATCTTTTGGATGAACGAGCCACGGAGCGAGAAGAAAGATGACTGACGTCAATGTTGCGGCGCGGAAGAAAACCGGTCGCCGCTGGGTGCGAGTTCTCAAGCGAATCGCCATCTCGCTGCTGGTCATCCTGATTCTGCTCATCTATGGCGTGTTCCCATTCATGGTAGGCAGATTCGTGACGCGCGCCGGTACCCGTCCGATGGACCGGAATCTGACGCAAACACCTTCCACCTACGGCGCGGAATATAAAGATGTGCAGTTCGTGGCGAGCGACGGCGTGTCGCTGAGCGGATGGTTGCTGCCGTCCCGAAGCAAACACGTGACGATCGTCTACTCGCACGGTTTGTTTCGCTCGCGACGCGAGCTGCTTGAACGCGCAGTGGATTTCTGGAAGCTCGGATATGGAGCGCTGCTGTACGATTCCAGAAATCATGGAGACAGCGGGAAGGCTTTTGTGACGCTGGGCTATACCGAAAGATTCGATGTCGAGGGAGCGGTGAAGTTCCTGCGGGAGCAGGCGCCAACAGACAAGATCGTCTCTTTCGGGATTTCGATGGGTGCGGCGGCGGCGTTGCTTGCGGCGGCCGAAACGCCGGAGATCGACGCGGTCATTGCGGACAGTTCGTTCCTTTCTTTTCAAGACACGACCTCTCATCACGTCCGGCTCTTGCGACTGCCGGCGTTTCCGCTCGCAAATGAGCTGAGATTCTTTATTCAACGCAACGCGGGGTTCGACGGCAGGAGCTTGAATCCTCTCGAAGCGGTTGTGAAACTTGGCGACCGCCCGGCGATGTTCATATCGGCAGCAAGAGACCGCCGCATGCCTCCTTCAATTGCTGACACTCTCTATCAGACATCGCAGAGTCCGAAGAAGGACCTGCTGGTCATCGATGGGCCGCAAGCCGACGTCCACGGACATGCCTATCAGGCCAACTCTCAGCTCTACATCCAGCGCGTGTCGGCGTTCTTAGATTGGGCGATCGACAGCCGGGCCTAGGGACGGCACAGGCTCTTCTGACCGCCGCGATAACCGACTCGGTTGGTAGCTATTACATCGGACAGCGCAAACGAGAAACCCTAAACGCTAAACCGTGAACCCTAAACCCTAAACCCTCCGTACAACTGATTATGTTTTGACTTTCCCCTTGCAGCATCTATGATGTTCCTCAATGAACTCGACCCCTCTGTTTGAAGAAAAGGTAATCGATTTAAACCGACGTAAACGCCCTCGCTGGCTCATCTTTTTAGTGCTCGCGATCGCAGCGGCAATCTTGTTCGGGTCTCGCTTGATAGGCATTTATATCGATGCCCTCTGGTTCGGCTCGCTCGGGTATGCCGATGTCTATTGGTACAAATTTCGTCTCGGCGGAATTCTCTTTCTGACCTTTCTTGTGATTAGTTTCCTGCTGGTGCGCTTGCCGTTTGCATTTCTCAACAGGCTCCTTCCTGAACTTTCCGAACGTCCGTTGTTGAAAGTTGCGTCCGTCGAAGACCTGCGCGAGGTAAACGTGCTTCCGGTGCTTTACAGGCCCGGAGTCTGGATATTGTCCGCGCTCGCGGGATTGATCTCAGCCGTAAGCATGAGCCAGGAATGGCCTGCCTTCGCTCTTTACCTCAACTCGCAGCCGGCTGGATCGGCGGACCCGATCTTCGGGCTTGACGCGAGTTTCTACCTGTTTGAGCTGCCCGTTCTGGCGTCGGTAGTCGATTGGTTTCAGACTCTCACAGTGATCATTCTGATAGGAGTGTCAGTAGCGGCGGGCTACGTATGGTACCTCGACCGGATGCGCGGGATTCTGAACAACGACACCCGACGGCGCGTCGTTTCCGCCATCAGCGGGGCTGGAGCACTGTTCGCGGCGTCACTCGCCGCCTCGACTTTTCTGGACAGATACGACCTGTTGCAGGAAAGACATGAGCTGTTCAGCGGGATGAGTTATACGGATGCGAAACTTCGACTACCGGCGTTGAATGTCGTCGTGTTCGCGCTGATCGCCGCTGCGCTCGTGTTGTTGATTAACGCTTTCAGGCTAAGGAGGGCTCGGCTTATTTTGTGGCCGGCCGCGGGCGTCGTAGCTATCTGGCTGATCGGCGTGGCCATTTTGCCGCAAATCGTTTTCTCGACCACTGTAAAACCGAACGAGCTTGCGAAAGAGGCACCGTTCATCGAGCACAACATTCGGCAGACGCGAGAGGCATTCGGTCTGAGCGGCTTTGAAGAGCGACAGTCTTATCAACCATCGGCGAACCTCAGCGCCGCTCAGCTTGAGGCGAGTCGCGACACGATTGACAACGTGAGGCTTTGGGATCGGCGCGCCCTCAAAGAAACGCTGAGTCAGATCCAGGAGATCCGCACTTATTACGAGTTCAACATTCCCGACGTCGATCGTTACAGGATCAACGGCAGGCTCAAAGAGGTCATGCTGGCAGCGCGTGAGATGAACGTAGACCAGTTGCCGGATCAGTCACGCAACTGGATCAATCAGCATCTGATCTACACTCACGGCTACGGCGTGACGATGAACACCGTCAACCAGTTTACTAGCGAAGGTCAGCCCAACCTTGTCCTTCGTGACATGCCGGTGCGCAGCAGCGCTCCCGAGATCAAAGTTGAGCGGCCGGAAATCTATTTCGGCGAATCGACCAAGTCGCACGTCTACGTGAAGACAAGATCTCAGTCGCAGACGCAGCCGGAATTCAACTACCCCGCGCCCGACAATACTGACTCCTACACTACGTATGACGGCGAAGCGGGAATACCGGTTGGCGGCATTATGCGAAGGCTCGCTTTAAGCATTTATCTGGGCGACGGCGCCAACCTTCTGCTGTCCGACTACATCGACCGAAACAGCCTCGTGCTGATGCGCAGAGAGGTCACAGGCAGGGTGGGTGAGATTGCGCCGTTCCTGCTTTTTGAGAATGACCCGTACATCATCGTCGGTCGGGACGGCCACCTGTACTGGATGCTCGATGGATTTACTACTTCTTCGCGCTATCCTTACTCCACACCGGAACGAGTCTCGGGCCGCGAGATCAACTACATCCGCAACTCAGTGAAAGCGATTGTCAACGCGTATAACGGCGAAGTCACGTTCTACGTTTTCGATCCTGAGGATCCGATCATCAACGCGTACCAGCATATCTTTCCACGGCTGTTTCATGCCGCGGATGAAATGCCTGCCGATCTTCGCGAGCACGTTCGGTACCCAAGTTTGCTCTTGAATACACAGGCGCGAGTCTACACCCTGTACCACATGCAGAACGTGTCCACGTTCTACAGTCACGAAGATCTCTGGGCCATCGCGACCGGCGAGCAGGGGCAACAAGAGGAAGCGCCTCCGATGCAACCGTACCACGTGCTGATGCAGTTGCCGGGTGAGAAGAACTCTCAACTCGAGTTCGCCAACATTCTTCCGTTTACGCCGTCGGGACCGGGAAAAGCCAACATGATCGGCTGGATCGCCGGACGCAGCGACGGAGCCCTGTACGGGAAGACTCTCGTCTATACGTTTCCAAAGAATGTTTTGGTCAACGGCCCCGCCCAGATTCGCGCGCGAGTCAATCAGGACCCGCAGATCTCGGCGCAGATGACTCTCTGGAGTCAGAAAGGCTCCGAGTTGCTCAGAGGTAATCTGCTGGTTATTCCGCTCGCTGATTCGCTCTTGTACGTCGAACCTTTTTATTTGAAATCCCAGGGGACCTCTTCAAGCATCCCCGAACTCCGGCAGGTAATAGCTGCGACTCAGGATCGGCTTGAGGCAGGCAAGACATTCGACGAGGCTCTGAACAAGCTGTTCCCGGATTACGCGGGCGCGATTGCTGCGAGCAATGCTGCGCCCAAACAAGGGGAGGCGTCGAAACCTGCTGCGCCCGAGAAGCAGCCAACGGTGTCAGAAGTAAAACCAGCAACAGGCGAAGCCGACACTCTTAAACAGGCGCGACAATTGCTCTCGGATTATCGACGTCTCACCTCAGAAGGGAAGTACCGCGAAGCAGGTGCGAAGCTCGATGAGCTGAACCAACTCCTGGAAGGGAAGAGGTAGCTCAGGATCTCCGTGCCTATGTTGAGCTTCGTCCTCAATCTCAAAACAGCTATCTATTTGCTGACGCCCCTGCAAGTCATACGTACCTTACAGCTTCACGTTTTGAGAAAGGCCCGCACGGCGTTGGGATCGCGCTTAAGGACCCGGCGCTTGGGGCATGGCCGGGATTGTTGAAGATCTGGCTGCGAACTCGCGGCTTTGTAACGCGGTAGACTATTGCTTCGGCCGACTTCATCGGTATCGGATACCTGGCGACCGGCTCCAGCCCGGCCTCACCATTCTTTACAAGTAGCTCGAACTGCCGCTCGATGGGCGCGACCCAATCCGCCTGATCCAGCCCAGTTCGTGCCAGTACGTAGTCGCATTCGGCGATTTGATCGAGCGATCCGTCAACTACGAGCCATTGAATTCTGATCAGCGGGTCTCGCGTCCGCCCTCCCGCCATCAACCTCGAGTAGAGCGCTACGTTCGAAGGGTTTAAGTAGGGCAGATTGACGACCACTCCCAGCGTTGGCGTTTGATCCTGACTGCTTCCATCTGCGGATAAGTTTGCCGGAGATGCCCCATCACGAGGGCTTGTGGCTCTGCCTTTGTCTGAAGGCGTTGCTTGTCCCAGCTCTTTCTCTGAACCAAGACGGATGACCGTGCGGACAATATCCGGAACGTGCCAGTCATTAGGAAGCGGCCGGTGATCGAACCCGTAGTAGTTTCTGGCCAGAACCATCCACTGATACCGCGGAGTGTTGATATAAGTGCCCATACCTTCCGCCGGCCATTGAGCGTTGACGAAACTGATCAAGGACCAGAAAGCTATACCGATTGCAGAGATCACTCCGGCGGCTCGAAATTGCTTTCGCCGGTGAATCAGAAGCGGCTTCAGCCACTGGACCCCGATTATTGCAGCGGCTGGCACGATGGGCACCGTGTATCGAACGTCCTTGTTGGCTACCAGGGCAAACATGACCAGCCCGCTCAGCAGCCACAAACACAGCATCAAGCTCTTGTGGCGGTTCTTAAGTCCGGAGTAGACAAGTCCAATCACCATCAGGATGGCAAACGGCAGTTGCAGTTGAAAGCTGAGCAGCGCGTGTACACAAAAGAAGTTGGAATCGTAACTGAAAAGAGGAGCCTCGTTCTCGTCGATCGCTGCCCGCTGATTCTCACGATAGATCGCGATCACGTCATGAAAATGCGGCCAGTACCAGACTGCCGCTACCGCTACGAGCACTGCGCAGGCCAGGATCAGGTTGAATATCGCGCGTCGGTCGCGCGAGTACAACGTCCTGAGCGCGATGTAGATACCGGGAAGAACGAAGAAGAATGCATACGTCTGCTTTATGAGCATCCCGAGGCCGGCCGCCAATCCAAATTGTATGGCCCGCCTCGTGGAGCGAAAGTCTCCGGCCCGCAATAGAAATGCAAAAGACGCGGCTACCGCAGCGGTAAGGGGAAAATCGAGGAACGCATCGTGGACCAGCCACGCACTGAAATGGGAACACGCGGCGATCATCGCTGCGAGCAGACCCAACAAACCAGCCGTTCCGCCGGTCATCGCTCCGACTTCTGGAGCAGCTTCTTCTGGCGCCTCCGCAGGCTCGGGAGCCGCTGACACCTTACCCGAGATCCAGCTCACAGACAGCAACAATACTGCGAGTGAAATCAAGTTCACTGCGGTGCCGCTCAAGCGGGAGGCGCCGAACGCCAGCATCAAAACGGCGGTAACAAGGTGGACAAGCGGCGCATAAAAATGCGGGGCCGAGAAAAAGTCATGAAGCAATTCTTTGGCGTCCAGCCGCCCGATCAAACGGGCGTAGTCGTAAGCGTACCGCATGTGATCGGAGGGATCCCATGGCGGAGGCGTCTTGTCGCGAAGGGTCCACGCGACGGTAGAAGCACAGAGAAGGGCAAAAACACAGGTAAGGACCAGCAGGTAGCGTTTTGCTCTCAGCCAGTCTCTAGTCACTGCGGGCGATTATTGTCAAACGACAAACAAACGGTCAAGCGTCAGACTGCGGCAACCGCATCGCTTAACGACTCGACGGTTATCGCGAAATGGGAGGCGTTCCACACCGTCCGCCCTTTTCTGATGAGAATCGCCTGCGGCGATTGATGCTCGAGCCTAAGCCTGGACGCAATCTCGTTCGAAACATCTCTCGCTTCCTGAACCGTCACGAGGTTGTAGCTGACGTTTGAATCCGCCTGCTCGAGGAAAGACAGGAACTGAGAATACGCTTTCGTGCTTATCGGACACGAGTTGCTGTGCTTGAAAATCAACACCGGACGCCGATCGGATTCGTCGAGCGCCCGAGCGAGATCCTCGATATCGTTGAGTTCGTTGAGTTGTGCCGCCACAGCACAAAGGTAGCGAGAGAGCAGCGCCTTATCAAGCTCCAGACTCGTCGTCGGGCACTTCGGCAGGTTGTTTGGTCCAAAACCTCAGCGGCAATCCAAGCAGCGAATAGCGCTCTCTCAACGCATCGACATGTCCTGCATACTCGGCCTTTCTTATCTCGCCTTCGAGCATGCGCCGGCGCAGGTCCCGAATCTCAAAGCGATACAGATCGCTGAGGAACTCGTGCACCAGTTCGGGAGCCGTCTCTGCGGTCGGTCGTATCCCGTGACGAGCTAGCGCCTCGAGTACACTCTCGCGATAATTGAAGGCCATTTGTTGAAGTAACCAACCGCGATTAGAAAAAATCAAGTCGTAGACTTTGCGAGGGTCGAGCGAGCACCTGTTGTGCTGATCTACGATTGAAAACGCTGACGCGCGAAGCGGCTTGTACAACTAACCTATGGGTGTTTTCTGCAGTCGCGTAACCGCTTCTTGAACGGTGCGATCGATTTCTTTTGTGTCGCCTTCTCCGTTGGTCAGGTGGCTTGGCCTGAGCACAAACTCGGTCTTACGCGATCCCTTCACGATGGTCACGAACAAGCGGTCACTGATTTCATCGAAGAAACTTCTCTCGGCGACGATACCCGAATCCGCACGCTTGACCGCGGCGTCCACCTTGGCTTTGAGCTGCGTAATATCCGGCATCAGAGCTTTCTCGATCTCCACTGTATTGGTTAACGACTGACGAGCGACGCAGGGCTTAGCTGGTCAGGCTCCGGAGTGACCGCGGCACATCCGCGATCTGCTACCGTTGCTCCGTTCCCGGCCTGGCGGGGTTCGCAGCCGCGCGATTGCACGGGCTCCGGAGCCTGTCAAAAACCTGCCGTCGTTTCAACTATCCACGATCAAAGCATCCGCACTCGGGAGAGGATTGCTGCCGATGTCACTCAATGGCGGAGAGGGTGGGATTCGAACCCACGGTACAGTTTCCCGTACACAGCATTTCCAGTGCTGCCAGTTAAGCCACTCCTGCACCTCTCCCACTCGATGACCGGACACAGCAAAGAGGACTGAGAAACGAGAACCGGACAAGAAACGTCTTTTGTCTCGGCACTCAGTGCTCAGTCCTCAACTCCTGGCGGAGAGGGTGGGATTCGAACCCACGGTACCCTTACGGGCACAACGGTTTTCGAGACCGCCCGATTCAGCCACTCTCGCACCTCTCCGTTTCATGGTCGGCTATGGCGCGCCGTTCACGAAAGAAGGACTGTATCACAGCGCGACACTCGTCCTCAAGAACACCTCCCTGAACCAATACGCGGTGATTCAAAATGTCGCTCGTACACAGGCTGAAGTGGCTATCAACTGCACCCGCCTTGTCGTCACGCGCGCCGTAAATCAAGCGTTGTATTCGAGCATGCACGATCGCTCCAGCACACATCGCGCACGGCTCGATCGTAGAGTACATCTCGCAGTCTGTGAGTCTATAGTTATGCAGGCTCCGCGCTGCGTCGCGCAGAGCAAGTATCTCCGCGTGAGCAGTAGGATCGTTGAGTTTAATCACGGAATTTCGACCCCGGCCTACAATTGTGCCGTTCGATACGATGACCGCGCCCACCGGGACTTCGCCGCTGTCGCGAGCCGCGTTGGCCTCGGCCAGGGCTTGTCTGAGAAAGTACTCGTCGCTCGTTTCCAATTTGGTTTATGTTTTCTGGTTTCTAGTTTCCGGTTTGCGGTTAAGGTTCCGTTAGTCGGCTCCCGGGGCTTGCCTGGGGGCATGAATGCGAAATCGGAACGAGACGAAAGAAAAACTGATTCAGGCCCTGACGCCAGATACTGCTTCGCGCGCTTCTGCAGGAAGCTGCTTGCGAACAAGCGTTATCGGTACACCAAACGCCAGCCGGAACCAGCCACCTTTCCTCTCCGCAGACCAGACTTCCAAATCAAATTCGCCTTCGCCGTAGACTTCCACTGTAACGCCTTTCGAGGTGGCTTCGCAGCGAATGGAGTCAACTGCCCGGCGATGCGCGCGGTCAAGTCCATCGGCGATCTGCAGCATCGCAGCCAGTTTCGCGAAACTCGAACGCTGATGGCGATCGAGTGCGAAGAAATCGTCATGCTCGCGGGTCGCGCGCTTGCTCTTCGGCGACGGAGGCATCGAACCGCGGTGATAGCGCACCAGCGCCGCCATCATCGCGAGCTCGGCCGCGGTGAACCCGGGCATCTCCGAGTTCTTGATCAAATACGCCGCGTGACGATGATGATTATTGTGAGCGATATGATAACCGATGTCATGCAGCAACGCGGCGTGTTCGAGCAATCTACGCTCATCAGCGCCAAGCTTGTGAAGCCGCCGCGTGCCATCGAAGAGTCCCGCAGCAAGCCGCGCCACGTGGTGAGAGTGCGGCGCGTCGTAACCGTAGCGCCGCGCCACCGACAGCACCGATCGCGAGCGCACGTCCAGCTTGGATTCATCCACCGAAAGGTCCAACAGCGCGTCTTCTGAAGATCTTTGGGAGCTGCGAATCGCCTCCTGTCCTTCGTTGCTGCGCAGATAATTCAGAAGCACTCCTTCTCTCAAGGACCAATCGCAAGTTGTTATCTCGCTCGCACCCAGCTCAGTCATTATGCATTCGAGAAGCTGACCGCCCGCGATGATGATGTCGGCGCGGCCCTTCTCAATTCCCGCCACCTTGCGCCTCTTACGCAACGGCATCGATCGAAGTCGCTGATTGAGCCTGCGAATCTGATCCAGCTTGACCGTTTCACTAAACGGCTCGATGCCGGTCCGAGAGCGTACGCCGTTGGGCGACTCGGAATGCACTATTGCATCAGCCATGTTCAGGATGGTGCCCGCCGTCCCGATTACAAAATCAAAGCCCGCTTGTCTGACTTCCCAAGCGGCGCGAGTCAAGTCGGTTCGAATGTTCGCAACGAGGCGCTCGCGTTCCTGCGACGAAATCGGATCGGTGGTGATGAACTTCTCGGTGAGTCTGACTGCACCCACGCGGACCGAGAGCAACAGCTCAGGCTCGCCCCCGCTTGTGACGATGAATTCGGTCGAACCGCCGCCGATATCAAGGATCAGCGCCTTTCGGTTATTGAAGTCGGTCACTTCGGCAACCGCCAGCGCAATCAACCTTGCCTCTTCGACTCCGGGTAACACTTGTACATCGAGGCCGGTTTCCCTGCGAACCCGGTCTACAAAATCGTCGGCATTGTGAGACTCGCGCACCGCTGACGTAGCCGTAGTGATGATCAGGTCGGCCTTGTTGCCTTCGGCCATTTTCTTAAATCGCCGAAGCGTACTGATGGCTCGATCCATCGTGTCCCGTGAAAGGCGATGCTCTCTCAGAGTGCCGGCCCCCAGCCGCACCATTTCCTTTTCTCGATCAATGATCTCAGGATGCTGACCCGGGGTGGCTTGTACAATTACCAGATGAATTGAGTTCGACCCAATATCGATGGCGGCAAGTTTCATATCAGATTAGGAGGTTGTTCGCGTCTCATCCAGATGAAATAGATCGTGTACGACTCGAACTGCATGTTGCGCGTCGCTGTCGCCGATTGCACAGCTTATTCTGAGCTCCGAAGTCGAGATCATCTTGATGTTGATTCCCGCGCGTCCAAGCGCTCCAAACATGCGAGCCGCGATGTCCGGCTGATCCATGAGACCGGCTCCAATTATGCTGATCTTGGCCACGTCCGGATCGGCCAGCACCCCTTCCGCCCCAAGGCGCGCTGAAATGCCCTCGAGTGTGGTTCTCGCAGTTTCGAGATCCCCTCGTTTGATGGTGAACGTGATGTCATTGACCGATCGATCCTGATGGAATGCCTGTATGATCATATCGACCGCGACACGGTGCTCGGCCAGCGCTTCAAAGATCTCTCCGGCGATACCCGGACGATCGGGAACCTTCAATATCGCGAGGCGTGCCTGGTCCTGATCGACCGTGACTCCGCTGACTGGACGGGAAATCTCCATCTGATCAGCTCCTTTCAAAATCGTGCCCGGATGGTCGGGATCGAAAGTGTTCCGAACCCTGAGCGGTATCCTGTGTTTTCGGGCCAGCTCGACCGCTCGCGGGTGAAGCACCTGAGCGCCGACTCGGGCCATCTCAAGCATCTCCTCGTAAGAGATTTCCTGCAGCAGACGAGCGGTGGGCACGATGTTAGGGTCGGCGGTGTAGACTCCGTTGACATCGGTGAAGATGTCGCAAGCCCTTGCACCGAGCGCCGCCGCAAGCGCCACCGCAGTAGTATCGGAGCCCCCGCGGCCGAGCGTGGTGATGTCGCCTTCCGGTGTCGTTCCCTGAAAGCCGGCAGCGACAACTACACAGCCCTCATCAAGGTGTCGCCGTAATCGCTCCGTATCAATCTCCACGATTCGGGCGGAGTTATGGACGTTCTCGGTTATTATGCCGAGCTGCGCTCCGGTCATCGAAAGAGCCTTTGTTCCGAGGTCGCTCAACGCCATCGCGACAAGCGCTATGGATATCTGCTCTCCGGTTGCGAGTAGAGCGTCGAGCTCGCGTCGATTGGGGGAACTGCTGGTCTGCGCCGCGAGCCTGACAAGATAATCGGTGGTATCCCCCATCGCGGACACGACGACTACTACCGGCTCCGACTTCGAAGCCCGAGAGACAATCGCAGCCACGTTTCTGATCCGCGCGATGGACTTTACGGATGTACCGCCGAACTTTTGAACAATCATCTTCGGAAAAAACTGCGCCCTATTCGAATACCCTGAGCACGACACCGATCTGCCGCGTAGTTGCCTGCGCCTCGATCTCCCTGAGCGCGCGTGCCATATTGTGCTCGCTTGCCCTGTGAGTCAACAGAATGATCGTCGCGGCCCCGGTGGTTGTGACTCCGCGCTGGAGCAGGCTGTGGAGGCTCACCTGGTGACCTCCCAGTGCGTGACCGATGTAGCCGATCACACCAGGACTGTCTTCTGTTTCGACTCGAACATAAAAACGACTCGCCGAATCTTGAATCGAGCAAAGCGGCGCGTCCTTCGAGTCGATCCCCGGGTGGAAGTAAGGAGCGAAATCAGGCAGCCGCAGCGCGCTCGCAAGGTTGATTAGATCGCCTACTACGGCGCTGGCCGTAGGCATCTGACCCGCACCGGGTCCAACCAGCATTATCTCGCCCACCGCACTTCCGCTTATGAATATGGCGTTGTTTGCACCCTCGACTGACGCCAGCAGGTGATGAACGGGCACCAGCATTGGATGCGCCCGGACATCCAGACACCCCTCTCCGCGCCGGGCGAGACCTATGAGCTTGATGCGATAACCAAACTCCTGGGCCATCGCAATGTCCAGATCGGTAATGCGTGTTATGCCTTCGCGATGCACTGCTTCGCTGTTGACGAACTTCCCGAATGCAAGCGACGCGAGGATCGTGATCTTGTAGGCTACGTCGAACGCTTCGACATCGTTGGTGGGATCGGCCTCGGCGAACCCGAGTCGCTGTGCATCGGCAAGCGCATCCTGGAAGCTCCGACCTCGCGCCTCCATCGATGTGAGTATGTAGTTGGTAGTGCCGTTGAGTATGCCGGCTACGCTGCTGATTTCATTTGCCTGCAGGCCTCGCTGCAGTGTTGAGATCAGGGGAATTCCACCTCCTACAGCGGCTTCAAACAGGACGGTGACATTATTCTTGTGAGCGAGGTCGAAGATCTCGGAGCCGTGTTTTGCGATGACCTCTTTGTTAGCGGTGACTACGTGTTTGCCGTGTTGGACGGCGCTTTTGATCAGTTCGTAGATGCCTTCGACGCCGCCGGCGACCTCGATGACTATTTCGACTTCGGGATCGTTTACGATCTCTTCGGGTTGGGCGGTGAGTCGGATTCCTGCGAGGTCTACGTCACGAAGCTTGGCTTTGTCGCGCACTGCTGTCCATTTGAGCCTAAAGCGAGGGTCGCGCTGGAGAAGCTTGGCGACGCCGGTACCGACGGTCCCGAGTCCGATTAACCCTACTGTGATCTTGGCCATCGCTTAGCGCCCACGATAGGCGTTGAGTCAGAGTAAAGTAGATTCTCATAGTTGGCAACCATAGGCCCTTGGGGAATGGGAGATGAGGGGATGAGGAGATGAGGCGAAGCGGCGAATGGGAGAAGGGGAGAAGGGGCGACGCGGTGAGGAGGGACGCCGGGACGCGGCGGGGTCGTTAACCGTTCTTCATGTCCCAAGTCCGAAAGTCCCGTGTCTCCGCGTTCCTCCTCCCGCGTCTCCGCCTCGCCCCTTCGCCCATTCCTCTCCTCATCTCCCCATCCCTTCACCTGCCAACCAGATGCCGCCGTAGCTGTCCTGCAATCCGGTGCTGCCCGTCATAAGCCACCCGGGGCCTGATGAGTCTCGTGAAATGCCCACGTAGCCTAGGGAACCCGGCATTACCGGCGAACCGCCTGCGTCGAAGATCTCGATCGAAGTCCCAGGCGCAGCCCGTCCCAACCAACCCTCTCGCGTCGGGAACCAGCGATTGCAACTCGCAACTGCCGAAGGCGCCTCAGGCCATCCTGCGAGGATGCTTGTTTCAGCGCCAAAGCTCAATTCACAAAGCCTCTTGAGCACCGGCTCTATAGGAGCATCGGTTATAACGCGCCTCAACGGAGATGACAGCGGCCCCGTATCGACACCCGCCTCGCGCATAAGCCGCAGATGCACGGGAGAAAGTACCGCATGCGTCACGCTGTACCTGTCAATCGCCGCCAGCCACCCCGCCGGCAGCCCACGGTCAAGCGCAAGCACCGCGCCTCCGTACCACCAGACCGGAAAGAGCATCCCGATGACTGTCTGCGCAGAACACCAGTCGTGCGGTGTCCAATAAAGCGCCTGCCCCCACGCGCAATCCAGTTCGTTCGCCATTTCAAAGCCCGGGAGCGCCGCGAGCACCGAAGCATGGCTGTGCTCCAGCGAGGGGGTGTGCGGCTCCCCGGTTGTCAAATGGTCAAGGAAACAAAAACCCGCCTGAGTACCATCTGTATCAGCGCTCTTGAAATCCGATGAAGCCTTGTTGATCTCGCTCCAGAAGTCGCGGTAGGAGCCGGCTTCCAGTCGATGTCCTGCGACGAATACTGTCCACGCACGAGCGTTGACGTTTGAGGCGCTCGAAAGATAAGCGTACGACTCGGAGTCGAGTACTACGATTGCGGTGTTCGATTTCTCGACGCAAGTAATAGATGAGGGGGACTGCGGGATCATTGCCACAGAAAGGCCTGCCTTTAATGCGCCCAGCAATGCAACGACAGCCGCCGCAGATTGTGCGAGAACTATGGCGAGCCGGTCACCGGCCTTGGCTCCGTGGGCGACCAGGACTCTGGCGAACTTGTCTGAGAGGAAATCAAGACCGCCAAAAGTATAGGTATTGACGCCTCCGAATCTGACGTCGAGCAGCGCGATCCGGGTTACCGGGTCGTCATGCCTCCGGCAGACAGCTTCGGCGACATTAAACCGTTCGGGAAGTTCGCATTTTAATTCGCGACGGGCTTGCTCATAGCTCGAAAACTGCTCGAGATGAGGCGTGTTGTCGGTGCTCATTCGGAAGTTGTGATCGCTCAGTCACCGGACTTGCCGATCGCCCGGGCTGCCGTCTCTCCGTCGATGACAATTCGAGCTATGCGTTCGCGGTGGTACTCGGCATCTCCGAACAGGAGTTCGGATGCCTTGGCTCTCTTGTAGTAGAAGTGAAGGTTCTCATCCCAGGTGAATCCGATACCGCCGTGTACTTGTATTCCGAGATTTCCCACTTCGCGATATGCGTCGCTGGTAAACGCCTTCGCCATAGAAACCGCTACCGCCGCCTCGGCCGGGCGATTGCTCATACACCACGCGGCGTAATAAACAGCCGATCGTGCGCTCTCACTCAACAACAGCATGTTCGCGCAGTGATGTTGCACCGCCTGAAATGCTCCGATTGGCTTGCCAAACTGTTTTCGGGTCTTCGCATATTCGACGGAGGTTTCCATGATCCACTGCATGCCGCCGACCATTTCGGCTGCAACTGCCAAAGCGGCGACATCGAGCGCGTGTTCCACCGCCTGGGTCACACCGGCTGCATCGGACAAAACATCTACCGCCGCGACCGCGACCCCATCAAACGCCACTTCATAGATAGGCCTGGTGACGTCCAGACCGGGCATCTTTGTGATGGAAACTCCCAGAGACTTTGCGTCGACAAATGCGAGAATCGGATCAGCGCCTTGCCGTGCCACCGTGATGATAAGGTCGGCTGTCTCGGCGTCGTTTACGAAGAGTTTCTTTCCAGTCAGCTTTATGCCCGAGTCCGTTGGGGTTGCTTGCAGCTTGACAGCTTCGATGCTCCAGGAGGCGCTCTCCTCGAGAAGCGCCACCGTCGCTTTGAGCTTGCCTTCACAGATCGCCTTCAAGAGTTTGGAGCGATAGGGCTTCGAGCAGGCGTGTTCAATCAGCGGTCCCGCCAATGCAACGGTCGACATGAAGGGACCGGGCACGAGCGCCCTCCCCATCTCTTCGAATGCAACCGCCATCTCCACCAGACCTAGTCCCGTGCCGCCATGTTCCTCTGACAGAATCAGCCCGGTCCAACCCTGTTCGACGAGCTTATTCCAAAGGTGCGCGGAAAAAGGCGAGTCCTTCTCGATGGCTTCGCGCACAAACGTAGGCGGGCACTCGACCGCGAAAAGCTCGCGTGCAGAGTCCTTGAACAGCTTTTGCGTTTCGTTGAGTTCAAATTCCATATCTTCCCCCAAACAGAAGTTCTGATTCTGAGCGGTAGGCCGTATGCAGTTGTTCCGGTTTCGGGTTTCGAGTTTAGGGTTTCGGGTTCGCTTAATTCAGCATCAATCTTCTATCCCTGAACGAAATATCCTCTAACGATTGTACAACCCTCAATCTGACGAACCCGAAAACCTAACCCAAACATCCTGCCTACTGCTTTGAACTTTCAATAGCTCTTCGGCAATCCGAGTACGAAGTGTCCGATGATATTTCGCTGAATCTCCGAGGTTCCCGCTTCAATCGTGTTACCGCGGCAGCGCAAATAAGCATGCGCCCATTCTCCGTGGTCAATCGCATGCTCGGACTCGCGCGTAAGCTGGCCGTAAGGCCCAAGCATTTCCATCGCCACCTGCTGCATTCGTTGATTCATCTCGCTCCAGAAGATCTTCTGAATCGAGCCTTCCGGACCGGGCACCCCGCTCTTGCTCATTCGGGTCAGGGTTCTCATCTGGTTTAACCTGAAGATCTCGATCTCGGTGTAAATCTGTGCGAGCTTTTGACGGAGTACTGCCGACTGGCTGGCCGGCTTGCCGTTTCGTTTGATCTGCTTCGACAGCTCGATGAGTCGGTCGATCTGTCGCTTGAACGTTATCTGCAGGCTCGCCCCAAGCGTCCCGCGCTCGAACATGAGCGTTGCGATAGCAATATCCCAGCCGCCATTCACTTTTCCGACGACATTGGAGGCTGGGACTCTCACGTTTTGAAACACGACCTCATTGAATTCGGAATCGCCTGTCATCTGCCGCAACGGCCGAACGCTCACGCCGGGGCTTCGCATGTCGATCATCATGTAGGTAAGCCCCTTATGCTTGGGAGCGGCCGGATCGGTGCGCACCACCGCGAAGCACCAGTCTGCAAAGTGCCCAAAGCTGGTCCACGTCTTCTGCCCATTCACAACAAAATGATCGCCGTCCAGAACTGCTTCTGATCGCAGCGCCGCGAGGTCGGAGCCGGCGTTTGGCTCGGAGTAGCCCTGACACCAGATGTCATCCGCGCTCAAAATGTTGGCCAGGAATCTCTTCTTCTGCTCTTCGGTTCCATATGCGATCAGCGTCGGACCCAGCAGCGAGAGCCCAAGTACGTTGATGAGGGGCGGCGCGGTGGAGCGCGCCATCTCTTCGATGAATATCGTCTGTTCCACCAGCGTTGCGCCGCGCCCTCCGTACTCTTTGGGCCAATGAATACCCACCCATCCCGCTTCGAACATCTTCTTCTGCCAGCTCCGCAGGAACTCGAAGCGCTCTTTGGAGTCGTCGTCGCGGGAGCTCGGTTCCCAGCCTTTTGGAATGTTGGCTTGAAGCCAGGCTCGGAACTCGTCGCGGAACTTCTCTTCTTTTGGCGTGAGATTGAGGTCCATTGATTCCTCCGCGCTGCGCACGGCTTGCGCCCATCAAAGGGCGGCCGGTTGGACGCCGAAATAAGGTACCGGTTGAACTGCTGACTCAGACTTCGATTGACTATTGCTCGAGGCGGCGGCCATTATAACGCGCAGCACGTCTTTCATCGAATCGTTTTGCGGCACCGCGCGTCTATGTTAGATTCACGGGCTCGCGATAGAGGTTTAGTTCTGTTGGAGGCTTTATGAGGAAGTTCGCAGCATCCTTTCTTACGATGGTTATTCTTGCAGGGCCAGGGATAGTGACGGGTTGTGGCAGCGCGGCGGGGAAGAAACAGGAAGCGAGTGCGCCGGACAAGGCAACCGTCGAGGCGCCTGATCAGCAGGGAACTACCGCGCTGATGAGGGCAATCGAGGACCGCAACGATCAGGAGGCTCGTCGCCTTATCGACATGGGCGCCAACATCAACGCGAAGGCCCAGTCAGGCGTCACCCCTTTAATGAAGGCTGCCGGAGTCGGCGACAAGGGCCTGGTGGGATTGCTGATCGAGAAGGGCGCCGATGTTAACGCGCGCACGCCGGGAAACTACACGGTTTTGATGCAGGCGGCGCTGGTAGGTCAAACAGAAATTGTAAAGATACTGCTGGACCACGGCGCTGATGCGACGGTGAAGGATTCGAGCGGGCGAAGCGCCTCGGATTACGCCAGAGAGAAGGAGCATCAGGACATAGTCGACTTGCTCAAAGAGAAGGGAGCGAAGTCGTAGCCTCGAGTCCAAAGTCCTTCTGAATTGGCGACGCGGCTGGTGGCGCGTGTGTTCAGGACTGCTCTGGATCTACGTATGACTAGCAATGATGGTCAGATAACTGTCGAAGAACGCGAGAGGGCGCTGAAACTGCTCGATGACAGCGAGCGCGCGTTCCTCGCCGAGATAGATGCGGTGAGCGATGTGCAATGGTGCTACGTGAGCTCTCCAGTTGCGTGGTCTGTAGCGCAGATTGCAGAGCATATATTGCTGTCGCAGAATCTCATCTTCTCTATCATTCAACGAACGTTGGCCGGAGAGCCTGATCCCGACTGGAAGACAAAGACCGCGGGTAAGCAAGAAGTTCTCGAGCGCATCCTGCCCGAGCGCGTTGGTCGAGCGCGTGCACCCGAGCGATTGATGCCGACAGGGAAGATGACTCGCGAGGAAGTAAGGGATCATTTCAGGAAGACCAAGTCTGCTGTTGAAGCCTTTGTTAAGACGACTGAGCAGCCGCTAAAGGCTTACACACACGACAACCCGTTTCCTGTATTCGGTACGTTAAGCGCTTATGACTGGCTGCTCTACATTCCGCTGCATACCACGCGTCATCTCAGGCAGATAGCCGAGGTCAAATCCAGCGAGACCTGGCCGAAGTGAACTCCGATTGTAGTAACCGCTCACGCCGCTGCACCGTAGGCACAAGAGGATTCGCGTTACAACAAACCCGCCTTTAGCGCCGGACCGAAATGCCCAAGAGGTTTCCCCGTCAGTTTGGCGCAGCTCGTGACGAGGTCGCCTGCTTACACGTGCCGTCTCATGTTGAACCGCGAACAGGCCTCGTTTGCAATTCTATTTACAAAGGAGCCAAGGGCTGTATAGAATGCGAGCGCGTATCGATGGTTGCGAACACAACAATAGCTGGCCGCGAGACGATACGCAGCGAAAGCCACTGTATGGAATACAACTCTACGTGCCTGTTAAGCTCAGGCCTGAATTCTAGTCAGCAGAACGAGCGCAAGAACGAGCAGCATTGCGCTGGAGCCTACATCCATGCCTGTTGATTCATCCGATGTGCTGACTGGAGCTGCATCTTTCGGGGCAACCGATGTGGCATTCAAACAGTTCATCGAAGTTTCACCGGGTTGGCACACGCAACCACTGCAGCCACAGGTGCAGGAAAGATTATCTACGATAGAACGACCGGCGTATGCGATGGAGCCAGTCGACGTGGTCGTCGCCCGATTGCTGCTCGAAAAACAGAGGGGCATCGCGAGAATACAGAGCACCGACAACAACAAGCGTCTAGCCATATTACTATCCTCCATAAAGTCAGGGGCTGAAGGGCCGAGCCAGTTCAGCTCAGCCGGATTGTACCAAGACTTAGCTCTCACTCTAGTATGTAGTGCGGTTCACCAACGAGAACTGTTGGCGACAATGGTTACTGCCGCGGAAGACGCGGCCGATTTAAATCAGGTGGCTGCGATCGGCGCCATCGGAAACGTACTCGAAGAGCTTGCGCCGTCAGGGCAAATCGCAAGCGTAGGCAGTTACTATAAGGGCCTTGCGGCATTGCGTGGCGGCTCTCTGGAGGAGGGACGGTTACGGGTTGAACAGGCCTTCAGCGACCTCCCCGCAGCGTTCAAGTCGAAGGCGCTTCTTGCGCTCGCTGCCTGCTACTGGCGTCGAGGCGATCCCATCCTCAGCTCGAAACTCAATCTCGAAGCGCTCGCTATTTCCACACGCAAGGAAACGTACAATCTGCGCTCATTCGTAGGGGCGATGAGAAATCTCGCAACCTTCAAATCCCTCGAGCAACGAGACTACTCCGGTGCGCTGGCTGCGCTGAAGCAGTCGCTCCCCGTGGCCCGCGTCGTCGGACTCCGCCGGCCATTCGTTTACTACGATCACCTCAACAACATCGCCGCGGAGCTGTTGGATATCGGGCGGGTCAGCGAGGCCTGGACGGTGATCCACCAGCCCCTCGCCAGCCCGTTGGCGCGGCATTATCCGAACTGGCGCGAGACCGCTACTGACATCGCGACAAGAATGAGTACGGTCACCCGGACAGTAGTAACAGTAGCCCTACCAGAGGTGCCGCACGACGACAACGAACCTCAAGCTGAGAAGGCAGTCGAATCGCGGGAGACCACGCCGGCAAAAGTCCTCGACTTTTTGCGTTGGAAAAAACGCACGGCATTAATGAGCCGTACGCCGACCAAATCCACCCCCGACGAACGTGCGCGAATGAGCACTGCGGAAAAACTGCTGAGAATCGTGGATTTGCTTTGCCGCGAAGAGATGTCCGACCAGCGCCTCCACCGGGTACTGTCAGCCGTGGAGCAGATCATCCTCGGGTAACGAATAGAAAGCCCTCCCGCCGTCTTGATTTTGATTGCGAGCGACTGAATGAGTTCGCTTTCCCCGCTATGCGTGAACCCCCGCCCGGTTGGCAGCTAAAGACGGGGACAACGCCAGGCACAACTCCAACTCATTCAGTCGCCGGCAAACAAATTGAGACACTCCAGGAATTTCATAACGGTCGAGTCAATAGCTAGAATTATGGCATGACCGATCAGACTGATTTTATCGTCATAGGCAGTGGCATCGCTGGCATCCGGGCGGCGGTGGAACTTGCTCCAGCCGGCCGCACCGTAGTCCTTACGAAAGACCGGATCACCGAATCCAACACCGAATACGCACAGGGTGGGATTGCAGTAGCCCTTTCTGAAGAAGACGATCTTTCGCTTCATTTTCAAGACACGATCGACGCTGGAGACGGGCTTTGCGATGCCGAGGCGGTGAAAGTCCTCGTTCAAGAGGGGCCTCCCAGAATAACCGAGCTGATCAGACACGGCGCGGAATTCGATCGCAAGGGAGGAGAGCTCGCCTTTACCCGAGAAGCAGCTCACTCGCGATCGCGCGTCATTCACGCGCGAGGCGACGCCACTGGACGCGAGATTGTCCGAGCGCTGATCACCTGGTCCCGACAGCTCGATCAGATCGAGTATCTACCGCACTCATGCACGCAATCCCTGATCGTAAAAGACTCGCGTTGTGTTGGGGTAACTTACATCGAGCCGGTGACAAACCGAATTCGGGCGCTTTACGCTCGCGCGGTGGTGCTGGCAACCGGGGGAGCGGGCCAGTTGTACCTGCACACGACAAATCCGGACGTGGCAACCGGCGACGGTCAGGCGATGGCTTATCGGGCAGGCGCGTTGATGTCTGACCTCGAGTTTATTCAGTTCCACCCGACTGCGCTTGCGATAGAGGGAGCCCCTCGCTTCCTGCTGACCGAAGCGATGCGCGGTGAAGGCGGCATTCTGTTGAACGCCGCGGGCGAGCGTTTCATGCCGCGTTACGATGAGCGAGCCGAATTAGCGCCTCGCGACGTCGTAAGCCGCGCGATTTACTTCGAGATGACGCGCGAGCAGGCGGATCACGTCTGGCTGGACATGCGTCATTTGAATCGGGACTTTGTGCGTGGAAGGTTTCCGACCGTACTCAATACGTGCCTGCTGTACCACGTGGATATCGCTCGCGATCTGATTCCGGTGAGTCCTGCGGCGCACTACATAATGGGAGGCGTCAAGACAGATACGCATGGACGAACGTCGGTTGCCGGGTTGTACGCGGCGGGCGAGGTAGCCTGCACCGGGGTTCACGGAGCTAACCGGCTTGCCTCCAACTCGCTGCTTGAGGGTCTGGTGTTTGGCGCGCGGGCAGGGGCGTGCGCCGCGAATGAGGCCTTTGATGAGATTCAAGCTGCCGCTCCGAGGGATACCGATTTCGGAAGAACTACTGACTGGCGAATTGACGACGGCACGCTTGCCGAGGTTAAGCGGATAATGTGGGAGAAGGTTGGAATCGTTCGCGACGAGATTGGGCTTAGAGAGGGGCTGCAGGACCTGCATAAGATTGCCGGGAGGGACCTGAACACCAGGTCATGGAATTTTGTGACTCTCGCGCGGCTGGTTGCCGAGGCAGCCCTGGAACGCCGTGAGTCTCGAGGAGCGCATTATCGCAGAGACTATCCGCGCCGGTATGACGAGAAGTTCGCTGTCCACACGGTTCAGGGTAAGAGCTGAACGCACCAACACTAGAATTTGCGAACGCCTGATGGTAATAATTATCGATCGATGGGAAGTTCTGAGTTCTGAGTGCTGAGTAAAGGACCGGAAGGCTCCGGTTAACCAGTTTCTTCGGTACTCAGGTCTCAGAACTCAGAACCCAGAGCTCAGAACTCTCCCTTAGGAGTAAGCATTGATAGTTCGCCTTCTATTGCCGATTTGCATTCTTGTCGTACCGGCGCTGGCTCAGAGCCAGTCGCCGACTCAAGCCGCCTTGAGCTTTTATCAGGAATTAAGGGCCAGGAGATATGTCGAGGGATTTCGCCACTCGGTTTATCGAAAGGCCGTCGAGGGTCTTTCTGCGGAGGAATTGAAGGACCTGGAACCTGACTTTCTCCGCACTTTCTCTCAAATTCCCGACAAGATCGAACCCACGGGCGAGAAGATAGACGGAGATGCAGCGATCGTCTCCCTCAAGTTCGGCGCCGAAGAGGTTCAGTCAGTCGCCTTGGTCCGGTCGGGCGGTGAGTGGCTTGTCGGCGATCGCGACACTCTTGATACGGTCAACCATCAGGGTCGCGCGTTCTTCTTCAATTCGCGAATACTGGTAAATGAAGGCGAGGCGTACGAGATGCTCCAGCAAATCATTGGCGCCGAGCTGATCTATGCCAGGAAGTTCGAGGGGAAGTGCGCTAATTTGGAGGAATTGATAAAGCTGGGAGGAGTCCCGGCGGATTTGAAGGACGGCACTGAGTCCGGCTACAAGTTTGACATAAGCCTGCGGCCCGATCGCTCCGCCTTTTATGTGACCGCCACACCTGTCGTCTACGCCAAAACGGGACGCGTTTCTCTCTACGCTGACATCAACGGTATTCGCGGCGATGACCTGAAAGGCAAGCCCGCCGGACCTCAGTCGCCGGTGTATCGTCTAAAATAGGCGCGATGCCAGATTTTGTTTTTGAGTCCGCCGCTACGCTCGCCCGAATGATTCGCGACCGCGACGCGTCTCCGGTAGAAATTGTCCAGGCGCACATCAATCGCATCGAAGCAGTAAACGACCGGATCAACGCTTACGTAACTACCGCGTTTGACTCGGCCCTTGAGGACGCCAGGCGTCTCGAAGATGCTGCCGTTCGCGGCCAAATCCTCGGACCGTTGCACGGCGTTCCGGTGTCGATCAAAGACTCCATCAACACTGCCGGCATCAGAACCGTTGCCGGGACAAGATTGCTAGAGCACAACGTACCGGCCGAGGACGCTTTATCGGTTTCCAGGCTAAGGGCTGCAGGAGCGATTGTGCTTGGAAAGACAAACGTCTCGGAATTTTGCATGGATATGCGAAGCGAAAACGCGGTGTTCGGTCGAACGAATAATCCGTGGGACCTGACAAGAACTGCCGGCGGTTCAAGCGGTGGCGAAGCAGCAGCAATCGCTTCCGGATGCTCTCCGGCAGGGATCGGCTCTGATTTTGGCGGTTCGATTCGCGTGCCCGCACATTTTTGCGGCGTGGTGGGGCTCAAGACAACTCCCGGGCGCGTCGGTGCGAGCGGTCACATTCCTGTGACCCGTGGACCCTTTTCACTCGGCACGTCGATTGGGCCGCTGGCGCGCCATGTTGAAGACCTACAGTTGATGCTCGACGTACTCTCGGGTTTCGATCCCCTCGATCCTGTTTCAGTTCCGTCGCTCGCGCGTGTTGGTGCCCGTAGCTTTCGCGTGATGTTCTACACGGATGATGGCGTCAGTGGGGTGACCGCGGAAACTCGCGAAGCGGTTGAGCGTGGGGCAAGAGTGTTTTCTGAAAGAGGGATTGAAGTCGTCCAAAGGCGGCCGGCGGGAATCGAACAGTCTCACCATCTCTGGTCGACCTTGCTGGCTAGACCCGGTGCAGCGGGAATCATTGAGTCTTACAATGGCAGGGAAGAGTTGATGGGTCCTTTGATGAAGGCGGTTGCTAAGAACGCAAGACCGCAGACGATTGCAGAATTCCTGTCCGCCTGGTTTGAGCGCGATGCGCTACGAGCATCGATGTTAAAGGAAATGTCAGATTTCGAGATATTCCTCGCGCCGGTCTGCGCAGTTCCCGCGTTTGCGCACGAACATCGGGGCACGTTCAGCGTCGAAGGTAAACAGGTCGGATATCTTCGGGCATTCAGCTACTGTCAGGCTTACAACCTTGTGGGTTTTCCGTCCGCTGTGGTTCCTTGTGGCGAGTCTCCCGAGGGTCTGCCGATCGCGGTGCAGGTTGTTGCACGTCCGTTTGAAGAAGAGACCGCACTCGCGGCTGCAGCGATTCTCGAAGAGAACTTCGGCGGGTGTAAGGTGCCGAGTGCTGAGTGCTGAGTCGGGATCAGGAAGGGCTTGCTGTTTTTTTGCGTTTGAATTGCGTTCAGGGAGTGCTCACGCAACCCCGAAGGGTTGCGTGAGTCAGCACTCAGACCTCAGCACTCAGTACTTTCATTCAGACAATCGCAAAGTCGAACTGCTCTTGATGGAGATTGGGGTCGGGCTCGATCGTCACCGGAGTCCCGAAATAAGCCTCCACTTCTTCCATCACCTCGCGTTCAGTAGTGCGCAATGACTCCGCAACGTGTGGCGAGACACGCAGCATCACGTCGTTTGATCCGGTTAATTGCTTAGAAATCGCCTTGGCCTGCTCCAGGATCTCAAAGCACATCGTCTGCGCAGACTTGACCATCCCCGCTCCCTGACAATAGGGACACGGCGCGCACAGCGTGCGCTCGAGCGATTGCTTCACCCGCTTTCGCGTTATCGCAACAAGCCCAAAGTCGTTGATCGAAAGAATCTTGGACGGTGCGCGATCGTTCGCAAGCTCCTGTTGAACAGCCATCAGCACTTTCTGCCGGTTCTTGCGCTCTTCCATGTCGATGAAATCGATGACGATGATTCCGCCGAGATCCCGGAGCCTGACCTGTCGGACTACTTCTTTTGCCGCCTCCAGGTTTGTTCGAGTGATCGTGTCTTCCAGCTTGTCGGATTTGCCCACGAACTTGCCGGTGTTGACATCGATGGCCACCAGAGCTTCTGTCTGATTGATGACGATGTAACCGCCTGACTTCAGCCACACGCGGGGCCTGACTGCCTTGTCTATTTCGGGCTGAACACCGTATTTTTCCAGTATCGGCTGGTTTCCAACGTGAAGCTTTACTCGCTTAACCAGTCTCGGCTGGACTCGATTTACAAACTCGACGATGCGCGCGTACTCAACTTCGTTGTCGATCCGGATGGCGGTGAACTCTTCCGATAGCTGATCGCGAAGTATCCGCTGAACCAGATCGAGGTCTCGATGAACCAGCGCCGGTGATTTTGTTCGCTCGGCTTTTTTTCTGATATCGGTCCACGTCCTCAGCAGGTATCGCATGTCATCCCAAAGCTCCTGCTCGGTGTGTCCTGCGCAAGCGGTGCGCGCGATGAACCCACCAGGCGCGTTCTCTCGCTCACGCAAGGCCGCGACGGTGCGTTTCAGCCGGACTCGCTCCATCTCGTTTGGAATCTTTCTGGACACCCCGACATGGTTCACCGTAGGCATGTAAACGAGGTAACGGCCGGGCAGCGCGATGTGAGACGTTATTCGCGCGCCCTTCTTTGCGATCGGCTCCTTGGCTATCTGCACCAGGATCTCCTGTCCTTCGTGCAGAAGCTCGCTTATTGTGGGCGAGGCGGTGCGCTCGACTTTTCGCCGGGACAAGAGCTCGGCGCGTCGCTGTTGTTCGGCCCTTCGATCGAACCGCTGACGGCCCCCCCGCTGATCGTCCGGGCGCGCCTCTCGGCTTTCAGCTTCTTCGCTTGCGCCGTTAGCGTTGACGACTTCGGGTGCGGCAGCTTGGGCTGCGGGCTCCTTAGGTTGTTCGGCGGCGGCATCGTTCTGAGGCTCAGCTTCGGATGCGGGCGCCTCGCTGGCAGCAGCCTGAGCTTGCTGATGATTGTCGGGGCGGCGTCTGCCTCGACGACCGCGGCCGCCTCTTCGTACGGCGAATTCACTTCGGGGGCCACGGTCGCGGATCTCAGCTTCACGGTCTTCCGTAACCGAATCGATGGATCCGGCTTCTGAATAGTCTTCTTGCTGGGTGGCCTCGAACGATTCGGGACGCTCGTCCGCAGATCGCGGCGTCTCGCCGCTTCGAGATCTAAGCCGGTTGTAGAAAGCGGATACAACACCCGATACGTGCTTGAAGGGCGAGCCCCCGCCTTCTTCACCAAGGTCGCTTTCGCGTTCGCCCGCTGACTGAGCGGTATCGTCGATGACCCGCTGGAATCCTGTCACCTCTACTGGTGTTTTGAAGCTGCCGACTTTCCACTCTGGCTCCGGGCTACTCTGCACTGGTCCGGTCTGGTACTCCGCTTCGTGAATACGCTCGATTATTTTTTCCTGGACCATAGCGTCCTTAAGGAATTCTCCGGCGTCCTGAGTAACCTCATCGTCGGTGATCCTCTCGAAGGACTCGCGTTCGGCGGCGCTGTTATGCGTTGACGGGGCAGCCGCATCCTCAGTCGCATCCTCCGGAGCGGCTTCAGAGTGAGCGCCGCGCTTCTGGCGGGCCGCAGGTTTACGCGCGGTAGTACCTCTGCGCGATTTCGGCTTATCGGCTTCCTCCGCTGCTTTCTTTCCTCTAGCGCCTCGTTTGGGTCGCACCGCAGGTTCCTCTTCTGCGGCCGATTCCACGGCGGCTCGCTCGGGTGCCTCGAGCAGGGTGTCGATCTCGGCTTCGCCGACTGCGGGAGTCTCCTCAAACGGCTCGACGCCGCCCGGAGCCGCGGGTAGCTCGTCGGTGATTCGTTGAAAGCTGAATTCGGACAGCGGACGAACTTGAGCCTCGTCGGTTTCGGGTCCTAGTTGAGCGGGCAGGTCGTCGGGAGGCGGCGTAGGAATAACGCGTTCTACCGCGATTTCCGCCACGTGTTCTACGGCGTTTTCCAGACGGGCGGCCTGATCCTGGTCGAGCGCCGCCGCCGCTTGAGGTGGAGGAACCGTCTGGGGCCGTTGCGGCCGATCGCGGCGTTGTCGTTCATCCATGCGTGGAGGCTTCTGCTCTCCGGCTTCCCGAAAATCAATTTCGTCCTCCTCCTCCATGAATTCGGTGAAATCGGAAACATAAAGGAACGCGTCGCGCTCCAGGCCTATGTCGACAAAGGCCGATTGCATTCCCGGTAGGACCTTCATCACGCGGCCCTTATACAAATTACCTACTACGCCCTGGTTTTCGTCGCGTCTCTCGACGTAGAACTCAGTAACTACGCCGTCTTCAAGGATCGCGACCTTCTTTTCGTGCACATTTGCACTAATGATCAATTCTTTTGGCATTGACTCTCCTGATTATTGGGATTGTGCAAGGCCAGGCAGGTGGGAAATGATCTTGCCGCTTGGTCGCCGGATCCGGAATGTACCGGTACAGCGATGCCTTTCGGACGAGAACAAATCTCTTGTTCTTCCGTACCCCTTAGCAGATTCGCAGCGTCATAACGGTCTGTCGAACGTTCCCGCGCGTACCCGGGGTCGGGCAGGACTCTGGGAAGAGCCCTGCATGAAATCAATTCAAACTCGCCTGTGCTGACTTATGCACAAATCCTTTGACAAACTCCTGGCGAGACTCGGCGGGTTTTTGGTCCGCCGCGCACACTTCTGCCGGGGTCTCGCTTGCTAAACATAATTCCTCGCTTAACTCGGTTTCGAAATAAAGCCTGAGGCGTCGAATCTTCGAGTTGAGCGCAACCATTTCCTGCGATTGAAGGCCGTAAACAGCTCCAACGACCTCCGCGGGTTTTACTGCACCGCCGGGTGATATGGCCGTGACAAATTTCAGCGTGCGCGTCGCGTCATCAACCGATAAGGCCTTCGTACAACCGCGAACGTCGATTCGCTGTCGTTTGTCCTTCCTGACACGCTCAATCACCCAGGAATCCTTCAACAAAAACTCCGCAGCCAAACGGCGGTGCACATCGAGTCCCGCCGCACAGCCGGCGTCAACAAAGAGGCCGGTCACGCGCTCGATGGATGCCAGTATTTCAGGCGCATCGAGCGACATCTCGTACTCCGCGCGATTAACTACTTTGATCAATGTCCGCGATCCCGGTTGCAAGCGCTTCAACGTTCGAAAGCGCAGACCCTCAGGCAGCGCAGCATTGATCTTCGAAATAAACTCAGCCTCGCTCAGTTCGTCGAGCGAATCAAAGTCCAGAAACTCGTTTTCTCCTACGATGCCCACGGCGAGCGCCGGACCGTACTGCAGCAACGGCATCGGATGAAATCCCTGGCTGTAGCCCAGACGGATTCCTGCACGTCTGAAAGCGCGTGGCAACGCTCGCGTCAGATCCAAATGCGAAAGGTATTTGACCTCCTCGCCTTTTTTGAACGACGCTCGATATCGGAACAGAACAGATGTCGACCTGACACCAGCAGCACCCGCTCCGGTTTCAGTGCTCGTTACCGAAGCCGTCACCGTAGGCGCCCGCATCAGTTGAATCAGCGCTGGTGCAGCAGCAGGACTTGTGCTCAAATCGGCGGGTTTCGTCGCATCGGTAATAGTCGCGACGCGCTCCTGATAAGTTCGAATCCTCTCGTGGAGCGAGTAAGCTTCCTCCAGGTGCTGCCGTGACAAGGCGAGGTCGCACTCGAGTCCGCAGTTGTAGCACAGCAGCGGTTGAGAGGCGACGCGCTCGAATTCGGCGTGAGACGGGGCAATGGCTGTCGGCCGTCCGTCGATCACCTTCACCGGGAGCTCGCACGGAGGCGAAATCTTCGCCTTGATCCCCTTCATGTATTCGCGAGCGTTGAATTCCTGCTTTACTAGCGTGTCGAGGTGGTCCCACGGCAGCCTCACCAGCGGAGCAGACGGCTTGTCGAACTCACGAACCGGCAGCTCGGCCAGATAGGGCTCGATTGCAACGGATTCGAGCTCAAATGCCTTCATCCATTTATCGAAGTCGAAGTTATCCGTCCAACCGTCAAAGCGGCAGCCGAGTCTCCACGCCCGTTCGATCACATTTCCAAGACGCCTGTCGCCTCTCGAAATTATGCCTTCAAGCAGGGAGGTCTCCGCGTGATGTACCTTGACTTCAATCCTGTAGCGCCGCCCCAACTCCCTCAGAAGCCGCTGCTTGCTCTTGATCGATTCAATGCCTTCCTGTGCGCACCATTGAAAAGGAGTATGCGGCTTGGGAACAAAGTATGAAGCGGAGCAGGTGACTTTGACCGTCTTCCGAAAGCGCTCGCGCCCAAGCTCCCTGACCTTGCGTCCGAGCTCCGCGATCCCGCGAACGTCATCCTCGGTCTCCGTAGGCAATCCGATCATGAAGTACATCTTCATCGCGGACCAGCCTTCCGAAAACGCGACTGAACAGGAGGTAATTACATCCAGTTCAGTGATGTTCTTGTTGATGACGTCTCGCATCCTCTGCGTTCCTGCTTCCGGCGCAATAGTGAACCCTGTCTTGCGTACTCGCGCGATCTCGCGCGCCAGAGATTCCGAAACGCCCGACGCCCGCAACGAGGAGACTGAGAAGCTCACCTTTCTGCGCTCCAGCTCCGAGCCCAGAATCTTCACCAGCGGTTCGAGGCAGGTGTAGTCGGCGGTTGAAAGAGACGTCAGGCTGGTCTCGTCATAGCCGCCACGCTCGATTCCGTCGAGCAGTGTATTCACAATCTGCTTCGGGTCACGCTCGCGAACCGGGCGATAGATCGTGCCCGCCTGACAGAATCGGCAGCCGTCGACACAGCCACGGGCAATCTCGAGAGACATTCGATCGTGTACGGCTTCTATAGCCGGCACCGGCGAGTCAGAAGGGAAGGGGTACGCGTTTATGTCCTTTACATAACGTCGCCTTATCGGGAAGGGAACGGAAGGATCCGTTGGCGGGTCGACCACCAGCAATCCGTGATGCGGACTAGGGGAAGTCGAGTAAAGCGAGGGCACGTACATCCCTTCGATCTTTGAGAGCTCGGTCAGGATCTCACGTCTATCGAGCACACCCCGGTCCCGCAGCTCGACATAACAAGCGACCAGTTCCGGAAACGCTTCCTCGCCGTCGCCGATCACGATGACATCGATGAAGTCTGCGATTGGCTCCGAAGAATAGACCGTGGGTCCTCCGGCAATCACCAGCGGATCATCCAGTGTTCTGTCCGAGGTCCGGAGCGGGATCCCACCCAGATCGAGCATCGTAAGGACATTCGTGTAGGTCAGCTCGTACTGCAACGAAAAGCCTACGACATCAAACGCCGAAAGAGCAGTAAAAGTTTCGAGCGACAGCAGCGGCACTCGGTGTTCGCGGAGTTTCCGCTCCATGTCCGGCCAGGGCGCATATACGCGCTCGGCCTGCCAGCCTTCGCACTTGTTCAGAAGACTGTAGAGTATCTTGAGCCCAAGGTGGCTCATCCCGATCTCGTAGGTATCAGGGAAGCAGAGGGCGATGCGAGTGCGCACCTGGTCGGCGGATTTGCGAACGGAGTTCCATTCACCGCCCACGTATCGCGCGGGCTTTTCTACTGCCGGCAAAATCGAATCCAGCTTCTCCCTGTATTTCGAATAGCTCATCGTGTCTCGAACAACATCAACCACGAAGTGAGGCGCCTCGGCAAACTGCATACTGCCTGCCACCTACTTCTAACTGCCTGCTAATTCACAAATCTCCTGAATCTCACGCTGAGTGCGAGGCCTACTCCGATAAACATCGATATCACTGAAGTCCCGCCGGAGCTCATCAGCGGCAGCGGTATGCCCATTATTGGCATCAGACCTACGACCATACCGAGATTGCACAGGATATGAAAGCCGATTAGAGACACTAATCCCATGATCATCAAGGCGCCTGCGCGGTCGCGAGAGCCAAGCGCAACGTGAATCAATCGCCAGATGAATGCAAGGTACAACACCATCATCAGCATGATTCCGACGAAACCCATCTCCTCGGCTATCACCGCTCCAATGAAATCGGTCCACGCATACGGTAGAAAACCAAGCTTTCCCTGCGTTCCGTTTCCTATCCCCTTACCGAGCGTGCCTCCCGATCCCACCGCGACCACCGATTGAATCGTCTGGTAAGCGTATCCCTTCGGATCAACCCTCTCGGGCTCCCATACCGCCATCACGCGCTGTCTCTGGTACTCCTTCAAATGCGGGTAAACAGCAATCAACCCGGCGACTACTGCAAGCGCCGCCGCAATCAGAAGGAGCTTTCGCATACCACCCAGGATATAGAACACTGCGATGATCGAACCAAACGTGAGCATCGTTCCGGTGTCGTGCTCCATCTGGATCAATATGATCGGCGGGATGACGATCGCGGTCATCAAGATTATGTCTTTCAGTTTTAAAGGTCCGCGGACCTGCGACATAAAGCGCGTAAGCATGAGTATTGTTGCGATCTTCGCGAATTCGCTCGGCTGGATGCTCACGCCGACGTTGAGCCAGGCCTTGTTGTGGTTGACCTCCTTGCCGAAGAACAGAACGCAGACCAGCAGCACCATCGTGCCGGCATAGAGGAACGGCGCGATATTCATGACTATCTTTCGGTAGTCGGTAAGCATCACCGCAATGGCCACGGCAATGCCGATGCCCAGCGCCACGAGCTGCTTCTTGAACTCCTGGTTTGGAGCGGTGCTGTGAATCCCAATACACCCTAGCACGGTGAGTGCTATCGGAGTCAGAAACAGCAGCCAGTCTACATCTCTGAGATTTCTGTGGCGAAGCTCAACCATACGGTTCCGGAAGTTGATCGTAGGCCATGGAGGCGTGCGGCTCTACGCTGTAATCCTGCAATCGAATCTTAACATGTACCTCGGCGGCCTCGTAAGCTCAGATAACGGGCGTTACTGTCGCACCGCGGGCTTAGGCCGGTCGACATCGCGAACCGGTGTGGTAATCGGCGCGGATGCTGTGTCTGGCCGCGGCTGCCACCCGGAATTAAGCGCCAGCAGTTCGGGAAGAATCGTCCGCCCGAGCTTCTTTGAAAAGTACGCCGCTTCAACGATTTTTACTTTCGGGGCCGATGCCGAGGCGCCCCAGCCACCGTTCTCCGTGATGCATACGACTCCGATTTCCGGCTTCTCACCGGTATGCATCGGAGCGAAGCTGATGAACCACGAGTGATCTTTGTGCTCTTTTCCACGGGCCTTCTCTCTGGCAATGACTTGTGCCGTGCCCGTTTTGCCACCTATGTTGAGCTCTCGAGGGAATGCAACTTTCCCGGCTGTTCCGCCTTCGTTGACAACTCCCCACATCGCATAGTCGATGATTCCGACGGTCACCGGCGACAGCTTCAACTCGCTGGGCTGCGAATCGTAACTCTTCACGTTCCTGACCTGGTTTGCCCTCGCTTCCTTAAGAACATGAGGAGCGAAGTACGCGCCGCCGTTTACGATGCCCGCCTCCGCGTGAATCAACTGAATAGGCGGGACGGCAACCGACCCCTGGCCGATTGAGGCAATAGCGGTATCGAAGTCCTTCCACACTGGATCTCGGGGATTCACCCTCTTCTTCCATTCGCGATCTGGAATCTGCCCGCGCGACTCCCCGGGCAGATCGATACCCGTCTTACGCCCCATACCGAACCGGCTAACCCAGTCGTGAATCATATCAACGCCCATTTTGAGCCCGAGCCGATAGAAGTAACCGTCGCAGGAGTGAACTATCGCAGCATGGATGTCGGGCGCTCCGTGATTGCCGCCCGAGTCGTTCAGGAAGCGATTGCCCAGTTGCAGGCCGTGCCCACACACCAGCTTTGAGTTCTTTGGCGTTATAACTCCTTCTTCGAGAGCCGCCGTTGCCATCATTATTTTCCAGGTGGACCCGGTGGGGTAGATTCCCTTGATGGCTTTGTTGTAGAGCGGGTGAGTTGGATCGTTGACGATCGCGCGAACTTCGGCACGGTTTTCAGACGAAATCACATTTCGCGCGAAGACGTTGGGATCGAACGCGGGAATCGACACCATCGCGAGTATTTCGCCGTCCTGAGGATTGAGCGCGATGAGCGCACCGGTTTCGCCCTTGGAATAGAACTCCTGTTCGGCGACTTTCTGCAGGTCCAGATCAATAGTCGTGACGATATCCTGCCCTCGAATGGGCTCGATCTTTGGCAACTCCGCAAGCGGACGCCCGCGGCTGTCCACGATCATGCGCCTGGTGCCATCCACACCCCGCAGCTCCTTGTCATAGACCGCTTCGATGCCGCCAAGGCCGATGATATCTCCGGACTTGTAGCCCTGGTCTTTGTATCTGGGGTCTTCGAGCTGCTTTTGACTAATCTCACCAATGTAGCCAAGCACGTGCGAGGCGAGCTTCCCGTGCGGATACGACCTCTGCGGTTGAGGTTCGATCGTTATCTCGGGATGTTCAAACTCGTGTGCCGATACCCAGGCTCGATCGGCAGCACTGGCGTTCTGTTTAATCAGGATCGGCTGTGACTTTGGCCGAAACTTGTCATTCAGCTCATCAACGAGCTGCGTTCGATCAACATTTAGGTTCTCGACCAGCGCGCTTATAGTCTCATCACGATTCGTGATGTCCTCGGGCATCAGGTACACGTTCGAAGCCGGAGTGTTGTCCACCAGCAGCCGGCCATTACGATCGAGGATTGCGCCGCGCGGTGCGGGTATGGGGAGCTCGCGGATTCTGTTGTTCTCAGCTCTTGCCTGGTAGTCTTCGTGCTTCGAGATTTGGAGCACGTAAAATCTGATCCCCAGGCCAATGAACATCGCCAGCACCAGGTACTGGATGGCGTACAATCTCAACTCGAAGTTGAAAGGTTCTTCCCTTTGGCTCTTACTACTCATAGAACCTCTTCTTGATTGCCATTCGCCGCGCGGCTGTTTGTTCAGAGAACACCCGGTCCAACACTATGAAGATCGGGACTGCCGCCACGGTGTCTGCCACAACTTTCCACCCCGTAGTTCTGCCAAGCTCCTGCCATGAGTCAGCGTGAGACAGTGGCTGATCCAGCATTTGGTAGAGCGCTACAAACAACAAGGTATTTGCTGCCGAGGCTATCGCCACTGTCGCGAGCCGCGCCAGCGGGTTTTCAAGCGAGAATCTGACACTTACCGACGCCACCATATATCCTATCAGCGTTTTTGCGAAACCGCCGACCCCAAGCACGCCGCCCGAAATCGAATCCCCTCCAAGGCCAAGCGCCAGACCGCAAAACATCGCGAGCATCGGGGACCGTTGCAGACCGTAATAAACCGTCACAATGAGCGGCAAATCCGCATACCCGCGAAAGAAATCGAGATTCGAGAGAAGCGCCTGAAGCAAAATCGCCAGCACAATGGTCGCTACGATCTTAAAGGTATGCACTCCTCAGGCTACCTCACTGAATTCCATTGACGGCCCCGGCAAGCCCTATTTCTTCAAAACTCCAATCCAGATTACTCAGCACTCAGAACTCCGCTCTCATCGCGATTCCGATATTCGCAAGCCCTCTTCCAGTTTCAAATCTTTCTGATCCACCAGAACTACCACTACGTGTTCGACGCGATCCACGGGCGCTGCGGGACGAATTATGATCTTGTGCCACGGGGCATTCGGATCGGCCTCGACCCGCTCCACACTTCCGACCATAAGGCCTTTCGGATAGATGCGATCGAGACCGGTGGTGACCACTGCCTCGCCAACCTCCACCGTTTCGCTCGAAGAAATGTTTCGCAGCTCGCACAGATTCGAGTCATTCCCGCGCACTTCTCCGCGTATTTCCCCCATCGCCCGCGACCCCTGCAGCATCGCGCCAACACCTGCGTGTTTGTCAGTAATCAGCTGGACGAGCGAGTAGTTTGGTCCAGCAGAGATGACTCGGCCGACGATGCCCCCTCCGGCCACGATCGGCATGTCGCGTTTTATTCCGTCTAGGCTTCCGCGATCGATGGCCAACTGATGAAACCAGAGACTGGTGTCTCGGAAGATGACGTTAGCGGCTATCTGACGGTACTGTGCCAGCACCGGGAGGGCGCGTTCGGTCCTTATTTGTTCGAGCTCAGCTACTTTTTCTCTTGCAGCGTTGAGTTGCTCGGCTAGCTGATCGTTACGTTCCTTTAATGAGCTATTCTCGTCGCGGGCGTGTCGAAGATCGACGTAACCGGCGACGCCGTCTTTCACCCAGCGGCCAGCTTTGGTGACGTTACCAACGACAAACGACACCGGGGTCGTCAGCCAGACGCGAAGCATCGACTGTTCGTGGTCAGGACGTCGGGCCATGGCCGACATCAACACAACCTGCAATAGCAAGAGCACCGCAAGCACCCACGGCGCCTTCTGCTGTACTGGTTTAGCGCTCATAGCGATTCAGGTCTCGGGTTTGAAGTTTCAGTGACGCATTTTAAGCGCCACTAAGAAACCGCAAGCCAGAAGCCAGAAACCTGCGCCTCACAGGCTGTGGTGCAGCATCGTGTTTTCCCAACTGACACGACTGAGCAGGTCGAAGTCGGCGAGCATTTTTCCGGTGCCAAGCGCCACCGACGACAGGGGGTTCTCTGCTAGTGATACCGGTACACCGGTCTCGTGCATTAATCGCTGGTCGATGCCCTTTAACAGGGCGCCGCCTCCAGTCAGGACGATGCCTCGTTCGGCAATGTCTGCGGAAAGCTCGGGGGGCGTTCTCTCCAGTGCCACTCTGACCGCATTCACAATCGTAGAGATCGGGTCGGCCAGCGCCTCCCGAACCTCTTCATCCGTGATCGTGATAGTTCGCGGAACTCCTTCGATAAGATTACGTCCTTTAATCTCCATCTGCATCGGCTCATCTACCGGCCAAGCCGAGCCCAGCTCGATCTTGATCGATTCGGCAGTGCGTTCGCCAATCAGCAGATTGTACTTTCGTTTTATGTATTGAATGATCGCCTCGTCCAGTTCGTTCCCCGCAACCCGCACTGCTCGCGAGTAAACGATACCGGAAAGCGAAATTACGGCGATGTCCGTTGTGCCGCCGCCGATGTCCACAATCATGTTGCCGTAGGGCTCGGTTATCGGTAACCCGGCGCCAATTGCCGCCGCCATCGCCTCGGCAACCAGGTACACCTTCGAAGCCTTCGCGCGATACGCCGCGTCTTCAACCGCACGCCGCTCAACCTGAGTGATCTCACCCGGAACGCCGATCACCACCCGCGGTGACACCCACGACCTTCCGTTGTGCGCTTTCCTGATGAAGTGCTGAAGCATTTTTTCAGTCACTTCAAAATCTGCGATCACTCCGTCCTTCATCGGGCGAATTGCGATGATGTTGCCGGGCGTGCGTCCAAGCATTTCCTTCGCTTCTTTCCCAACCGCTTCAACCTTGTTAGTCACCTTATTGATTGCGACTATTGACGGTTCGCTCACCACTATTCCGCGACCTTTCGCGAAGACCAATGTGTTTGCGGTTCCCAGATCAATCGCCAGATCGCTCGAAAAAGGGTTGAACAAGTTTCTCATCCTCATCTGCTGGTTCGTTACGCTCTAAGCCCCGCGACGCCGGGCACCCGCTGCGTTTTTCTCCACTATAGGATTCTGGAAATGCCGCTCAAGACGCCGCCAGCCGAACGCTGTTCTTCTTTCGTTGTTTCGCCTCGTACATTGCCGCGTCCGCAAGCTCGATCAATTTCTCCGATTCAGTCGCGTGTTCCGGAAAACTCGCCACCCCAAAACTCGCCGTCAGATAGATATCGGCGCCCACTCCACCCGTAAACCTGTGAGCCGCAATCTCGCTTCGGACTCTTTCGGCCATCTGAAGCGCGGGCGCGGACTGCGTCTCGGGCAACATCAACACGAACTCGTCGCCACCGTAGCGGGCAACAAAATCGGACTCTCGCACCGAAGCCAGGATCACCTCCGCGACTTCGGTCAGCGTCACGCTTCCCGCACGGTGTCCGTACGCATCGTTCACCAGCTTGAACCCATCCAGGTCCATAAAAACAACAGACACAGCCGAGTTGTAGCGGCGGGCCCTGCGAATTTCGTTGTCCAGAGTCTGGTACAAGTATCGAACGTTGTACAGCCGGGTCAGATCGTCTATGAGCGTTTGACGATTGGCTCGATGGTATTCAGCGGCATTGGCAAGCGCTCTGGCCATCGCCGCGCAAACGCACTCCACAGCTTCGGCTTCCGCCTGAGTGAAGCTGGCACCGCGGCTCGGCAACTCGGCCGTCCTGCGCGTCGCCTGCACCGCGCCAATCAGCTTGCCGGCTGCCAGCAGCGGAACACACAGAGTCGCCAGCCGATCCTCGCCAAACTTCAAGTCGAGCTGATCGTCGTCGGCACCGGTGTTGGCGATGACTGTGCGCTGCTCAGTGATCGCGCGCTCCATCGGCATCGTGGAGTTGCCAGGGTCGACGAATGGTCCAACAGGCAGGGTGGAGCCGTTTATGGCCCGCACCAGCTCTAGTCGATCTGCCTGTTCAGTTTTCAAAAAGGCTGCCCACGACTCCGCTTTCACCAGAGTCGGCAAGAGCTCCATGGCGCGAGCTACAATTTCACCCGCGTCCAGCGAGTCATGGAGTCGTTCTGCCGCCTCGAATACATTGCGTTGAATGACCTCGCCCTGCATCTGCTTACCGTCCTGTCGGATTTGCGCACAGCTCCTCACATTCCCTCACGGGCGGAGCAAGAGTATCGCAAAAAAGGGGAGGACGACCCTCGGGCCAAGGGCCAGGTGAAGAACCTCGTTTCGCTGACTAAGATCTCCTTCTGAACGTCAGGTAGCTAAATTTCCGTGGCGGCTGGCTACGGCCCTCACCTTGCCGCTCGCCGGTCGTCTTTCAGCGCGTCTCAACCCCAACTAACTCCTTCGAGAAAGAAAATTAGCACGGGTACATGCAACCTGCAAGAATATTCCGATAAAAGAGAAAAGATTTGTTGAGACCGCCGGGCCCCGGGTCCGGCCAGCCTCGGTCCGAACCCGGCCTCCCCCGGTGGAGCGTCAATTGCTGTAAATAACCGTTGCGTGATAGAATTCGCCCGTGCTCGCGCATAAGACAATCCCACGAATCACTCCAGACCGCGCCCCCTGTGCGATCCGCAGAGATCTCTTCGCAGATTAGCTCCCGAATTCTCATTCACTAGCGGCGCTCCCGTCCCTTAGCCACCCCCGCGCCGTCACACGTCGACTGTTTGATCAAACCCGGGAGGAAAAAACATGCAGACCATCACCAAAAAGAATCTGCCGGAGATAAAAACCGAGCTGCCTGGTCCAAAGGCTAAAGAATTTTTAGATCGTGATGCGCATTACATCTCGCCCAGTTACACCCGAAGCTATCCGTTCGTCATGAAGCGCGGATATGGCGCGATGGCGGAAGACGTTGACGGCAATGTGTTCCTGGACTTCAATGCCGGCGTAGCGGTCTGCGCCCTGGGACACGCTCATCCCGAGATCACAGAAGTCATCGCCAGACAGGCGGCTGAGTTCGTGCACATATCGGGTACCGACTACTACTACCCTCACCAGACTGCGCTCGCGGAGAAACTGAACGAGGTGACCCCGGGTTCCTTTCTGAAACGTGTTCATTATAGTAATTCAGGTGCTGAGGCGATGGAAGGGGCGCTCAAGGCCGCGGTCTATTCAACGGGCCGCAACAAGTTCATCGCGTTTCGAGGAGCGTTTCATGGCCGGACTTTCGGCACTCTTTCACTCACCGCGTCTCGTGCAGTTCAGCGCCGGGGCTTTGGTCCGCAGGCGCTGGACGTGACGCACGTCCCGTTCGCAAACGCGATTCGGTTTCCACTTGAACGTAGACCAGACGAGACGGTGGGCAAGCGTGTGATCCGTTACATTGAGCAGACTATTTTCAGAACAACCGTAGCGCCCGAGGACTGCGCGGCAATCATCGTAGAACCGGTTCAGGGCGAGGGCGGCTACGTTGTGCCGACTCCGGATTTCTTGCCGGAGCTCCGCCGCATCTGCGACGAACACGGAATCGTGTTGATCGTCGACGAAGTGCAATCGGGAATGGGACGAACCGGAAAGATGTGGGCAGTCGATCACTTTGGGGTGGTGCCCGACATAATGTGCCTGGCAAAGGCGGTCGGGGGCGGTCTACCGCTGGGCGTAACATTGGCTCGCGAAGACCTTATGCAATGGCACGTTGGAGCGCACGCATCGACTTTTGGGGGGAATCCGGTGGCAATTGCCGCCGCGATGAAAACTTTTGAGGTCCTCGAGAACGGGTTGATCGACAATGCCGCGACGCTGGGCGACTACATACTCGGCCGACTGCGCGCCTTAAAGGACAAGCATCCTTGCATCGCCGACGTACGAGGGCTCGGGCTGATGATTGGAATCGAGCTGGTAAAGGATCGCGAGTCGATGGAGCCGTGGTCGGAGCTGCGGGACAACGTCGTGGTTGAGTGCTTCAAGCGGGGTCTGCTTATTCAGGGAGCGGGCGAATCGGCGCTTCGCTTCTCGCCGCCGTTGTTGATCGACGGCGAACAGGCCGACTTTGCATGCGACACCGTCGACCGAGCGTTGCAGAAGTTCTGAGTACCGAAGTTTGAGGTGGCCGATGGCAGAGTTGGGTTTCACGCCTTTGCGTACGACCCAACTTGCCCGGTCACAAATTGTCGGAGAGCGTTACGCCGGATCTCGAAGCTGAAACCCTTCGACGCTCAGGGCCTTTCCGGTTCTTTCATCAATCTGCACAACCACGCCGCTCAATCTCACGTCATCGGTTGCCGTTTCGTAGCGCACCGGCAAGCCTCTCATGAATCGCGCAATCACTAGCTGGGGTTGGACTCCAATGATGCTGTCGTGCGGACCTGTCATTCCGAGATCGGTAATGTACGCCGTCCCGTTTGGAAGAATTCTTTCATCGGCAGTTTGAACGTGTGTATGGGTGCCTACAACTGCCGAGACTCTGCCGTCAAGATACCTGGCTAGAGCCTGCTTCTCAGAAGTCGCTTCGGCGTGGATATCCACGATGATCACTTTTGCTCCCCACGAAACTTCTTCCAGGATTCTGTCTACAGTTCTGAAGGGACAATCGGTGGGCGGCATGAACACGCGTCCTTGAACGTTTATGATGGCGACGGGTGTGCCTTGATTGGTTGGTCCGGTCCACATTCCGCGGCCGGGTGCATCGGGCGAATAATTTGCAGGGCGAATCAGGCGAGGCTGGTTCTCGATGTACTTCAGCGCCTCTCTTTTGTCAAAGATGTGATTGCCGGAGGTCATCACGTCCACACCGGCGGCGAGAATCTCGTCGCAGATGGCGGGCGTAACGCCTGCACCTTCAGCGGCGTTCTCGACATTGGCAATGACCAGCTCGGCTTCGTGTTGTTCTTTTAGTCTTCTGAGACTTGATACGAGGATCTTTCGACCGGGTCTGCCAACCACGTCCCCGATGATTATCGCGTTCATCATTCCTCCGTCATCACATTAAACCACGAAAGGAGAGAAGGCGAGAAGGTTAGGCAAGGGCGGTTTCGGGTTTCGGGTTTAGGGTTCGTTTGATTTCAGTAGTCCTTCGTCAAGCACTGCCCGCCATCCTAGTCTCTTTCTAACGAACCCAAAACCGGGCTCTAAACTCGCGTAATTGATCTTATATGAGGTATGATATGCGGTTCCGCAACGCGGCTGAGGAGGACATGTGCACACTCGCAACGATATTAGAAACATCGCAATCATCGCCCACGTCGACCACGGCAAGACGACTCTTGTGGATGCGATGTTGAAACAATCGGGCTTGTTTCGCGCAAATGAAAACGTCGTAGAGCGGGTGATGGACTCGCTCGACCTCGAACGCGAGCGCGGCATCACCATCATGGCCAAGAACGCTTCCGTCCACTACGGCCAGACCAAGATAAACATAGTGGACACGCCCGGCCACGCCGATTTCGGTGGAGAGGTCGAACGGGTGTTGAAAATGGTGGACGGCGTAATGCTGCTGGTAGACGCAAGCGAAGGCCCACTTCCTCAGACCCGTTACGTTCTCTCGAAGGCCTTGGCTCAGCAACTGCCCGCAATTGTCGTGATCAACAAGATCGATCGACAAGACGCGCGGCCCGGTGAAGTTGTCAGCGAAGTTTTTGACCTGTTTATTGACCTCGACGCGACCGAGGAGCAGTCCGATTTTCCGGTCGTCTACGCAATCGCTCGCGACGGAATAGCCCGCCGGCAACTTGAGGGAGAGGACGGCGACCTGCGTGCGCTCTTCGAACAAATACTACAGACTATTCCGGCGCCCGCAGCGCCCCGCGATTCTGTGCTTCAGATGCTGGTCGCCAATATCGACTACAACGAATACGTAGGAAGGCTTGCGATTGGAAGAATCTTTGCAGGGACGGTCGCGGTTGGAGATCAGATTTCGATCTGCAAGCTGGACGGGTCGGTCGAGAAAACAAAAGTCACTCGTCTCTTCGCGTTCGAAGGGCTGAAGCAGGTTCCGGTTGAAACAGCCGACGCCGGTGAAATAGTCGCGCTCGCGGGCATCGAAGACATCCAGATCGGCGAAACAGTTTCCGACGCCGAAAATCCGCAGCCGCTCCCTCGTATTACCGTAGACGAGCCTACGATCTCAATGCTGTTTGGCGTTAACACGTCGCCGTTCTCTGGAAGGGAAGGCAAGTATGTCACTTCCAGAAAGCTCCGAGAGCGTCTGGATAAAGAAGCGCTCGGCAACGTGGCCATCAGAGTCGACGCTACGGATTCCATGGATACTTTCAAAGTCTCGGGCCGCGGAGAGCTTCAACTGGCGATCATAATCGAGATGATGCGGCGCGAAGGTTACGAGATGCAGGTTTCCAAGCCGGAGGTCATCACCCGGACCGACGATGGCAAGCAGCTCGAGCCGGTTGAACTTGCGGTGATCGACTGTCCGGATGCGTTTATTGGCATCGTCACCGAAGCCCTCGGACAACGAAGGGGACGGATGGTCAAGATGATCAATCATGGCACCGGCCGCGTCCGCATGGAATTCGAAGTTCCTTCCCGAGGCTTGATCGGATTTCGCAGCGAGTTTCTCACGGACACAAAAGGCACCGGATTGCTAAACACCATTTTCGTTAGATGGGATGACTGGCAGGGCCCGATAACACAGCGGATAACCGGCGCGCTGGTTGCGGACAGAAGCGGCAACGCGACAACTTATGCTTTGTACAATCTTCAGGAGCGCGGCGAGCTGTTTGTCAGGCCCGGCACCGACGTCTACGAGGGAATGATGATCGGCGAGAACGCTCGCGATGTGGATCTGGATGTGAACGTAGTGAAAGAGAAGAAGCTCACTAATATGCGAGCTTCGACCGCGGATGAAGCGATGCGGCTAGTCCCGTTCAGAGAGCTTTCGCTCGAACAGGCGCTGGAGTTCATTCGGGAAGACGAGCTCGTCGAGGTAACGCCCGCTTCGATCCGCATGCGAAAGAAGACCCTCGCGGCGAATCAACGTCCAAAAGGTTCGAATCGGCAGTGAGACGCAGTAGGCAGTATGCAGTAGGCAGTAAGGCGAGCATTCCACCATCTACCGTTCCTACTGCCTACTGCCTACTGACTCACTACTCACCGGGAACGCGTGGTTTGAAGATGTACCTCTCGATCATCTGGGCCAGCGCGTCGATTGCCCGCGCCTCATCGAACTGCACAAAACCACTTACATAATCCTGCGACAGATCGAACACTACCCTTTGAACCAGGAACGCAGCCGCCGCCACGTCGATGTCCCAGGTCAACCCGGCCTTCTTGGCCAGAGAGATCAGCTCCCTCAGCTTATCCTGCGACCGTTCCATTGCCTTCTTGACCCTGAGACCAAACTCCGCGTCCCGGTGCATCATCTCGCCGAACACACGGTGCAATCCGGCTCGCTTCTCTTTGTCGATGATTGAGCTGCTCACCGCATCGCGAATGTGGAGGCCGATGTCGGAGTCAAACAACTGCTCCGCCTGCATCTTCATGAAGACGCTGTTGTAGAGTTCGTCGGCAACTCGGTCGAAGATAGTGAGAAGCAATTGACGCTTGTCCGTAAAATAAACGTAGAAAGAGCCAACGCTTACGCCGGCTTCCGCAGCTATATCGTTTGAGGTTGTCTTTTCGTACCCGCGTTCCTCAAAGAGCTTGATAGCCGCTTGTACGATTTTTTCTTTGGTCTGTTTGCTTCGTGCCTGCTTTGGATCCGCAGGCAGGCCCAGAACGGCTGATTCGCCCACTCGGCTTTCCTCCAGTAGCGCCTGCTACGTAAGCTGCATTATAGCAAAAAATTGAACTCTACTTCAAAAAAGTTGGCCAAAAGATGAAGTTCTCTTCATAGAGATTGAGTATGGCCAATGACCGAAATTTCAAACCTGAACCGACTAGCCAAATGAGGGCTCTTCTGTAGCGGGAGGAGATCCGGATGATAGAACCGGCAGGGGGCGACTCAGTATTGTGGGCCGAGGTGCGATTGGGCTGTAGAGGGTGTCGCGCTCTACGGGAACCCTTCCAGCGCCCTTAACCAGCTCTTCAATCTGGGCTTGAGTCAGTTGATTGTCGTTGCCTTCAACCAGGTAAGACTCCATGAGGCTGCCGCCATGGCTGATCGTTCCGTCGAGGTCGTCGGCTCCAAAACGCAGCGCTACCTGCGCGAGCTGCCGGCCCAGCATCACCCAGTACGCCTTGATGTGTGGGATGTTGTCGAGCATCAGCCGCGACACTGCTATCGTCTTGAGACTGTCGACGCCGCTCGGACCCGGGAGGTGCGAGAGGTCGGTTCCTCTTGGATTAAACGCCAACGGGATGAAACACATGAATCCATTAGTTTCGTCTTGGAGGTCGCGAAGCTTCACAAGGTGATCGACTCGGTCTTCGTAAGACTCAATGTGGCCATAGAGCATGGTGGCATTTGTTTTTACGCCCGCTCTATGTACTTTGCCCGCCAGTTCCAGCCAGCGGTCGCCTGACGTCTTATGAGCGCAGATGCGGCTGCGGGTGGGCTCCCTGAGGATTTCAGCGCCGCCTCCGGGGCAACTGTCCAGACCCGCGGCCTTGAGTCCTTCGATGACCGCCTCATCCGTCATTCGGCAAATGCGAGTGAGGTGATCCAGCTCGACCATCGTGAAGGCCTTGAGGTGCATGTCGGGAAGGTTGCGCTTAAGCTCGGACAGCAAGGACGTGTAGTAGTCGAATTGCAGGCGCGGGTGAAGCCCGCCGACGATATGAAGTTCGCGCGCGCCCTCCTCGTAGGCCTTGCGAGCGATCTCCAGACACTCGTCTACGGACCATTCGTAAGCTTCGGAATGCCGGACGCGGCGATAGAAGCTGCAAAAGGCACAGTCGGAGATGCAAACGTTGGTGTAGTTCAGATGCCGATTGACGTTGTAATAAGTAAAGTCCCCGTTCAGACGTTCTCTGATCGAATTGGCAAGGCCTCCGAGGTAAATCAGGTCGTCGGTTTCAAACAGCGCGACTCCGTCTTCCAGGGAGAGCCTATGGCCGCTGCTTACCTTTTCAGCGATTTGATCTAAGGGTTTCATGATAGTTCTGAGTTCTGAGTTCCCAGCTCTGAGTCCTTTGTTATTGCATCGGAGTCAGTACACAGGACCCGGAACTTTCTCTTTGGGGATTATACAGAGATTGAATGACGGGCCAAACCGAAGTGCGGACAATCGGACTCAGAACTTTCGTCTTCGTTGGGTGCGCGCTGGAAAAGCAAAAGCGCGCTCTCCGGGAGCGCGCTTTTTTGGTTTAGGTGTTAGTACTGAGTAGCAAGTCCTTGTTACATCCCACTCGGGACTCAGAACTTCTTCTTTATCGGGCTTCCTGCCCGTTGATCATGTCCTTCAGCTCGGATTTAAGCCGTTCAATTTCGTCGATTCGTTCTCTAATTCGATCAAAGAGTGGGGCTTGGGCTTTTATACCCTCGCTGATAAGAAATGCCGCGGCTTCGGATCTGCTTTTAAAGATTCCGGACTGGATCAACTGGTCTAAACCCCGCAACGATTCGTCGTTGACCCTGACCATGACTACGTGATCTCTGGCAGAAAGCGCTGATTCGATTGCTTTGCTGATGGACTCTGTAGCCTTATTGAACACCTCGCCCGTTTTTTGCGCGACCTCCTTAACGGAAGACGCCAGATCGTCGAAGCTGGAGCTGTTTCTGGGTTGGTCGTTTTCCATCGTTGACATCACTACTTCACCGTTGGCTTCGTGCTTCTCCTCTATCAGGACGTCGCCCGAACTGCCTTCTCGCTGATACATTTCTTCACCTCCAGTTATTGGAAGCCGCTGTAAGCTGATTACGCTCAAACTGTAGATCAGGTTTCAAACTTTCGCCAATTCAAAAACAAAAGTTCGGCAACCGCCCGTCCCGCCCACGCGTCCTTAGGCTTCGAAAACAACCCGTTGCACCTGTTTTTTACCTCCACTAATATGGAGAACTTTTCGAAACCGATACCTCGAGGGCAATTTAATGGAGCCAGAAACCATTCAGAAGGCGCATTCACCCATCACCGTACCTGTTGTCCGCAAACTCCTCCATCGCGGCGCGCGGGCGAGATTGGCGCGCATCTTCACCAAAGCCTACCCGGTAGAGGTCGCCCGGCTGCTTTCTACCCTTCCCGAGTCCGAACGATGGGAAGCGTTCTCGATACTCCTCGAGGAGAGTGACGCCAGCCACGTTTCAAGTGTGCTCAGCGAGATGTCTCCCTCCCACAGCGTCGGGCTGCTTGAACGCCTCGAGCCCAAGTCAATAGCTCGGTACCTGAGCGAGCTTCCGCCTGATGATGCGACGTTGCTCGCGTCCAACCTCTCTGAACCCCTCGCGGCAGAGGTGCTAGCGTTAATGGAAGCCGAACCGGCGGCTGATGTCCGCGGCTTGCTCGAGCACGAAGAACGCACTGCCGGCCGAATCATGACGACCGATTACTTCGCGCTGGAAGAGGACGTCACGATCTCAGAGGCGGTCACCGCCCTGCAGAAGAAGAGCGAAGACTATGAGATGGTCTTCTACCTGTATGTAGTAGACAAGCGCGATCACCTGGTGGGGGTGGTGAGCCTGCGGAAGCTCTTGACTACGCATCCAAGCACGCAACTCAAGCGCGTAATGGCTCATCCGGTTATCAGCGCAAGAACCGAAGCCAGTCAACAGGAAGTTGCTCGGCTTGTTGCCGAGTACAATCTGCTCGCGATCCCGATAGTCGATAACGAAGACAAGCTTGTCGGAATTGTGACTGTAGACGACGTAATCGACGTGTTGCAGGAGGAGGCCGCCGAAGACCTGCTGGCGCTGGCAGGTGTTACTGCAGAGGAGCGAGTGACTACAACCGCAAGCCGGTCATTACAACTGCGTGCGCCGTGGCTGCTACTGAACCTGGCGACGACTTTCTTACCCGCTTTTGTGATCGCGCAGTTTGACTGGGCAATCAGCAAGTACGCCGCCCTGGCCGCAATCGTAACAATGCCGATGGGAATGGGGGGTAACGGGGCGACTCAGACTCTGACCGTGATCATTCGCGGGTTGGCGCTCAACGAAGTTTCGGGGGTTGGCAAGATAACGTTCAAACAGATGGTTGTAGGGCTCGGTAATGGAATCATAAATGGACTCGTGGGAGCGATAGTCGTGGCTCTCTTCTTCAAGACAGTCTGGCTTGGCATCGTGCTGGCGATTTCGATGGTGGTGAACATGATCGTGGCAGCGCTCGCGGGCACTCTCATACCAGTAGTGCTCAAACGTATGAAAGTGGATCCGGCGGTTGCGTCAACCGTGTTTGTGACAACATTCACCGATGTCGGAGGATCGCTGTCGTTCCTTGGAATTGCCTCGCTGTTTATGAGTATGCTACCGCATTCATAAGGCAAGTTCTGAGTTCTGAGCCCTGAGTTCTGAGTCCGAACAGCACCATGATCGTTTCTCGGTGCGCAAAGACTCAGAACTCAGAACTCATCATTGGTTTCCTGACTTGACCTTTATTCCGCCGAGGACCGCTTCGGCGTACTTGATCCGCTCGAGAGAGTCCTTGTCGCGCGCCTGAACCGCGGTCAGCGCGCGATCGAGCGCACCGCGGAGATCCTCCCACTCGGGTTGTAATTTGGGTTTTCGCGCCAGTGCCCGGTTAGCTTCGCCCTGAGCTTGTTGGAGCTGCGCTGCTGCATCGTTCCATTTGGAGTCGAGAACCGACTGCCTCGCGGAGTAGAGGGCCAGGCTGGCGCGTTCCGTATCGCCCTTGAGGGACTCCTCGTTCAGTACGGCCAGCCCGGGTGAGGCGTTTGAGTTGGTTGTCTTGTCGGCTCCAGCGGACTGGTCCGCGGGCGGCGCGCCTTTTGTGCATGCGACTGCAAAAAACAAGACCCCTGTCATGAAAACTGTTGCCGCGAATCTTGTCATCGTAGCTTCGAATCCCCCTAAGATTCTGGAGTGGTTTGCCATTGAGAAGAGAACGTCTACTGCTGCTCGCAAGTATCGGGGCGGTCAAGCGGCGCCAGCCCCGAACTCGCGAACCGGAACACTTTCGTTCAGGATGATCTCCTGTGTCGAGTGGTCAGCTTACAGCAAACGGCGATAAAGATTGAAGCCAATGACAAACTTGTTTGGCGGGAGGGCGAGGTTGCTCGAATTATACCGGGCGGTAGTCGTTGCTTGAGTGTTCGTGAAAACGAGCGAGAACACGTGACGGCCGATTCGCTTCTCAATGCCGAATCCTATCTCCGCTTCTGAATCGTTTTCGAGTCTCAGCAACTGGCCGGTTGTCTGATCGAACACCGGCACTATCTGCCCCATTTTGAAACCGATCCTGGGCGTGTACTCAAACAGCAGGGAAACGCTTGGTCTGAGCCGTCCGTTAAAGCCGAAGCCGAACGAGCCAGTGTGTTGACCGAGTCGCAGGTCGCGAGCGGCCTCCGGGAATGGCGTGAACTCGGGATTGGGATTGAAGCGGCTGTGCGCGTTTGTATTAATGTGCGCAGCCGGGGCAAAGAAAGCGTTGACGTATTTGGTGATGCTGCGTCCAAACATTGCCTGGATGTTCCAGGTGTAGTCGTGCCGGAAGTTGTCGTCTCCTTCTACACTGGCATAAGTCGATAACGCGATCGGCGAGCGTCCTGCCTCGTCCAGCCAGTGGTAACCAACCCCCAATTCGATGGTCCGGCACAGACCTGGCCTGCAAAGGGGCGACCGGTATACTCGTCCATAAAGCCTGTCGGTAAACCCGTAAGTAAATCCGAAACTTGAAACCGAGAAGCTATCGAAGCCAAAAAGGTCGTTCGCGCTTTCGTCGAGCGGCCAGAATGATTCCTGAAACCGGTGCGTGAAGCTGAGATTCAGACTATGACGCTTGACCCTTTTCGGCGTGGGGACATTGACGACGGTGTAGTCGTATGGTTCGGAGGCCTTGCTGCTCTCGCGCTCTTTCGCAACTACCGGAGGCTCTTGCGTTCCGGTGCGCGTGGGAGTCGAGGGCTCCGGTTCGGTTAGTTTCGCAACCGTGCGAGTGTTTGTATCGATTCGAACCTTCTCGCCGCCCGCTTCGACGATCACCACGCCACGGTTTGCTTCATCGAAGCTAACATTGATGTTCGAAGCCGCTTGACCTCCTTGGCCACTGCTGTCGGTCACGATCAGCTCACCGGTCATATCGGGATGACCATCGCCGCAAAAGACGGAACAAACGAATTCGAATTTCCCCGCGCGATCCGCGGTGAATTCAATTGTCTTTGTCTGTTTGGCCTTTATGACCTGGTCGATGTCGTACTCTTTGATCGCGATTCCGTGATCGACGTCTTCGGACGTCACCAACAATCGAATCTTTTCCCCTTTTTTCACCTGGATGGTCTTTGGAACAAACGCAAACTTGCGAGCGATTACCTTGATCTCTCGAGGTGTTTGCGGGTCCGGCTCGTCTGCCGCGTAAGCAACTCCAGAGAGCGCAAAAAAGCTCAGGACTAAACCGAGCCGAGTTCGAGCGGATCTGGTTTTGAACATTTGCTTGGTTCCTCCGGTGTTTCCTGTCTATTTGATTGTGGTTGAGGGTTTGCTTGTCTGATTGGCAGACTAAGCGAGTATAAACTACAACTCGCGGCAGCCACCAGTTGAGGCTGCTCGTTGTTTTGTCGTGCGACGACGTATAATGGACGGAAAAACTACGACGCGAGGTGGCTCGATTGAAGAAAAAGCCTTCCGCCCGAAGAGCCGACCAGCGAGCGGCAAAGCACGCTCGGTCCAAACGGTTTTTTGGCTACGCGGTTCTTGTCATCGTAGTAGTGATCGCCATCGTTGCGTTGGGCACACTCAGAAGAGGGCGAGCCGGAGAAGGTGCTCAGAACGAGAAGGGCGGCAACAAGCAGCAGCCGCCGCAAACCGTTTCGCCCGCCAGAAAAGCGGAATTTGAAATCGTCGCAGCGTATCCGCATGATCCCGCGGCGTACACTCAGGGGCTGGTTTGGAAAGACGGAGGGTTCTATGAAAGCACCGGATTGTACGGTGAATCGACTCTTCGCCGTGTCGAGTTCCCGAGCGGAAAGGTGACCAAGTCGATCAGTCTATCTCCCGATATCTTCGCAGAAGGACTCGCGCTCGTTGATAACAGATTGATACAGCTCACGTGGAAAGGCGGAAGAGGGTTCGTGTACGACCGTGACACCTTCAAACTGCTGCGAGAGTTTCGATACGATACTGAAGGCTGGGGCCTGACCTACGACGGCAAGAATCTGATTCTGAGTGATGGAAGCAGCACGCTTACATTTCTCGACCCGGAGAATTTCTCGGTTGTCCGCAGGCTGCCTGTTACCATGAACGGCGCCCCAGTGCAAAACCTGAACGAGCTCGAATTCATCAACGGTGAAATCTGGTCCAACGTTTGGTTGAGCGATGTGATTCTGCGAATCCACCCGGCGAGCGGAAGAGTAACTTCCTATCTGGACATGAAAGGACTCTTCCCGGCGGAGATGCGAAAAAACTCCGACGACGTGCTCAATGGCATCGCTTACGACTCTGACGCGAGGAGGCTATTTGTAGGCGGCAAGCGCTGGCCACAAATCTTCGAAATCAAACTGAAGGACGAACCGGCTCACTGACTGAGTTGCACCGAAAGTTCCTCGGGCGACGTAGCCGGTTCCAGACAAACATTGTTTCGACAGACGTACGCGGTCGCGGCCCCGCCGACGCGCTTCCGATCCGCAAGAAGGCGAACTATATCTGCTGCCTCGGGTGTATTGTCTCCGGCGCCGGCAACGACTTTGTTGGGCAAGAACCTTCCGTAGATCTGTTCGCGCAGGAGCCGCACTTCGTGCGAATCCGGCTCGCCGACTATCGCTATTTCCTTGGGCTCCGAAAGATAGAAATCAAGGGCGCACAGCAAGTATCCAAACGCGCTCGGATAGCGAGACACTATCGCGCGCGTTGCACGAAGGATTTCCACCGCATGCTGCTGGTACTTGATCTCCTGCGTGAGAATGCCCAGCTTCTGAAGCGCGAGCGCCGCAACCGAGTTACCCGAAGGCGTGGCATTGTCAAAGTATTCCTTAGTCCTGGTGATCAGCTCCTCGTGATCCGATGAGGTAAAGAAGAAACCGCCTTCGTTCGAGTCCCAGAACAACTCGATCATTGCATCCGCCAGTTTCCGTGCGTGCTCGAAATACTTCAGGTCGAAGCTCGCCTCGAACAACGACAACATCGCTTCTACAGCGTAGGCGTAGTCTTCCAGGTAGCCATTCAGTTTTGAACGTCCAGCCTTGTATGTCCTCAGGAGACGGCCTTCTCGCTCGAGGCTGTTTATTATGAAGTCTCCATTTCTCTTTGCCACCATCAGGTAGTCGTCGCGGCCAAGTATCGACGCAGCTTCAGAGAATGCGGTCAGCATCATCGCGTTCCACGCTGCGAGCGATTTATCGTCCCGGCCCGGTCGAATTCGGGACTCTCTGACCTGAAACAACCGGCTCTTGCCACTAGTCACCACCCGCCTGACTTCTTCCTCGGTGCGCCCGGTCTCCTCGGCGAATTCCTGAATCGTGAACGGCGAATTCAATATCGACTTTCCGTGCTCGAAGTTGCCCTGTCTTGTCACGTTGAAGAACGCACAGAAGATCGAGCCGTCTTGCTCCCCCAGGACCTCAAAGATCTGCTCCGGTGTCCAGACGTAAAACTTGCCTTCTTCGCCCTCGCTGTCGGCGTCCTCCGACGAGTAAAACGCACCGGTGCTGTCGGTCATGTCTCGGACTATGTATTCAAGCGTCTCCTCGGCAACGCGCCGATACTCGGGGTTCCTTGTTTGTTGATATGCGTAGAGGTAAACGCGCACCAGCAGGGCATTGTCGTAAAGCATCTTCTCAAAGTGCGGAACGAGCCAATGTGCGTCTACCGAGTACCTCGCGAAGCCCCCGCCAAGTTGGTCGTACATTCCACCGCCCGCCATTCTCTTTAATGTAAGCTCGACCATCGCGAGCGCTTCGGACGAGTTGGTTCGCGCATGATGCCGCAGTAGAAACATCAACGTCATAGAAGGCGGGAATTTAGGCGCGCTACCGAAACCTCCATCCGTTTTGTCAAAGCCCGGCAACAAAGCGCTGAACGCCTGATTGAGCACTTCAGTCGTGAGCATTTCATTGGAAGACACCATCCGGTTTGTCCGCCGTAGCTCGGTAGTAATCGCATCCGCGCTCTGCGTGATATCCTCCGACCGGTTCTTGTACGAATCGACAATCGCCATCAGCACCCGGGGAAAACCCGGCATCCCGCGCCGGTCTTCGGGTGGATAATAGGTTCCACCGTAAAAGGGCTTGAGGTCCGGTGTCAGGAATACGGTCATCGGCCAGCCGCCATGGCCGGTCATCATCTGAACTGCGTTCATGTAGATACTATCGATGTCCGGTCTTTCTTCTCGATCGACTTTTATGCAGACGAAGTTTTCGTTCATAAGGCGGGCGATTTCAGGATTCTCAAACGACTCATGCTCCATCACGTGACACCAGTGGCACGCCGAATAACCGATGGACAGCAGAATCGGTTTGTTCTCGCTTCTCGAACGTTCGATAGCTTCGGGACCCCACGCGTACCAGTCAACCGGGTTGTGCGCGTGCTGAAGAAGATATGGGCTGGTTTCGTTTATAAGTCGATTAGTATGTTGGGTCATTCGCTCTCCCGTTGTTGAGACGTCTCGCTGGATTCAACTGCAACGTCGTAAGTTCGGCGTCGCCGATTCGAGATGTTTCTACTTCTTCAACACAGCCACGGTGGCCCCGGCGCCGCCTTCGTTTGGCGGAGCCTGGCCGAAGCTCTCGATATGCGGATGACCTCGCAACAGCTCGCTGACTGCTTTTCGCAGGGCGCCCTTGCCGTGGCCGTGAATTATCCGCACGGTTTCGACGCCGGCCAGAAATGCTTCGTCGAGGAATTTGTCGGTCCTGTCGGTAGCTTCGTCAGCATTCGAGCCGATCAGATTGATCTCCGGAGTGAAGTCGCCTGACGGTCCGAGATCGGCGCTCACGCCGCGAGGCAGCGAAGCTGCGCGTTTTGAAGCCGGTTTTTCCGCGCGACTCAAAAGCTCTATTTCATTTCGTCGAGCTCGAAATCTCAAGGCTCCTACCAGCACGGTATATTCTTCTCCGGAGATGCTCTCAACCTCCCCTTCGCGAGCCAGTGACTTGACGCGCACGCGATCGCGTTCGTGGATATCTTCGGCGGCTTCGCAAAGATCTGCTGCTCCGGCTGCCGCGGAAGTGCCCTCAGTCTCTTCCGAGATGGGCGAGGCGGCTTCCCCCAATTGAGGATCAAGACCGGGTGCCGATGCGACCTGCTTGCGTATGCGCACGGCGGCAGAGCGGCGGAGGTTAGATGCTCGCGACTCTGCCTCTTTCCTCAGGCGGGAGGCAGTCGCCTTATCGTTAATCGACTCGATTATCTTTGAGCTCTCGACTTTGAAGTCCTGCACGACCGCCGTCAGTTCGTTCTCGAACTGCCTGCTGCGTTGAGCTTCTCTCTTTGCGAACTCTATATCGAGGCCCGCGTACTTATCGGCGGTGGCCTGACGTTCTTCTTCAAGCGCGGCGACCAGAGCCGAGCGTTGATCTACCAGGGTTTTAAGCTGCTTCAGATAATTGCTGGTTTCGTGTTGAGCAGGATCAAGATGCGCTCCGGCTCCTGAGATTATCTCGGATGGAACTTCCATGCGCCGAGCGATCTCGATGCCCGACGAAGCGCCGGCCACGCCAGTAATCAACCGGTACGTAGGCCTCAAGGTAGCTTCGTCAAACTCCACCGAAGCGTTTAGAACGTCGGCTGTCTGCGCCGCCCAAACTTTTAGTGGGTTGTAGTGCGTGGTTGCGACCGTCGTCGCACCGGCGCGCCGAAAGTAGTCGACGATGGCGATTCCCAGAGCCGCGCCTTCATCCGGGTCGGTGCCCGTTCCAACTTCATCTATAAGTATCAGTACCTCACCATTGTGAGCGCTCCCCGATCCTGCGCTAACGGCTCGTGCCATCTCGGCGATGTTTTTCATATGCGCGGTGAACGTTGACAAGTTAGCAGCGATCGACTGCTGATCACCGATGTCCGCGAGCACAAGCTCGAATACCGGAAGAACGGCTCGCTTCGTCGGGAGGTGAAGTCCCATTTGCGCCATCAGTGCAAGGAGGCCGACCGTCTTGGTTACGACTGTCTTGCCGCCTGCGTTTGGCCCGCTCACTACCAGAGTTTGATGTTCCTCGTCCATTTCGAGAGAGATGGGAACGACTTTGCCTTCCGAGTTGCGTAGCGCGCGCTCGAGCAGCGGATGCCGGGCATCTTCAAGAAGGATGCAGCGGGCCTTGTTCATCTCGGGACGTGCGCAATTGAATTCGGCGGATAGGCGTGCCTTTGCCTGTACGAAATCGATCTCGGAGATTGCTGCGACCGCGCCGTCGATCAGCGGGAGGTTATCGCGCAGGCTCTCGGAGATGAGAAACAGGATCTGTGCAATCTCAATCTCCTCCTCCTCCCGAAGTCTTACCAGTTCGTTGTTCTGATCGATGATCGTGAGTGGCTCTATGTAGGTAGTCTGTCCGCTCGACGAGAGACCGTGCATCACTCCGGGCACTTGCCCTCGCGAGTCAGTGCGGACCGGGATCACGAAGCGTCCATTTCGGACGGTGACTACCTCGTCCTGAATTGCCGGTTGCGCACGATCGCGCATCAAAGATTCAAGGTTTCTATAGATGCGCGAGCGGCGATCGTTGATTTCGCGCCGGATGCGTCTAAGCTCGGGGCTGGCGTTGTCATCGATCTCGCCGTTGGGGAGTATCTTGCCTCGTATTGCGGCGAGTGCGCGCCGGAGGTCAGCGATGGAACGGCAGATTGCGGCGAGCCCTGGATAGCGAGCGCGGGCTTCGGGATCATTAAACAGGTTTCTGAGGTCTTCGCCTACGGAAATCACGCGTTGTAGCTCGAGTACCTGCTTTGGCTCGAGGCTTGTGCCCTCTATGCTAAGCTGATGAAGGGCTGGCTCGGGATCGGTGATCTCGGCGATACCGAATCCGCCGCCGGTGGAAAGAAAGTTCGCGCACTCGGTTGTGCGATCGAGGTCTTCGTTGATTCCCTCGAGGTTGGTCGAAGGCAGAAGCGCTAACGCCTTCTTTCTGCCCAATGGAGAGGAAACGTGTCGAGCGAGCAGGTCGACGAGTGAGGGCAGTTCGAGAGTAGTGAAGGTTCGTTTGTCCACAAGCTTGTAGTTTCCGGTGCAACTGAAGCGGACTTCAAAATCTTAGGCTGCCGCACGAATGGTGGTCAAACGGGCAGTCGCAGTAGGCAGCAGGCAGTAGGCAGTTGTTCCTAAACCGCAACAACCGCCTACTGCAAAGAACTCAGAACTTCAGCTATAATCCGTCTTCCTTATTGTGACTGCGAATGAGTGCTCAAACTCGGAGAGCAACAACGTTGGACGTTAGAGTGGATGCGGTCCGGAGCGGACGCGATGTCCAGCAGTTCATCAACCTGCCTTACAGACACTATCGAAACGATGCCAATTGGGTGCCCCCGCTCCGAATGGCTCAAAAGGATATTCTGAATCGCAGGCGGCATCCCTTTTACAAGACCTCCGACGCTGAAATGTTCCTGGCGCGGCGCAACGGTGAGATCGTCGGCAGAGTAATGGCGATCTTGAATCACGCACACAACGAATTCCACCAGGAGCGTGCGGGGTTCTTTGGCTTCTTTGAATCTGAGGATGATCCCACCACAGCCGAAGCGCTGCTCGGAGCGGCGGGTGACTGGGTTCGTTCGCGCGGCGCCGAAGTCATTCGCGGTCCGGTGAATCCTTCTACGAACTACGAATGCGGCCTGTTGATTGATGGCTGCGACTCCGCGCCACGGGTGATGATGACTTACAACCCTCGCTACTACGCGGGTCTGATAGAAGGCTGCGGATTTGGCAAGGCAATGGATCTTTTCGCGTACGATATAGCCGCAGACTATTTCATCAGGTCTGATAAGCTGGCTCGCGTAGCCGAGAGAATAAGGAATAAGGATCGGATCAGCATTCGGACGGTCAACCTCAAGGACTTCAAGCGCGAGGTGGAGCTTCTCAGGGTTGTTTACAACGATGCGTGGAGCAAGAACTGGGGGTTTGTGCCGTTCAGTCGAGCGGAGTTTGACCACCTCGCCAAAGACCTCAAACAGCTTGTCGATGCGAGAGTGGTGCTGATTGCGGAACAGGAAACCACTGATGGAGCTAGAAAACCGGTAGGCTTCCTTCTGGCGGTGCCCGACATCAACATTGCGTTAAAGCGAGTGGCGGATGGAAGATTGCTGCCGCTGGGCTTAATGAAGCTGCTCTGGCATTCGCGAAAGATTGACCACATGCGCGTCATCACCATGGGTGTTGTTCAGAGCCACGTGAGCTTCGGTATCGGCGCTCTTTTCTTGAGTGAGATTCTAAAGCGAGGGCCGGCCGCCGGATACCCGAAGGCAGAGATGAGCTGGGTCCTCGAAAACAATGTGTTGATGAATCGCGCTGCTGAGCTCATAGGTGGCAGGCTCGCAAAGAAGTACAGGATTTACGAGAAGCGCCTGCGATGAGGCGGGCTTCGTGTTATGATCGAAGTGTTTCCCGCAGGAACAAGAAAACCAGGACTGGCCGAAAGTAGATCAGCTCTGCAGTGAGCCAAACAGAGGTGCAAGAAGCACAGCTCGTAAGGGTGTGGCATCGCGTCGAAGTAGGCGCGACGAGAATTTTTCATCGCCTCCGTCTACCCGCCAACCAGAAGTACTTCATACTCACGATCACTATTGCAGTCGCATGCGGCTTGACTGCGGTCGCCTATCACAAACTGATAAAGATTTTCACCACCAATCTGATCGAGCGCGCAATGCAGATCGAGGGTCATGGGCGGGTGTTTTGGATGCTTGCCATACCGATAGCAGGCGGTCTGGCGGCGGGTCTGCTGCTTCATTTCTTTTTCCCCGATGCCAGGGGCAGCGGCATCCCGCAAGTGAAAGTTGCCTATTCGATGGACTACGGCCGCGTGCCGTTGAAGACGGCTGCGGGCAAGGCAGTGATTTCGGCACTGTGTGTAGGAACCGGAGCGAGCCTGGGCAGAGAAGGACCCACGGTCCAGATTTGCGCGGCTATTTCACACGCTATCGGCCGAATGTTTTCGATCCCGCGGTTGAAGCTGATGAACCAGCTTCCGGTTGGCGCAGCGGCGGCGATCGCTGCGGCGTTCAACACCCCGATCGCCGCGGTGACGTTTGCGCTTGAAGAGATTATCGGCGACTTGAATCAGAAGCTTGCGGCGTCCATTGTAATTGCGGCGGTCATCGCGGCAACAATCGAGCGGGCTCTGCTCGGCAAGAATCCTCTGTTTACCGGGGCCAATGTCTATGTCTTGAACCGTGCGAACGAGTTATTGGCGTATGCGGCGCTGGGGATCGCCGCCGGCATAGTAGGAGTTATTTTTAGCAAGCTGATTCTGTTCCTGCGCATGACGTTTAGAGACCGGGTGAATCTTCCGTCGTGGTCGAAGCCCGCGATCGGCGGTGCGATAGTGGGACTCATAGGGCTGTGGCAACCGCATGCGCTTGGAATCGGCTACGACTATCTCGGCACGTTTCTCCAGGGAACAAACGAATTGCTGTTGAAAGCGGTTCTGATGTTGATGGTGGCGAAGATTCTCGCTTCGGCATTTTGTTACGGATCCGGAATGTCGGGTGGCGTTCTGGGTCCGTCGATGTTTGTCGGCGCGATGCTGGGCGCCGCGGTATGGCATTTGGTTATTCTGATTGATCCGGCGGCGGCGATCGTTCGTGGAGCATTCGCGCTGGTCGGAATGGGTGCGGTGTTTGCGGCGGTCATTCGAGTCCCGATCACCTCTATCCTATTGATCTTTGAGATGACCTACGACTACGAGATCATCCTGCCGCTGATGGTTGCGAATGCGATTGCTTACGCAGTTGCCAGCAGGTTGTCACCGCTGTCGATCTACGAAGGCTTTATGTTCCAGGATGGCATCCATCTCGGATCAGGGCCAAAGACCGACGCTTTGTCGCGAGTCACTGCGGCATCGGTGATGACGCAGCACGTAGTGACGCTGCCAGACGATTTGACGGTTGCGGAAGCGCTGTCGGTGGTCGGCAGACTTGAGTTCAACGGTTATCCGGTTCTGAAGGACGGCAGGATGGTCGGCTTAATCACCACTGGAGATCTGCGGCGTCTTGAGGCGGAGGGGAAGCAGGGGGGATTCATTAGCGACTACATGGTTCGCAAGGTGGTCCATGCCCATCCGGATCAGACGTTGGACACGGTTGTGCTGAAGTTGGCGCAACGAGAACTGTCGCAACTGCCCGTCGTGTCTCGAGCGGATGACACGCGGCTGCTCGGAATAATAACGTTGCGCGATGTAGCGCGCGCACAGGCGCGGCTTGCGGCTGCGCGATATTCGCTGGGTCCGGATGACACGATTCATCCGGCCAATATTCCTTCGGCCTAGCTACTTCTTGAACAGAGCGTCGAAGCTTTGCCTTGCGTTGGTTGCAGGTCTGGCTCCGGCTGACTTGCGTCGATTGGGGTCGAAGTAATCGCAGAAGTTGGCCTTTTCGCGGTCGGACACCCATTCGGCAAGCGGCTCTCGGCAACGATTGTGCGCGGACGGATCATAGTTTGAGCAGTTCAAGCAGCAGTAGACATCGTAGCCGCAGCTTGGGCATTCATCAGTTCGAAAAACCTTGCCCTCGAATCTTATTTCGTTGTTACAGTGATGGCATAACATCGTTTTGAACCCGCCGTTTCAAAAACCGCACTGTAAACAAAGTGGTTGACGCAATCCGCGCTGCGTCTTCCGGTCAAGTATGAACCGTCACGCTACGATTTTTCAAATCAGAACGGGAAGGGAAGAGGCGCGGGGAGAGGGACGCGGAGAGGAGGGATGGGGAGAGGGGCGAACGGGCGAAGGGCGAAGGGCCGATTCAGTTTGCACAGTAAAGCCGGTGTCCAGACCACTGCGTCGCCGCGTCTCTCCTCCCAGCGTCTCCGCGTCGCCCTTTCGCCCCAGCTACGAAACTCTCTCGACGAGCACCGCCATCCCCATTCCGCCAGACATGCATAGCGTTGCAAGCCCAAGCCGACCATTGCGACGTCCCAGCTCGTGAATCAGCGTCGTCATTATCCTCGCCCCGCTGCAACCAATGGGATGACCAAGCGCAATAGCACCGCCGTTCACGTTCAATCGCTCCGCGTCAAAGCCGAGTTCCCGGTCACACGCGATTACTTGTGCTGCAAAGGCCTCGTTAAGCTCCACCAGATCGATGTCCGCCATCGACAGCTTTCGTCGTTCAAGGAGCTTCCGAATCGCAGGCACAGGGCCAATACCCATCACCGCCGGATCAACACCAGCTACCTCGTAGTCCACTAATCTAACCGCAGGCTTGATTGCTCGACGATTGGCGAAGTCCTCTGAGATCACCAGCATTGAAGCCGCACCGTCGGTGATCCCCGAAGAATTACCCGCGGTGACCGTACCCTGTTTAGAAAAAACCGGCGTCAGCTTCTCCATTGACTCGAGCGTCGCACCGATTCTTATGTGCTCGTCAATGCCAAATGCCACCGAGCCACCTTTTCGATCAGGTATGGAAAGAGGAACTATCTCAGACGCAAATCGCCCTTCGGCCTGTGCCGCTTCTGCTCGATTCTGCGATCTCAGCGCGTACTGATCCTGCTCAGAGCGCGAAATCTCATACCGCGTGGCTAGCGTTTCAGCCGTCTCACCCATCACTTTGCCGGACAGCGGATCAAGAAATCCGTCCTTATACATTCCGTCGACAAGCGGCGCGGTGCCCATTCGAAGGCCCCACCGAGCGCCTTCGACGAGATACGGAACGCGGCTCATTGACTCAGAGCCACCCGCGATTACCGCGTTTGCCCGGCCTAACATAATCTGTTCCGCCGCCAACACCAGGGCTTTGAGTCCGGAACCGCAAGCCTTGTTGACCGTGAATGCGGGCACAGAATCGGGCAACCCGGCTCGGTAAGAAATCTGTCGCGCAACGTTGGGTCCGCCGCCAGCCTGCCTTGCGTTTCCGATGATCGCTTCATCAATCTCCGCTGGCCCAACGCCGGCGCGCCTAAGCGTCTCCTGGACTGCCGGTATAGCAAGGTCTGCCGCAGTCCAGTCTTTGAGCGTACCTCCGAACTTTCCGATAGGAGTTCGAACCGGCGCGACTATGAACACATCTTTCATCTTGTGCCTCGAATAATAGGGAGGTACGTCATCGAGCAGGTCCGATCAGCGCCCGGGCGCGATCGGCTTTCTCGGTGGCTTTTTGCCAGAGCCCCGCAATCACTTTCTCGACGGTGTATTTGTTTCCACTTGCGGCGATGGCTTTCAGATCTGAGTACGTCGTCAATGCCGCCGATAACTCTGGTGATTCCGCGTCGTACGCCAGTCCATCGCTCGAGCGGCCAAACTTCAGCGTCCAAATTGCCCTTGACCAGTCATAATCCGTTTCACCGGCGATCAAGAGCGAGAGAACCCTTAATTCGGCGACACTCTCGGTGCCTGCATATCTAACTATGATCCTGTCCACTGTTCTTCTCAGGTCTGCGACCTGTTGTTTGAAATCGGAATAGTCGATGCCGCTTTTCAAGTTGGTTGCGACCGCCTGAAACTGACGCAACGCAAATGCAGCATCGTGCGAAAAGTCTGTTGAAAGCGGGGGACTGCTCTGCGACTGTCGCCCCCCGCCGCCTATTGAGACTTCTCCGAAGTAGACCGATGCAATGGAGTCCAGAGGAAGCGACGAATCCAGCTTGTCAGATCTTATTTTGATACTGTAAGCGCTCAGATCCACCAGGTCTCCGCTCAAACGATCACCGTTTCGAGTCACGACCTCTACGTGCGTGCCGATCAAGCGCGGTGGGCCGGCAGCGGGCTTCTGCGAAGCGGTGTGCGCACCCGCTTTTGGTTTTCCTTTTGGTGCAGGCTTCTTCTTTGTCTGAGCCTTTGTTTGAGCGTCGACTAGGAAGATCCCAAGAAAAAGTGTTGCGATGATAACCGCGATGACTCGTTTCATTGCTTAGCCTCGCCGGCTCGGACCAGTGCTTGATCGGTGACCCGTCGCTCTGCGTATACGCCCTCAAGGGTAGAGGCGGGAATTGGTACATTAGTGCGAGAGCTTGCGAGCGCTTCCTCGGAGGCGCGCTCCACCTCTTGGGTTACCCGGGTTTCAACTTCGAGCAGCACCGCCGCGTTTCGCTGTTGTAGCGCCGGAGTACGCTTGACGCGTAGGCCGCTCTCCAAATCGAGCGCGTCTTCGATCAGATAGGTTTCAAACATTCCGATGGGATCGCGTTTTCCCCAGTGGGAAAACAACTGCGGATCAAATGTCTCGCGGGCTTCCCGTTCGTCGTGAGTGGCGTGTCCACCCATTCGAAAGGTATTTGCCACCAGCAGGAAAGGTCCGCGACCGCCCCGGCATTCTTCCACCGCAAGTCTTGCCGCGGCGTAAGCGTCCAACACGTTGTTGCCTTCGAAGGCACTTCCGCTGACTCCGTAACTCTCGAACCACGCAGTGAAACTTCCTCGATGATGCTGATCGATTCTCGTTCCGAGCGCTACCTTGTTGTCCTGGATTATCACGATCAGCGGGAGTCGCTGGACGGCCGCAAGATTCATGCTCTCGTGGAAGACGCCGGACTTTGTAGACCCATCGCCGATCCATGTCATCGCAACGCGCTTTTGTCCCTTCAGCTTGAATGACAGAGCTATGCCGGCGGTAACCGCCATTATGTCTCCGACATGGCTGATCGGCGCTACCACTCCGCGAACGAATTGTCCGATATGCAGGTCGCGGCCTCGCGTTGGAGAATCGGAAGTGCCCAGATACCCTCGCAGCATATCGGCCACGCTCATGCCCATCTCGTGGCAGGCTCCTGCATTTCTGATCATCGGAGCTACGAAATCCCGGGAGAGACCGTCTTCGGCCGGCGAGCAATCCAGCGCGTGCACGGGACCGATCGTAGTAGCTTCTTCACCACTACCCAACCAGGCCTTCGAGATAACGCCCTGCTTAACCCATCGCTTCAGCGCGATGTCGTGCAGCCGATTGCGAACGAGTCCGCGGTAAAGCGACAGTAGTTGCTCGGCGGAAAGCGAGCGCACCAGGCCGGCTCGGTCCGGACTGGATTCAATAGTTCGTCGAAATTCCTCGAGGGCTTCCCGGTCTGGCTTCCAATCGATGTATTCGGGAGGATCAAATGCGGGATAACGAATCATGAGTCGTACAGTGAAGAGCACTCCTGGGTTTCGCGTTCAGGTTTCGATATCACCAGCTCTCAACTCTCGATCCGTCACGATCAAATTCGTCACGAGATTGGATTCTCGCTGCAATCCAATTCATGGCCAATCGAACCGGAAACCCTGAGCCGGAAACGCGAAATCGGTCTCGCGAAGTTCACACAACCCCGAGCGGTGATTTGGTGTCGGCCAGTGCGACCTCTACTTCGTCGCCGGGCTCGACGCCGAGCGCTTCGGCGGCGCCGGGCGAGACCCCAATATCGAAACCCGTGTTCTCGTGGGGCCCCCAATCGACAGCCCGTGCGACCACCGACACTTTGTTCTTCGGGTTCGTTATCAGAATCTTCTTGTTAGCCCACCATCGCTTTACTTCTTCGCGCGTCATATGCAGAACTTGATATTGCCATCGCATCGAACAATAAAAGCTCTTCGCATTGAGCGTTCTAACCTGTTCATAAACGAAATGAGGACCCGTAGGCAAATCCAATTTGTCATCGGGTTTCAGCCCGCGGTCCTTGGGTCCGCCAAAGACGCTGACTTTGCCAGATTCCAGCGGAAGCTCCGGGGTTTTCTGAGGCTCCGGGGCGGATTTGGTCTGCGTCGAAGTCCCTGGAGAATCCGAATGCGGTGTCTGAACGCCGGCTCGCGATGCGCTTGCCAGGCCTTTGCTGGAACCCGCGCCACCGGCGGTCCGCGGCTTTGAGCTGCTGGCCTTTGTCTGTGCGGGCGGCGCCGCCTTCTTCATAGGTTTGGGTTTTGATCCGCTTTTGCCCATGCGATTCTGTCTCTGCTGACCCCCTTTCAGAAAGGCAATTATACACGTTCAGCGTATCGAGTCATGTTCCGCAGTTCAAATGCCCGCGGCATCACTGTCCGACCAATTCCCGAGCCCGTTCGAAGATGGAATCGAACATCGCCTCGGTCAGCTTGCCGGTAAAAGTGTTTTGTTGACTTGGATGAAACGAAGCAAGCAACGTTCGTTGACCGTCGAGCTCACACTCGATTCCATGTCCGAACGCGGGTCGCCGAGCGCGAGATCCGGTTTCTGTTGCGGGCTGGCCATAAACCGCTAGCGCCGTGTCGAAGGCGATTCGTCCCAACGCAACAACGACTCGCACGCGCTTCAGGAGCGCTACCTCTTCAAGCAGATAGGGGCGACAGTTCTTGAATTCTTCGGGAAGCGGCTTGTTGCCAGGTGGAGCACAATGAATTGCCGCGGTTATGTAGCAGTCTCGCAGCTTCAAGCCATCGAACCGGTCGACCGAGTGAGGCTGGTTCGCAAACCCCTGCCGGTGTAGCGCGCGATAGAGCCAGTCTCCGCTTCGGTCTCCGGTGAATATCCTCCCGGTGCGATTCCCCCCGTGAGCCGCCGGTGCGAGACCTATAACCAAAAGACGCGCATTCTTTTCACCAAAGCTGGGTACTGGCCGTCCCCAATATTCAAAGTGGGCAAACCGTCGAGTCTTTTCCCTGGCGACTCTCTCGCGCCATTCAACGAGCCTGGGACAGAGCTCACAGCGGACGATCCGGCCATTGATGTCGTCTATTGATGTCGTCAAGCATTCGTGGTGACTATTGGCGCAACACTCAGCGAGCTCGCGAGCTTGCGCTGACAGTCGTCTCTAACAGAGAGAGCATCACTTCAATTCGATGGCAACGACCTCGACTCGACTTCGTCCGATATTCTTTATGCTGTGAGTTCGTTTCTCACCGTGCCATCTTGATTCGCCAGTCGCCAGTTCCATCCGCTGCGGTTGCTGCCCCGATTCCTGGTTTTCAATTGTTCCGCCGCTCACTACGACCGCGACTTCAGAAAGACTGTGAGTGTGCATGCCCGTAGACTGGCCCGGCTCAAGTACGAGTCTCGAGACTCGAACTTTGTCGTTGTCCAACACAAGAGTGTGATGCGGCACTTTGTCCAGCGGTGTCGCGTCGCTCTTCCCCCCCGGCGAACCGAGAACCTCGATGGTGACGTTCCGGAAAACGCTCTTTTCCGGATTCTGAACGCGATGAGTCAACGGACCTTTTGAATAGCGGGTTTCTCCATTCTTCAAAATCAAATCGAATGGTTGGCCGCCGAGCACCTGCGCCTTGAGATTGGCGTCGCCTATCGATACGAACAGGTAATCTTCTGGATGCGTGTGAAACAAAGTCGCGGCGCCCGAAGGCACGCTGACGTCGAATAATCGCACGTACTTGTTTTCGAACTTCAGATGATGGTATGGCTCCTTATCGATTATCACCGAATCCTGAGGAGCTGCCATCACGGACAAAGCGAATAGGATCGCCGTAACCAGTTTCATTGGGTGACCTCCTAGCTGACCCTCGGGGAGCGAGAATAACATAGTGTCGAAACAGTTGCAGTTCTCTGTCAGCTTGCTTTGACAGAGCAATATCGAAGGAATCCCGCGAGGCAGCCTGAATCGGATTTCGCGCGGCCCTTCGAGCACACCGCGCGAGGGTTGTTCTAACCTGGAGCAATTGGCTACCCTTCTTAGTCGTTGCCCGGAGCCAATTCTATAGGGAGAATAAAGCGTGCCTTTTGCTCAACTCGCCAAATCCCCGCTCAACCCCGAAGCAAGTGAGATCAACATTCATTACCTGGATTCCGGTGAAGGAATGCCCCTGCTGTTTCTTCACGGTGGGTGGGGTTACGAAGTTTACCCTTTCGACAAACAGATCGCGGTGTTCCAAAGCGAGTTCCGGATTTTGATCCCCGACCGTTCGGGATTCGGTGACTCGACGCGTATTTCGTATTTGCCGCCGGACTTCCACGGGTGTGCCGCCGGCGAGACATTGAATTTCATGGATGCCCTCGAGATCGACCGCGCAATTTTGTGGGGTCACAGCGACGGCGCGGTCATTGCGGCCAAAGTCGGTCTACAAGCGCCTGATCGCTGCGCGGGCATCGTGCTTGAAGCCTTGCACTTTCTCAGACGAAAGCCGAATTCCAGGCCATTCTTCGAGAACATGGCCGGAGATCCCGACCTTCTCGGGGAGAAAATCACCACTATTCTCTCGCGTGATCACGGCGAAGACTGGAAAAAAATCATTCTGCTGAACGGGGATGCGTGGCTGCGAATTGCCGAAGACGCGCCCGGAGATGACGCCGACTTGTATGACGGGCGACTCGGAGAACTGAGCGTTCCGACCGTCGTGATCCACGGTGAGCTGGATCCCAGGACCGAACCGGGAGAGCTGGACGCGGTAAGGTCGGCAATTGGCTCAAACAGAGTAAAGGTTATAGAGGGCGCGTACCACAGTCCTCACAGCGCCAATTCATCCTTTGAACAGTGCAATCTATTGGCCTCGGAGTTTCTGAGCAGCCTCGAAGTCCGTTCGCGCACTGCGGGCTGAAGCGAACTCTGTCAATTGCAACGGTTCAAATCGTGCAACTCCAGACGGGGCTGCTGCGTAACTATACACGTATCGATATGGGCGCGCCGTCGGGCTCATGGCGGCTAATCCTTACAACAGACGGGCGACTTGAGACTGCCGAGTCACTCTATCAATTTTGCAACATATCGCGGAGGTGCCATGAATCGTAAGGCGATCGCAATTCGAATCGCAAGCGCGTCATCTAAACAACATTCAGTCACACGAGAATCCAAGGCTGCAGCCCTACTACATTTGAAGATCGGGAGAAACGGCATCGGAGTGTTGACTCTGCTTGTAGCGATTTTTGCGCTTGCAGGAACGAGCCTGACACGTGCGAGTGGAGGTGCGGGCCACAACGCCGTTCCATCAGACCGCGCAGTCACGTTTACGAAGGATGTCGCGCCAATCTTTTTTGCGGAGTGCTCCCAGTGCCACCGGCCAAACGATCTGGCTCCGATGTCGCTGTTGACCTACAAGGACGCCAGACCGTGGGCTCGGTCAATCAAAGAAAAAGTAGTCAAACACGAGATGCCCCCCTGGCACGCGGATCCGCGGTACGGGGACTTTTCTAACGACAGGCGCCTTAGTAAAGAACAGATCGATACCATAATCGCGTGGGTGGATCAGGGCGCAAGGGAAGGCGACCCGGGAGAGTTACCTCCCGCTCCCGAATTCTCGGAAGGCTGGCATATCGGTAAACCGGACGTCGTGCTGACAATGCCCAACGAGTTCACCTTTGGGCCCGAGGGTCCGGACGAGTATCGGTACTTCAAAATTCCTACGAACTTCAAGCAGGATGTATGGCTGCAAGCGGCCGAGGCGAAGCCCGGGAATCGCAAGATCGTCCACCACATAATTGCTTTCGTAGTAATGCCGCGCCCCCAACCGCCCAATCCCCAACCGAATCCCAAACCCGATCCAAATGCCAAGCCGCAACCACCCGCTCACCAGGATCCAAATGTGAAGCCGGCGCCGGAGCCCAAGAAGACGCCTCCGCCCAAGAACCCGTTTGTGGAAGCCTTCATGAAGAACATCATTTTTTATGAGGACGGTCACCTGCAGCGCGTGAAGCAGGACGTGCCGGTGTTCGATGACGGTTGCGCCACCAAGGAAGGCGGGTCTGGAATCCTGCGGGATGGCACGGGCAAGGACGATGACCTGGATAATTTCTTGTGTGCAACGTCGCCCGGGCGCGACGCCGATACCTGGGATTCGGGCACGGCGAAGAAAATCCCTGCGGGCGCCACGATAGTGCTTCAGATCCACTATTCACGGTCGGGGAAAGAAGAGAAAGATCGCTCGAGCGTAGGGCTGGTGTTTGCAAAACAACCGACCGACAAGCGGGTAATCACACACGCAGTTTCTAACTACCACTTTCTGATTCCGCCCGGCGCTGAGAACCACGAAGTGACTTCGTGCTTCACCTTCAATCAGGATGTGCACATCAGCGCGTTAATGCCGCACATGCACGTTCGCGGCAAGGACATGAGAATCGAGGCGCATTATCCGGATGGGCGTAGCGAGGTGCTGTTGAACGTGCCCTCGTACAGTTTTTCCTGGCAGACGAACTACTATTTCAAGAAACCAATCCACGCGCCTAAGGGTACGCGGCTTGTCTGTATAGCTCACTTTGACAATTCTTCAAGGAACAAGTTCAACCCTGATGCGACTAAGGCGGTGCGCTTTGGCGATCCGACCTACGACGAGATGATGATTGGATTTGTCGAGTACACCCTGGACGGTCAGCATTTGAAGCCAACACAGTAGCGCTTAGACGAAGCGCTCGATTTGTACTTCGACGTTGTAGTCGGGGATCCCGCAGCTCTTGTCGGTCGCGCCCCGGCGGATCAGCACGTTAGCCTCGGGCCAGTGAGCCTGAACATTGCCGGGAGCAATCGCGGCGATTCGGCACCTGGCCCGCATTTCTCCGACTGCGCTTCGCACCATGACCCAGTCACCCTCGCGAAGTTGAAGTCTCTCCGCGTCCTCAATGCTCATCAATAGATCGTCGCGTCGCGCGCCAGTCAGCGGATCTCTATTCAAGTGAACCATGCTGTTGAACTGCTTGCCGCGACGAGTAGATAAAACAAAAGCTCCGTTCTTTGGTGCCTCCTCGAAAACCATTTTCGAGAAATGCGCTTTGCCGTCCGACGTGGAGAACCTTGGCACCGATCTGCCAGCCTCACGCGTCTCGCAGAGACGTTGACCACCCCACTGAACCTGATCCCCAGTGTCTTTGAGACGCTGTATCCCCTCATATGCCGGTACGAGCCTGGCGAGTTCTTCCCTGATCGATTGCGCGTCCTGAAAACTGATCAGCGTAGCCCTTTCCGGCCTCGTCCGAGCGGCAATCAACATGGGGATTTCCCATTCCGGTTTCGCTTCGCCGATGCGGCGACCCGGAATCTCTGGACTAAATAGGATCCTCCGCTCGGTTGAAGTTTCAGTTCCGCCACCGCTCTGCTCATATCGTGTCTGGCCCGGCAGCAGGAAAACAGTATCGGCAGGCTCGAGCAACATCTGCGTGGTGAGAAAAAGATCCTGATGTACTCTCACCGGAATCTTCTCGAGCGACTCTCGAACATACTCAGGCTCAGGAAGCGTATCCAGAAAATTTCCGCCGATCTGATAGAGCAGGTCCAAGTCTCCCTCATGCGCCGCGTCAATCATCTCAATCGCGTTCAGCCCCGGCGAACCCGGTACCGTGAATCCCCATTGTTGAGAGACACGAGCAGCACTGTCTGGCTCGATCGCAAGCCCGCCGGGAAATTGATTCGGCACGGCTCCGACTTCTGCGCCGCCTTGAACACCCGAGTGACCGCGAATAGCCATCAAGCCGCATTTTTCGCGGCCGATGAAGCCTCGCGACAACGCCAGATTGACGATGGCTTTTACGTTCTCCACGCCGTTGCTGTGCTGTGTGATTCCCATCGACCAGACAAACACCCCGCTCTTTGCCTGTGCGAGCAGCGTCGCGAACAGGGACATCTTCTCTCTCGTTGCCCCGGACATTTTTTCGAGGACCGGCCATGAGAATCCGTCAATGGAAGAGAGCAATTCATCAAGGCCGGACGTGTGTTTCGAAATGAAGTCGCGGTCGAGGGCTTGTTGATCGGCCAAACATTTAAGTACGCCGGCTATGAACGCGCGATCGCCTCCGGTGTTGATCTGAAAGAATTCGTCGGCGATCTTCGTTCCAAACAGCGCGCTCTCGGGTACGGACGGCACCCAATAGCGTTCGAGACCGGGCTCGCGATATGGGTTGATCACCACCACGCGAGTGCCCGCCTTTTTTGCAAAGTATATGTACTTCGTGGTCACAGGCTGGTTGTTTGGCAAGTTGCTGCCAAAAAGAACCAGGAGATCGGTTCCGACCCAATCACTGTAGGAGCAAGTCGACGCAGCGACACCCAGCGACTGCTTCAACGCTACGGTTGAGGGCGCATGGCAGATGCGTGATGAGTTATCGATGTTGTTCGTTCCGAGAAAGCGCGCGGCTTTCTGAGCCACGTAATACGTCTCGTTTGTCAGACCACGAGAAGTCATATAGAACGCTACACGCTCAGGAACCAGAGGTCGCAGCTTGCCTGCAATTTCATCCAACGCCTCGTCCCATGACACCCGGCTGAATCCGGGCTCGCCCTTACGTCTAATCATCGGAAAGGGCAATCGTCCAAGGTCTCGCAACGCGTCCGGCGTCAAACGCCTTAAACTCTCAACGTCGCGCAACCTGTCGATGTCCAGGGCCGGCATCGTGTTGAGTCTCAACAGCTCGAGCCTGACCAGACAGAGATGAACACCGTCCATCGTGAAGTCCCGGACCCCGGCGGTGCCAAGCGCGCAGCCATCGCAAACTCCTCGTGTCAGGATTCGCCATGCGAACGGAAGTTGATCGCGATTCCTCCAGATCGTCCGGGCTATCTCAAAATAGTGATTTGGCTTTATGTGACCGATGCCGTTTGGAGACAAACTCACCCAGCTATCGGAATTCCACTTAGGCATGGATTGTTTCCTTGCGTTGGCCAAATCATTTCATATAATCGACTCGCGAAAATCAAGCCCAACAAGACTTGCCTCTCGAGGTGGTGAATGAAACCCTTCGATTTGAACAACCTTCCTGCGGGGTTGGCCGGCTCGACGCAGGACGCGAATACAACTCAACTCTTTGAGTCTGCTCGTTGGTCCTGGCGTATAGCCGGGCTGGCGCTGCTGGTTCTTGCAGTCCTCTGTCCGCCGGTGAGATCGACCGCTTCCGCAATCGCCGCCGGAGCGTGCGCCGCACAAGATGACTATGAGAAGCTGGAAGCGGTACTGGAGACATCGCGCGGTCAGATAGTCCTCGAGTTCTTTCCCCGCGAAGCACCCAAGCATGTCGATTACTTCATCAAGACGGCACGCGAAGGAGGCTACGACGGCACTACCTTTCACCGAGTGGTCAAGAACGGTTTGATTCAAGGCGGTGACCCTCTCTCCAAGAGTCCCGCCGCCAAGGCTCGCTATGGAACGGGTGGGCTGAATGCCGGCCTGCCCGATGAGGTCAACTTCCATAAGCATATATCGGGTGCAGTCTCGGGAGTGCTTCAGGCGGTGAGTGCGGGATCGATAGACGTAAAGCCGGGGACGTCAGGGGCACAGTTTTTCATTGTGCTCAATGCCGGTGAAGCGCAAGCCCGGCTTGACCCCAAGTTCACGGTGTTTGCGCGAGTCGTCGAGGGAATGGATGCGGCGCAAGCGATTTCGACCGCGCCCGCCAGCGCCGCCGGTGTTCCAACAGAACGAATAACGATCAACAAGGTCATCGTCCGAGAAAAGAGTCCTACGGTCGAGCAAATGAAAACCGCCTCGGCGACTATCGAGACATCGCTTGGGAATCTCAAGATTCAATTCCTATCCGATGCGGCTCCCAACACGACGAGGTCTTTCATTCGGAATGCGCGTTCAGGGCTGTATGACGGGACAACTTTCTTCCGGATCTCGCAGAAGTATTTCGTCGAGGGCGGCTATCTCGGGGATTGGCCTCAGGACAGTCCCAATCGAAAACGCATTTTCAGCTTGTGGCAGATGCCTGCTGAGAAGAGTGAGGCAAAGCAAACTCGCGGAGTGATCTCGATGAGAAAGGGGCAGGACGAAACGACCGGCTGGTATTTTTTCACGATTGCTACCGACAATCCGGCTCTGGACGGCAAGCACGTGCCCTTCGCAAAGATTGTTGAAGGTCTGGACGTCCTGGACAAAATTGCCTCGGCCGAAGTCGAAGGAGACAAGCCGAAACAGAGGATCGAGATTAAGAAGATTACAGTGCAGTGAATTAGCGAAGGGGCGAAGGGGCGAGGCGGAGAGGAGGGACGCGGTGACGCGGGGAGGAGGATGGCAAGGTCGAACGAGTGTCACATCAAGTTCTGGCTATTACACTCCATGTCGTCTCGTCTCCGTATAACCGGTCACCGTATCACCGCGTCCCTCCTCTCCGCATGCCCTTCGATTCCCATCATCTCCTCATCCCCCTCCTCTCCGTGATAGTATTCAATCCTTAAGATTATGATCCTGGTCATCGATAACTACGATTCATTTACATACAACCTCGTTCAATTCATGGGGGAGTTGGAAGTCGAACTCACCGTGTTCAGAAACGACGCCGTCACCTTAGATCAGATCGCAAACCTCAAGCCCGACAAAATCGTGATATCACCGGGACCCGGTGTACCAACGAGCGCCGGAATCACCGTGGATCTGGTCCGAGAGTTTGCGGATAAGATTCCGATTCTCGGGGTCTGCCTCGGCCATCAGGCAATTGGTTATGCGTTCGGCGGAAAAGTCGTACGCGCACCTCTGCCGATGCACGGGAAATCATCTGAGATTTGTCACGACTCGGGGACCATCTTTAGAGGACTCCCGTACCGGTTCCGCGCCACTCGCTATCATTCCCTGATCGTCGAAAAAGAGAGCCTGCCCGAGACTCTCGAAGTCTCCGCCACTACGCCCGACGGCATAATCATGGGGCTGCGACATCGTCAGCTTCCGGTCGAGGGTGTTCAGTTCCACCCGGAATCGGTCATGACCGAGCACGGTAAGACCCTGCTTCAGAACTTCCTGAATCTCTAAGGAGTTGAATGTCTGCCGCCAACAAAACGCGCCCGCCGGGAGTTCGCAACGCTGGCGGCGTGCTAGACCGGATCGTCGACGCGAAGCTGGCCCGGCTTTCGAGCGCGCGCAACGCAAATCCAGTTACCGAGCTCGAGGCAGAGGCGCGAAGACTTAAACAATCTCCCGGACGCTTTCTGCAGGCACTACAACATCCCGATAGAGTCAACATAATCGCCGAGATCAAACGACGATCGCCTTCCAGAGGAATAATCCGAGACGACTTCGATCCTCACACGATAGCCTGCGGTTACGAGCGTGCGGGGGCAGCGGCGATCTCGATCCTGACCGAGGAAGACTTTTTCGACGGCTCCCTCAGGCATTTGGGCGAAGCGCGACGACACGTAGACTTGCCGCTGCTCAGAAAAGACTTCATTTTCGATTCTTATCAGGTCGCAGAGACCGCGGCAGCCGGAGCAAGCGCTTTGCTGCTCATCGTAGCGGTCCTCGAAGAACCGCTTTTGGCAGACCTGCTGGCGCAATCGACGCAGCTTGGATTGGATGCCCTGATAGAAGTACACGACGCCGACGAGATGCAAATAGCAAATCGCGTTGGCGCCAGGATAATCGGCATAAACAATCGCGACTTGCGAACATTTGAAGTGGGTCTGGATACGTCCTTTCGTCTGGCGAGGCTTGCGGCGGAAGAAGATTCCGTACTGGTAGCGGAAAGCGGGATACGCTCGGCGGCCGACATTTGCAGCTTGAAGGAGGCAGGTTTTAGGGGCTTTCTGATTGGGGAACACTTCATGAAGGCCCAGGATCCCGCGGCAGAGCTCTCTCAACTCCTGGAGGCGGCGCGCCGAAATGCCGGTTAAAGTCAAGATTTGCGGAATCCGTACCCTGGAAGAGGCTGTGGTAGCCTCTATGTGCGCCGCCGACTTCCTGGGCTTCAACTTCTGGCCGCGCAGTCCCCGCTACGTCAATCCTGAAGTCGCCGCAGAGATTGTCCGGCAATTGCCCACGTCGCTTTTGAAGGTCGGGGTGTTCGTGAACGAGGAGGTCGGACGCGTTCGAGAAATTGCGGAGCGGTTGAAACTGGACGCGGTGCAGCTCCACGGAGATGAATCGCCCGATTACTGCGGTGCGTTAGAACCGATCTCCGTAATAAAGGCATTTCGAGTTGGGGAGGGTTTTGATCCCGCATCCATTGCGAGTTATCCTTTGTCACTTGCGTTGCTCGATTCCTCGGTTGCCGGTAGTTACGGCGGGACGGGGCAGACGTTCGATTGGTCCGCAGCGATCGAAGCCAAGGCTTACGCTGAAGTGATGCTTGCGGGAGGATTGAACGCTCTGACCGTGAGAGACGCGATAATCAAGGTGCGTCCCGCCGCGATCGATGTTTGCAGCGGAGTGGAGTCGGCTCCGGGCTTAAAGGATCTGGATAAGATTCGGAGCTTTCTCGGAGTCGTAGCCCGGACCAATCAAATCCTGACGGACCAGGGGAAGGGAAAGTGACGACTAAGTCTTCCAGGCCAATTCCTGAACTACCCGACGAGGCGGGACATTTCGGCGTTTATGGTGGACGGTTTGTGCCCGAAACGTTGATGCATCCGCTCGAGGAGCTGACCAGCGCATACCAGGCTGCGAAGGACGATCCAGAGTTTGCTCGTGAGTTCAAAGAGCTGCTTACGAATTACGTCGGCAGGCCCACGCCGTTGATGTTAGCCGAACGTCTCACCCGACATCTGCGTGGTGCGAAAATCTATCTCAAGCGGGAAGACCTCTGTCACACCGGCGCGCACAAAATCAACAACGCAATCGGACAGGCGCTGCTTGCACGTCGAATGGGCAAGACCCGAATCATCGCGGAGACCGGTGCGGGTCAGCACGGAGTGGCGAGCGCTACGGTCTGCGCGCTGATGGGGCTTCAGAGCATCGTGTACATGGGCACCGAAGACATGCGGCGACAGGAGCTCAATGTATTTCGAATGAGGCTTCTGGGTGCGGAGGTAGTACGTGTCGATGCCGGTAGCCGCACGTTGAAAGACGCGATTAACGAAGCGCTCAGGGACTGGGTCACAAACGTAGGAGACACTTATTACCTTCTTGGCTCGGTTATGGGGCCGCATCCTTATCCCGCAATGGTCCGCGACTTTCAGTCGATCATCGGGCGAGAGGCAAAGCAACAGATACTCGAAAAAGAAGGATGCCTGCCTGACTTGCTGATCGCCAGCGTCGGTGGAGGCAGCAATTCAATAGGCCTCTTCCATGAGTTTCTGAACGATGACCAGGTGAACATGGTGGGCGTTGAAGCGGGTGGTGTAGGCACTGCGCTCGGGCAGCACGCTGCCAGGTTCAATGGCGGAAAGCCGGGGGTCCTTCAAGGTACTCGAACCTACATCCTGCAAGACGAGAAGGGGCAGATCTCTACTACTCGTTCGATCTCGGCGGGGCTCGACTATTCGGCAGTTGGTCCCGAACACGCGCATTTGCACGATACCGGCCGCATCAGCTACACCAGCGCAAGCGATGACGAGGTACTCGAAGCGTTCCACCTGCTGGCTCGACTCGAAGGGATTATTCCAGCGCTTGAGAGCGCCCATGCCGTTGCCGAGGCTATCAAAGTCGCTCCGCGCATGGCGCCCGATCAGATCGTAATCGTGAATCTGTCGGGCCGAGGAGACAAAGACGTTAACACGGTGGCTGAAGCTCAAGCCTGAGTAGCAGTCCAGTTGCCCAATCGTTTTAGAAACAACGAGCTGACTTGTCCAGGATCGCCGAAAAATTCAAAGAGCTTAAGAGGCGTCGCACGAGAGGCTTCATCCCTTACATCACTGCAGGCGACCCGGACATTGAGACCACCGAGTCATTGATATTGGAGATGGAGAAGAGCGGCGCCGACATCCTGGAGCTTGGCGTGCCTTTTTCGGATCCGATGGCGGATGGTCCCGTGATACAACGCGCATCGGAGCGGGCTCTAAGGCACGGCATCGGGGCTCGCGATTGTCTCGAGCTCGTGCGACGAGTTCGAAAGCACAGCGACATTCCGATAGTGCTTTTCAGCTACTTGAATCCGCTATTGGCGCTTGGGCTTGATCAAGTTGGATCCGAGCTGGTTCACGCAGGAATCGACGGCGTTTTGGCGACGGATCTGGTGCCTGAAGAGGCAGCGGAGTTTCTGGGTACGATGCGAGACTCGTCGATCGACACTGTCTTTCTTGCTTCTCCGACGAGCCCCGATGAACGATTGCGGCTCATTGCGGGGGCGAGCAGCGGGTTTCTGTACGTACTTTCGCGAACCGGCGTGACCGGCATTCGCGAGGATTTATCGGCAACGGCCGGCGATCTAGTGCGGAGGGTCAAGAAGTTTACCGACCTGCCGGTTGCCGTCGGTTTCGGTGTTTCGACTCCTGAACACGTTCGTCAGGTTTGTGTGCACGCCGACGCAGCAGTTGTAGGGAGCCGAATCGTGAGTGAGATTGCTGCGGCTAACGGGGATTCGGAACTTCTGTCGAGGGTAGGATTGCTGGCGCGTCAGTTGGCTGAAGCCGCCCATGAACCGCAGTAAAGTGTTGCCTTTTGAAATTTGCTCCACATAAACTAAGGGGTCGGGGATAAGAGACGATCCGTTGACCTTTCAGTCTTTTGTGCTTGCGAACCGTTTCGAGAATAGACTTGAAGCGTCGGGCCAGTTGAGCCGAGCCAGGACGTATCCTGATTTGACGATAGAAGATTGGCGAGACGAAATAGACAGAATCGACGAGCAGCTTGTGAAGCTGCTCAACCAGCGTTCTAAGTGCGCCATCGAGCTCGGTCGAATAAAAAGAGAGCTCGGGCTCGCGATTTACTCGCCGGAGCGAGAGGCACAGGTGATCGAACACGTGACGGGTGTAAACGGCGGACCGCTGGAAAGCGCGGCCATGCGGCGCCTGTTCGAGCGGATTATCGACGAGTCCAGACGAATCGAGCGTGTGGTGATGGAGCGCGAAGAGCGGGAGGCCGCCTCCCGAAGACCGCGTACCAGGAAGTCGAAGGCTGGACGAAGACATTGATGAGGTGTTAATTACACGGCGAGCATCAGGAGTAATCTAGAATGGTAATCGTGATGGAGGAGTCGGCGACCGAGGAACAGGTCGCGTCAGTCATTGATAAGCTGGTCCGGCTCGGTTTCGATATTCACCGCTCCACCGGAGTGCGGCACACGGTGCTCGGCGCGGTGGGTGACCGCTCGATCGACTGGCGCGATATCGAGTTGCTGGACGGCGTCAAAGAAGTTCTGCGCGTCAGTGCGCCGTACAAGCTCGCAAGCCGCGCATTCAAAGCTGAACCGACTCAGATCCGCATCGGCGATGTCGTAATAGGCGGTCAGGAGGTTGTGATGATGGCCGGACCTTGCACCGTCGAGAGCCGAGACCAGGTAATGGCAATCGCCGAGATCGTCGCGCGGAACGGCGCTCGAGTATTGAGAGGCGGCGCATTCAAGCCAAGGACGTCCCCGTATTCGTTTCAGGGACTCGGCGAAGAGGGATTGAAGTACTTGCGCCAGGCTGCTGACCGCTACGATCTCCTGGTCGTATCAGAGGTCATGGAGCCATCACAGATTCCTCTGTTTATCCGCCACGTAGACATACTGCAGATCGGCGCGCGAAACATGCAGAACTTCAATCTGCTGCGCGAGGTGGGCCGAGTGAATAAGCCGGTCCTGTTGAAGCGCGGACCAGCGGCTACGATCGAGGAAACCCTTTTGGCCGCTGAATACGTCATGAGCGGCGGTAATCACGAGGTCATAATCTGCGAGCGAGGCATTCGGACTTTTGAGCCTTATTTGCGTAACACCTTCGACGTGTCGGCCATACCAGTTTTCAAGAAGCTCTCCCACCTTCCAGTAGTGGCCGATCCCAGCCATGCGACAGGACGGCGAGATAAAGTTCCTCCGGTGGCACAAGCGGCGGTAGCGGCCGGCGCCGATGCCCTTCTCATCGAAGTACACAATGACCCTGAAAACGCGTTGTGCGATGGAGCTCAGTCATTGCTACCGGAGCAGTTCGAAAACCTGATGAAGCGGTTGCGACTGATCGCTCAGGCCGTGGATCGAGTCATGACAGCCGGTGTAGAGCAGGCCGTGGCTCGCTGACCGGGACACAACGATCACGGTGTAGCCTACTGAACGGGCTTCGCGACCTGAATTTAGGATGCAGTTTAAGCAAATCACAGTTGTCGGACTCGGATTGATCGGCGGATCGTTTGCTTTGTGCGCACGAAAGAACGGACTCGCCGACCTGATCACCGGCTGGGACCACCCTGAGGTGCTGGCTGAGGCCTGCACCAGCGGTGTCATCGATGCGGTAGAAGATACCTTCGAACACGGTGAAGTCAGCGATGCCGACCTCATTTACCTCGCAGCTCCCGTAGGTCAGATCGAGACTTTTCTAAAAGGCTGTGAGCGATCGCTCAAGCCCGGAGCGATTGTGACCGACGCCGGAAGTACAAAACGTGACATTTGCAGGATAGCCCGGCAGTCGCTCGGCAAAGACGTGGCATTTGTAGGCGGGCATCCGATGGCTGGCAGTCACAACTCCGGCTTGCAGCACGCTACCGCGGATCTGTTCAACGGAGCTTCATACGCGGTGGTAAGCGATGAAGCTGCCGGTGCTCAAGGCGATCTCCAGTCAGATGCGGTTCGCGTGGTAGTCGAGATCGTTCAAAGGCTGGGTGCACATCCAGTGTTGATGACCGCCGACCAGCACGACCGTGCAGTCGCACGGATCAGTCACGCGCCGCAGTTGCTATCAACCGCCCTTGCGCTGGCGGTCGCATGGGCCGGAGAAGAAGAGGCGTTTGAGGTTGCCGGAAGTGGATTCCTCGAGATGACCCGGCTTGCACAGAGTCACTGGTCTGTGTGGGAAGACATCTGCAAGTCCAACGCCGATGAGATAACCGCCTCGCTGGATGAAGTTCTTGGAGAGATCGAAGCGATAAAGAAGGCAGTACAACTCGGAGATCTGAATACGCTTCACGATATGTTTGACGCGGCAAACGATGTTATAAGACGTTTCCACGAAGAAAAAGAAGTTAAGACCGGGGCCGCACGCGGCTAAACATTTAAGAGACAGATGGGAATAATGGACACTTACGTAATAGGCGATATTCATGCCAGACCCACCCTGCTTGAACAGCTACTAAAGAACGTTCCGTGGGATCCAAAGCACGACAAGATAGTGTTTCTCGGGGACCTGATCGATCGAGGGCCGGACGCGCGAGGGGTCGTAGATCTGGTTCTGGGATTGATGGAAGATAATCCGGAGATTGTCACGCTCAGAGGGAACCACGAGCAGATGCTGCTCGATTGCCTGGACTATGGCGATCTGCAATGGCTGATTCCAGAGAATGGAGGACTCTCGACTCTGCAGGCCTATGGATTGGATCTGGCGGAGCTCAATGATGTATCGGATATCAAGCTTCCGGACGATCACGTTGAATTCCTGAGAGGCTTGCCGGTCTTCCATGAGGACGCGAATGCGATTTATGTTCACGCCGGCCTGATCCCCGGAGAACACCCTTCAATAAGCGACTCCGACGTGTTGATCTGGGCGCGCGATATGGATTTCTTCAAGGGCTACGAAGGCAAGCTTTGCTTTTTTGGCCATACTCCCACGCAGTATTTGCCGCGGGACGGAAGGTCACGGAAGTTTGGGATTTACATACACGGCGCTTGCGTGGGAATGGACACCAGCGGTGAAGTGGAGAGCCCGCTATCCTGTCTGAATGTGAATACCTTCACGCTCTATCAGGCCTACCCCTCGGGTCTGACTGAGGTGGAGCGCCTCAGGGCGAAACGGCCGGTGCTTGCCGCATCGCCCGCCTGATCGATGCCTGCCCCCACTGTCAAACATCTGATAGCGATTGCCCGTCTGTTTCTCTTAACGATGGTGCTTCTTTTTGAAGGTTGCAATCGTGTGCTGCTCGACGAGCGATTTCACGATATCAGACTGATCGGCTGGAGGGTCATCGACGACCCGGACACGGTGGAGGGCCCTTCGCGATGGCAAGTCGAAAGCGATGGGTGGCTTCATCAAAGAAGCAACATCTGGGGCCGGCGGGGTGATTTTATTGGGCGATGGTACGGCACCTTGCTGGTAACCGGGGACACGAGCTGGACCGATTACACGTTCTCGGTAAAGGCGAAGCCTGAAGACGACGACGGGTTCGGAGTTGTCTTTCGGGTTAACGACTCTGAGCATTTTTATCGTTTGTTGTTACTCCAGGATGGCTTCAGTGGCGGCCCGATCACCAGGTTGGACAAGCGGGATGGCGCCGACTACACTGAACTCTGGTCAGTCCAACGGGGATTTCGCCAGCAAAAAGAAGTGCACATACAGATAGACGTGGTTGGAAACCAGATCACCGGCTCTCTGGATGATCGCGTGCTGTTCCAGATCAGCGACAGCACATACCGGAGCGGTGGAATCGGTCTGTTCTGCTACGCGCAAAGCTCCCAGGGCTTCGATGATGTTCGAGTCATCAGACAATAGACGAATTATCATTCAGTAATCCTCAACAGTCGTAAAGGAGAGTGGATGTCCAGGGCAGTGATCGTCAGCGCGGTTAGAACCGCAATAGGCTCGTTTGGAGGTGCGCTCAAAGATTTCTCTGCGTCCGAGCTGGCCAGGGTCGTTATCTCCTCATCTCTCGAACGCGCGGCAGTTCAACCGGGCGATGTCGACGAAGTGATTATGGGCAACGTGCTGCAGGCGGGCGGCGGTATGAACACCGCTCGGCAGGCCGCGATCGCAGCGGGCCTACCCGACGAGGTTCCGTCGTTCACCGTGAACAAGGTGTGCGGGTCCGGATTGAAAGCGGTCACCCTCGCCGCGCAAGCCATCGCCGCCGGAGACGCGGATATCGTCGTAGCAGGCGGCACAGAATCAATGAGCAATGCGCCGTACATCTTGAAGGGCGCGCGATGGGGGTACAGGCTGGGACGCGGCGAATTGGTTGACTCGCTCCTGAGTGAAGGTCTGACCTGCGCCATGGCTGGATGTCATATGGGCATCACTGCCGAGAATGTCGCCGAGGCCTGCAGCATCAGCAGGGAACAGCAGGACGACTTCGCCGCCGAGAGCCAGCGTCGAGCGGTGGCTGCGGCAGCAGAAGGCCGATTCGATGCTGAAATCGTTCCAGTCCTGGTGCAGCAGAAAAAAGGGCCGGCCCTCGAATTCAAGGTTGATGAATACGTCCGGCCTACCACTACCAGGGAGGTGCTCTCGAGACTCAAACCCGCGTTCAAGAACGATGGTGGAACGGTGACCGCCGGAAACGCATCGGGGATCAATGACGGGGCAGCGGCGCTGGTGGTAGCTAGTCACGAGCGCGCTCGACTGATGGAAATGGCTCCCATGGCTGAGATTGTGGCTTATGCTTCCGCGGGAGTCGATCCTCGATACATGGGGCTGGGTCCAGTGCCTGCGATCCAGCGCGCTCTTGAAAAAGCGAATTTGACTTTAGACGAGATCGGATTGTTCGAGCTGAACGAAGCATTTGCCGCGCAGAGCGTCGGAGTGTTGAACAAGCTGGGGCTGGATCAGGATCGGGTGAACGTCAACGGCGGGGCGATCGCGCTTGGTCATCCGATTGGAGCGAGCGGCGCAAGAATACTGGTTACGTTGCTGCACGAGATGAGACGTCGCAGCGTCAAGCGTGGGCTTGCCGCACTTTGTATTGGCGGGGGGCAGGGAATCGCGGTGATTATCGAGAGATGAATAGGAACTTGAGTTCTGACCTCTGAGTGGTCTTGCGGACTAAAGGTCGACGACTCGCTACTCAGAACTCAGTACTTCCTCCAGGGGGTGTGCATGAGCGGATCGACTCGTCCAGGGCTGACTGCCGGAGCGGCTGTCGTACTCTACCTTCACAGTCCGAAGGAAAAAGTCTGGGGTATTCTGACGGACTTGAACAGCGCGGGGGTGTTTATTCGAGGAATCGACCTGAACACCTTTGACGACTGGGTTCAGATGATTGTGCGCGGGGAAAGGAACATGGGGCTGACGCATGTTTTCCTGCCGATGTGGCGAGTCGAGCGGGTTGCGCTCGATGAAACAATCGACGAGATACCGTCGTTGTGCGACGTCTTCTACTCGAGGATCGGAATGACCGTTAGGGAGTATCTCGAGCTGGACTGATCAGGGCGCTTGCAGGTGCTGGAACACTTCCGGCTCAAATTTGGCCGAGTAATTGACCGGTCCGATTGCGATCGACTGAACAAGCTTGCCGTCCTGCTCCATCTCTCGACGCGCCGGCACGAGCGTATTCTGCACAACGCGGTATGGCGTATAGAAATACGATATGCGGTATTTGGTCGCCTTCGTCTGGTTCGGCAACATCAGCTCGTATTCGGCGTGAGTGATCCGAAAGGTCTTGCTGCTGACCCAGAAGCGCGTCTTCTCACCGGTTGACGTAGTCATGTCTACGACGTTTGACGGCACGCCGATGACTGTTTCCGTACCAACATATTCAAGTTTCGATCCGTCTTCCTTGTAGCGCAATAACGCCATGTACTCGTGGGTCAACTGAGCCTTGAAGGCGATTTCTGCTTCCGGCTTGGGCGTGATGTACTGACCGTTTTGTGCCGACCACACCGAGGCGCCGTTGAACGCGACCGTATACTTGATCGGGTCGTTACCGGACCGATCGGTCGACGCGGGTGCGTTGAGGTCAAGATCAACTCTAAGCAAATCCAGCCACGATTTGTCGCGGCGCATAGAGCGTGCAATGTAGGTTCCGCTCAAGTCTCCTGAGTCGGTGACGAGTTTGATGGTGCCTTCTTCAGAGGCTGCGGCGCGCACAGTTTCAAGTTGTTTGCGGCCGCCGTAGGCAATGATCGCAAACTCTATTATCGTCTCCGCCTGACTCAGTTTGGTCTCGCTCTTTCCTTCTTTCTTGATCTCCTTACCGGTTGGGAGCTTGGGGTCATCGCCTTTTTTTTCGACTTCGGCCTGTTTGCGTTCGGCGTTGGTCTTATTACGTGCCTGAGACGAGTTAGTAGATGAAGGCAGAGATAGAGCCGACACGGCGAAGAAAAGAATCAGTACTGCGGTGCAAAAAAGACCCAC
>DATFXM010000098.1:0-36081 GCA_035315885.1 Blastocatellia bacterium
AGCGGCGGTCGATGCCACAACCGCGGACGTCACCGTACCCGCCGGAACTGAAGCTCCGGCAACTTCTGAAACAGTGGCGGCCGACGGCGCTGCCGCCGAGTCCTCAGTGCCCGAAGGCACCGCTCCCACAACCGAAGGCGATGCAGAACCGGAACGCGAGCGCGATTCGTTTCAGGAAATCGATTTTGGCTCTACCTTCGAAGAATACCTCGATCCCGGCTACAAGACCCACGAGTACGAAGAGCGGGACGAAGTTTCTTTTGAAAACCTACTGACGCGCAAGCAATCCCTGCAGGAGCAACTCACCTGGCAGCTTCATCTGACCGATTCGTCCGATGAGATCATTGCGGCGGGTGAAGCGATCATCGGCAATCTGGAAGACGCAACCGGTTTTCTTGACGCGACTCTAGAAGAAATCGCGGCGATGGGTCCATGGAGCGTCGAGACCGTCGAACAGGCGCTGCGCGTGATTCAAAGGCTTGATCCTCCGGGCGTCGCCGCGCGGGACGTACGCGAGTCATTGCTGGTGCAGCTCGAATGCATGGGTTACGCGGAGCGGCTTGCCTATCGAATGGTTCGCGACCACCTCGAGAGCCTTCAGACGCACAAGCTGCCCGAACTCTCGAAGACTCTCGGCGTGCCACTCGATCAGGTAATGGCCGAGGTGGAGATCATCAAGAAGTGCGATCCAAAGCCGGGCCGGAAATATTCAGCCGAAGAGGCTCAGCCGGTCGTGCCGGAGGTTACGATAGAAAAGGTCGGCGAGGGGTTTGTCATCAGGTTTGAAGACGATGGCATGCCTCATCTTCGCATCAATCGCACCTATCGCCAGATGATGGAATCGAAGGATTCATCCAAGGAGACGCGCGACTATATCAAGGAGCGGTTCCGCTCGGCGGTCGATCTCTTGAAGAACATCGAGCATCGGCGACAGACGATTTACAAGGTATGCCAGTCGATTGTCGAGCGGCAGCAGGAATTTCTGGATCACGGAATTGAATGCTTGCGGCCGATGATGCTGAAGGACGTGGCTGAAGACATCGGCATGCACTTGAGCACGGTTTCGCGCGTGGTGAATCGAAAATACGTGAACACACCGCAGGGTGTATATGAGCTTCGTCGATTCTTCACCGAAGGAATGCGCAGCGATACCGGAGAAGATGTCTCAACTCGAGTGCTCAAGCTCAAGATCAAGAAGATGATTGAAGCCGAAGACCCCCACCGCCCGATCACCGATGACGAAATTGCAAAACGGCTTGCGCAAGAAGGCGTAAAGATGAGCCGCCGAACCGTCGCAAAGTATCGCGATCAAATGCGAATTCCGGGCTCCCGGGAACGCCGAGCAATCGTATAAAGCAACAACCAGTCATACGTGGCGTTGCGCAGCCATCACCCAGCGAGCTTTACCTTCCCAACTGCAAGCGGCGCCACTCCTGAGAGGGAGAGAAGAATGGAATACGAGTTCACAGGTCGCCACATCAACGTAACTCCCGCAGTCGAAAAACTCGTACGAAAAGAGCTCAGCAAGGTGGATCGATTACTTGATTCCGCCCCAATTCGCACTCACGTAATCGTATCCGCCGAAAGACATCGCAAAAAAACCGAGATCGTCCTCTACTGGCGAGACAAATCATTCAAAGCCATCGGCGAAGACAGCGACTTGAATCAGTCGGTGATCGCCGCAGCAGCACGCGTACACAAGCAGGCGCTTCGGTTGAAAGAGAAATTCCAGACTCGCAAGAAAGGGCGTCGTTCGCTTAAGGAAGTCGCAGCACCCGCTGAAGGCACCGTGGTCGCCGCGCCTCCAGTCCCAAGGATAATTCCCGCGCTGAGGTATCGCGTGAAACCGATGACTCAGGAAGAAGCGGCGATTCTTCTCGCGGATTCCGCCGATCAGTTCATCGTGTTTCGAGATTCGGAGACAAACAAGGTCGGCGTGCTGTACCATCGAACAGACGGCAACTTCGGCCTCATAGAACCATAGTCTCATCCAACAACGGCAGGGCGGCCGGCTCGAGACTTGTGCCAGCCGCTGCGGATTTGAATGGCGGTTTCGGTCGTCATAATCACCGGATTGAGCGGTTCAGGAATGTCTTCCGCGCTGAAGACGTTCGAGGACCTGGGTTACTTCGCGATCGACAATCTGCCCGTCCAACTCATTCCCACCTTTGTGAAGCTGTGTGACGAGTCCGGCAAGATTCATAGGACCGCCTTCGTAATCGATTCAAGGTCGCGAGAGTTCCTCGGAATGTTTCCGGGGATCAGGCATGAGTTGATTCGCCGGGGTGATCACGTCACCGTGGTGTTCCTCGAGGCGGACGACGAAGCGCTTCTTCGCCGCTACAGTGAAACGCGCAGGCCCCATCCGCTACCCGACCCGACGGTGCTGGCAGCGGTGAAACAAGAGCGCGAGCTGTTGCAGGAGATTCGCGACCTCTCGGATTTCGTGATCGATACGACTGAGCACACGGTGCACACGCTGAGGGACGCGATCAAAGACCGGTTTGCGGAAAAGGGTGGCGCAAACAAGGAACTTGCAACTACCATGCTCTCCTTCGGTTTCAGGCACGGCTTGCCTCGGACACTGGACCTCCTGTTCGATGTGAGATTCCTGCCAAATCCTCACTTCGTTCCAGAGTTGCGATCTCTGACCGGCAGAGATGATGCGGTGATCGCGTACCTGGAATCGCAGGAGGAGGTCGCGGAAACGGTAAAGAGGCTGGTGGACCTCATCGCGTTTCTGCTTCCGAAGTTCCAGCGGGAAGGCAAGAGCTATTTGACGATCGGGATCGGCTGCACCGGTGGACGACATCGTTCGGTGATGGTGGCTGAACGCGTTGCTCAGGGGTTGAGCGAGCGCGGATACCACCCGGGAGTCGTCCATCGCGACATTGATAAGGACGAACAACGGTACAGGCGATGATTGGTGCGGTGATCGTAACGCATGGCCAGCTTGCAAGCGAGCTCGTCTCGGCGGCGGAGATGATCGTAGGCGAGATCCATCACGTGACCGCCGTCTCGATCGGTTGGCATGACGACGTGGATGTTGCTCGACAGGAGATCGAACAGGCCATCCAACGCGTCGACTCCGGAAGCGGAGTACTTCTGTTGACCGACATGTTTGGTGGTACTCCAACCAACATCGCCGCGACGTTCCTCGGTCAACCTGTAGAAGTCGTCACCGGTGTGAACCTTCCGATGGTTATAAAGCTCGCCGAGCAGGAACGGGATGAATCGCTCGAAGCGCTGGCTCACCGCGTTCGCGATGAGGGCCAAAAACAAATCCACCTGGCAGGCGATATCCTCGCATCAAAAAGAGGTTGAACTGAAGTTTACTCTCGGCCCCGTCAGATCGTTCTCGCTGAATGTCACCACCTGAAACCGATACAACCGGCGCCAACCCCGATTTGCTTCTGGAGGTTTCGGACCTGCAGATTGCATTTCAAACCGATGACGGACTGGTCAAAGTCGTAGACGGAATAGATTTGCAGATTCGAAAAGGCGAAGCTCTCGGACTAGTGGGAGAGAGCGGATGCGGGAAATCGGTCACCGCGTACTCGATCATCAAGCTGCTGGACTCGCCTCCCGCTTGCTATGAGGGGGGACACATAATGTTCCACGGCAGAGACCTGCTGCCGCTAAACGAAAAACTGATGAGGGACGTACGCGGCAAGTCGATCGCGATGATTTTTCAGGAACCCATGTCTTCTCTGAATCCGATAATGACCATCGGATATCAGATAACTGAGGCAATAGGGGCTCACCAGCGGATTTCACGCAGGCTAGCGAAAGAACAGGCGATCAAGATGCTCGGACGCGTAGGTCTGCCAGACCCCGAGCGGCGCTTCTACGACTACCCTCACCAGCTCTCCGGCGGGATGAAGCAACGAGCGATGATCGCGATGGCGCTCGTTTGCAGACCGGAGTTGTTGATAGCAGACGAGCCGACAACTGCTCTCGACGTGACTATTCAAGCTCAAATTCTCGATCTGCTGGATGAGCTGAGGCGAGAGTTTGGTATGTCGCTGCTGTTGATCACTCACGACCTTGGAGTCGTGGCGCAGACCTGCGACCGAGTCGCCGTTATGTACGCCGGCAAAATCGTAGAACTTGCCGCAGTAAACGATTTGTTTTCGCGGCCGCTCCATCCGTACACTCAGGGTTTGTTTCGCGCTCGTCCGTCGTTGACTGACAACAAGGACGCGTTGGCTGCGATACCGGGTTCGGTGCCGAGCCCTTTGGATTTTCCGAGCGGATGCAGGTTTCGAACTCGCTGTTGGATGGCGCGGCCTGTTTGTGAGTCGGAACCTCCGCTTCGTGAATTAGCGGACGACGGAACGGTGTCGCACCGGTCGGCATGCCACTTCGCAGAAGAGCTTGATCGGGCGCACAGTGTGTGACCTTCGAATAATGGACAATCTGCTAGTCGTCGAAGATCTTGTCAAACACTACCCGGTGCGGAAGGGGGTAGTGCCGCGAACCGTTGGCTACGTCAAGGCGGTTGACGGGATTTCGCTGACCATCGGCCGCGGTCAGACGTTCGGTCTCGTCGGCGAATCGGGCTGCGGGAAAACTACCGCGGGAAGAACGATACTGAGGCTTGTCGAGCCAACTTCAGGAACCGTCACGTTCGAAGGCCGCAACGTCTTCGAGCTCCGTGGCAAAGATATACGTCAGCTCAGACGCGAGATGCAGATTATCTTTCAGGATCCTTACGGGTCGTTGAATCCTCGTATGACTGCGGGTTCCATGATAGGTGAACCGATAAAGGTGCACCGCGACAAGCTGCCGGCGAAGCACAACAACGGAAGCGTCGAAGATCGAGTGTTCGAGCTGCTGCAGCTTGTTGGGTTGAGCGCAGAGCACGCCAATCGATATCCGCACGAATTCTCCGGCGGTCAGCGACAACGAATTGGAATTGCACGTGCGCTCGCGCTGCAACCTAAGTTCATCGTTTGCGACGAAGCGGTATCGGCGCTTGACGTTTCAATTCAGGCTCAGATCATCAACCTGCTTCAGGACCTTCAGCGTCGCTTTCACCTGACGTACCTGTTCATCGCGCACGATCTGGCGGTGGTCAAGCACATAAGCGACCGAGTCGCAGTGATGTACCTCGGCAAAATAGTCGAAGAGGCGGACACCGCGGAGATCTTCTCAAAACCGCTTCATCCCTACACCAGAGCGCTCCTTGAAGCGATTCCATCAACCCGGCCGGGAGAGCGCCCGGCGGTACACGTGTCGGGAGATGCACCGGCCGTCGCCGAGGCGCCCTCGGGTTGTCCCTTCAACCCACGATGTCCCATTGCGGTCGAGCAGTGTAAGGTCGAGCAGCCATCGCTGGTTGAACTGCGACCTGGTCACCGCGTGTCATGTTTTCGCGCTTGATGCTGCTGAACGCTACTCGGAGGACTGAGTGGCGGTCTCATCGTCGCGAATTCTGGTGAAGCTGCCGGTGTTGCGGGTAGCGACGGGCTGTGTCACCGCGGTGTCATCGTCGCGAACACGGGGAAAGCTGCCGGTGTTTCGGACCTGAGGTTCGCCTTCCTCGTCGCGAGGCCGGGTGAACGCTCCGCTCTGGCGCGGCCCGATGTAGTGGCTGCCGGAGTGATGGTTGTTGTGGAAGCGGCTTTCTGCCTTGCAGATCTCTTCAATGTGAGAATCCAACTCGATGAACTGATCGGCGACGTCGATGAGCCTTGGGCTGGTGTTGCTGCGGAAGCCGGCCAGCTCGACGCGAACTCCTTTGTATGCTACGGCGTTGATGGCATAAGAAAAGTCCTCGTCGCCCGACACCAGCACCGCCGTATCGTACTTGTCGGCAAGTGAAAGCATGTCGACGGCTATTTCAACGTCCAGGTTCGCTTTTTTGGTGCCGTCGGCGTAAGTCTTCAACTCCTTTTCGACTACCCGATAACCGTTTCTGCGCATCCAGAGGAGAAAGCCCTGTTGGCGTTCGGCCCGTTCGTCCACCCCGGTATAGAAGAAAGCGCGCAGGAGAGGCGCCTCACCCCTCAGGAAGTTCAGAAATTTGGCGTAATCGATTTCGACTCCAACCGAACGCGCCGCGTGAAATAGATTGTTTCCGTCGATAAAGATTGCGATCTTGCCTCGCATATAATCCTCGTTCGAATCCCTGAAAGTGAGAATGACTGGTCGGAGTACATTAATACACTCAAATGTCTAGCACAGCGGACATTTGCGTTGCAAGCCAGCGTTCTTGGAGAGGAGCGGGGCGCGGTCCATCTTGTGCATCGTCGGGGAGCGTTGTAGCATCTGCAATGTTCCCACTCGATCTCCCCGCTGATCCACGTCGAACGGGTGACTTCATATGCGCGCCACCGCGCCAATCACAGCGCTAATTCTGGTTTTCTTTGTCATTATCGCGACCCCGGTCGGCGTGTCTGCGCAGAAACAGGCTGCGAGGCAACTGGCAGCGGTTCGGGGAGAGGTCGTTAAGATCGCTCGAGCCGGAAAAGGGATGTTGCTGATCACCGTCCGGCCGTCGGGAGACTTCAGCGAAGTGACGGTGCTGGCTCGCGAGAACGACTTGGTTGGCTCGGCGGTCGGCCGCGTGGGAGACGGCGACCTGCTCGGGTTGTTGTCGGAAGACCATCGGGAAGACGAACAAATCACTGCTGCGGAGCTCAATCAGGGAGACATTGTATCGGTCATCTACGATCCGCAAAGGGAGAACAAGACGCTGGAGATTTACATGCATTGATACGGGAGGGAGGAGGAGACGCGGAGAGGAGAGACGCGGGGACGAAGGGGCGAAGAGGCGACCCGCGAAATCCGTGACTCCAGCGTCGGGCAGTCACCGCTGTCTGTTGTCCGCGTCCCCCTTCGCCCATTCGCGCCTTCATCTCCGCATCTCCCTTTACGCAAACCGCGGGCAGCACTTATAATCTGCGTTTCCGATTACTACGCCCGGGGTGGGAAGGATTTTGAATATGCGTAAAATTGTTGTTGCCGTGTTCTCATTGACATTGCTGGTAGCCGCTGCAGGGATGGCGCTCGCCTCTGAAGGCGAGAAGAAGAATGTCACCAATAAGTCATGTCCAGTAAGCGGCGGCCCTGTCTCAGAGAAATACCGTACCGAGTATAAAGGCCAGTACGTCTATCTTTGCTGCGAAGGTTGCGTTAAGGAGTTCGAGAAGAACCCCGAGACCTACGTCGCCAAGATGTCCAAAGAGGACCGGGAAGCGATCGAACCCAACAAGATTTGCCCGGTCAGCAAAGAGCCTATCGATACCAAGATCTTCGTCGAAACCGAAGGACGAAAACTCTACTTCTGCTGTGAACACTGCAGGGACAGCTTCAAGAAGGAACATCCCGACGCAAAGTAGTTCTGAGTACTGAGTTCTGAGTGAACAGCGTAACGCACCGCGCGTGCAGTCACTCAGAACTCAGAACTCGGAATTCAGAACACAGTTCCCCTTGCCGCCTTCGAAATGACCCACAAAAAAGCCCCTCTGATTCTGCTGATCGCGTTGTTGCTGTCGATCTCCTCATTCAGTGTAAGCTGCGGCGCTCGCAAGGCCAGGACTGCAGTAATTGAAACCGACCTCGGAAACATCAAGATAGAACTTCTAGAAGATGATGCGCCCGAAACGGTTGAGAACTTTCGGCAGCTCGCACAGCGGGGAGCTTACGACGGGACTATCTTTCATCGGGTTATCAGCGGATTCATGATTCAGGGAGGGGATCCGAAGGGTGACGGCAGCGGCGGGGAGACCGCGAGCGGGAAGGCATTGCCCGATGAGACTCACCCGGCGTCGACGTTGTACACCGGAGGCTACAAGCGCGGGTATGTGGCAATGGCGAACCGCGGGACGCCGGAGACCGGGACCAGCCAGTTTTTTATCATGCACCGTGATCGCCCGCTTCAGATGCTGCGCCCGGTTTACACAATTTTTGGCGAGGTAACCGAAGGAATGGACGTAGTGGACAAGATCGCCGCGACGCCAACATCTCCCGCCAACAACAGGCCGCTTAACCCGATAAAGATGAACAAAGTTACGGTGCAATAACCCGCTGATAACTGTTGACGCTCTTCTTGCGCACTTCTATACTAGCCGGGTCCTCGATAGAATCATTCATTGCCTCCTCGGTGAATTCGTTTTTCCCTATCAGGTGCTTCTGAAGGTAATAACTCCGATTACCGCCCCGTGAGTCCCCGGCGTGAGCGAAAATGCATAGCGAAATGCATAAAGAGATCGTGGATCACCTCACCCCGATTCTCGGGGAAGCGACAGCATCGAACATGTTGCGCCACTATTGCGCGAAGATGCAGATGCGAGCCGACGAACTTTCGGCCGGTCATCTGCCTCAGCTCGCCGACGCGATGAAACCGATGCTCGCGGTCTGGCTAGGTTCGGCAGGCGCTGCTCGAGTTGCTCAGGAGCTTGCACAACTGGGGAGAGGAGCAGCGGCGCAATGAAGTCAGGTTCAGTAATCAAACCATTCGTTTTATCTCTCATAGTCATGCCGATCGCGTTCGCCATCGTGCTCGCCGCCGGCGGACGCGCTACAGCCGACCGATTCACCGATTCGGTGTTTGCAGTTATGGTGCTGATGGAAATGGTGATCCTCTGGCGGGCAACAGAGGCGCGGAAGCTGTTCTCGCCGACGGACGCCGGCCACCTGACGTGGTCTCTAATTGTAGGCTTTCTATTTGTTCGCCTGCTGGGCGAATGCAGGCTATTGACACTCACCTTCGGCCTTGTGGACGCGAAGGCTCTTGAGAGCGCGACCGCAATACGATTCTTCTACGTGGTAGCGTTGCGCTACTTGTACACGCTTAGCGATGTGTTCTTCATTGGGGCGCTGATAAACACGGTGAGGAGCTACAAGGGGACGGGTCTGAAGTTTGAGCTTGTTTCACGGGACTACGTCTACATTGCGCTTGTTTGGATCATACCGATTGTTACGTACTTCAATCGGGCGAATCTGGGGTTGGCGAGTCTGACGGGTGCGGACAGTTATATTCCGGTGTATCGACTGGTGGCGGTGTTTGTCGGAGCGATCATCGCTACGATGTGCGTGGCGATCCGAAGGTACGCGCTTCAGATGGGTGGAGGAGCGGTGTCGCGGGTGTGGACTTCGGTAGTTATTGCCGGGATCGCGAGGGATGCGTCGTTCTTGGCGCTGGCGTTGCTGTCGAGCAGGTGGCCGAGTGGGGCGAAGTTCGCGGAGCAGTGGCTGCTTTGGACTTTTGCGGGTTGTTGGCTGATTGCGGCTTTGCGACAGCAGGAGGTTCTTCCCAGGGTTCCCGCCAGAGAGTACGCCCCGGCTTAATTTCAGATTTCAAATTTCAGAAATTTCAAATTTCAGATTTCAGATTTCAGATTTCAAATTTTTGAGATTTGAGATTTGAAATTTCAAATTTGAAATTTGAAATTTGAAATTTGAGATTTCCTAGACAGGTCTAGCCGCCGTTTGTTACCTTCCAAATTGGTCCTCGGATAGCGCCTTCCGAGTGCGGCTCTCCACATAGACCGATGCATCGCGTAAAAGCAGAACCAAAACCCGAGCCCTCTTCCCGCACGACCTTGCTGTCGCGAATCTCTCTTCCGCTGCTGCGCTCACTCGCCTCCGTGATTCTCGGAAGCCTGATTCTCAGGCTGGCCTCGCAAACAACCGGACAAATGCTCCAGTTCTACCTCGAGCGCATCGACAGCCATCATTACACCCTTCGACTCGAGGTAAGAGGATTCATCACCGCGTCCTTCTTCGTAGCCGAGCTCCTGGGCTCCCTGGCCTTTGGCGCATTGAGCGACCGCTACGGGCGCAAACTCTTTATTCTCCTCGGTCCGATCCTCGGCGCAATTGCCGTTCAGTTGACGTCAATGACCGTAGTGGTCTGGCTGCTTGTGCTTACCAGACTCCTTGAAGGTCTCTCAACCGCCAGCTCGGTGCCCGCCACTCTCGGTTACATATCCGAGGCAACCGTCGGGCGCCCAAACCTCCGCGCCCGCGTCGTGGGCATGTTTGAGCTCACGCTTGTCGGCGGCATAGCAATGGGCGCCAGTGTGGCCGGCTATCTCTGGAAGTACTTTCACCACCCCACAACGTTCCTCGGACTAAAGCTGATCAGCCCGGCCTTCTCTCTGAACTCTTTGATATATCTTGCAAGCCTCGCAGTGTTTTTGTGGGGGTTGAAGGATCTGAAACGCCGCCCGAGCGTCGCAGGTCAGGGAGAAAAAGCAAATTTCGAACATTACAAACGCTTCTTGAAACACAGATCGGTGTGGACCTTCATCCCGGCGTGGCTGTCCATCTTTTCAATTGTGGGGATCTGGTCCAATTCCAGCGCCGCTCTGTTCACCGGAAGCACGCACTACGGCTTGCAGTCTCTTACGGGGAGGATTTCAGAGGAGAGCTTCGGAAACGGATTCGCGGCCCTGGCGATCTTCTTTGCAGTCGGAGTACTGGTCTGGAGCCTGGTGCTTGGGCGATATCGAAAGACGTCGGTCATGTTGGTGGCGACGTTCGCGCTCTTTGCGGTGCTGTTCACCGTGTTTGCCCTGAACCACCTCTCGACCTTTCGCGGAGTTGTTTACATCCTGCTCCTTGGATCTTTGTTGATCGAGGTTCTGGTGTTGAGCGGTTTCACCCCGGCGGCCCTGACCTACCTCGCCGACGTGACTGAGTTATTCAAGCAGGATCGGGGTTCGACAATGGGATTGTACTCAGTGTTTCTCGGCGTGGGGCAGTTGCTTGGGACGACCCTCGGAGGTTATTTCGCCGAGTGGAACGGGATTGATGGTTTATTGTTGTTGAGCGCTCTGTTCGGGGCGGTGACCGCGATCAGCCTGTTGTTTGTGCGCCGAAGCGAGGTGATTGTGCGCCGAAGCGAGGCCCGACCCCCATCGCAAGAGCTCTCCGGCGAACCCCTCGAAGCGAACTCCTAGCGGCTCCGTGTGACATCGCGTATTAGTGACAAGGCTATTGAGAGTGTGCAGTGCCCCAAGGTTTTTTCGCCTTCCATTCTTTCGGATAATATCCAAATTTTTGAAGTTTCGAGCGTGCCTGAGCCCATGGTCTCCGCTCATCGACCGGGCTTAAATGGAAGCTCAGTTGGAACTTGCCTCCACGCGCAATTAGGGCGTATGGTGGCCCTGAAGTTGCGATAGAAGCCGCTTACACATAAGATCACGTCTAGCTTGTGCAGCAATACGAGGTACCGTGCAAACAATGCATCAGACTCACTCGGATCGAAGTGTGCGGGTCGGTTCAGAGGGGGCAGAGAAAGAGAAGCCCTCCGTGAAATCGTTTTCAAACTGGCTCGTCCGTTTGTACTTAATTCCAGCCTGAAATTCGACCGAGTGTTGAAAAAAGAACCGGCGAGTAGTTCGGGAGCGCCGGGTCGTTCGGGTGGTTCGTTGGATCGAAGACCACCGCCAACTCCTAGGAGGAAGATAATGAAAGTTAAGTTCAAGATACTTAAGATGTCGCTTGCCTGTTTTCTGGCGGCACTTCTCCTGGCGATATCGCCAGGATCAATGATCTCAGTTTTTGCACAGGGGACTACCGACGGGACGATCGCCGGTACGATTATTGATCCGCAGGGCGCAGTGATCCCCGGGGCAAAGATCGTTGCAAAAAGTAAAACCACTGGCCAGGCGTATAACGCCACTTCCGCGGATAACGGCAGTTTCCGCATGAACAACGTGCAGGTTGGCACCTACACGCTGACCATCTCGGCTCAAAACTTTAAGACCTACTCCAATGCTGATGTGCAGGTACAGCTCAACCGGGTAACCGATGTGAACGCTACGCTCGAACCCGGTGCCGTATCTGAAATCGTTAACGTCACCGCTGGTGCATCGTCCGATCTCGTTGAGACCACCACATCCCAGCTTGGCAAGAGCTTCGAAGATCGCAAGGTCATAGAGCTACCGATTGGGCAGGATGTGAACGCGCTGGCGTTGTTGACGCCGAACGTCACGACACAAGGCGCGGGAGTGCTTGGTGCGGGAGGATCTGTCGGCGGCAATCGCGCCCGCAACAACTCCTTCACCATTGATGGAATCGACAATAACGACATCAGCGTAACTGGTCCTCAGATCGCGCCGATACAAGACGCGGTCAAAGAGTTCACAATCCTGACCAATCAGTTCACGGCCGAGTTCGGCCATTCCTCAGCGGGTCAGTTCAACACCATCACGAAGAGCGGCTCAAACGACTATCACGGGGACGTGTGGTGGTACAACCAGAACAAACACTACAACGCGCTCGATCACCGGTTTAAAGAGTCTGAGGCTGATGCGGGTCGCAATGGCGATGAGGTCAAGCGTCCACGTTTCGATTTCAATCGAATCGGTGGCGACTTCGGCGGCAAAATAATCAAAGACAAACTCTTTTTCTTCGGTGCGTTTCAGTACCAGACTACTGGGACAGCCGGTTCCAGCCAGAGCTTCCAAGCTCCTACCGCCGAAGGGTTCGCGACGCTTTCGTCGATACCTGGGGTGAGTCCGTTCGTGCTCAACATACTCAAGCAGCACGTGTCTCCCGCGCCCGCCGCGAAGAGCACAGTCGACGTGCTGGGACGATCAGTACCCGTTGGTGACCTGGTAGTGCTGGTCCCATCCTTCAATACGCTTCACCAGTGGCACGCGAACATAGACTGGCTTCCAACCGAGAGCGATCAGGTTCGCGGTCGGGTGTTCTGGGATCGGTTCCGTTCTCCTTTGGCTGGCACGCCCGGACCGGAATTCCAGGGTAATGAAGCGATCGATAACAGGTTGGTCTCGATCACTCACGTCCACAACTTCTCGCCGAGTCTTCTAAACGAGTTCAGATTCGGTTATCGCCGGCAAGTCTTCGCGTTCAATGTCCCGACGCAATTCTCGGATTTCCCGAAAGGTGATTTTCCGAATTTTGACATAGACGAATTGGGCTTGTTCATCGGCCCGGACAGCAACTCCCCTCAGAGCGCCATCGCCAACGTCTACCAGGGTGTAGATAACGTTAGCTGGAATCGGGGGAGTCATCAGTTCAAATTCGGGGTGGACTATCGTAATGCCGTCGCTCCGAGCAACTTCCTCCCGCGCGGTCGCGGTGAATACGCCTACGCCAGCCTGGAGGACTTCCTTACGGACATCAAACCTACCGGGTCGAATGGTGGTTTGCGCGGTGTCGGCTCTGGTTTCTTTGCAGGAAATCAGTGGGCTCTCTACGGCTTCGCTCAGGATGACTGGAAGTTGAGGCCGAATCTAACAATCAACCTCGGAATTCGGTACGAGTTCACTTCGAATGCACGTGACGTACAGACACAGAATCTGAACAAGATCTCCGATGTTGATGCGAATGATCCGGCGTTGCAGGCGGCGCGGTCCACAACCGGCCTGAACATCTTCCCGGACGGAATCCACTTCCGGACACCCAAGACCGACAAGAACAATTGGGCTCCTCGCGTTGGCTTTGCCTGGGCGCCGGAGTTCAAGAACGGCTGGTTGCACCACATTTTTGGTGAACAGAACCAATCTTCGATTCGCGCCGGCTTCGGCATTTCTTATGACGTGTTGTTCCAAAACCTTCCGCTGCTGTCTCTGCCTCCGCAGTTGCAGCAGGAGATCGACGCGTCCTCCGGCAGCGGGGGACCATTCGGAACTGACACACACTTCCTGGAGAATGGTGGAATTCCAACGGGTGTTGTGCCGCCCGAGTTCTTCACCGATCGCGACCTGGCCCGTGCATTCACGCAGGGGCTGATCCTGGATCAGCAAACGCCGTACACGGTAGCCTGGTCGTTGGCGTTCCAACGAGAGTTCAAAACGAACTGGTCGGTGGAGCTCCGTTACCTCGGAACCCGCGGCGTACACCTGTTTGTCCAGTCGAGGTTGAATGGAGGTTTTCCGCCGCAGTTCCACCTGCCCACCTTCTTCAGTGCTTCCGAGATTCCAAGTGCGGGACAGCTAGCAAGTCTACCGACTCGGGCCCAATTTCTCGCAGCGCGCAAGAGAGTCTTGAGAGACTTGGGCTTCTTGTCAAACTTCACGGCGTTTCCGACTCAGGGCAACTCGATCTACCACGGTGGATCGATAAACTTGAAGCGCCGCTTCGCGCACGGGTTCACCGTCGACGCGTCTTACACCTACAGCAGGACGATCGACGACTCAACCAACGAGCTGTTTTCCAGCTTTGTTAACCCCCGGCGGCCTCAAGACAACTGGAATATGCGCGCTCAGCGTGGCCAGTCAGTGTTGAGCCATCCACACCGGTTTGTTGCAAGCTGGATTTACGAACTGCCATTCTACCGGAACGAAAAAGGCTGGAAGGCGCACGCATTCGGCAACTGGCAGATCAGCGGCGTGTATCAGGTCGAGAGTGGTCAGCTTGTCGATGCATTGAGCTTCAACGATGCGAACGGCAACTTCGACAACGCGGGCGATCGCGCTGTCCTCAACCCGAATGGCACGGCTAGCAAGCAGGGCTCCGGCGTGAACTGGGTAACAAGAAGCGGAGCCATAGTGGCGCCGGGCTCGGTAGCCTCGAGTCAGGTAGTGGGCTACGTAGTTGCTAACGTACCCGGAGGCGGAGGTGTGACGGTCAACCCGAATGCAAGATTCGTATTCGCGGATACCGGCGCATTCAGCACCGCGGGACGCAACCTTCTGCGAGCTCCCGGACTAAACAATTGGGATATGGCGATCTTCAAGCGCTTCCCAATCTCCGAGCGATTTAAGCTCGAGTTCCGCGCAGAAACGTTCAATACGTTCAATCATCCGCAGTTTATCGTGGATGACCCATTCGCGACCGACTTCGTTGACGTAACGAGCCCGCGGTTCCAGGACAAGACCCTGTTCAGCGGCCGCCCACGAACTATGCAGCTCGTGTTGCGGCTTCGCTTCTGATTAACGTCGTTTAAGCAATTGAAGGGGGAGAGTGATCAAATCGTTCTCCCCTTCTTTTTTTTGCGAATGCTAAGACAGAGCGGCGCGATTGAAACGTGTTTTTACTGCTTTTGAGAGTTCTTCTTTGATTTCTCTGCAATCTTTCGAACTGCGTCGCTGAACTGAAGCACAGCAGAAAGATCAGCGGCAGCCTTGCCTCTGTTCTTGGCGTCGACCAGCGTCATATCAGTTGCGAAGCTCATGACGGATTCGTCCAAACGCCTCAAGTATTCTTTGAGCTGGTCTTCATCGGAGCCTTTGGGTTTTTGATCCTTCTTCGTATCACCCGTCGCTAAAACGGCGATGTTAGCTTTCAATCGCGTGGCGCACTTATTGATCTCATCCGCTGCGTCGGCGATTCGTCCATAGTCCAGAGTCAGACTGTTCGCAACGTCCCGCATCATGTCGTTATTGACTGTTTGCAAGCGACGGAAGTCATCCTTCAGCTTGGCAACCAGTTCTGACTGCTGATTCTGGTCCTTGCCAATGTTATTCAACGCAATCGATCGATCCCGTTGGTCTCGCTCTTTTGCTCGTTCGACCGACACCGAGTCGCGGGCCGATGGTACCGTTCTCGACCTCTGTCCTAAACAGGTGCAAGCAAGAAAAACGATGAGATGTGCTGACACGCATAACTGAACAAAGCGGTGCGTCTTATTCTTCACGATGTGCCTCCGTTAGAAAAACCGCTTGAGTGTTGTGAGCGCAGTATAAGCCCGGGCGGCTGATGTAACAATAGGCAAGCAGCTACAACCGCCGGCATGAGAACCGGGCGCTAGTTTCTTGACGATGCTCTACCAATGGCCTAAGTTGAAATGCAATGAAGTACCGGCAACTGCTAACCTCGCTCCTCTTGGGATTGCTAATCACGCCGCAAATCGTAGCGCTTCAGCAAGGCTCGCCGACTCGCAAGGTCAGTTATACAACTTACGAAGAAGCAAAACCGATACTCGAAGCGTTGAGCGAGGCAGCACCCGCGGAATTGAGAGCCGCGCAATCTCAAAATCTTTCGGCGCTTTGGTCGAACTGGATTGCGCGCAGAGACAAAGCAATCCGTGACCGGCTCCAGCAAGGCAACGAGGATTCACTGGTAAATTTTCTGTTATTCGGCACTTCATTCACCGCGCGCCCGAGGATCACCCTGCGAGATCTCGCGGCCGCGGGTGAGAAACACCTGCTGAGCGCGGGCCAGCACTCACCCGAAGCAGTAGCTTTTATCCAGTTGATCAGGTCTCGCGCGGACGACCTGGTGCGCGCGGCAGGCGCGGGCAAGATCGAGCGACTGTTGTTCGCAAGACATTTGCTTCAAGGCAAGGGCTACGACTTGAGGACAGCCGAAGGTCACCAACAGGCTAGAGACTATCTCCTGACGAATCTGGCTCGCGTTTTGTCTGAGCAGGCGACCTACGCCAGAGTTTTGGAGTCTGCGCGTCTGATGGGTGATGCGACCGCTGAATTCGCGGAACGATCCAAGCTCTACAGAACCCGGGGCCTTTCGTCGGACACGTCCTTGCTGCCGAACTTTGCGATCGAGACGACGCTTGGCCAACTCAAGAGCCGGGGATTGCTCGCACCCGACAGTGTGCATAAGGTCGGGATAATAGGGCCCGGCCTCGACTTCACCGACAAACAGGACGGGTACGATTTCTACGACGAACAGACGATTCAGCCTTTCGCCGTCATTGATTCGCTGCTCAGACTTGGGCTTTCTCGTGCGGACCGGCTGTCGCTTTATACATTCGACCTGAACCCGCGAGTGAATGATCATCTTCGTCGCGCGGTAATCTCGGCAACTGGAGGAGCGAGTTACACGATTCAATTGCCTCGAGATCTGAATGGCCAGTGGAAGGAAGGGTTGATCGAGTATTGGGAGAAGTTCGGTGAACGAATCGGGACTCCGGGCCAGCCCGCTGCAGTCCCTGCCGGACTGCCCGATCTCAAAGTGCGAGCAGTCAAAGTCCGGCCGGCGATCGTGACAATGATTTCGCCCATGGACACGAATATCGTGTTGCAGCGTCTCGAGCTTGCTCCGTCAGAAAGATTTGATTTGCTGATTGCAACCAATATTCTGGTCTACTACGACGTGTTTGAGCAGAGTCTGGCGCTGACAAATGTAGAAGCGATGCTAAGGCCGGGAGGATTCCTGCTTTCAAACAACGCGCTGCTCGAGCTGCCGGCTTCAGGCATGCATTCAATCGGGTACGATACCGTGATCTATTCACCCAAGCCCAACGACGGAGACCACATCGTGTGGTATCAGCGCGTCGCGCACTGATTAAGCTGGACAACCGACTCCAAAATCTGTATCGGAGCAATAGGGGTTGTGCTAAGATTGCAACGGATTTTCTAGACCGAACCAATCCGACAATCAATCGCCGAACTCTCTCGATCATTAGGAGGTGGAGCATGGTCCACTCACCGTTGCGATTGCATCCTTTAGGTCACGTCAGATTGCTGCCTCTATTATTCGCGGTCCTACTGATCACCTTTGGCGCCTCACCCGCTCGTGCGCAGATGGGCGGGGTCGACAGCGACCCCGGGGATCCCGGGACGGGAGGCAGAAACACGATTCAAGGCTCCATCTTCCTACCCGGCGGACGCAGGATGGATCGGCGGGTGAAGATCAAGTTGATAGGAATATCGGGTGGTGAGCAGTTCCGAATGTCGGACGACAGCGGGGCATTTAGCTTCAAGCGCCTGCAAGGCGGTAGATATACTCTGGTGGTAGACGCTGGAAGCGAGTTCCAGTTGGTCACCGAGGCGGTCGATATCGTCGATCCCGCTATGCGAAGACGCGATTCCACCGGGTCCATCACTCCCGTCTATATCACGCTGCAGCCCAGAGAAAGCGAAACAGCAAAAGCTGGGACCGTAGACGCCTCGAGCGCCTGGGTACCCGAAGAGGCGCGAGAGCTTTACAAACAGGCGCTGGAATCAGGCAAGAGCGGGAATCACAAGCAAGCTATCGAGCAATTGCAAAAGGCCCTGCAGTTGTACGCTACGTTCCCCACCGCGCTCAACGAACTTGGAGTCCAGTACATGGCGCTGAAGCAGTACGATAAAGCGATGGACTCGTTCAAAGCCGCTTTGAAGATCGCGCCTGATTCGTTTTACCCTCGTCTCAACTATGGCATCACGCTGGTTATCAAGAAGGACTTCAAGGCGGCGGCGACTGAGCTTCAGCAGGCGGTTGAACGGAACGGGTCGTCCGGCTTGGCGAGACTCGAACTTGGTCGCGCGTTGATCAACCTTGGCAACTACCCGGCGGCCGAGCAGTCATTGGTCTCGTGCGTAAGAATCGGAGACAGCTCGAGCGTAGAGGCTCATAGATACCTCGGAGCGGTTTACATCGAAACGCGACAAAGCGAGCGCGCGGCTGAAGAACTTGAGACCTATTTGAAGCTCGCACCAAAGGCACGCGACGCCGACCAGATACGGGCGATCATCAAGGATCTCAAGGCACAGGGGAAGGAGAAGAAGTTCTGAGTTCTGAGTCGCACCTGGCTAGCAGGTCGGTTCTGGTTTTTCACTGAATTAAGATTACGACTCAGAACTCAGTACTTAGAACTCAGAACTCACTTCAAGAGGGTAGGAAGAAGAAAGCAATCGCGAAGATCAGATAGACCGCAAGAAGGAGCACGCCTTCCATCCAGTTTGACTCGCCGTCCGCCGCAATCAGCGTGACAATGCCGACTCCAAGCCCAACGGTAACTACTTCAAAGGTGGTGAAAACCAGGTTCAGCGGCTGGCCGATTGCAAAGCTCACGAACACCAATACCGGCGCTACAAACAATGCGATCTGAGTGCTGGACCCTACTGCGATGTGATAGGCGAGATCCATCTGGTTCTTCCAAGCCATCATCACCGCCGTACTGTGCTCCGCCGCATTGCCGATTATCGCAACACCTATCACGCCGATGAAGACATCGGTCAGCCCGAGCGCCTTTGATGCGGGCTCGACTGTGTGCACAAGCAGCTCGCTCATCCACGCAACCAGACCAGTAGCCACAACCAACGTCACAACTGACGAACGCACGCTCATCATCGGCGGTTGATGGTGTTCTCGCTGGCCGAGGTAAAGGTCCTTGTGAGTCCGCAACGCGAATATCAAGCTCAAGAGATACGTGACGAACAACACGATCGCGATCTCGAGACTGATATTGTTCTCAGCATTGAGACGCCCCTCGCGAGTAATTCCTGCGGTAACCCAGTGGAACAGGGCGGGCACCAGCAATCCAATCGCGCTCAGCACCATCATCGTGACGCTCATCGTGGCTGCCGTACGATTGAACTTCAACGTTCGATGTTTGAGCCCTCCGGCAAGTATGCTCGCGCCGAGCACCAGCAGAATATTCCCGAGTATTGAACCGGTAAGCGACGCTTTTACCACCTCGGTGAGCCCGGCGCGCAGACCTTGAAAGGCGATGATCATCTCCGCGGCGTTTCCAAACGTCGCGTTCAGCAGCCCTCCAATTCCCGCGCCGAATTTATCCGATAATCCCTCGGTCGCTCGCCCCATCCACCCGGCAAGCGGGATGATCGCCAGACCCGAACAGACAAACACCCAGAATTCAGAAGCGTGGGTGTAGTTCAACACAGCCGCGATCGGAATAAATATCAACAAACCATCGAGCGCGTGGTCGACTATCAACTGCCTGATGCCCGTCTTGACGCTTGTCTTTCTTTGTTGGCCGGTTCGCTTCAATAGTAGATCGCCGCCAATCACCTGGCTTCGCTCTTGTCGACCGCTGCGCTCATCTGCCGCAGAAGTTCGTGATAGTTGAAAGGCATCCAGCCATGTCCCTTGCCCGGGCCGTAAAGAATGCTTCCCTCGTACGCCGGCTCGGCCTTCGCAAGAAATCCTTCGAGAAGATGAACCGCATTGTTGAGGAAGTAATCGTCGGCCTCGCCCACCCAAATGTGTAGCTTGCCGCGAAGCTTCGGCCCAAGTGCCTTCCAGTTTTCCTCCAGCACAAGACGTAGATCGTACTTCTTCCAGTGTGCGACCACGCGTCGGTCTATTTTTCCAGTCTTCGGATCCCACAACGCAATGGGTCTGCCATCACTGCCGCGGGGACCGTAGACCGCGTTCCACGCTCCCCATTGCTCTCCGGACATTGTCCAACTGTCGCCGCGCCCCATCACGTTTTCCATCTGGCACTCGTGGCGAATCGTGAACAACGTGTCGCCCAAAAGCGTTCGAGCGCTCGGCCGCTCGAAGCCGAACCGATTGACGTACGCATTCTCATCTTCATAGATGTTCACGAGCTGAAACGCGCGAAAGTCCACTCCGTCCGGAAATCCGGACCAGGTTCCATTGAAGAAATCAGGGTAGAAGACCTGAAGCGCAAGCGATACCCAACCGCCGGTCGAACCTCCGGTCAACACTCTCGCGTGGCCGTTGCCGATGCCCCGGTACTTGCGTTCGATAAATGGAATCAGCTCGGTAGTGATGGCGTCTCCGTACGGACCATTGTTGTCCGAATTCACCTGGTAGCAATCGCCTAGCGGGCCATCGCCGTCGAGCTGCAGGAGGATCATAGGAGGCAGATCTTCCGCGAGCCACGCCTTTCGGAAAGGCGAGCTCTCGGCCATCAACGAAGCTACTTCGGTAAACTTCGAGCCGTAGCCTCCGATCCGCACTACAAGGGAATAGTGCCGCTGCGGCTGCTTGTCATAATCGCGCGGCAGAATAATGCCGGCGCGCAGAAAGATGGGCCTTCCGTGGAACTTGCTGAGCAGCGGTGACTCCAGCTTCTCGAACCTCAAGTACTCGCTGTTACCCGGCAACTTTTCCGGCGGCACCTGCTCGCTCAGGTCCAGCTTGATAGTCTCCGGTCGGGCTCGATCCACGACTATCTTTCGAGGCGCGCTGTAGAGATTGCCGGGGGCGTTCACCGACCGCAGATCGATATTCGAGTCGAGAAGCGCCTGGACGAAATACTCGCCCGCGGGGAGTTGTGAAACGCTTTGAATCGGGAAAGCGGCGGCGGAATCGTCGATCACCGCGGATTTAGCCGGTACGAGGCCTTCGACGTCTTTGGCGAAAACCGGCGAGGCATTCATGCCAGGCTCACCAATGGACAGCCGGGGTTCCGGCTGCGGAGATTTGCTCAGCACAACGAACAACCGGCCGCTCACCGGCCTCTGAGACACTCGCGGACTGATCGCGATCTCGAAGCGCAGCGCTGCGGTCTGGGTGCGCGGCGTTCCCGCAATTCCAACTGCTGCAATGATGGTGCTCAGGACTGCCCGTCTTATCAGCATAGTTGTTTAGAGGATTGTCTTGAGAAATCCGTTGACGATCCCGCGACGATTACTCTTCTCTGACGATCCGCGCCGGATCAAGAAGCGACAGCAGCTCGGCTTCAGCGCGGGCGACCGCCGACTCCTGCTTTGATTCGAGTGTTATCTTCACCCGATAGTCTTCGCGGGCAAAGGTGGGATACGACCCGATCTCGACATCGGGGTGATTAGTTGCGACTCGATCGAGTCCGGGTGCGATATCGAATTCGTCTTCGCTGGTATAAACCGAACGCATGAAAAAAGGGTCGACCCGGAACCTCTCTCTTATTGCCTCGAATTTTCTCCGGAACAACTCGGGGACACCGGGAAGGACGTACACATTTTCAACTGCAAGCACCGGCCAGGTGACGTTGCTTTCGTGAATCAGCTCGGATCCTTCGGGGATATTGGCCATTGCCATTCGCGCGTCGTCGGCTGCCTCGCCGAAGTAGGCGCGAAGCATAGCTTCGAGCTGGGGATGTCGGACCACCTTTCGGTCAAAGGCTCGGGCAACGCCCTCGATGGTCATGTCGTCGTGAGTTGGACCGACTCCGCCGGAGGTGAACACGAAATCGAATTTCTGTGCGACCTCCCTCACCGAGTTTGCGATGTCTTCGATGTCGTCGGGGATGATGACGATTCTGCGAAGCGATACACCGAGCTCGTAGAGTTGCGAGATCAGGAGCGCCGCGTTTTTGTCTGCGGACTTGCCGGTCAGAATCTCATTACCGATGACGACGATGGCTGCGGTCTTTCGACGCATGAGAGGAATATTATCGTCAGCTCAAACGTGGATCAACTAGTCAGTTTCGGGTTTCGGGTTTAGGGTTTCGGGTTCGTTCAGTTCACTATCAACCCTTATAACGGATTGTGTGTCCTGCGAGTCTCGGGGTAACGAACCCGAAACCCGAAACTCGAAACCAGAAACTGTCTTGAATCTGCCTCAAGCGATCATTAGAATCTGCGTTTGACCTCTTCGATTGTCACCAGTGGAATCGGCGAAAGGAGCTCCAGATGCGTGTCCGACGCAATGTAATTATCTGCGCGGTGCTGACTGTGTGCATCGCCATCCCCTGCGCCCTCGCGCAATCAAGCAAGAAACCGGCCTCGAAAGAGATGGTAAACGGTAAGCAATCGTCGGACTGGCCGCTTTACGGCCGCGACATCGCCGGGTCGCATCACAACCCGTACGAAAAGGAACTTACTCCAGCGACCGTCTCGAGGCTCAAACCAAAATGGATCTTCGAAACCGGAGCCGATGTCTCGAGTCAGCCCATTGTCGTAGATGGCGTTGTCTACTTCGGATCCTGGGACGGCAAAGAGTATGCGGTCGACGCCAAGACCGGCAAGAAGATCTGGGAGTTTGAAACTGGTCAACCGTCCCGAGGCGGCGCCGCATACGCTCAGGGAGTGCTCTACTTCGCGGACGTTGCCGCACGCCTCTTCGCCCTCGACGCAAAAACCGGCGCTCAGATCTGGAAAACAAAGACCGATCCACACCCGATGACCATCGGCACCAGCTCACCAATTTACTATAACGGCCGCCTGTACATCGGAGTCTCGTCGCGAGAAGAAGTCGTGATGGCGGGCAACCCCAAGTACGAGTGCTGTACTTTTCGCGGAGGCGTAGCTGCGTTTGATGCCAAGACTGGAAAGGAAGTCTGGCACTTCTACACCGTGACCGAGGAGCCAAAAGAACAAGGGGTCGACAAGCAGGGACGCAAGATCTTCGGCCCTTCAGGCGTCGGAGTGTGGTCGACCGTATCGATACACCCGGCCGAGAATCGCCTGTACTTCACCACCGGTGACGCTTATACAAAGCCAGAATCAAAGCTGACTGATTCAATAGCCGCTCTCGAGCTGGATACCGGCAAACTGGTTTGGTCCTATCAAGCTACGCAGGGGGACGTCTGGAACATGAACTGTCTCCAGAATCCGAAAGAATGCGGACCGGATCACGATTTCGGTACGATACCAATCACGTTCAAGGGACCGGCCGGCAAAATGCTGGTTGGAGCCGGACAGAAAAGCGGCTGGTTCTACGCCGTCGATCCAAAGGACGGCAAGCCCGTTTGGAAAACAGAGGTCGGACCCGGCGGCTTCCTCGGCGGCATAGAGTTCGGCGCATCCACCGACGGTGAACGGATCTACGTCGGTATTTCGAATCACCCCAAACAGGGTTCAGTAGCCGCTTTGGACGGGGCGACCGGCAAGATTCTCTGGCAGACGATGAATCCAGATAACAGGTCTAACTTCGGCCCCCTTACCATCACCGGAACCGGAGACAACCGACTGGTGTTCGCGGGATCGTCGGGTAACTTCATCCGCGCTTACGATGCCAAGACCGGCAAAATCCTGTGGGAGTTCGACACGGGCGGCGCAGTTGGAGGAGGTCCAACGGTAGTAGACGGCGTGCTCTATGTCGGCTCAGGCTATCAACTCCTAAGAATAGGAAAGGCTAACAACAAACTTTACGCTTTCTCGCTCGACGGCAAGTAGCCGCCTGTCCAATCTCGCCACTCCCGAAAACCAAAAGAGGTGCGTTACTACAGCGCACCTCTTTTCAATATGAAGATTCAATGTTCGATGATTGAATGACTGTCACTGAGTTACTTCGTTTTCTTTTTCCCTTCGTATTGTTTTCCAGCCAAATCTATTTTCATTCCCACAACTTTTCCCTGCTCACCTTTAACAAACGTCACTCGCGCCGAGATATTCTGAGGATCCGCACTCGATTCTTCAGATGAAACCAGAAACTCCGTATCGGACACCGGCAGAAGCTCTTTGCGCACATCTCCCGGAGGTTGGCCGAACAACCGACCGCCCTGGCGTGTGACCGCAAGGACGAACATCGGCAGCTCGTACTCACCGACATAGGTTTCAAGCACAGACGGTTCGACTCTGACCACCGCGTTCTGTTGAAGGGCCGCCGCCGCGGACACCGAAGTCAGTCGCGAGTACACCACCTGCCATCGGCCATTCCTGTTCATATAAACGTCACTGTAGACCTCGCGTATATTGAAAGGTTGTCCTTTGTTTGGCCCGTCTGCGTACACACCCTTCTGAACAAAAATGCCGGTCAGAATGGCGGTGTCCCCGTGCAGAAAGACTTTTGTGCCTTCGGTCGAAAGAGCCGCCGGAGTGCCGGCCGGCGCGGGACTCTTGAACTCAGCCATCTCGTCTGCCTTGGTATTCGTATTTCCGTCCGGGTAGATGATCGTGAAATCGTCGGCTTCGACACGATCAACACCAGCCGCATCGCGTCTTACATAAGCGTCGAGCCACTCGCGCTCGAGGTTCAGGAGTTCCCGCTCTGTCTGAGAATCGGCCAGGGACCTTGAGGACTCAGGAGGTTTCTTGTCTTCCTTCTTGTCCTTATCCTTGTCTTTGTTTTCCTTGTCTTTGTCCTTTTCTTTGTCTTTGTCTTTATCCTTATCCTTGCTCTTGTCTTTGTCGATGTCTGGTGCCGGCTTGTAGTCGACGAGCCACTCCGGGTCCACCGCATCGGCGTTACGCCGTTCTTTCTCCTTGATTAGCCATTGGCCGCGCGCGTTCCATGGAGGTCCGCCTTCGGGGTCCACGTGACAGAAGGTGCAATCCTTTGCGCCGAACTTTTTGGACTTCGCCACGAAAGGAGGGTATGCAAGCGATTGGCTTGCGAGGGCTCCGACAACGCTGGCCAGGAAAATGATGCTCAACGAAACCTTGACTGTTCTCACGATTTACTCCTTGGTTTAACGAACTAGGTAGTAGGCAGTATGCAGTAGGCACCCAGGAAAGGTAAATAGTGCATAGTACTCAGTAGGCAGTGCGCAGTAGGCGGTCGGTTTCGCGTTTAGGGTTTCGGGTTCGTCAGATAGAGACTCGGATAGCGCGCAGGGCTCGACAAAAGACTACTGAATAACACGAACCTAAACCCTAAACCCGAAACCGACTACCGTTTCACCTCGCACACGTAAGGGCGCGCCCTCCGTCGATGCTTACGGTGGCACCGGTAATCCAGCCGGCGTAGCCAGACGCCAGAAAACAGATCAGCTCCGCAACTTCGTCAGGTTGTCCTACTCGTCCAAGAGGATGAGTCGTCTTGCTGTGATCAAGGAAGGCTGCATAAGCTTCCTCGTTCATCCCTCCCGAACGGTGAAGCGAAGTGACTACTACACCCGGGTTGACTGCGTTCACCCTTACTCCCTTTGGCGCTAGCTCGAGAGCAGCACATCGAGTCAACTGATCCAGCCCCGCTTTGCTGACGCAGTAGGCGAGTACCCCAGGAAAAGAACGCGGACCGGTGACGCTGGAGACGTTCACAATGTTTCCTTTGGACTGTTCGAGAAACGGAACCGCAAGTTTCATCAGGTGAAATACGGAGCGAAGATTAATGTTCATCATCTCGTCCCACAGCTCGAGCGACGTATCCTCCAGCCGTCCGCTTTTTAGAATGCCCGCGGCGTTGACCAGCACATCGATTCCACCCAATAGCTCGGCTGCGCGCTCTACTGCGGACTTGGCTTCATCAGCGTTCGCAAGATCCGCGACAACCACAAAGGCATCGTTGCTGCGAGGCGCGGCGGTCTGCGCGACCTCTTCCAAAGGCCATTTCCGCCTGCCCATCAGTACGACATTCGCGCTTTTCTGGATGAAAAGCTCGCTGGTCGCCCGCCCTATTCCGCTCGATGCGCCAGTCACGATAACCTTCTTACCGCTGATGTTTTCGTCCATCACTCAGTCTCCAGTTAGCAAAGTCAGACTGCCGAGTTTACCCGATCAGTGCCCTGCGCGAAACTTTGGCAGGCAAGATTGCCGGCTTCGTTACGTTCATGTTGTGACGGACGCCCGGGGATTTGCACGAACAGATCTATGTTGAGACGATATGCTTCCCGAACGTTTGTCGGTTGGATCGTGGTGCTGGTTGCGATCTCCTGCCCGGCTCAAGAGGGCTCGCCGACAAGTCCTCTCGCCCCTCCACTGACGTCGGCCCTGCACAGCATCTCGAATCCGATGGCCGGTCAGCAGTATCGGCTGCGGCACATCATCATATCGGGCAACACTCGAACTAAAGAAACGCTCATTCTTCACATGATCCCAATCGAAGAGGGCCAGCTCTTCAACCAGTCAAGATGGGACGCAGGGATCGAACAGCTCAATCGTTCGGGTCTGTTCAAACCCATCACGCCGGCCGACGTTGTGATGAAGCCGATTCCCCAGGAAGGCGTAGTTGACATAGAGCTTCACCTGACTGAAGCCGACCATCATCGTGTTGATTTCAGCGGCGGTGCAGGGACTACAGGGGGAGCAGGATTATCGTTCGACTATTCAGATACAAATTTGACCGGTCGCGGAGACAGGCTGCGAGGCCGGGTGATCTTCGGCACGCGCCAGCAGGTCGCCGCGGGTCAATACTCGCTGTCGCTGATTTCCCAGCGCCAGCCGCTCTTCGACTTCGGCGGTTACTATGAAAGAGCACTGTTTGTCGATGCCCGGCTGGCAAACGGAGAACGCGAGCCGCTTTACCTCCAACAGTCCGCCGGCGGGAGTGCCGGAGTCTCGTTTGCGCTCACCCCGACTCGTTACGCGATCACTGCTCCGACGAGAGCCGGTGTGACTTACTCATTCAACGTCACAAACTCATCCGACAGATTGACCACTGCGGTGCTGAGCACCACCACTCCGAGCGAGAGAGTCCGCAGCGGTTCAGTCACAATGTTCCTGTTGCACGACACTCTTGACCGGCAGTTCGATCCGCAAAAAGGCGAGAGACTGTCCATTGCCCTGGAACTCGAAGGGCGCGCGCTCGGAGGTAGTCTGAATACTGTGCAGCCAGTGTTGGACTACCGAAGGTTTTTCGCTTTGAGTTCGAAGGACGAGGCCCGACCTGACAAGTCCCCGGTAATAGGCTTTCGCTTTCGCGCCGCGAACATTTCACCATTTGGAGCTTCGTTTGAGAATCGGACTTTGTCGGTGATCAATGGAGTGCCGGTGTTCAAGCGTTACTTCATCGGGGGAGAAACCGAGATCAGAGGTTACGACGTCAATTCGATAGCCCCGCTTGCAAGAGTCGAACGTTTCCTGCCAGGACCCGGCGGCGAGCTGATGCTGGCTTCAAGTGAAGTGCGTCCGATCGGCGGCGATACAAAAGTGCTGTTCAACGCCGAACTGCGAGTACCGCTGTTCTGGCAATTCTCCGCCGCAGCCTTTTTTGACATAGGAACTTCATTCAACAGTCACAGATTGGAAACTGAGCAATTCACCACGCAGATTCCGAATGAGCCCCTGGGCATGATCGATCTAACTACGGTGGTGAGTCGGGCCACCGAGCCGCAGTTTCAGCTTCCTGTTTACCGGTATTCGGTGGGCGCGGAACTGCGAGTACTCGTGCCGATACTGAATACCCCTTTGCGGTTCATTTTTGCGGCGAACCCCAATGCGCAGACTCACCCTCCGCCGACGGCGGTGATCGCGCCAGAGAAGCGATTTGCCTTCAGATTCGGCTTTAGTCGAACTCTGTGAGGGAGGGGGATGAGGGGATGAGGAGAACGAAGGGTCGGCGTTCTGAGAATTGCGCTGCGCCTCAACGCGTCGCCACTTCGTCAATCAACCGAGGCTGCGGATGAATTCTTCGTCTTCCGATTTCAGCGAACTGAATTCGATGCCCATTCCGATTCCCGGTTGAATATGTTTCACTACACCTTCTGCTTCAACTGTCCGACCATCCGGAAGCGAGAAAGACATTTTCACTACTGCACCAACGGGCGGCGGCGAAAGCGTCTCAACGAATACACCGGTGACGCTGATGTCGGAGATCCTGGTCTGAGCGCGCACGCCCGCGCCCTCGTACCTGACCTCGATCAACAGCCCGCTTCGTGACGCACGTCTCTGATCTTTTTCCAACTACTGCCTCCGATCAGCTCTCTTTTTTCCGCGACTATAAGGCCGCTTCCCTTTGCTGTCAACGGTTGTGTCGGTCAAAACTAAAGTGCAATTAGCGGAACCGGACGCGTTCACTCGGCGTCAAATTGTAGGAAGTCTTCACTCCTGGAGGAAAACAATGAGACCAATTATCAAGCAAGTCGCTACTCTCACGACCCTTCTACTCATCGCGCCGGTTTTCGCGCAGTCGCGCAGGTCCAGTCCCGCGCAACGCACCCAACCACGACCTGCGGCGCAAGCCACCCACGCACAGCCAGCAACTCAGAGGCTGCCACTCCACCGGGTCATCCTCTACAGCAACGGCGTGGCGTATTTTGAGAGACGCGGCACCGTTCAGGGCAAAGCTGAAATCAATTTGCCATTCAAACAGTCGCAAATCGACGACGTGCTGAAGTCGCTGGTAGTGCTTGATCTCGGAAAGGGCAAGATAGGAGCAGTCAGCTACAACTCATCGGCTCCGGCATCCGCAAGGCTCAGCGATATCCCTTTCTCAATCGAGCCAGGTACGGATGAAGACGGCGGACTCGCCGGCGTGCTCAAACAACTGCAAGGGGCTAGAGTAGCGGTCTCCAGCGACAGCCGTTCGGCCTCCGGAGCCATTCTTACGGTTGAGGAACGAAAGTCCCAAATCGATGCCAACAAACCACCGCTAGTCACCAGATCTCTGGTGGTGAGTTCCGCAAGTGGCGAACTGACGAGCTTCGATCTCGCGAACATCAGATCGGTTACGCTGCTGGACGAAGGCGCCCGTCACGACGTCACGGAGTTCGCCAATGCGTCGGCGGCTGCCAGACGCCGCGACGCTAAGACGATAACGGTGACTTCAGATGGCGAAGGCTCTCGCGAACTGGTTGTGAGCTATACAATAGCGGCACCCATCTGGAAGACCTCCTATCGAGTCGTCATGGACGGGAGCGGACAACCTTTCTTCCAGGGATGGGCCATTGTCGATAACGTCAGCGAAGAAGACTGGACGGATGTAAAACTGTCGCTTGTATCCGGCAGCCCGGTATCGTTCATTCAACCGCTACAACAACCGATGTACCGCTATCGCCCAATCATTCCTGTTCCTTCCGATGTAAAGCTGGGGCCACAGGTTTATACAGCAGATGAAGGCTCCGTAGGGAATTTCGGGGGTGTGGGGGGATCTGTTGTGGGAGGGGTGCCTGGCGGAGTCGTTGGCGGAGGTGACCGTCTGGCTCGCGGTGGGGCAACTATTAACAAGCAAGTTCAAGATCTCCCGTTGCAAGGCCGCAGCAGCAATCAATTGCAACTATCAAGCGCAGTGGTAAACGAAACCTCTGCTGGCGTAGGGGAACCGACTCGTTCGATGAGCGACTTGATTTCAGGCACCGATAGCGGCGTCGAAACCGCAGCATCCGGCAGCGAAGTCGGCGACCTCTTCGAATACAACGTAGATCAGCCCGTCACCGTGCCTCGAGATCGCTCAGCTTTGATTCCCATCGTTCAAACGCGTCTTGAGGGCGCCCGTGTCTCGCTCTACAACGAAGGCGGGCGGAAAGATCGCCCAATGAGCGGCATCAGGCTCAAGAATATTTCCAATCTGACGCTCGAGGGCGGCCCTCTCACGGTTATCGATGGCGATGCCTACGCGGGCGAAGCGCTGATGGAACGACTCAAACCCGGCGAAGAGCGCTTCATTTCGTTCGCAGTCGATCTGGGAACGATGGTGTCAGTGAAAGATAAGACCGATCAGCAGCCTGCCTTCTTTGTTCGCGTTCAAAACGGCACGTTCCAGGCACACTTTCACCAGAGCAACAAGAAGGTCTACACCGTCACAAATCAGACCGATCGGCCGCGGATCGTGTTCGTCGAGCACCCAATTCGCCAAGGCTGGGCGCTGTCGGATGACACGCCAAAGCCCTACAGCAAGACTCCTTCGGTTTACCGATTCCGCATAGAAGTCGCAGCGCGCAAGACGGTCGAGCTAAACGTGACGGAACAGCAGGCTCTGATGGATACTTATGCGTTGTCCACGATAACGCCTCGCGAGATCGAGGTGTTCGCATCCAAACACTACATCGATGACACAGCTCGCGCCGCTCTGACGCGAATAACCGAACTCAAGAATCAAATCGCTGAGGTGGAGGCGAAACTGGAATCTCTCGACAAAGAGAGCTCGGACATCGGTGAGGATCAGTCCCGGCTTCGCGAGAACATCAAGGCGCTCAAGGATACGTCCGAGACCCGACAGCTCATCAGCCGATATGTTGCGAAGGCAAGCGAGCAGGAAACACGAATGGAGCAGATTACGAGTGAAAAGAAACTGGCGGCCGCTGAACTTCAAAAGCTGCAAAAAGAGCTCAGGGATGCTATTCGAAATCTATCTCTGGACCGGAAACTGACCGCTCAGAGTTGATTTTGAGGAGATGAGAGATGAGGGGAAGCGGGACGCGGGGAAGCGCGAAGGTGCGAAGGGCTAGGGCTACCGTCATGGAGTCTTTCCAGTCGCCCCTTCGGCCCTTCGCCCTTCGTGCTTCCCCGCGTCTCTCCTCTCCGCGTCCCGGCGTCTCTCTTATCCGTTCGCCCCTCGGTTCCCAATCTCCTTGAACCGCCTGGCAGCTCTGCGTCAGAATCATGAACACTGATGGCTAAACCAAAACTGACAGGGCCGCGCCCCGAATGGCTGAAGGTGAGGATCCGCGCCGATAGAAACTTTGATCGCGTGAATCAGATGATCAGCGACCTAAGCCTTCACACAGTTTGCCAGGAGGCACGCTGCCCAAACATCTTTGAGTGCTGGGGCGAGGGCACAGCCACTTTCATGATTCTGGGAGATGTCTGCACCCGCCACTGCGGGTTCTGCGCGGTCACTAAAGGCAAGCCGCTAGCGCTTGACCCTCTCGAACCTCGCAACGTCGGTGAAGCGGTACGCCGGCTGGGCGTTCGCCATGCGGTGGTCACCAGCGTCAATCGAGACGAACTGCCCGACGGCGGCTCGGAGCATTTCGCGGCGACCATAGAATGGATCAGGCGGCTGAACCCTCTTACTCGCGTTGAGGTTCTGATTCCGGATTTCTGCGGCAATGAGGCGGCACTCGAGAACATCCTCAGTGCGCGACCGGATGTTTTAAACCATAACACCGAGACGGTACCGCGACTTTACAAGCGAGTCCGGCCGGACGCGAACTACGAACAATCTTTGGAATTGCTGAGCCGCGCCCACGCACGCAAGGGCGAGTATCCACTGTTAACCAAGTCGGGAGTCATGGCCGGGCTGGGTGAATCTGTCGAAGAACTGCTGACCACTTTTGGAGACATCGCAGCTACCGGTTGCGACATTCTGACTGTTGGGCAGTATCTGGCACCGACTCCGAAACACATCCCGATCGAAAGGTACTACACGCCGGATGAGTTCGCGATGTTAAGAGATCGTGCTCTGGAGATGGGTTTCAAGTACGTAGAGTCGGGACCGCTCGTGCGGAGCTCTTATCACGCCGGAAGGCACGGAAGTTCCGAAATGCCGGTTCCGAGTTCTGAGTTCTTCGTATAGAACTGAATTGCAATAGAGCAATAAAAAGGCCAGCCGATTAGGCTGGCCCTTTTAATTGGGATGGGATCAGTATCCAGAATTCCAGTAAGAACTACTTCTTGCCGCGAGCCGCAGCCTTAGAAGCTTTCAGCGGGTTCTTGGTTCCGTCTCCGGACCTCGAGGAAGCAAGTATCTTGGCGTGAGTGTCGCAATCGTGCTCCTCGGCACGACCCTTCCAGTATGATGTTGCGTCGATGCCCTGTGATATGAATGCAACAACCGTGAAAGCTTCAGCGCATTTTGGGCATGTAAGCCTGACTGCTCGTGCGGATCCTCGTCTCGTTGCCATCTTCTGCTACTCCTTATAAAACATTCGGCCGCACTAAACGGCACAAAAGAAATACAGAGCTTGCCAGATTTGGCCTTACGCTGTCAATTGAGTTCTCTCAGCTCTTTTGCGATTGTTGCTCCCCGCTACGAGCCACCAATCGACTAGAGGGGACGGACGACAACGCCATCAGTACTTGAACGGATGTCGCTTGCGATTGGGAGAGTCAGGAGGTTCGTCGCGAGTGCCGTCGGGATTGCGGTTCACCGCGGGGGTGACAACAGTGATATCGAGGAAGTTTCTTCCTGGTCGGAGCTCTGTGCTCTTGTTGCCCAGAATTGCGCCCCTCGGGCCGAACACCGCTACCCTCATCGTTTTACCGGGTGTAAGCCCGCACCTGTTCACCCGGCCCTTAAAATTTGTCCGCGCATTCAGCATTCGCGAGTTGTCCCCCTGAGGAACCAGCACTACGCGAAGCTGAGTCGCGGGCTGGCCTGCGGGACCCGATACAGTTACTGTCAGACAAGCCTCGCCCGGCCCGGGAACACCTTCTTCCTGTGGCTCTGCCGGTGGCGGCACTTGAGGAATGACTGCCGGTGGCGCATCGGGCTTTTGGGGCGGATCGGTCTGACCCTTCGATTGGTCGGCGGCTCGTTTCTGTTCCTCGGCGAGCTTCTTCTCGAGCCTCTCTTTCTCTGCGAGTGCCTTCTTCAATTCGTCCTGATTCGCATTGTCCGACTTCTGTGACGGGTCAGGTGTTGCGGCTGAAGCGCTGGGAGCCGGTTCCGGGAGGGCTTCTTTCTTCGCTGAGTGCTCGGCGGATGTCGGAGCGGGTTCATTGGCGGTGCTCGATGCAAGCTGAGTCTGCGGCCGGCTTCGCTGAAAGACAAATACGTACGCAGCCGACGCGGCTAACGCGAGGAGCAACACCACGGCTCCGATCGAGGCCCACCGCTTGCCAAAACGCGACGCAGTTATAGTGCCTGGCTGAACCGTCTGAGGCGGTTGAGAAGTGGCTCGATCCAACGGCATCGTCATTACCTGTTGCGAGCCGGTGTCTTTGTTTGTGAGTGTAATTTTGCGCGTGGCTTTCAACCCTGCCGGAGTGGCGACTCGAATTTCGTGGTCCCCGGGTAGAAGCCGAAGCGTCGCTTTGCCGTCCTCTCCCGCTGATCCTACGGATTGATTGCCAATGAACACATTGGTCCCGACGGGCAGGCTATTGATGACTACGAGCGCAGTTTTGACCTCATCCGCGCCCTGAAACCTTGCGGTCTCGAATCCTCCAACCGCTGTCTGCGGAGCAGGGGACGCTACAACAGTTGAGCGCGCGGCAAGCGCAACCTGCAAATCCGTTTGGTGCCCGCACTCGAGTGCCACACTGATTCGGTAGTCGTTGTAGCCATCTTTTGAAACGCGCACGCTGTGCAGGCCGCCGGACAGCCCGTCGATAAGCGCCTTGCCCGCCTCATCCGATGCTCCCCTTGGTAAGTCGTCGACGAATATCGTTGCAGCGGGAGGCATAGTGGTGATGCCGAGTCTCGCAGACGAGAGGACTTCGGTGGGTGCGCATTGAACAACCCCGCGCCGTTCGAGGTCGGCCACCATGTCGTCGGCTGATGAATAACGGTCTTCGACTCGTTTTGCGGCCGCTCGCATGACGATTTCATCGATAGTCTGCGGAAATCCCAGCGACGTGAGAGATGGAAGAGGACGGCTCTCGTGCATCGATCGCATTTCCATCCAATACGCAGCGGGATCAGTTTGCATAGACTCGAACGGACACTTGCCGGTCAGCATCTCGTACAAGATGATCCCGGTGGAGTAGATGTCTATTCTCGGGTCGTCGCCCAGTGTGCCCGTCATACGCTCGGGCGACATGTATGCGGGAGTGCCGAACCCTTCGCCGGTCTGCGTGAGGCTTTCACCTCCAATCATCCGCGCGATTCCGAAGTCCAGCACCTTCACTCGCAGCGCGCCCTCCTGATCGAGGAGCATGATGTTATCGGGCTTGAGGTCTCGATGAATGATGCCGTTTTTGTGCGCGTAGCTGAGGGCCTCGAGGACCTGTGAAACTATGAGAATTGCGCGGGCCGACTCGACGGAGCCGCTGTCGTTTATTTCGTCTCCAAGAAGTTTCCCTTGGAGGAACTCCATGACGAGGTAGTAACACCCATTGTCCTCACCGAACGTAAAGAGGCGCGGAAGGTTGCGATGATCCAGGCGTGCCATGGCCACGGCTTCCTGAAAAAAGCGTTGTTTGATGACCGGGTTTCGGGTGTGTTTCTTATGAAGCTCTTTGATGGCGACAGTGCGGGCTCTGTTGTTGCAGTCTTCGGCTTTGAAAACGGATCCGAACCCACCTCCACCGATATATTCGGTTATCTGGTAATTACCAATTCGCCTGTTGCTCATATTAACGCGGCCGGCGGTCAGCGCGGGTACGAGGTGGATCGAGACTGATCCAGGTACGAGGGCCGGTTAAGCGCCGCTGACCCGGCTATTCTCACACATGCGACTACCCCGGTCAAATGTCTCATCCCACCTCCTTATTAGACGCTTTTCCGCAGGTTTGAGACTTGAAATAACCTCGTTGCCCTTGTCAATCGGGCAATGGCTATGTAAAGGTTTAGATGCCGGTCCGCCCGATCCCCTAAAGAGTTTGTGCATTCCGGGCACGCGCCTCCAAACGGCCGGTAACCGCAACGCACAAGCGCTCGGATTCGCTCCACTTGGCAGGGGAGCGCACTAGACAGGCCGCAATGGCCGACGGCAGCAACAAGGGTGTACTGACTAAGCCCAACAAAGTATGCAGACAGTAGCGAGGCGATAATGAAAAGTTCGGCTCAACTCGAGAGACGACGGTTCGAGCGGGCACCGATAAACGCGCAGGTGGAATACGAGCTCACGAACAGCAGCAGTGGACCTTCAAGAGTGCGCCGCAATATGGCGAACATAAGCACCGGCGGGATGTTTATCACCACCGAAGAGCCGATCAGGGCCGGGACTCGAATGGTCATTCGATTTGAACTGCCAAACCGCCACCGGGTCATTGCGGTTTCTCGAGTCTGTTATGTGCGCAAGGGCACCGGGCTCGGCGTCGAGTTCCTCAGTCTCGACGATGAGGACCGGGAGGAAATAGAGTCCTACATAGCTTCGCTCAAAGCCGGCGCAAAGAAACCGCCGGCCAAGACCCCAACTCGCCCACGGCCGGCATCCAGAACCTAAGGCTCACTCGCGACCAGATTCCCCAATTGAGCCACGTTTTGGTTGCCTTAAGAAACTCTTGTAAACGTCATGACCGTATGTGATAATCGCCGCGACTATTAGTCTCTGCCCCAACGAGTTAGACAATAATTCCAGAGATGCCGGGTCGTATGATACCCCCGGTTCCCTGGCCAACCGGTAATCCCTATGAATCCTGATGCTGCAAGTGCAGCTTGCACGCTCTGCAAGCGTCCTATGAGTGCCATCGAGGCCGGCTCCGGACGCCTCTGTTCACAGTGCCAGTCCATCGTCAAAAACATTCTTCCGTCCAACGACGGCAGGCTTACGACTACTCCGTTGCGGCCGGAAGTCGCCGAGGCAGCCGCACAACTGCATGCGCCGCCACAACAGGCCCCGTCGCCGCCCAAGTATGACGCGTCCCGGCCTGAGAGCACCCAGTCGAACGGAGGCTCATCCGAAACTCGCATGACCTTCGATCAGGTCCAGCTTGCTGCCGATGAACCGGCAATCAAGTTTGAAACAGAACCACTCGAAGAGGCTGTGCCCGCGCCAGCCAAGGTTGCTGCGCCTGCCACGAATTTCAAGGAGAGCCGCGGAGCCTTGCAAACTGCTCTTCGAGAGTCGGGAGCCTTGAGGGAAACTCAAGTCCCCGAAGCTTCACTGCTGGAAGAATTCGAAACTCTCAGACAAAAGGCCGAGACCAAGGAAACCACCGCAGCACCAGCTGCGCGTCCTAACAAATCCGCAGAACCGGAGTCGAAGCCAGCGGCATTTCGCCCGGCACCCGTGGAGCCGCAGCAAATGGTCTACTCCGGCCAACGAGAGCCGCGCCAGCCGATTGCGCCTTACAAGAGTCAGCCGGAATCGGAAAGCAACGTGGTGAACTTCGGTTCTCAGGAGTGGCCTGTCCTAATCAACAACCCGCA
>DATFXM010000099.1:0-42127 GCA_035315885.1 Blastocatellia bacterium
TAGATATTTAATGTACCTTAACTATTAAGTTAGCTAAATGAATAATTGGCGAAAAGTCTTCTCCGGGGGAATGAGGAGATGGATGAAACAGATGAGCTGATGGCCGAGGTGGTGGAGGCGCTCTTTGAGGTCCTGGTTCAGGGCCATTTCAGCCACCTGATTGAGATGGAGCTGACCCCTTCGCAGGCGCAGCTACTTTGGCTGCTGCACCGCGAGCCCAGAGCCACCGGTGTGCTGGCGTCGCACCTCGGAATCAGCCGCCCTGCGGTCACCCAATTGTGCGACCGTCTTTTGGCCAAGAATCTGATCAGGCGGCGGGAATCGGATACTGATCGCCGATCGATTGTGGTCGAGCTGACGGCTCCGGGGAGGGCCGCGATGGATTCGCTTCGGTCGAGGCGGACAGTAGCCCTTAGCGAGTTCATGGCTCGTCTGGAACCGGACTTAAGAGACGGAGTGATGCGGGGCTTGAGCGGTCTTACCGGCGATCGACCCCGTCCGGCGAGTGCCTCTGAGGCTCCTCTGACCGGGAGCCGGACAGCAACGCCGCCTCAAGAAGCATCAAATAGGAGCGGCAAGATACAGCCGGCCCGGGGAAGACTCAGAATCGAATGGGACTAGAGTATTTGAGACTGATTTTGGAGGTGCAAGGTTAAAATGACGAGTCTAAAGCACAAATTGATTGCGGCAGGGATGTTGATAGCTATGACCGCGGGTTTTGCGGTGGCAGCGGCCCCGCCGGATCAACAGAAGACGAGTGAGAAAGTTAGAAAAGAGTTAGTGACGCTGCCTTATTACGGGGTATTTGACAATCTGGCTTACAGGCTTGACGGTGACACCGTTGTTCTCTACGGCCAGGTGGTCAGGCCGACCACGAAGTCAGATGCCGGTCGCCGAGTGGCGAAAATTGAGGGCATCGATCGAGTGGTGAACAACATTGAAGTGCTTCCGGTTTCTCCGATGGATGACCGGCTGAGAGTACGGCTCTATCGAGCGGTCTTTCGGACGGGAAGTCTTTACCGTTATGCCCTCGGGGCGAATCCCTCGATTCACATCGTGGTGAAAAATGGGCACGTGAGTCTCGAAGGGGTAGTGTCGAACAACTCCGACAGCAACCTGGCGTACATAGCAGCGAATGGGGTGTCCGGCGTCTTTTCGGTCACCAACAACCTGCAGGTCGAGCACAGGTGATAAAAAAAAATTAGCAACAAAAGACGAAACACGAAGTTAAGTCTTGCGTTTAAGATCGGCGGGCTGGTATTTGTCTATAGCAGGACGGACGATTAGCCCGCCTTTGTAGTGCCTGATGGAGGTTTAACGGAGTATGTATTCGAGTTTTTCCCGACTGAAAGAGCGAGTTCCCAATTTGCGCGTTCTCCTCACCTTAGTAGTGGTGCTAGGTGTCGCGCTGGCCTTCTCTGCGGTGCGAAGTGCTTCGGCGCAGCAGAGTTCTTCCCAGTTGCCCTCGCCACAGGATCTTTCAAGAACGTTTATAAGCGTCGTCAAGCAGGTCAAGCCCGCGGTGGTCAACATCGACGTAGTCGAGAAGACCAAACGCCAGTCGTTCCGAGTGCCGGAAGGTTTTCAAATCCCCGGCGTTCCATTCGGCGGCGCACCTCGAAAGCAACGAGGTACTGGCTCGGGCGTGATCATCAGCTCTGACGGCTACATTTTGACGAATAACCATGTCGCGTCCGATGCGGAGCAGATTACTGTCAAGCTCGGCGATGGGCGCGAATTCAAAGCAAGAAAGATCGGCTCTGATCCAGAGACCGACCTTGCGGTGGTAAAGATCGATGCCACCGGTCTGACTTACGCCAAGCTTGGCGACTCGGACAAGGTCGAGCAAGGCGAGTGGGTAATCGCGCTTGGCAGCCCGTTTGGCCTTCAGCAGACAATGACCGCAGGAATCGTGTCCGCCACCGGACGTGATCTCAGATCGGTTGGTGCCGGTCAGTTCACCGAGTTCATCCAAACCGACGCCTCGATCAATCCCGGCAATTCCGGCGGACCGCTTGTGAATATGGAAGGCGAAGTCATCGGGATCAATACCCTGATATTCACCGAAAGCGGACAAAGCAGCGGTGTGGGCTTTTCGATTCCCGCCAATTTGGCGAAGAAGGTCTACGCTCAACTCATGAAGAACGGGAAGGTCACTCGAGGCTACCTGGGTGTGATGCTCCGTCCGTTGACTCCCGCGATCGCGCAGACAGTGGGTTACGAGGGTACTGAGGGAGCAGTGGTTGACGATGTGACGAAGGCTGATACTCCGGCAGCAAGAGCGGGTCTGCGGAGTGGCGACGTGATTACCGAGTTTGACGGCAAGTCGATCAAGAGTCCGAAGGAACTTACCGAGATGGTAGCCGAAAGCCCGGTTGGTAAGACCGCCTCTCTGAAGTTCATCCGCGAGGGCAAGCCTCAGACAGCCACCGTGCGGCTGGGAGAGCGCCCGGCGACCGGTGATCAGGAAGACCCTGAAAGCCCGGATGAGGATAGTGGTGAGCAGGCGCCAGGCAAACTTGGTGTCGGCATCACGAATCTGACTCCTGAAATTGCGCGACAGCTTAAGCTCAAGATCGGCAGCGGCGTGCTGGTGCAGAGCGTTCAGCAGGACAGCCCGGCCGAAGAAGCGGGTTTGCGCAAGGGCGACGTCATCCACAGAGTGAATCGCCAGGCGGTCGCAAACCGTCAGGAGTTCATCTCGGTTCTGACCAGCTTGAAAATGGCTAAGGAAGTCACGCTGCAGATCGAGCGAGGCGGTCAACTGACGTTTGTCACCATTCCTCTGGACTAAATCAAACGCAGCAAGGTTTGTTTTGACGAAGGGCGGCCACTCGGTCGCCTTTCTTTTTTTGGTGTGCGTGTCCCAGGACTCAGAACTCAGAACTCTTCTCTACTACTCCTGCTCGCTTCTTCCTGCGTATAATGTGCGCCCATGAACGCTCTGAAGAATGGATTGCTGATTTCGATCCTGACTCCGCTGGTCCTACTCCAGTCGGGTGCCTCGTCACCTCAGAGGCGGCGGGAGCCTAGCGATTACACCTACTCGGCTGCTTTGACCGGCGACCTGCAAAAACTGAGAGACGCGGCCTTGTCTAGCGACTACGCGTATTCGAGACTCGCGCATCTTTGCAACAACATCGGTCCACGCCTTAGTGGTTCGCCACAGGCGTCGAGAGCGGTCGAGTACGTAGCCGCCGAAATGCGTAAGCTGGGAGCGGACGTCACTCTGGAAAAGGTCCGCGTTTCGCATTGGGAGCGAGGCATCGAAACTGGGGAGATCGTCGAGTTTCCCGGCCAGGCACCCGGAACCGTTCAAAAGATAGTGCTGACTGCGCTAGGCGGCAGTATCGCAACGCCGGAGGAGGGCTTGACGGCAGGCGTTGTCGTGGTACGAGACTTCAACGAGCTAAACTCGATTGGACGCGAAAGGGTCGCGGGCAAGATCGTTTTGTTCAACGCGAAATTCGATAAGGAGAAAGCTGCGCAGGGCATGGCGCTCGAAGCCTACAGCGAGGCAGTAGTGTACCGCGGTGCGGGGGCCAGCGCAGCCGCCAAGCTCGGCGCGGTGGCCGCTTTGATCAGGTCGGTTGGAGGCGCGGAGTTCCGGCTTCCGCACACCGGGGCGCTGCGGTACCAGGACGGTACGCAAAGAATACCGGCAGCGGCGGTGTCGACCGAGGACGCCGACCTGCTGGCCAGCCTGTCGTCTCAAGGCCCGATACGCATGCGTTTGACCTTGACGCCGAAGTTTCTGGACGACGTCGAGAGCTACAACGTAGTCGCCGACCTGAAAGGGTCGGAGCACCCCGAACAAGTTGTGATCGTATCCGGGCATCTGGACTCGTGGGACTTGGGAACGGGCGCAATCGACGACGGCGCCGGCGTAGTCGTCGCTATGCAGACGCTGAACCTGATCAAGCAGCTTGGATTGAGACCTCGGCGTACGATTCGGTTCATCGCATGGATGAATGAAGAGAACGGACTCGCCGGTGGGAGAGCTTACGCCGAAGATCACCGCAGTGAGCTTTCAAATCATGTTGTCGCGATTGAGAGCGATCTTGGCGCGGGCCATCCTGCGGGTATTTCATTTCATGCAAGCGAAAAGGCGATTCAGCAGTTGCAGCCGATTGGCGGGGTGCTTCAGAGCCTCGGAGCGAACATCGTAAGGCGAACGTTGAACGCCGAAGGCGCCGATGTCTCTCCGCTGGATGCGGCCGGTGTCCCTACCGCGGCTCCGATTCAAGACAATAGAACGTATTTCAACTATCATCACACCGCGGCCGACACTCTGGACAAGGTAAACCCGCGCGAGCTTTCCGAGAATGCCGCGGTGATGGCCGTGACTGCTTACGCTGTGGCTTGTATGCCCGAACCATTGCAGCGTTAGATGCTGTATTAGGGCTCTCGACTCTGTTGTAATGAGAAAAGGAAGATTTCGAAGCCCTTCGTTGAAGACTTTTATAAATGGGTCTCGAAGCAAAATCTGGGCAGATTGAATCGATCGACAACGCCGACGATCACATTACATTGATTCGACTGCAGTGGCCGCAGTTTGCCGCGCTCGCCTGGCAGAAGTATCTGTCCGACGGACGCGGCGCGATGGTGATCGATCTGAACCGAGCCGGCACGGAAGGGTCGAATCTGAATGTGCCTAGTTACTATGTGGCGGATTCGAGTGAAAGTTTGAAACAGCGCGGCGGCTGGCCTGACCCGGACATTGCAGAAGTGGTACGCACGTACGATCCGGAGCTGGATGTGGTGTTCGTGGTGTTGCGTCTGAACGGAGAGTGCTTTTATTACAATGTGTCTGACGATCCGGCGCCGCCGAAGGCGTACGAAAACGCTGCAGTAGGCAGTTGGCAGTAGGCAGGACTTTTTTGGCGATTCGTATCAAGGTCAACTCAATTCTTCGTTACGAATCTGAAAACTTAGTTGCTTAATCCTCGTGCATGCCATAAGAACGCTGGTGCGAGGATTGGCCTTGCCGCGCCGCCTACTGCCCCACTGCCTACTGCTTTCATCTCAAGTTGAATTCTATCGCTACGTTGCTCAGCCAGTAGCTGAGAGGCCTGCCGGCTTTCATAGCGGGTGAAAAGCGCATCTGGTAAGCAGCTTTGATTGCCTGTTCCGTGAGCCCGTTCGAAAGCCCAGTGAGCACTACGACTTCCTTTACCGTGCCGTCCGCACCTACCAGAAGTTTTGCTCGAACCGTGCCCTGTATTTTGTGTATGCGTGCCTCCTCCGTGTAGAACGGCCGAGGGTTGTTCAAGAGATGCGGCCGAGAATCGACCGATTGAGAACGATCGGACGGGCTGGAATTGCCGCCCACGGTGTAAGGGCCGCCACCGGTATTGCCGCCTCGCCCAGGGCCGACTCCCGGACCGTCGCCACCCTCCGCGCCCCCTCCTCTTCCGCCGCCAAGGCCTGCATCAGAGCCGAGACCAGGTGAGGGCGGCGCGGGTAGGGCGTTGGGCACACCCGTAGGAGTGAGGGAATCGCGAGGAGGTTGTAATCTCGGGTCCACAAACAGAGTCTCGGCCATCGGAATGCTTGGGGGATTGACCGTCGGTCTGGGTGTAGGTGCGATGAGTTGGGGGAAAGGTGCAAAGATCGGCCTTTCACCTGGCGAGGGAAGACCTGCGGACTCGCTGCCTCCGCCGCCGCCTCCGCCGTTTTTGGATCTATCCGCGACTTCGTTCAAATCGGGAGGCCTCTGTGATGGTGGAAGATGACAGATAATGTAGGGAGCAGTTTTGCCTGGGTCTTCGGCCTGGTGAGTGCGCCACCAAAGAAGCATAGATGTAAAACCGATTGAATAGAGAATCACACTTATACCGAGCCCAAGCCTCAGGAGGTTGGTCCTCTGACCACTTGTTGCCCCGCCGGTGTTGAAACTGTTCCTTATGAAACTGCGTGGATCAGAGCGAAACTGGATGGCGGCTTCTGCAAGCTCGTGTATTAGTCTTCGAAGAGTACCGTGGCGTTCGAGCGTCACTCCAGCGAACAGGGTATCGCCGTGCATATCCTTCCTCCGATTTTGCGGTTTGAAGCACGGGCGAGCCCTGGAGAGTTTGAATCTTTACCAGAAATGTTTTCTCTAACAAAGCTAGAATGGGGTGCGTCGAGTGATTTGCAGGAAGTCTGGCCGATGAGGGTTACTTATACTGAAGGCCGCAGTTCATACAGCGGTTGGGATCGCGCAGAAGAAGGAAGAAGAGCGAGAGAAAACAGGTGAACGGAGCGCCGATGATGGCCACCAGGATTGCCCAGAGCGGAGTCGTGCCCTTGACGACGCTTGGGGCGCTGCATCTGGGACATGTAAGCGGCGGGACGACTCGGCGAGCGGGCTTTGGTTGCGGTGTTTCATAAACCGGAGGAGGCCGGTAACCCTGGTCTGTGGCATTTGGTGGCGGGACGGTCGGTATATAACCTGAGTCGGGCTTTCCGGCGCCGGCTTCCAAAGGCGCGGAGCAGTAGCGGCAAAAATTTGAGCCTTCCCGGTTTTCTACGCCACAGCGGGGACACTGCATAGCATCTCCTGGACTCGATCTCGCAGCGGTCACGAGACTAATTGTACTTCCACCCGGTGTCAATGGGAGTTGCGAGTGCTGAGTGCTGAGTGCCGACTGCTGACTGCTGAGCTGAGTGCTGAGTGCCGACTGCTGAGTGCTGAGCTGAGTGCTGAGTGTGCTCACTTCATAAGCACGTTTTCCAGCGAACTCTTAAGATTCAGTATTGAGAACTCAGCACTCAGCACTTTCCTTCATAGTCCCGCCATGTCCCACTTCCTTTTCATCTCGTTAATAAGTTTAGCCAGCTTCGCGTTAACTTTGGAGAAGTACTCGTCGGCCTTGGCCTGGTCAAACTTGACGTAGCCCTGACCTTCCTTATAAAGGCCGATCGAGGACGGTGACGGATACGCCGAGTACGTGCCCGGCGCCGGATTTGGAGTCGCCAAATCGTCCTTGTAGCGCTCCTTGTGCACGAGCTTCGGATCTATGGCCTGTACAAATGCAGTCTCGTTCAAGCCGGCGTGCCCTCCATCTTCACCGAAAACCGAGAGCGTCACGTCTGAACAGTAGCTCCACCAGTTGATCACCAACGTGCGAATCCGTTTCTCCTGGCCAATCTCCATCGCCAATTGATTCAAGACCGCGGTTTGAGGTCCGCCGTGCCCGTTCATCACGATGATCGTCCTAAAGCCATTCTTCGCCAGACCCGAGATCACATCGCGAACGTAGGCCCTGTAAGCCCCCTCGGAGATTGAGAAGGCACCCGGATATGCGTCCATGCTTCCGGTGATGCCGTACGGGATTATCGGCGCAATCATCGCGTTTACGTCTCGAGCGATTTTTCGAGCGATCGCGATTGGAGCCGAGATATCGGCTCCGTTATTGATCACTCCGTGCGGCTCGAGTGTGCCGGTGGGGAGTATGACCGTATCGATTTTTGAAGGGACGGCTTCCTTGAACTCCATCCAGTTGATTTCGGCCATTTCCCGCGTCGAAACGACGTCGGCGCCCTGCGCTCGCGCGGGATCGGAATGAAAAAGCACCGCACAGGATGCGAGACATACAAATATTGCTGCGCGAAACATGTTCTTGACTCCTCCTCTTGGAATGTTTAGAGACGTGGTTCGCGATTTTTCTCCCGCCCGTAGTCTTTGTCAAGATCAACAGGTGGCGGCCTTTGGTGGGGGGAGGCTCAGGCAAGCAGCGTCTCCGGGGCTCGGAAAGTCAATATTGGTCGAACTTCCCCTCGCGACGGCCCGTTCTTCTGTGTTAGATTTTTCAGCATCATCTCGATATCGAGGCCACCATAAAGTGATAAGTACTGCAGGGCAGCTAGAGCAGCTCCAGTCAACAATCGAGTCGGTTATTCGCGGCAAAAGCGAGGTCGTAGAGCTGTCGCTGGTGACTCTTCTGGCCGGCGGACACCTGCTGATCGAAGATGTGCCCGGAGTCGGGAAGACCACGCTTGCTCACACGCTCGCGCGGAGCTTCAATTGCACGTTTCAGCGCATCCAGTTTACTTCGGACCTTCTGCCCTCGGACATTCTGGGTCTCGAAGTATTCAATCAGCAGCAAAGTCTGTTTTCGTTCAAGCCGGGACCGATCTTCGCCAACGTGATCCTCGCCGATGAGATCAACCGCTCGACGCCAAAAACGCAGTCCGCACTGCTCGAAGGGATGGCCGAAGGTCACGTAACCGTCGAACAGGAGACATACCAGCTTCCCAAACCGTTCATTGTGCTGGCTACGCAGAACCCCATTGAGCATCACGGAACCTATCCTTTGCCGGAGTCGCAACTGGACCGGTTTATGATGCGAATCCGAATGGGCTACCCGGCTGTCGAGGACGAGAAGACGATACTACGGCAGCAGACTCTGAATTCGCCTGTCGAACATGTGACGCCGGTGATGCACGGTGACGACGTGCTCCGGCTGCAGCAAGAGGTGCGTGAGGTATCGGTAGACGATTCGCTCGTGGACTACTTAATCCGCATCGTGCGCGCGACGCGGGATTCGGACCTGCTCGATCTGGGGGTGAGCCCTCGCGGGAGCCTGGCCTTGTACCACGCGGCGCAAGCGCTGGCGTTCGTGGAAGGCCGGCAGTACGTCATACCTGACGACATAAAGCGGCTGGTCATTCCGACTTTTGCTCATCGAATCGTGGTTAACTCACGGTACTCGACCGGCCTGCGCCGCTCGGACGAAGCCGAGGCAGCGTTGAATGAAATCCTGAAGACCGTGAACGTGCCGCTGTGATGTATTTGCGAGGTTGTAAATGAATCGGCAGGCCTGGCGCGACTTCTTCATAACGGTCTTCTTACTGGGTCTCGCTTTTGTAATCGCGGTACTGAGCTCGGTTGCCGCCGATCAGGACAACACCCGTCTTGCGGCCGTCTCCGCCGCCATTTCATTGTTGCTCGCCATCATCGGCGCGCTGTACATCATTCCTCGACTAGCACGCAACATTCGACTCGAGTTTCTGCGCTTTGCGATCCGTACCAGCGTAACCGTCGAAGGTCTGTTGTTCATCGTGTTGCTGGTAGTGATGGGTTTTGCGGCGTGGAACACCGGGAACAATCTTTTGTATCTGGTGCTGTCGGCGATGCTCGCATTTCTGCTGGCGGCAAATCTGATCGCCAGAATGTCGTTGGCAGACGTTAGCGTCCAGTTGCGGTTCCCCGATCACATTTTTGCCGGCGAGGCCGCCGGAATTTCCGCGACGGTGATAAATCATAAACGACTTATGCCCAGCTACAGTCTGATGGTAGAGGCGCTCTCGGACACAAGCGATCTGGAGGAGTCCGACGGTGAGGACGAAGTTGCATCCGGAGCAGCGGAGACTGCCGGCCATTCGGCTACGCCTCGTCTTGGGTCCCGTTCGAGCGGACTCGGAAAGCTCGCGTACTTTGTGTTGATACCGGCTCAAACAAGCGGTCGGATCCGGCTGGAGCATACATTCTCTCGAAGAGGCCGGTACCCAATAACCGGCTTTCGCATCGCAACCAAGTTTCCAGCCGGCTTTTTCAAGAAGTGGCGGAGAATCGACGCAAATGGAGAGATTCTGGTTTACCCGAAGCCGCAGCCGATCGGGGATTTTTATCACGCGCTTCCGATGCTGGCTGGACAAGTCGAGAGTCACGCAAGAGGCTACGGCGACGATTTGTACGGGATAAGACGCTATCACCCGTCGGATCACATGCGGAACATCGATTGGAAAGCAACTGCCAGGTCGCTGCAACTGATGGTTCGCGAAAACATGCGCGAGGATGAGTGGCGGTTGACCATCGTGTTCGACACCGCGCTGCCGCCCGGGCTGGGACCAACGCTCGCCTCTTCGCGGCAATCCCCGGATGACGCCGCTCAGATCGCAATGTTCAATGACAAGTTTGAGCGCGCGGTTCTGCTCGCGGCCTCTCTTGCGAACCACTTCATCTTTGAGCGCGCGGATGTCGAGTTGATAACTACCGGCGACGAAAAAGACGTGCCGTCAGGCTCGGGTCCCGACCACCTTTACAGGATCTTGAACTTGCTTGCGACGCTCGAGCCCGCACGAAAACCCGACGGTCCGGAAACGACACAACATGGTCGCTCGTTACGAAAACGGTTGTTGCGAAGAATCGATCGGAGTGGCGAAGACGACACTCCTCGAGCGCGTGCAAACGGGGGCATAGCTTGGCGGCTGCTGGATGAAGTGCCGGTGCTCGCAGATGAGCGCCGTTTTAAGGTTTTGATCACCGCCGCGCGAAAGGGGACGATTCCCGCTCACATCTGGCGCAGCGCTCACGTGGTTTTCCTGGACGATCTGTGATTGCCGGAAGAGATGTCCGAGAGTCGGTATTCGTGAAGCACTTTTCAACAACCTCAAGTTTGGAGAGTAATCGCTAGGCAGCACATGGACTCGTACTTTCGAATAACATCCTACGGCCTAATTGCCACGGCCGCTTTCGCGCTCGCGATCACCGGCGGTGTAGATCTTGTCTCGGTGGCATTTTACGGAGTCGTGCTCGCTGTATGTTTCTGGCGGGACCTGCGACGTTCAACGCGCTTCAGGCTCCGTGAGTGGATGTGGCGAGTGATGGCAATTCTGTATGTGCCGTTTGTCTTCATCGACGGAGCCTTCATAAGCAATCGGGTACTCGCGCTTGTCCATATGACATTGATTTTATCCGCGGCAAAGCTCTTTCAGGAAAAGCGCGACCGCGACTGGGTCTTCCTCTATCTGATCGGCTTTTTCCAAATGCTGCTCGCGGCTGGGCTCACGTTTAACGCGAGCTTTGTGGCATCGCTGACGCTGTTTCTCTTTTTCTTTATTTCGACGCTGGCGGCTTTTGAGATTCGGCGAGCAAGACGCGAGATGGCTCAGACTCAGGAGATGGTGATCGTCCGGCAGAAGCAGAACAGGTCGGGGCGAAGGTCGAGAGCGGGAGAGTCCCGCGGCGAACCCTCCGTTCGCTATTTTGTGGCGGCATCGGCTGGACAGATTGCGGTTGTAGCGATTTTGACTTTGCCTCTCTTCTTTCTGATTCCGCGCTTTGGCGGTGGAGGGCTTGCGAGAGGATACGGCAACGAGCAGGCGATCACCGGCTTTTCCGAGAAGGTAGAACTTGGACAGTTCGCATCCATCAAGAAGAGCCCGAGAGTCGTAATGCGGGTACGGCTCGATCATTCGCCGCAGAGGTACATCCGCTGGCGGGGCATCGCGCTTGAGAATTACGACGGCAGAGCGTGGACCCTATCGCCCGAGTTGAAAGACCGGCAAAGCGCGATGATCGCAGGTTCGTTATCCACAACTGAGGCCGATACGCGGATTGCGAATGTCTACATTCCGGTTAACCGGACCGGCACGCAGATGCCGCTGGGACAGGGAATCATCCTCGAGCCGCTGAGCACGCCGGTTCTATTCGCAGCGGGCCGGCCGGTGAGCTTGCGGATAGCGGCGGCAGGTGCGACCACAGATAAATACACCGGAGAGATTCGCGCCAGTGGCTTGCGGGGAGGACGAGTTCAGTACTCAGTAACGTCGGACATATGGACTCCTACGGAAGATCAACTGCGGGCCGACTCGGCGTCCGAGCCCGGATACAAAGAGACGATCAACCACATCTACACGCAAATCCCGCGCAATCTGGACACTCGGATCGTTCATCTTGCTCGCGAAAAGACCAAGAACGAACAGAATGCCTACGACAAAGCGCGAGCAATCGAGTCGTACCTGAAATCGAACTTTCGGTACACACTCGACCTCAAGCCCGCCAACGTCGATCCACTCGCGGAGTTCCTCTTCGACTTGAAGGAGGGTCATTGTGAGTACTTCGCCACCGCGATGGTTATTATGCTTCGGTCCCTGAACATTCCGGCGCGAATCGTGAATGGTTTTCAAATGGGCGAGTACAACGAGCTGAACAACTATTACACGGTTCGCGAGAGTGACGCTCACTCCTGGGTTGAAGTTTATTTCCCGCACAACGACGCCTGGATCGAATTCGATCCGACGCCGTCGTCGGGAATCAACGACTACTCGAAAGGCGGCATTGCAGCCAGACTGAGAAAGTACGCGGACGCCATGGAGATTTTCTGGCTCGACTACGTGGTGACCCTGGATCGCGACGAGCAGGCGTCGATGATGGTTGAGCTGCAGCACCGCCTGGTGGGTCTGAAGGAAACCGCTCAGGCTTACTATCAGAGCGCCCGAAATTTCATGAAGGGCGCGATAAATCAGTTGAAGCTGGGGCGGAAATGGGAGCTGATCGATTTGTTTGCGTTGCTTGCGCTCGCATTTCTGCTGGGAGCGGGAGTGCTTGCCGGCTACATCGCGTTAGCTCGTAGACAGAGCAAGACAATTTCGGTGAACGGGTACGGCCCGTGGTGGTATAGAATTTTTGTGTTGCCATTCTGGAAACGAATGGCTCGCAGTGCCGATAATCGACAATCAGCAGTCTTGTTCTACGAGCGGATGCTGGCGGTTATGAGGCGCGCCGGGCTGGTCAAAGCGGCCAGTCAGACTCCGGTTGAATTCGCGCGGATGAGCGGTTTGACTGAGGTGGGTGAGATCACCACTTACTACAATCGGGTTCGATTTGGAGGAGAGCCGCTCGACGAAGGTGAAGCGCTGCGGATCACTTGGTTGATCGAGGAATTGAAACGCTCGATGCGCACGAGGAAACGCTGATTCAGTCCACGATGTTCTATTGTCTTTCCGGCATCCCGTTAATGGATAGAAACAGTGTACGGTTCCAAATTTGACAAGGTTCATCCTCGCCAGTAGCATTCTTCGGTTTAGTTGAAAGGCCAAAGGGGTATGAAGATCCACGATGTGACGGTCCCCTTGTCGAAGGACCTGATCGTTTATCCCGGTGATCCACAAGTCAAGATCAACCGCAGGACGATAATCAACCGCGATGAGGCGACAAGCAACATGAGCCGGTTGAGCTTCAGCACGCACTCGGGGACTCACGTTGATCCTCCGCTTCACTTCATCGAGGGTGGCAACGGAGTGGACAAGCTACAACTCGAACTGCTCATGGGTCGAGTGAGGGTTGTACAGATTGGTGCACCCTGTATTGATGAGGCGGTGCTGTCAGAGTTCGATTTCACTGCGGACGCGCGATTGCTTTTCAAGACGCGAAACTCGTACCTCTGGAGTCAGAAGAGTTTTGTCGAAGACTACGTGTACATCACCGCGGGCGCTGCGAGACGGCTGGTGAACGATGGGCTGAAGGTGATCGGCATCGACTATGTCTCGGTGGACAAATTTGGGGACAACGAATTTCCGACGCACAAGACGCTTCTCGGCGAAGGAGTAATAGTAATCGAAGGCCTCGACCTCAGAGAGGTTGAGCCCGGTTACTATGAAATGTTTTGCCTGCCGCTAAAAATCAAGGACGGCGACGGGGCTCCGGCGCGGGTGGTGTTGAGAGAGTTCTAAAGTGCAGTGGCAAGGAAGAGCGACAAGCCCGACAAAATAACCATCACCAGGGAAAAGCTGCGACCTCGTCCGCGCGCTCCCATCCTCCCGACCAAAGAGTTCGAAGACAAGCGCAAAAAAGAAGGCCGCCGCGCGAAACACAAAAAAGATCTGAGAAAAGAGTAAACCCTAAACCGATCACGGCATCGGCTTTCCTTCGCGTTTGTAGATCTGTCCGGCCTTCATCACGAAGCTGACTTTCTGCAGCAGCTTTATGTCCGCAGTGGGATCCCCCTTAACCGCGACAAGATCGGCATAACGGCCGGGTTGAACGCTGCCGATGTCTGCCGATTTTCCAAGCAAGTCGGCTCCCCCGCGTGTCGCATCCAATATCGCTTCGATGGGCGGAATGCCCGCATCAACCATATACTCGAACTCTTTCGCATTCTGACCGTGCTGATACACGCCGGCGTCAGTGCCAAACGCAATCTTCACACCTCCACGATAAGCCCTCGCGAGTGCGTTCTGAATCAACGGCCCAACCTTGAGCGCCTTCTCCGCGATCTGTGGCGGAAAGAACCCCGGTGTTTGGGCTGCTGCCGACACAGTCTTTCCGGCGATCACCGTTGGCACCAGGTACGTACCGTGCTGCTTGAACAAAGCCACCGCTTCGTCGTCGAGATAAGATCCGTGCTCGATTGAATCAACGCCGGCACGTATCGCCTCTTTGATGCCCTTCGCTCCATGGGCGTGAGCGGCAACCTTCAGCCCAAGCATGTGCGCGGTATCGCAAATGGCTTTCATTTCCTCGTAGGTGAAATGTTGTTCGAGGCTCGCATCGGATAGTGAGAGGACGCCGCCGGTAGCTGCGATCTTGATCAGATCGACGCCGTACTTTGCCATATACCTGACGGCGCGAACACCTTCTTCCGGCGAATTGACGATGCCGTGTCTCCAATCCGATTCGGGTATCACGTCCTCGCGCAGGCCGCCCGAGTCTCCGTGACCGCCGGTGATGCTGAGAATTTTCCCGGCTACAAACATACGTGGCCCGGGAACAATGCCTGCCGCGATGGCGTCTCTTAAGCTGATGTCTACAAATTCGTTTGCGCCGACATCACGCACGGTTGTGAATCCGGCCAATAAAGTGACCCGTGTGTACTGAGTGGCGTTCAATGCTATGTAGGACGGCCGCTTCGACAGACCATAGGCCGGGCTGCTAGTGTCGCGTCCTACTTGCATCGTCAGGTGCGTGTGCGCGTCAATGAGTCCGGGCAACACGGTGGAATCGCCGAGGTCGATGACTTCGGCGGCCGGAATGGTTGCGCGGCCATCGCGAACCTCTTTGATTCGGTCTCGTTCGATTATGATCGAGACATTTGAGCGAACCGTGTTTGATGTGCCGTCGATCAGTTTCCCGGCGTAAACGACCTTGCGAGTCGATTCTTGCGCCGAGCTGCGAAAATAGCGAACGGAAGGAAGTACAAATATCAACGAGATCACTGCAACCAAGACAGTGAAGGTTCTTTTTGATCCGAACATAGCGTGTCCTTTAAGCCGGAAGTACTCGATTTAGTCTCCGATGGCCATCAGAGAACCGAAGCATATTAGCTTTGGACAGGTGATTCAACAAATGATCAGTATGCAGTAGGCAGTAGGCAGTATGCAGTAGGTACAGGTAGTTTCAGCTTGAGCTCAGAACGTCCCTACTGCCTACTGCCTACTGCCTACTGCCTACTGAAAAAGAAGTGTTTACAGTGCGTGCCGGTGGGGAATAGACTGGGGCGTTGCCCTGCCCTCTCGCCCAGCCGCCCGCACTCAAGCAAGGAGTTTATCGTTGGAAACCGACTCGGTAATCGTACTTCGAAATCTCACCCGGGACTACGGCACTGCTCGCGCATTAGACAACATCAATCTTGAAGTCGGCCGCGGAGAGATATTCGGTTATCTAGGCGCAAACGGCGCGGGAAAGACAACGACCATCAGAATTCTGACCGGGCTCCTGCGGCCTACGTTTGGCGATGCGTTTGTCTGCGGAAGAAACATTGCGCTTGAACCGATGGAGGTCAAGGCCCGCATAGGCTACGTGCCTGAATCCGGTGCAATCTTTGAGAAGCTCTCGCCAAACGAGTACCTGACAATCATCGGGCAGCTCTACAAGCTTCCAGCGTCACCGCTGCGCGATCGAATCGACTACTGGCTCAGATTCTTTCGGGTCTCCGAACGCGCCGACCAGCGTATGGAGGTTTTCTCAAAGGGCACTCGACAAAAGATATGCTGGATCGCCGCACTACTCCACGAGCCTGAAATATTGATCCTGGACGAGCCTCTCAACGGGCTCGATGTCGAAACGATCGCCGCGGTGAAGGAGTTGATGAAGAGTTTTGCGGCTTCCGGACGGACGATCTTCTACTCCTCGCATTTGATAGACGTGGTCGAGAAAGTGTGTACGCGAATCGCCATCCTGCAAAACGGGCGGCTCATCGGTGGCGGTACGATCGACGAGGTACGAATGATTGCCGGAGGGGCGTCGCTCGAAGAAGGTCTGTTGAGAATGTGGCAGGAGCAGCGTTAGATGGCAGTCGAACAGCAAGTCGCCAGATCGCATGCCGATTTCGCATCCACGGCAGCAGCGGTCCAGCGCGATCGCGTCAATTGGATGCAGGTGGGCGCCATCAACCGCCTGATCCTGAAGCAAGCGCTCAGGCCGGTGACGGCTTCCTCGGGAAAGCGGACTAAACCAATCCGCCAGCTCATCATCGTCATGCTCAACATGGGTCTGATGTTTTCCCTCGGATCCAGAGCGACCGCGGACGCGGAGACGTTCCTTATTCTGCTCTACTCGTCGGTCTTCGGTCTCATCATGTTCAACATTCTGCCGGATGCTCTGGAATCCAGGCGAAGGCAGGTTGAGACTCTTTTCGCGAAGCCGATCTCGCCGCGCACGCACCTTGTAGCAAGAACCGTGAATCTTCTGTTTATCACCGGTCTCATATCAACGCTGTTCTCGATTATCCCGCTCGTTGTGGCGACCTTCTCATCCAAATTGCCTCTTAAGCTCGTCCCATTTGTTTATGTCGAGTTGTTGCTGTCGAGCTTTGCGATATCGGAAATCTGGCTGATTATGTTGATGGTCGCTTCCAAATGGTTCAACCTCGAACGCCTTCGGATGTTGGCTCAGATTGCGATGATGCTATTGATCTTTTGCATCGTGGGACTCTCGGTCCAGTCCATGATCGGACGAATGAATGCAGTTTCGGGTGAACCGTTTACGCTCGTGGGCAGCAGTTATGTTCGGTTCCTGCCATCTGCATGGTTCGCGCGGTTCTTCGTCGCGCCATCTAATTCAGGAGCAAATCTCGAACGGGCCGCAGTAGTTCTGATCATTGGAAGCGCATTTTTGTTCGCGCTGACTTTCGACTTAAGCAGACGTTTCCTGGAGCTCGAGGAGCGGCTGGTTGCCGCAAATGACCGCAAGCCTGCTCGCAATATTTCAATTCTGCTGCTTGATCTCGTGTCATCTATTCCCTTGGTTGGACGAATCGCAGCGCCGCCACAAGCGCGAGCGGTTGCCGCGTTGATATTGACGACGACCGGACGTGAAACAGTCTCGCGAATAAAGCAAATTGCGCCGAGGCTGTTGCTTGTGGGCTTCTTTGTTTTCAGCCTTCTCTCCTCCGACACATACATCACTCCGAATATCATTCTCTGTTACAGCTTTATGGGACTCATAGAAGGATGGCAGTCAGCAAAGCAGAGTCCTCAATCGCAGGCTTCCTGGGTATTGCTGGCCGCGCCAATCGAGCCCCGTGAACTCTCTCGAGGGATTCGCCTTGCCTTGATGGTAAAGAGCCTTAGCCTGCCTGTGCTGGTTGTGGTGGCAACTTTCTTTTATAACCACAGTGCCGGAATGGCTACGATGCTGACAGTTCTGTTTCTCGCGGAAGCGCGAGTGATAATCTCTCTCCTGTTGCTGGTCACTCCGGGCATACCGCTGAGTCAGGAGCAAACGCACACGACAAACTTTGTTGCAATGCTGCTCAGTTTAATAGTGGGCGTCGCAACCGTCATGGGTTATAGCGTACTGAGTCTGCTGGAGCGGCTACTACCGCACAGTGGGTTCATAGCGGGCGCCATTTGTTTGCCATTACTACTGGCGTTGAGCTGGGCCTTGGAACGTGCCGCGACGAGGAATCAAGCAACTCTCGAACATCCTTGTCAGTGACTTACGTATTCGATCCAATCTTTTTCTATCGCAACACGCTACGCGGCTCGCGACCAATTGGGACGTCGATCAAGGTCGGCGTGCTTTGGGAAAGCGCCCATTCAAGCGCGGCCTTCAAATCACTCGGGGTTGAAGCACGCCGCGCAGCAACGCCCATCGATTCCGCTAGCCGCACGAAATCGACCTCCGGATCAGTGATATCCATCCCGGGGAACAGACCCTTCTTCGCAGAAGCCCCTCCCGCGGCCAGTAAGCCGCCCTTCAAGATCATATAGCTCGAGTTGTTGAACACTACGAACACAACCGGGAGCTTATAACGAGCGGCGCTCCAAAGACCCTGGATTGTGTACATCGCAGTGCCGTCACCGACTGCGCAAACAACCGGGCGATCAGGCATCGCCAGCTTTACACCCACCGCTTCGGGGAGAGCCAGCCCCAGCGACCCAGCTTTCGAATAAAAGAATGTGCCGGGTTCGTTCAGTGTGAACAGCGTTCTGACGAATGCAGTGGAGGTGACCGACTCATCCACCAGGACGGTGCTCCGGGGCGCTGCGCGACGCATTTCGAGAGCTACGAATGCTGCTGTCATGCGTCCGTCACCGCTTCTCTGTTCGGCTGCTGCAAGGAAGCGTTTTCTCATCTCGCCGATGTGCGATTCGAGCGTTGTACGACGTGCGTCGACCTGTTGCGACGCACCTTCAGTGGTGGAGATCGCAGACTGCAGTAGCTCTATCAGCTCGTCGACCACCGAGAGCGGATCGCCTTGGATAGCTACCTTGCACGGGTAGTTCTTGCCGAGCTCGCGCACATCGGTGTCTATCTGAAGCAAGGTTGTTTCGGGCGGAATCAAGCGTGTGCCTGTGTACACGAGCGGTGCGATGTTGTTCACTCCGATCGTCAGCACTACGTCGACGCCTTCGAGCAGTGCGGCGGTCTGCTTTGCGTTTGGAAAGAGCGGCCCCGCATAGAGCGGGTGATCCGTGGGAAAGGTGAGCAGCGAGTTGAGCGGCTCCGAATGAGCGCGCGCGGCGATCACTTCTGCAAGCCTGACGACGCTCGACACCGCACCGGCACGAGCAACGCCATCGCCGGAAACAATGCACGGATTCCGAGACTGAAGGAGAACCCGCGCCGCTTCGGCCAGCTTGTCCCGATCGCCACGTGTTCGTCTTCCGATCTCGACCACCGGAGGGATTTCCATCCGGGCGCGGGCTTCCATGACGTCCACCGGAAGCGACAGGAAGATGGGCCCGGTGGGCGGAGTCTGCGCGATCTTGAATGCGCGAGCGAGCGCCGCCGGCACCTCCGCCGCGTTTTTCACCTCCCATGCCCACTTTGTGTGCTGTCGAGCCAGCTCGACCATGTCTGCAAAAAGCAGAGGCTCGTCGATCATCGAACGGGTATCCTGTTGCCCGGCAGTGACGATAAGCGGAGTCCCCGCTCGATAAGCGTTGTAGAGATTCCCCAGCGCGTGCGCTAGTCCGGGGTTGGTGTGAAGATTCACCACGGCAGGCTTGCCTGTAGCTTCAGCGTAGCCGATCGCTATTCCAAGCGCAGAGTCTTCGTGCAGCGCGAGGATATACTCAATCTCGCTGCGAGCCGAGAATTGATCCATGAGCGGCAGCTCGGTAGTGCCCGGGTTTCCGAACACGTATCGCACACCCTGTTGCACCAGGAACTCATACATCGCTTCTGCGCCGGTCATCTCTTGCATGGCTTGCCTCACGTTATCGTGCCGAATTGCCGAACCTGCTGTTGCGACCCGGATGGGGATCAGTTGCCGCCGTCTGTCAAAGCCGCGGTTGGAGCGTTGCCAACTCTCCGACGATGCGGTCAAGCATTTCGAGTTGTTTCTGCTGCATCTTTATTAGCTCTGCCGAATACTGGTCACGCAGCTCATTGAACTTTTCGTGAAGCTGCATGATTTCCATTTCCGCTCTTAGGTTGACTTCGTAGTCGTTCTTTGACTGAAGCCGGTCCTTTTCGGCTTGTCGATTCTGGCTCATCATAATGATCGGAGCGGCGTATGCCGCCTGAAACGACAGTGCGAGGTTGAGAAGAATGAAGGGATAAGGGTCCCAGTGATTTATGTAAGCCGTCAGATTCAGTACCACCCATATCATAAGTATGATGGACTGAAGAATGATGAATCTCCACGAGCCCATGGTCATCGCGAAGCGATCGGCTATGCGTTCTCCAATCGTCCGTCCTCGTTCGAGCTCCAGCTCAACGTTTCTGGCGACTTGGCGACGATTTATGAAGCGATTGACGACTTCCCGCTCTTCCGCGGTCAACCGCTCGATCTCCTTGGCCAGAAACTTCTTTGCCGTTTCGATTCTTAAAACAGTCATATGAGGAATCCTCCCAAAAGGGCTGCGGATGCTGTTTTGACGTGGAGTCTGACTATACCAAGAACATTGCCGCGCTCGCACCCGCCATGACGGCAGCCGTGAACAAGCCAAGCCAGCGAAGTATCGGCGGGTTGGTCCGTGCTCCCATGATCTTGGTATCGCTGGTAAGGAGCGTCACAAGCAACACCAGCGGGGGAGCGAGAACGCCGTTGACGACCGCCGCATAGAAGAGCATGCGCACCGGATTGATGTTCAAGTAGCAAAGCACCAGACCCAGCGCAACTGCCGCCGCCAACACTCCGTAAAATCTGGGCGCCAGGTTGGGCTTGTCGTCCAGCGAACCTCGCCAGTGCATCGCCTCCGCAACGGCGTAAGCCGCGGATCCGGCGAGAACCGGGACGCCGAGCAACCCGGTTCCTATGAGCCCCAGAGCGAACAGCAGGTACGCCGCGTCGCCGGCAACCGGCCTTAACGCCTCAGCGGCTTGTCGAGCACTCTCGATGTCGCGTTGACCGGAAACGTGCAGCGTCGCACCAGTCGTGAGGATAATGAAATACATGACGAGACCGGAGAGGGCCATGCCGGTCAGGACGTCTCGTCGCGCGACTCGCAGCTCTTTGTCCGTAGCCCCCTTGCGCGACCTCACAGTGCGCCGGCCCTTGGACCTCTCCTCCTCAACTTCCTGAGACGCCTGCCAGAAGAAAAGGTACGGCGAGATCGTGGTACCCAGCACGCCAACAAAGGTCGCCAGATACTGCGCGCTCCATTCGATTCTAGGCACGAAAGTCGCGTGAAGTACCTCGATCCAATGCGGACGCGCAAGAAATGCGGAGATCACGTATGCGAACAACACCAGCGTCAGCCATTTCAAGATTCGCGCAATTCTCCGGTAGCTCGACCAGATCAGCATCGCCACGATTGAAAGCGCGAAAACCGGAACCCACAGCAGCGCTCGTACGCCGGTCATCATCTCCGTGACCGCGGCCATTCCCCCAAGGTCCGCGCCGATGTTCACCGTGTTAGCAAAGGCAAGTAACGCGCACGAGCCCCATAAAACCCATCGCGAATAGCGAGACCGGATCACCCCTGCGAGGCCGGTTCCGGAAACCATTCCCAATCGCGCACACATCAATTGCACCGAGGCCATCAGCGGAAACGAGAATACAATGACCCAAAGCTGCGCGTAGCCGAATGTCGCACCGGTCACAGAATAAGTAGAGATGCCCGATGGATCATCGTCCGCTGCGCCGGTAATCAGTCCGGGTCCGAGTTCCGCAAAGAACGCACGCACTCCTCGAGTGCCGACTTTCTTCTGCTTGTCGTTTGTTTCTATTGCAGCCATCCGCCATCAAAAAAACCTCGCGATGACGTCAGGTGACGCGATTGCATGCGCGTCACGGTCAATTGCGAGGTCCAGGGGTGACATCCCTTTAGCTCAACTTCAGCCGCGGCGTTTGAGCAGGACTCTTGCCACGTAGCTAACGAGCACTTCGTCGCGCTGATTCACTACTTCGTTCAGCATTGTGACAATGCCGCTTTTTGCATCGCGTTCTTCTTTGCCTTCGACCCGCTGGCGAACTCGTACCGTGTCACCGATGAATGTCGGCTTCACGAACCTCAGGCGGTCAAGACCGTAGAACGCGATGACTGTATCGGCGGTCTGGCCCAATCGAACAGAAAGCCCGGTCGCGATGGAGAAAACGAGAGCGCCGTGCGCGATTCTCTGTTTGAAAGGTCCTTTGGCGGCTAGCTCTGCATTGGTGTGGATCTCATTCCAGTCGCCGGTTATGCCGGCAAAGTTCACGATGTCGGTCTCCGTGATGGTGCGGCCGGCAGTCCAAGCCTCTTCACCGATTTCGAAGTCTTCGAAATATTTACCCACTTTGTTCTCCCTTCCGGTTTCAGTCAGTAGATGCGCCTGGGTCGGTTGAATCTCCGGCGCTCGGCTCGATCTGAAAGAGCGGGTCGTTTCTTTCGCTAAAAACGAAGCAACTGTTTCTGAGCTGCGGCATCCATTTGAGCACGAGCTCGCGACGGCGGGAATGATCGTCTAAGACTCGGCGCAATTCTTCTTTCGAAGCCTCGCGTGTTTTGGCTGCTACGTAGTTCATTTGAAATGCGCACGAGGCCAGGTCGTTTACCAGAGTGTGAAGGTGGTTGCAGCTTTCCGCACCGCCGAGGGCTTCGCCCACTTTTCGCTTGAAGCCTCGGCCAATGCGTTCCCCGACGAGTCTTTGGATCGCTCCGGTTGCACCAGTGCAGTAACCGGGATACGGCATTCGAGTGATCTCGGCGATAGCATTCTGGATCACGAAGCCGGGAAAAGAGACGACCAGGCGGGCAGCGAGTGAGTGAACGTTGTCGTCAAGCGAACCGCGAATTTCGAACTGGCCGGGGTCGAGCCAGTCCATCTCGATGTTTATTTTTCTGGTGAATTCAGGCATCCACGGTCAAGATCGGAGATCTCAGATTTCAGATTTCAAATTTCAGATTTGAGACTTGAGATTTGAGATTTCCGAATGCGCTAGTCGTTGCCGGTGGACGAAGCGCTTCGCCCCAGGATTTCCTCGCTGCGCGAGGTGATCGTCGCCAAAAGGGCCTCGAACGGCTCAACAAACAAACGAACACCATCAGCCAGAACCTGCGTCGTCACCTCGTCAAGGCTGATGCCCGCTCGCTCCAGCCCGTCGAGCCGCTCCCGCTCCTGATCCAGCGCCTCCTCGATGGTGACCCGAGGAGTTCCATGATCGCGAAATGCAACAAGCGTTGCCGGCGGCAGTGTGTCGACCGTGTCGGGCCCGATCAGAGCCTCGACATAATAGACGTCCGAGTACGAAGGGTTCTTGGTCGACGTCGAAGCCCACAGCGGTCGCTGGAGGCGCGCGCCTTTGGATTTTAATGCAGCAAACCGCTCGCTGCCGAACACCGTCTTGAAGCGCTGATATGCCATCTTGGCGTTGGCAGTTGCGATTCGGCCGACAAGCTCGCGAAGCCGATTCTTCTCGCCTTCGTCCGCGGTCTGGGTGATGAGCGCTTCAAGCCGCTTGTCAACCGCAGTGTCGATTCGGCTCACGAAGAAGCTCGCCACCGACGCGATTCGATCGATGGGCTTTCCTTCGGCGGCGCGCCGCTCGAGGCCTCGAAGATAGGCTTCCATCGTCTGCTCATAAGCCTCGAGGGAAAACAGAAGCGTGATGTTGATGTTAATGCCTTCGTAGATTGTTTGTTCGATTGCCGGCATGCCTTCGGGTGTTCCCGGGATTTTCACCATCAGGTTTGGGCGATTGACCCAGTTCCAGAGCCTTCGCGTTTCGACGATCGTGGCCTGAGTGTCATTGGCCAGCTTAGGCGAGCACTCGAGGCTGACAAAGCCATCGGCCCCGGCCGTTCGATCATACACGGGGCGGAGCACGTCAGCCGCATTCTGAACGTCGGTGACCGCCAGGTTTTCATATATCTCAAGTGGGCTCTTGCCTTGCTCTGCGAGCTTGCGCAACTGATCGGCGTAGAGGTCAGACGAGCTTATCGCCTTTCCAAAGATCGCCGGGTTTGAAGTGACACCGCGCAACTCATCCTCTTCAATGAGGCGCTTGAGTTCTCCTGAGACGATCAGCTTGCGTTCGATGAAGTCGTACCAGATGGACTGTCCCAACCCGGTGAGTTGGGTAAGCCGGTTGTTCGCGTAGTCGGGGCTGTTTGCCATGATCTTGGTCTACCTCGTCAGGGATTTAGATTCTCTCTCTTGGCAATGCAAATGATGAGCCTTCTTGGCCGAGCCAATGACGTATTATGTGGGCTCACGGGTAGCAGCGCAACTTCGTTGTCAGTCTTTGAGGCCTTTTCATGAACCCTCAATTTGTATGGGATCGACAGAGGGACAACGCGCGATGTCCCCTTTGTTCGCTGAAAGTCGGAGGCAGGTTTCACGCCAAGAACGCAAAGATTCGCAAAGGCCGCAGAGTTTTCCCTTTCTCCTTTGACGTATTCTAAATCTCTCCGGGCTCGGGCTCTGGACCTCCGTCCACTTCATCGGTGCGCTGCCGATACCGATGATACAAGTACGACACCGCAACCAGAATGATCCCCAGCACAATCAGAGAAATCGTCAGATAAATCCTCTTCAACGATGCAAGATCCAACAGGAACACCTTCACTATCGTCGCGCCAAGCAGCACCAGAGACATGACCCTCAACATCCGGTTCCGCCGCCAGATTCCGACGATCAGCATCCCTCCACCGTACACAGCCCAAATCAGCGAAATCGAAAGCTGCTGCTCAAATCGTAGAGTGTCAGCATCGGCCGGGGACAATCCCGCCGCACCCAGCTTGACCAAAAAATAACCGTAGGCCTCGGCGCTCAATCCGATAATCGAAAAAATGTTCGCCACCGCTATCAACAGGGGCACTACCACCTTGTGTTCCTCCGATGCGTCTTCGCGAATGGACGAATACGCCCAAACCGACAACGCCATAGCCGCAACCACCAGCGCAAACGCGCCGAAGGTCTCGTTGAATATCAGCCTGTGCCAGTTGGCGGCGTAGTACTCCAAATCGACAAACAATACTTTGCCTGCGGCCAAAGCCAGCAGCAGCAATGCTCCGAAACGCGTGCCCTTTGAATTACGCCGCGTCCCAACGATCATCGCCGCTGAGGCGTAGCCGGCCCAGATCGCGGTCAGCGAAAGCTGCATTAGATCGCGGAGTCGCGATGCGGTTTCAAGCGTAGACCCCACATGGATCTCTCGCGCAAAGTGCCCGATCACCTCAAGACTCAGCGCTATCACCGCAAGCACATTCGCCGCAGTCATCAGCAAAGGTATGACCGGGCGCTCGTCGGCTTCACCCTCAAACCTGAAGTACAGCGCAAGCGCAAACGACATCACCCCGATCACGATCGCGAAAGCCCCAAAGGTCTGGTTGGCGAGAAACAGATGCCAGTCCGCTCGGTAGTACTGCGCATCGACCGCGAGCAGTTTCGCAGCGGTGAACCCAAGCAACAGAATTGCCCCGATTCTGACCGACTTGGAATTGCGCCTGAAACCTATCGCCAGCGCGACCGCGGCATACACCGACCAGATCGCGGTCAGGACGAAGTGCATCGAACTCGTGAGCTGCAGAAGATCGCGCTCGGGAGCCGACAACCTTGTGGCTTCAGAAATCTCGCGATGGAAGAAACCAATTGGCTCGGTAGTCAACGCCACCAACGCTAGAATGTTGGCCGCCAGGATAAGCGCGCCCATCGCTGGTCGCCGTTCTTCAGCGGGCACAGCGCTCTTCGAATACACCCATGCAGAAGCCGCAAATCCGAACACCAGCATCACCAGTGAAGCGAATGTCTCATTAAACACCGTCAAGTGCCATGGAGCCTGATGATACGCGACGTCCAGGACCAGAACTTTCACCGTCGTTAGCGCAAGCAAAGTCGCCGCAATTACCCTCAGTACCATCTGATTCCGAGTGATGCCTACAATCAGTATCGCCACGCCGTACACCGTCCAAAGCGACGAGAGCACGAATTGCCGCGAATTGTCCCACGCGCCGTAGTCACGGCCCGCCCACGAGCCCAATTGCCTGGACTTCATAAAATAGTCGTTCGCATCGAGGCTCAGCAGGAGTATCGCGGCAGCGTTTGCGGCCAGTGTGTACAGGCTGTTGAACATCGAGCGCTCGCCCTCTTCGACGACATCCCGATCCTTGTGATACATGCGCGCCGCGACGCCTAAAGACGCGACCAGGACTGCACACGACAAAGCTCGAGGATTGAACAGCGGTACGAAGTCGCTCGCGTTGCTGAAACTGAAGTCCCTAACGTCAACGCCCAGCCAGTGCCCCGCTGCAATAACAAACACAACGAGACCGGCGAATCGCGAGGTACCATCGCGGGCCTTCAACCCCACCCAGGTCATGACCGCGCCCTCGATCGCCCAGGCCATCGTCACCCAGTGCTGGTTGAACTGGATCGGAACCGCAAGCACCGAGAACAGAAAGCCTAGACCCAGAAAGGTGTGCACCAGAAGCGTGTCTTCTTTGTCGCGCCGGTAGGTCAAAAAGCCGAGACACAGGTAAAAAGCCGCGACTAGAATCGCGAATGCGCCCAGGATGTTGTCATACTTTTGCTCGAGCAGGACGTAGGCGGTCGCGAAATAAATGAGAGCGTTCGCAAACACTAGAATCAGATCGAGCCACTTGGTCGCACGTCGATTGACGACGTTGTACAGAACAGCCAGCAACGCAAAAATCGCGAAGAAGATCGTGAGGAATGTAATAGTAGTCCCGAGCTTCGGCGGCTCGTAAAACTCAAAGTACCAGGCGAAGAAGGTCAGTTGCGTCGCAACAAACGCAAGATAGTTCAGGCTGCGCCAATGCTTCGAGTATGCAAGCGTCAGCACTCCCAGATCCAACAGCGCTACATATCCGAACAGCCCGACCTCATTGTCCTGGCCGGTGCTGAGCAGAAATGGAGTCAGGAAGCCACCCAACAGTCCCAGTAGCGCGATGGGCAGCGCGCTGTAGCGCGCCGACAAGAGCGACGCAGTCGCGGTTACCAGCGCCATCATCAGGAACGCAACCGGATTCGGCACAAGCTTCCACTGAGCGGACGCCGCGTAGATCGACACGTACAGCAGGGAGATGCCGCAACCCGTTAGCCCAAATGCATAGTTGGCGTATCGCCTTCTCGTTTTCTCGCCGCCGATCAAGAACGCCAGTCCAAGCGCTATACCGATCGACACCCATCCCCATCGCCCGATCCAGTCCTGGTCGTAAGCGACCTTGAATGCGTACGCCACACCCAGCACGATCGCGATCACACCAATCCGGTTGAACCACGTTCCGCCAATCCGCGCCTCTAGATCTCCGCGCGGTTTGCGCGGTGGGTTAACGCTGGCAAGAGTCGGTGTGCCCAACACCCTCGCGGCTTGTGCCGGTCGATCGGGTTGGGCCTGTCTTGCCGCTTCGGATGCATCGATCCCGGTTTGCGGGCCCGCCGGCGGACTCGTGCGGCTCTGCTCGTGGACGCTTGGCCGCGGTGGAGCAGGGGGTTGCGGCGGCTGCCCTTGAGGAGGCACGCTTGCTGGTGGGCGGTACGGAGAGGCAGATTCGCCCTGCCCCTGAGAAGGCGCGGTAGTTGGCTGCCTGCCGGCCGGGATTTGGGGAGCCGCGGGCGGCGCCTGGACCCGCGGAGGAGAGGGAGGCGCAGTCGGCTGAGCCGGTTGTTCTCGTTTTACCCACGGATCGCGATGCCCGATTCCGAGCCGCGTCTCGATCAGGTACAGCCGCGAGACTGTTTCGCGAGCAATTGATTCAAGGTATTTGAGTCGCTCGTCGATCTGAGCGAGTTCGCTTGAGGGCTTTTGCGATGAAGGTTTGTCATCTTCAGCCATACGGCCTCCTGGGTTTGGCCGGCCGATGCGTCAGCCTGTTCCTCTAGAGCCGCAGGTCACTACGCGCTCGGAGATAGATGAGGACCGGGTTGCATCGGTTGCCGCGCGTCAACCGTTCTGCGCGCTTATGTACTGTCGAATCGACTCCATCGCATGTATGAGCGTCTTTTTTTGAGCGTGACTGAGCACATCCATGAGGCGGTCCACCTCGCGAAAGTAGGAGGATTCGATCTTTTGTTCCAGTTTTACCCCTTTTTCTGTAAGGACGATCAGGTTGAAGCGTCTATCGGTCGGATGAGGTTCGCGCCGGACGTAGCCGGCTTTTTCGAGGCGGTCGACCAGACCCACGACGTTCGACTTGGAAACGATGAGGTGCTCGCTTAGTTCCTGTTGGCTCAGTCCGCCGTTTGAGTGCTCCTTCAGAATCATGAGTATGTTGAATTGCACGTCGGTCAGTCCAAAGCGTGAGAAGAACCTGTCAGAGAGCTTTTGCATCAGCGACGACGTCCTTACAAGCGAAAGCAGCGCCTCGTGATTCTGACTCGCCAGCGGCTGCTTGAGCTTTAATTCCTGCTGTAACTTCATACACTGACAGTTTAGCTATAAACTATCAGCTTGTCAACGAAAAAATCTGTGAGGTGACGCCGGCGTGGTGAGGGTTCATTTAGTTCTGAGTCCTGACTTCTGAGTGCTGAGTGCTGAGTGCTGAGTTGTGAGTCCTGAGTCCTGAAAGCCGAGTTCACCCGAAGGGGTTGCGTAACACAGCCCAGGATTGCCGTCCGCGGCTATCCTGCGTAATGGCATCGGCACCGGACGCAACCCTGTAGGGGTTGCGTCAACCATCTGCGAAACAGCGATCCGAGGCCCGCCAAAGCAAAGGCGCCAGGGCCACGCTGCCGATCCTCGCGCCCCTGACGCCTTTTTCATTACGAAGAGTTCTCTTACCCGACTACTCCCGAAGTCTGCGTTCTAAAAAGTCGGCTGCCGCATGGTAAACCCGCAGCCAGCTTTCGTGTCTCAAGAAGTCGTGAATCTCGTCTGGCAGTACCAGCTCTTCAAACTCCACGCCGCGATCCCTCAGCTTTCGCGCCAATTCTACCGTCTGGCTGAATTGAACATTTCGATCATCATCGCCGTGGATAAACAACACCGGCGAGCGCCACTTATCAGCAGAAGAAATCGGCGATGACTCCTTGCCCAGTTTCGCCAGGTCTCCGGTTGCCCACGGAGACGGCCCAACACGCGCGCTCCAGTCGTGGACGCCGTGAATGTCGACTCCGGCGGCAAAAATATCCGAGTTCCGCGCCAGCCCCATCGCCGTCAGAAAGCCGCCGTAGGATCCGCCCCACAAGCCTATCCGGTGGCCATCGACATCGCTTCGAGTCCTCAGATAACGACCCGCCGCCACGATGTCCTGGTACTCGGACGCCCCACGCGGGCCGCGGTGTTTAGCTTCTCGAAAAGCGCGGCCGTATCCGATCCCGCACCTGTAGTTGACCGACAGCACTACAAAACCTCGGCTCACCAGATATTGATTCAGAGCATAGGCGTTGTGATAGTAAAAGCCGTAGTGCCATCCCAGCAGCATCTGCCGAATCGGCCCACCGTGCATGAACACCATTGCCGGAGCCTTTCCTGAGCCGTTCTTCGGTTTGAACAACTGGCAGTGAACCTTCACGCCGTCGGCGGAATCAATGACCACGGATTCCGGTTCTACTAGCTGATCCGATGGAAATCCCGCCGGCGGAAACTCCTTCGCCAGGGGCTTCATGTTGCTCCCGTCGATCGAAGCGATCTCGGGAAGCAGTGGATCGCGAGCCGTTGACCGAAGAAACGCCATCCGCCTTCCACCATCTACAACAACCGGATACATCTCGATTCCGTCGCCTCGGGTCAACTGTGAGGGTTTACCGCCCGCAACGCTTACCTTCCACAAGTGGCGGTGATCGATATCTGACGCATTTGAAGCTGCGACGAAATAGGTTCTGTCCGGAGACCACGCAACGTTTTCGATCTCGTAGTCCCCCGGGGTCAACAACGTTTCCGTTCCGCCTTCGGTCGATACGGAATACATATGTGCCCAGCCGTCCTTCTCTGACGCGAACACCAGTCGCTCGCCGCCCGCCCATTGCAACAAGTTTTCTCCGACGGGGAGCTGCGAAAACGAATCCGTCTCGGTCTTGCCTGAGCGCCAGACGTCCTTTGCTTTGCCGCTGGCCACGTCTACCACTCGGATTGCCCATGGCAGCAAGCGCTCGTGGTCGGGGCTGAGCGTGTCGGTCACGTTGTACAGTCTTATAAACGCAAGGCGTTTTCCATCGGGCGACCATCGCGGCGCGATGTCCCGATCGATTGACGCGTCCAGGTATCTGAGGGTCACCGCGCGCTTGTCATAGATGGTGATGAAACTGTGATCGCGACGTGAGGACACAAACGCTAAAAGCGATCCATCGGGTGACCATCGTGGTGACGAGACCTGTCCCCGGATTTCGAACATTTTTTGCGGTTTGGCTGCAGCTCTGTCGACAGGGGACACTACGGTTGGCGCCGACCAGAGATGTCCATCGTTGACATAGATCACGCGGTCGCCCTTCGGGCTGAACAGAGGAGCAGATCCTTCGCCAATGCGTCTGAGGGCTCCGGTGCTGACGCTGACGCACCAAACCTCCTCTTTGGCGCCTTCAGGGTTTGTCGAGGGATTTGGATTCTCGTGATCGCTGTTGGGTGGACCGCCTCGCACAAAGGCTATCCAGTTCCCGTCATCCGAGAACACAGGATCGCCGAGTTCCTGCCCGTCATCCTTGGTGTAAGCAGTCAGCCGCCTGCCGGCGAAGAGGGGGGCTTCGGCGATCCACAGATTGCGCTTACCCTGGTTGTAAAAAATCCATGCGACCTTGTCGCCGTTTTTCGTGGCAATGAGCTCCGAAGGGAAAGGTGAGCTGAGCAACTGTTCGAGGGTCATGCCGTTGCCCGAAACGTTCGGCGCTATCCACAGGAGCGCGCTCGCCAGGCAAAGAGTGACTGCCAGTAGTCTTTTCACGATGATCTCCTCCGTCGGTGTGGCGGTCTCTGGACATGAGATCGCGCTTACGATTTGCGGTCGAATTGTCGACCGTCGTACTCTAATCCGTTCGACCGGGCGGCTCAAGCGCCGCATATCAGTGGTTACTGGATGCGCTTACTTACTCGATGCCCATATCTGTTTACCCGACTCGAGGCTCAGCGCAAACACCTCTTCACCTCCGCCAGTCAAATACACCACTCCGCTCGCTACCGTAGCCGGCGACAATGAGCCATACTGGCTCGGCGTCGGGAACCTCCACCTTTGGCGTCCTGTTCTTGTGTCTTCCGCCACGATGAAAGCGCCGCTGTCCAGTACCAGCAAATCTCCCGAAAGCGACAGGAAAGTGCTCCGATCAAACTGTCGTGCCTTCAAACCGTATCTCGCGTCCACGGCGTACACCGTCTGCTCACCTTGAATCAACACGAGCGACGAATTAGCCTCCATTAGCGAGAAGAATCCTGTCTTGTGCTCCTCACTATACCTCCACTTGAGGACTCCACTGGCGAGATCAATTGCTCGAACATCATCGCCGTTGCCTAGGTAAAGGAGCCGGCCCGCCATTTTCACTGAAGAAGCGGTGTCCTCATCCATCGACTCCATCGACCACAGGACGGCCGCGGTCTGCGCGTCCAGCACGACAAGGCCACGATCGCTTTGTACACAAACCGTGTTGTTAGCGACTTGCAGGTCGAGCAAATCGTCTTGTGAATCGTACCTCCAGCGCTCATCGCCGCTGGTGACGTCAATGCGGCGGACGCTGTTCAGCGTGCGCCCGTACAGGTCACCAGAAAGCGCCAGACCCAGCCAGATGTCCCCCGCCTGACCCCGATTGTTCAAGCTGCGCCGCCAACGTTCGCGGCCCGTTTTTTGATCCACTGCAATCAATTCTCCCTGATCGTTTGCACAGTACACAACGCCTTTTCCGGCAAGCGGAGTATCGGTTAACGGAGCGGAAAGATCTAGCTTCCAAACCTCATTTCCGGTGCGAACATCGAACGCGGACGCATGGTTGCCGTCGGCCAGAAGCGCGAAAGTTCCGTCTATGACGTGAAAAAAACCGACGGGTTCGTCAGGCTTGAAGCTGTAAAGCTTGCGACCGGTCCTTGCGTCCAGGCAATGTAGCTGGCAGTCGTTATCAACAAAGCAGACGATGCCGCTGCCCACTACTGGAGCCGAATCGGTCTCTTCGCACTCAGAGTCGCTCGAAGGATCGAACTGGAGTGATGGGGTCGACGCTTCACTCCGCTCGTTGCGGACACTGTTGCTCCTTCCAAGGGTGCCGGTCCGATTGCAGGCAGCGAGGAGGGTGAGGCAACCCGCCGAAGCGATTGCAATGCAAATCTGTTTCGGTGATCGCTTCATTTTGATAAGAGTCCGACGTCGCCGGTTCGCGGTTATGGAACAGCCGGCGCTTGAACGCCCGCAACGATTGAGCCGTCGATTCTAGGATCTGTTGATTGAGTACTTCTTCAGAAGGTTTCGTGCGATGATCAGGCGTTGAAGCTCGTTGGTTCCGCCTCCGATGATCAACAACGGCGCGTCACGGTAGTAACGCTCGACCGGAAAGTCCTTAGCGTAACCGTTTCCACCAAAGATTCTCATCGCTTCCAGAGAACACTCCTGCGCGGTCTCGGTCGCGAACAGCTTGGCCATTCCTGCCTCGAGGTCGCAGCGCTCACCGCGATCCTTCTTTTCGGCGGCAGAGTAAATCAACAGTCTCGAAGCCTCAATCTTGGTGGCCATGTCTGCAAGCTTTAACTGAATCGCCTGATGTTCACAGATCGGTTTTCCGAATGTCTTGCGTTCCTGCGAGTACTTGATTGCCTCTTCAAATGCGGCTCGAGCGACCCCGAGTCCGCGCGCAGCGACATTCAATCGCTCCGCCTCAAGACCGGTCATCACTTGTCTGAAGCCTTCACCTTCGCGGCCGGCGATCAGGTTCCCGGCGGGAACCCGGAAGTCTTCGAAGAGCAGCTCGCAGGTCTCGAGACTCTTGTAGCCGAGCTTGTCGATGTCACGGCTGACCGTAAGACCCGGCTCACCCTTCTCGGCGATAAACGCGCTCATGCCCTTGAAAGGAGGATCTGCGGTCTTGTCGGTCTTCACCAGAATTAGCAGAGCTTCTGCGCGGCGCGCGTTGGTGATCCACATCTTTGAACCGTTGATGTAGTAGAAGTCGCCGCGACGTTCGGCGGTCGTCCTTATCGCCTGAAGATCCGTGCCCGCCTGAGGCTCCGAAAGACAGATCGCCCCTCTTTTTTCCCCGCGCGCGAGGATCGGCAAAAACTTACTCTTTTGTTCCTGGGTGCCGAATCGCGCCAATACATCGCACAAAACGGTGTGGGTGCCGAGAATACCTGCAAGGCCCATCCAGACTCGCGAGATTTCTTCGAAGATCATCGCGAAGACGGTGTAGCTCAAATCCTGCCCGCCGAATTCCTCAGGTACATTGGCGCCGAACAAGCCAATCTCCTTCATGCGCTCCACGATCTCTGTCGGGTATTCGTTGCGATGTTCGAGCTCTGTAGCGACCGGTACTACTTCCTTTTCGAGGAACTTCCTGACGGTTGCCAGGATGAGTTCTTCTTCTTCGTTGAGTTTGTAAGCCATGCACACCTCCGCGAGCGGGCATCATAGCACGACTGGAGCGCGGAGTGAGGGGATGACGGGATGGGGGATGAGGGGAGCGTAGACACGGAGACGCTAGGGTTGAAGTAGACGACAGGACTCAGCCTCGTGACTCAGCACTCAGGACTCAGCCCTCAGGACTTATCCACTCAACTGGGAATCGGTAATCCTGGCAGGCTTGTTTAGCCGCAGCGATCGGCCCAGCTACTGGTGACCAAGCGCAACGATCGAACACGTGAATGATCCGGGATTGCCGCCGAGATTGTGCGCAAGCCCGATCTTCATGTCCCGAACCTGCCGCTCGCCGGCCTTTCCGAGAAGTTGATTGTAGATCTCGTAGAGCATGCGCAGGCCGCTCGCGCCAATCGGATGTCCGAACGATTTCAATCCCCCATCCGTGTTCACCGGGAGATCTCCCTTCAGAGTGAACGCGCCCGAATCGATGTCCACCTTCGCCTTTCCAGGCTCCGAGAACCCGAGGTCCTCGTAGATGATCAGTTCGGTTATCGAAAAACAGTCGTGAACTTCTGCCATGCTGATTTCCTTGCGCGGTTCCTTGATGCCGATCTGATCGTAGACCTGTTTTGCGGCAGCTTTGGTTTCGGGGAAACTAGTGAAGTCAAAGTCGGGATCCAGTCTTCCGGTGCCCGGTCCAACGGCCAGACCCAGACCTTTTATGGTGACAAAGTTCTTGTTGAATCTGGGTGCAAGCTCGGTTCGAGTGATGATCGCAGCAGCCGCTCCGTCTGTAGTTGGACAGCAATCCAGCAGTCCGAGCGGCGCGGCAATCATTGGGGCCTTCATCGCCTGCTCGATGGTGATTTCCTTCTGGAAATGCGCCTTCTTGTTGCGCGCGCCGTTGTAGTGGTTCTTGACTGAGATCTTAGCCAGCTCCTCTTTCCCAATTCCATACTTGTGAAAGTACCGATTGGCGGCGAGGGCGAATGCACCCGGGGCTGTGTTGCCGGCGCCGATTACCGACGAAGCGGCGCCCGGTAATCCCGAGTAACCGCTGTCCTTCAGTTTTTCAAAACCGACGACCAGCACGAGGTCGTAAGCTCCGGCTGCTACGGCAAACGCGGCGTTGCGAAGCGCGTCCTGGCCGGTCGCGCACATGTTTTCCACGCGAGTGACCGGAATGTACTGGAGCTTGAGCGGCCTGGAGAGCGACTGACCGGAGATGCCCGAGACCAGGGTACCGACCCAGGCTGCTTCTATTTGAGAGGGTTCGACTCCGGCGTCCTGGAAGGCTTCATAAGCGGCCTCCACGATGAGGTCTTCCTCGCTCTTGTCCCAGTGCTCGCCGAATTTCGTGCAGCCCATCCCGATGATTGCCACTCGATCAGACAACGTCTTTCCGAGTGCCGAGTGCTGATTGCTGATTGTTGAGTTAGTCGCCATTGTGTGTTTTCTCCGATGTCGTAGTCGCATCCAAGTCATAGCAGATTGACTGAGATTCCGTCAAAAAAGGTTTCTGGTTTCTGGCTTCTGGTTCGTGGCTTTCTAGTTCGTGTGCGATGTAAACCGAAGCACGAAGGACGAATTGGCAACCAGAAACCAGAAACTAGAAACCAGAAACCCGAGACCCTTGATGCCCCTGCAGGCCGTGTCATATAGTGCCGCCATCGACTCATACATATTTCGCAACCGCACCGTCAGGAGATTCGCATGACCGATCAAAAACTCAACCGCAGAGACTTCGTCAAATCCGCCGCAAGCGCCGGCGCCACCCTCACCGTCCTTCGTTCGGTGAAAGGCAAGGTCCTGGGCGCTAACAATCAAATCCATATCGGGATCATCGGAGTCGGCGGGCGAGGACGCGATCTGCTGAATTGGGTTATGAAGACCGGCGAGCAGCCGAACACCCCGGCTAAAGTGCTCGCCGTTTCCGACGTGTACGGAAAAAGACTGCGAGAAGCCAAGGAAAAGGCCACTTGCGAGGGCTTTCTGGATTATCGCGAGATAATCAACCGCAAAGACATCGACGCGGTGATAATCGCGACTCCCGATCATTGGCATTCCCGCATTGCTATCGACGCAATGGATCACGGCAAGGACGTCTATTTGGAAAAGCCGATGACCCATACAGTTGAGGAAGCAAAAGATGTCTACGAGAAAGTTAAGCAGAGTGGGCGGGTTCTGCAGGTGGGCTCGCAGACCACAAGCTCAGATCAGTGGCACAAGGCCCGGAAGGCGATTCAGGACGGAATGATCGGCAAGTTGATCATGAGTCAGGGCTCTTATCATCGGAACTCAACAGCCGGTGAATGGAACTGGACCATAGATCCCAACGCGGGCCCGAACAAGACCGGCGACGACTTCATTGATTGGAAGATGTGGCTGGGAGACGCGTCGCGGAGGCCCTTTGACGCAGATCGTTTCTTCCGGTTTCGCAAGTACTGGGACTATTCCGGCGGTATCGCGACTGATCTGTTCTACCACGTGATGGCGCCGATGAACATTTGCTGGGGCGAGGCGCAGTTCCCGCATCGGGTTGTTGGCACAGGCGGCACTTATATTTTCAAAGACGAGCGCGAGGTGCCCGACACGTTCATGCTCGCTGCGGACTATGCGTCAGGTCATTCGGTGGTGCTCAGCTCGACGATGGCGAACGAGACGCACATACCGGGCCTGATCCGCGGTCACGAGGGAACTATCGTGATGGTGCCCGACGGCCGATTCGAGGGTAAGGTGGACTTCATCACTGTTACGCCGGCACGGATAGCGAAGGCGAAATTTGAAGAGAAATTCGGTGCGGCGGAGCTCAAGCTGAACTGCGAGCCGCGCGAAGATCACATGCAGAATTTCCTGCGGTGCGTAAGGACGCGCGAAAAGCCGATTCTGGATGCACTCACCGCTTACAAGGCGATGACCACCATAGGCATGAGCGTTCAATCGTATCGAGAGGGGCGCGTGCTGTACTGGGACGAACACCGCCAGAAGGTAGTTCACGAACCACCCAAGGGGTGAGAGAAAGTTCTGAGCTCTGAGTGCGGATACTCACGACCAGAACTTGCTACTCAGACCCTCGCTTAGAGACGAGGTTCGAGTACAAGACCCATTTCCCGTCTACTACACCTCCAACAAGGGCGTAGATCTCGGTAGTCTTGCCGTCTGAGACCTTCCAGTTGCGAAACAGCTTATCCGATGGTTTCTGGTCGAGCTCTATGCGCGCGCCGGGCAGGTTGTGAACCATTCGCGCAAAAGCGCCGACTTCCGAAGGTCCGGCAACTCCGCGGACCACTGGCGGTGTAGCTTTCTCGAGTTTTGTCTGGGACTGTTGCCGTTTTTGTGCATCCTGTTCAAGTTTGGCCTTGGCGACATCGAGTTGCTGCTGGGTTTCTTGCGCGGTTGAGCGCAGAGCAGCGTTCTCGTCGGTGAGCCTCTTCTTTTCAGATTCGCTCGAGCTGTACTGTCCATAAATGGATGCGAGAGACACGATGATTGCCACCAGCGCCGCCGACGCGATGAGCAGAGCGAATAAGAGACTTCTTCGCTTTGACGACTCTGTTGCTTCGATCTGCTCGCGGATCATATCCAGGTCGGTTTGGGTGTAGGTGATGGACCATTGATTCTTCGGCCCGGAAAAATTGCGGGTTTGCTGCTTACTACTCATATTCCCTCCATCGAGGGTCAAAAGCCGAATACGCGGAAACTGCGGCTCAATAACGATAGCGGCAACTCGCGGCGGGAGGCAAGTCGAGGACCAGAGTCTGGAAAAGGGAGTGCCAGATCCGAAGGGCCGTGTCAGGAGTGAGGAAACCGGGCGGCGAGACGGGAGTGCAGGAGCGAGTGCGGCTAGCTGTACCCTTGAGTCCTTACGCTGAGTTCCATCAGGTCCGCACGAACTCAGCACTCAGCACTATTTGAATTGTCCGAATCGCTGGAGGAGTTTGTAGATGTCCAGAGCGGTGCTCAACAGGCCAACCAACAGACCGACGATGAGCCATACCGGTCCTGTGGCGTACTTCCTGTCGATCCACCAGCCCAGGATGGTCGGTACGCCTATCATTGCGGGAATCGACAGTGCGAGACCCACCGTCGCCAGCGCCTGACGCCAGCTTACGTCTCCCCGCTTTTCGTCGTCGGAAGGCATTTACCGCCGCGGCGGTGAACCCGGTGGCCGGCCGGTCTGGTCTCCAACCGAGCCGGGCTGACCACCGCCTGTCGCTCCGGCGTCCTTTGAAGCTTTCTCGTACGAGTAGGTCTTGATTCCCTGTGATGCGGCGGCCTTTTCCGTCAGGCTGATCGCGCGCTGAGGGAAGATTCCAATGTAGAGCACCAGCACTGCCGCTAATGCCAGCGCCGTCTGCAATGGTGCTCCAATCGATACCGGCTCGGTCTCGGTCTCATCGTCGATGTACATGGCTTTGATGAACTGGAGGTAGTAGTACAACGAAACCGCGCTCATCACCACGCCGAGTATCGCAAGCCTCACGAGCCAGGGATTGCCGGTCTCCACCAGCCCCGCGAACAGATAGAACTTGCCGATAAAACCCGCGGTTGGAGGAATCCCTCCAAGTGACAACAGGAAAATAGTCATCAGCACTGTCAGCCCGGGAGCCTTGCGCATCAGACCATTCAGATCTTCGATTCGATCACCGATGATTCCACGACGCCGCAGCGAGATCAGGCATCCGAACACTCCGAGGTTCATCAGAGTGTATATCAGCAGATAGATGATGAATCCGGTGTAGCCCGTCTGGTTGCCGGCGATGATCCCAAAAAGCGTATACCCGGCATGCGAGATGGATGAGTATGCAAGAAGCCGCTTGAGGTTTCTGCGCCACGCGCTCACCGCGGCTATATTGCCCCAGGTGACAGTCACTGCCGCGATGATTCCCAGCAGTAGCGCCCAGCCGGGAAGAGCGCTGATGTTATGAGCCGGGTCTCCGGCGATAGCCCCGCGGATATCCGGCAGCCCGTAAAGAAACAGACGTCCGAACATCGCAAAACTAGAAGCCTTCACGCCCACCGACATGAACGCGGTTATCGATGTGGGAGCGCCTTCGTACGCATCGGGCGCCCACATGTGAAACGGGACAGCGGCAACTTTGAAGAACATCCCCGCGGCCATCAGCACCATCGACATCAGCACCAGATATCGCATGTCCGGCGCCGCATCCGTTCCAAACGGATTGAAGCCAGGCGAAGTCACTATCGGCAGAGCCTTGGCGATTCCCGCGAGGTTTGTTGTGCCCGTTAGACCGTAGACCAGCGAAATTCCGAACAACAACACGCCAGATGAAAACGCGCCGAGGAGGAAATACTTCATTGCCGCCTCGTTCGACTTCTTGTCCCGCTTCAGGAAGCCGACGAGGATATAAACCGACACGGCCATCAGCTCGAGTGAAATGAACAACGTCAGCAGATCAACACCCGAGGCCATGAACATCATCCCCACGACTGAGAAGAGAATCAGCGCATAGTATTCGCCCCGTTGCTCTCCTTCGGTATCCAGATATTTGATCGAAAGCAGGATGGAAAGAGCCGCGCCGGTCAGGAAAATAAACTTGAACACCGCAGCGTAGCTGTCGACGACAATCATGTCGAAGAACGCACTTCGAGGCGCTCCGTTGCTCACCACGCCGAAGTACAGCAAGGTGGCTGATACCCCCGAAAGAATTACGCCAGTGAGGCTCACCCATCCGATGACATGCTTCTTTGCGCGGGGAAGCATTACCTCCAACACCAGCGCAACGCACGCAAAAAGCGTTAGCACCGCCTCGGGCATAATGAATTGCACGGTCTGTCTGGCGATGACTTGAAAATCGGTCGATGTTTGCAGGAGTAGCGACATTTTTTCCGTTCCGAACTATTGATTGCCGCGCAATGCGAGCGACCCTGAGCTCCCAAAACCGGCTGCCAGAGCCTTATTGCGGGTCATCGTGCAGTCATTCAGAGACTCGGTCATCGACGTTCTTCCTGGGCCGGTTCATTCTTGTCTTCCGCAACCCGCTGTGCGGCCGGAGCATTCTTGAAGTAGTCGGGTTGTACCTGCGCAACGACCGCCTCAGTCTGTGGGTTGATGTAAGACAACACCGGCGAGGGGTAAATGCCTATCCAGAAGATCAAGATTATCAGCGGTGCAAACTGCCATGCTTCCCGCGCGTCCAGATCTTTAAGCCCCTCGTTGGCTTTGTTTGTCACCTGCCCGAAAAACACCCGCTGATAAAGCCACAGCATATAAGCCGCGCCCAGGATGATGCCGATAGTACCAAGAGCTCCCCAAAGTACTTTTGCTTCGAACGCACCTCGCAGCGTTAGGAATTCGCCAATGAAGTTGTTCATAAGCGGCAGACCTAAAGACGAGAGCGTCACGATCAGAAAGACCGTCGAGAATATCGGCATCACCGATGCAAGCCCGCCAAACTCAGCGATCTCATAAGTGTGTCTTCGCTCGTACAGAATGCCCGCGAGCATGAACAGGGCGCCGGTGGAGATGCCGTGGTTTATCATCTGCATCACCGCGCCGTTGATTCCGTTCGGATTCAGCGCGAACAAACCGAGCATTACAAAGCCCAGGTGTGAGACCGAAGAGTACGCCACAAGTTTCTTGACGTCCTTTTGCGCCATCGCCACCAATGCCCCGTAGATGATGCCGATAATCGCGAGCGCGACCATCCACCCGCGAACAGTCGGATGGTTTGCGGCGTCGGGGAAGATGGGCAGCGAAAATCGCGTGAAGCCGTACGTTCCCATTTTCAGCAACACGCCGGCCAGTATCACTGATCCGGCGGTCGGCGCGTCGTAGTGCGCGTCGGGAAGCCAGGTGTGGAATGGAAACATGGGCACTTTGATGGCAAACGACAACCCAAATCCAATGAACAGCCAGATGACGAGACCTATACCGTATACCGCTTTGATGTGCGGTCCGGCGGCGGTCAAGGCGGCAATGTTGAATGAGCTTCTGACGTAGCTCGAATCAAGTGACTTGTTGGTTGCCGGATCGATTCCATTGACGCGCTTCATCGCGTCCTGAACCAGGTTCAACATCTCCTTGTTGACCTGACCGCTGCGCGACTGATCGGAAATGCTGCTTGCTGCGTTGACGCGAGCCGTTGCCTCGACTTCCGCGGCGTGTGCGCGCACTACATCGGGAAAGATGAAGTAGAGCTTCAGCACTGCCAGAAGCATCACAACCGACCCGACCAGCGTATACAGGAAGAACTTTATCGCGGAATACAGGCGGTTCTTGCCACCCCAGATGCCGATCAGGAAGTACATCGGCACGAGCATCACTTCCCAGAAGATGAAGAACAGGAACAAGTCAGCCGCTACGAAGGCGCCGATCATGCCGCTCTGAAGCAGCAACAGCATGATGTAATACTCTTTTTCCCGGCCCTTGTCTCGAATATAGGCCCACGAGCAGATAACCGAGACGACACCCAGCAGCGTGGTCAGCAGGACAAGCACAAGGGAGAGGCCATCAACGCCCAATTGATAGCGAGCGCCGATCAGCGGGATCCATTCGTGGTCTTCAATGAATTGCAACCCGCCATACGACCGGTTGTATCCGCTGTGGGAACCAAGTCCTGTGATCAGCGGCAGGGATATCAGGAAACAAAGGACGATCCATACGTTTGCAAACCAACGGATGCGGTTGTTCTGTGCGCTGTTGAAAAACAGCAAAAGGATCGCGCCGACCGCGGGAAGCCATGTCACCCACGATAGAATGCCGATCCGGAGGATTTCGACGTCCCCATGCATTGTGAGAGTCTCCTGATATTCTGTCGTTGCGAATCCTGCTTGAAGACTCGCAGTTCAATTGCGGTTCGGGCTATCGCTGGGTGAAGCTTCTGATCGTATACATCACCGCAGGATAAACGTAATAAATCAGTATCAAGAACAATCCGAGTGCGAACAACAACGCATAGTTTTGCCACAGGCCTGTTTGAACGGCTCTGAGCAGGAAGGAACTACCTTGGGTGATCCATCCCGCCAGGTTGACTGCAAGATCGATGACCCACTTGTCCCACCAACCGCTGATTCGCGACCACAGCCTTGTAAACCAGGCGCTGCCGTTTACACCGCCGTCGACCACTGTTGCGTCAACGCGCCATAAGCCGTTGTTGATGGCCTTGCCCGCCTCAACACCCTTCACGTCCAGCAGCCAGTCCCAGTACCACTTGTTGAAGCTCAGCTTGTAGAGAGGTCGCAGTCGAGCCGCCCATTGCTTCGGCAGCTCGGGATTGTTCACGTAGAACGAGCGACCAAGGAAAATCCCGCCGGCTGCAATCGCGAGCGACAACAGCATGAGCACGTACTCGTTCGGATTGATAGGCTCAGGCTCGTGCTCGGCGCGCGCTTCAGCCTGAATGTTCTCTACGCGGGACTCAACCGCAGGCATCGTGAGGACTCTCGGCGCTTCGTGACGCATGTCTGCAATCACCGGTTCGAGCCAGTGTTCGAACACGTTGATATTCGCGCCGCTCAGGGCCCTCGGAATCCCGAAGAAACCGACTACGAGTGCGCCCACCGCCAGAACGATGAGCGGCATGGTCATCTTTGAGGGGGATTCGTGAGGTTCGAAATGCGCGTGCCGTACGTCGTGAGCGTCGAGTTGATCGCTTGCATCGTGTGCACCCACGTGCTCGCCCGGCCGATGATATGGACGATCGTCCACCGCGGCTACCGTCGCATCGTGCGGAAGCAGCTCTTTATCGTAAGCGGCTGCGTAGGCTTCGTCAGCTTCGCCTCCAGCGTGAACCTTGCGGAATCGCTCTTCGCCCCAGAATGTCAGAGCCATCAGTCGCGTCATGTAAAAAGCGGTGATTCCAGCAGTCGCAAAGCCGGCGGCCCAAAGGATCACTCCGCCGGGAAAGACGCTCGTCGAGAATGTCTTCCACAGAATCTCGTCTTTTGAGAAGAAGCCGGCGAAGGGAATGATTCCGCAGATCGCAAGCCACCCGAAACACATCGTCCAGTGGGTAGTCGGCAAGTACTTCTTCAGGCCGCCCATTCTGGGCATTTCCTGCTCGTGGTGCATGGCGTGGATCACCGACCCGGATCCGAGGAACAGCAAAGCTTTGAAGAAGGCGTGGGTGAAGACGTGAAA
>DATFXM010000100.1:0-6102 GCA_035315885.1 Blastocatellia bacterium
ATGAAGTGGATGAATACTGGGACAAGCTCGTGAAGGCAGGAGCGAAGCCCACGCAATGCGGTTGGATCAAAGACCCCTTCGGTCTCTCCTGGCAAATTGTCCCGAGACGATTCACTGAGCTGATCGGTGATAGGGACCCCAAGAAGGTGAAGGCTGTGATGGAAGCCATGATGACGATGGTGAAGCTCGACGTGGCGGAGCTCGAGAGAGCCTACAACGAGGCGTAGTCGTGCTGGTCCAGTCAGATGCCCGAGCTTTCCATGAATGCCGCCCAACAAGCCGCTGCAGCCGACCGCCTCCGGCGGCGGCTGAGCGGCAGGCGTTATGCGTACGCACAGCTTCCGCCGGGTGGCCGCAGTCATGGTGAGAGAGCTGGAATCGTACGGTGCTGATTCGGTATCACATCGACCCCAGTACAGGGTTACCACATATTTACAAACACAATATTGCTGAGCACGAAGTTGAAGATATTCTCCGCGAGCCGTCGCAAGACATCCGTGGCCGGGACGATTCTAGAATTGCAATTGGCCAAACTAGTGCGGGACGATACTTGCGAGTTATCTATGTCCCAGATCCAGTGCCTGATTCTGTCTTCGTCATAACGGCATATGAATTAGGCCCGAAAGCGAAGCGGGCGATCCGCCGCAGGAAAAGGAAGAAACGATGACTACTGAAAAATACCCCCCTGGATGGAATGAGGCCAGAGTCCAGCGGGCGCTCGATTATTACGAGTCTCAAACTGACGAAGATGTTGCCGCGGAAATCGAGGCTGGTCTGAAGAGAACCACAATGGAGGTGCCACCTTCGCTGGTTCCCGCAGTCCGCGAATTGATCGCGAAGCGCAAGGCATCTCGCTCCAAGAAGACGCATAACACCACGTTGCAGCCGGCGAACCGTGCGCGCAGTAAGTCCAAGATCCGAAAGTCGGCTCGCGCGGTTCGCGGCTGAACGTGACCGTTCGGCGTCTTGGTGCTCACGCTCATAGAGAGCTGGCGAAATGGCAGACAATCAGAAAAACGAGCTCTGGCTTTTCCTTGAACTGTTCGGTGGGCTTGATGAATCGTCGTGTGAATTTACCGACGTACCTGATCTCATTGTCCACCACAACGGCACGGTTGTTGGTATCGAGCATACACGTCTATATCGAGAAGACTCTACGATTCCACCTGGCCGTCACCTGCTACCACAGGAGAAAATTCATTTGCGGCTAGTGGACAGGGCGCACGAGATCTTTCAACAGTGTTCTGATCGACTCCTCTGGCTCTATGTAACCTTCAAAGAGCCATTCAACTACCGGCAAAACGATATTGAACAGGAAGCTACTCTACTGGCCCAGTCGGTTCTTGCGGCGTTATCTCGATCTCCAGCTTCCGATCCAGGTGAGTCGGTCGTTCGCATTCAGTCCTGGAAGGTCCAACAACTTGGGTTACCTTTTCCAGCGGGTGTTGACGCTTATGATTTTACAGTTGTGCACAAGCTAGGCCTGGAGCTTTGGGCGCCCGTATACAGCGGAGCGGTGCCAACATTAACGGCACAGCAGCTTGAAGTGGTGATTCGCGAAAAAGAGAAACGCCTGGACCGCTATCGATCTCGGTGTGCTACAGTTTGGCTTCTGGTGGTCACTCATGCAGGTCTGCCGTCAAGTCACTTTGACATCACAGAAGCCCTTGAACACCACATTTTTCCATCATTATTCGACCGCATCTTTCTGCTCACGCCGTTTCAGCGACGGCTGATTCGGCTGCGGACTCAGCATGTGCAATGAAAACGCCAAACGAAATGACGCCGAACCGCGCGCTGCCGCGGACGCTCGCTAGCGCTCGCGCCGCTGAGCTGTTGCGTTAGGCGGACCAATTGGATGGACGAGGCCCTTCATCAGATATCAGACGAGTTCCGCGGGTGTGGGTTGCTGATCGATAATGGCGCCGAATCAAGTCTGGCATGGGAGAAAGCGACCGCGATCCGTGTGCTGTCATCGCTGAACGGGACGAAGGTCGCGGTGGCGGAGGTAGACGTTTACGTTATCGAACCATGGGGTCCAACCGAGACGGAAGAGAGTTGGATAAGTTTTCGACAGCCGGGACAAACTGCAACTGATTACGCTGAGACCTCGCGTCGCTGGGCGACTCAATTCATCAGCGAACATAAGGGAGGAGATGAGACACTCTATCTGCTCTGGTTCGACGATCAACGCGATGCCGCCTAACAACAGCTTGCAGTGGACGGCGCTGCGCACCGCCGCTGAAGCTGGTCGTTAGGCTTTCGCAACGTAGAGTTGTCGATGAATGAAATAGAGTTTTCAGAGATAGTATTTGCAATCTGTAAGCGACCCCGAGCCTATATGCCTTGCGGCACTCTCGGACATGTCATTTCCTATCTTGAAGGCTACTCTGCATCGGCAGGCGTTCGGCCAAATGCTCACTCAGGCCTCAGCGCCTTTTATGAGTATCCTGGTGTCGCTGTAGCGCCACTGTCCTTTGACCAGTGTTGCGCCGGCGTCAGTTGCAAGGTCGATCGACGCCTCCGGTTTACCGTTCGGCGCCGTTGCGGCATCAAGAGCCGAAGCGCGCGACCGCACAAAAGTTAACGTTATGAGGACTGCTGCAGAGAACAGTAGGATTCGTGATCTCATCTCTCACCTCCCTGAATCGCCGCAGCCGCAGCGGCGGCGCCGACCTTTGCGATGTCTTCGTCTTCTTGCGGCGTGTTGCCGCTTACGCCGATTGCGCCGATGACTTTGCCTTCGTAGACGATGGGGACTCCGCCTTGAAGCGGCGTAGCGCCAGGAAGAGCCAGAGCTGCGACGCGCCCATCACGAACCTGGTCTTCGAAGACCTTGCTGGGCCGGCGGAAAATTGCCGCGGTCCGAGCCTTGCCGATTCCGACTTCGACGCTAGCCACCTGCGTGTCATCCAGCCGTTCAAGGACCAACAAATGACCGCCATCATCCACCACGACAATGACAACTGTTGAGCCACGTTTGTTGGCTTCAGCTTCGGCTGCCGCCGCGATCTTCTTCGCAACGGCCAGCGTGAGTACTTTTTTGGATGGCAGGTCCGCTTTAGCCGGCAGAGCAGTCAGTGTAATCAGCAATGCCATTCCGAATACTTTGACGATCTTCATAATCCTTCTCCCGTGTCGTACTTCGTTGTCTGACTTTTGTGTCCCACAACTTCAGTCGGTTTGAGATGGGGAGCGATACGACGAACCTCCCCTTCGTCCGCCATCGCTTCTATCTTGCTTTTACAACGTAGTACAAGAACGGCGTTGACACTTCTTTGAACCAGTGAGGCGTGCCAGCCGGGACGATGATCACATCGCCCTTCACGAGCTTTCGCGTTTCGCCCCCGCTAATCTCTCTGCCACGAATTTCGTCGGCAGCGATGTTATGAGGCTCCACCAGCGCGCCGCCAGTAACAAAGGTCGCCGTACCATCGAGGACGTAGATAATATCGGCATCTTTGGTGTGCACTTCGCCGATTCCAGCCTGGTCGCGGCGGCTCGCGTGAATCATGTACTTGTCGCTCTTATCGAACAGGACAGAGCCTTTCGCGAAAGCCGCAGTGACTTTCTCTTTCTCAAAGTATGTGACCGGCGCTGGGGTCATCTCCGGGTTGTTGAAAGCGTTCGCGCCTGCGATCGCCAGTTCTTCGTCTTGCTGAGCGCTTGCCGCGCCGCTGACACCCACGCCTCCGACGATCTGTCCATCGACCACGATCGGAATGCCACCCTGGAGCGGCGTAAAGAAACCATCCGGCAACGCGACCATTGCGGTGCGCCCATTCTTGATGATGTCCTCGAAAACCTTGGTTGGCTTCTTGAACAGAACGGATGTCCTTGCTTTTCCAATTGAGATGTTGGCGCCTGCAGCGAATGTCCCATCCAGGCGCTCTAGCGCCATCAGGTTTCCTCCGTCATCGACTATGGCGATGACGCCTCCCGGAGCGTTTAGCTTCTTTGCCTCTGCGACTGCAGCGGCAATGACTTTCCTGGCGCCGTCGATCGTGAGCGTTTTCTTTTCCATCACCTGCGCACGCGCCGTGATTGTGACGGTAAACATGGCGGCCAGCGCGGCTATCGTTAGTATCTTGCTTTTCATCAGTTCATCCTCCTGCGATATGTCCAACACTCAGTCTGTCAAAAAGGACCTTGAAACCCGACGTCGCGAGGTCCGCGTCTTGTCGGACCTCGCAATCGTGCGGCATCGAAACTACATCTTCTCTTCCGGTGTGATCGTCACGCGGAACAGCTCGGCGGTTTTGTTGACCCACACCGAGTTCTTCACCTTGTGCACGACGCCATTCTCATCGTCACCGGTGTTTGGACCTTTCTGGCGCGGGCCTTGATTCGGGCCGATGCCAATCTCCTCGCCCTTCTCGGTTCCTGCATCCCAGAGAATCAGTTTCGAGGTCACGTCGCCGCTGATTGGTTTGTTTCCGTCGAACAAGTGAATGCCGTCGGCATCGAACGCGTAGAACCAATCGTTGGACTGCCCAAACATCGTCGTTATCGAGAGCTTCATTCCAGGCTCTGCCATGAAGCTGAACTCATAGGCGGCGCCAGGACGAATTGGACCAGGCGCACTCGCGCCCACGGGCGTATTGAAGACGCCGTGTAGCATTTGATTGTGGTAATGCTCCAGATAGTTGATCAGACCTTCAGGACTGCCGTCTTCGGCTTGCATCTCGAGACCGTTGACAGAAGCCTTATCGCCCACCTTGAAAAGCGTCACATCCAGCTTGTTGTGTACGACCCACATTCCGGGTGAAAGGGCGAACGGGAACTTAGCGCCGTTGGAGGCAGGGAACCCGTCTTTGTTAGAGATGTTTTCGATACGAACGGTGAACCTGACCTCTTTGCCGTTCCCGCGACCGGCCGCGATGCCCGAGAGTTGGACGCCTGCCAGCAGCGCGATCAGGCCCAGTGAAAGAATGCGTCGTTGCATGGTGAATTCTCCTTTACGTGAGTAATCTTTCTTGAGACGGCGCACAGGCCGTTTGATTAAGCAGTTCTCCAAAATTGCATCGAAAGATGCAGTGGTTTTTGTTGTGGTGATGCAGCTTGGCGCAGAACACGCGATGTCCGCCCTTGAGCCGCAGGTAAACCTCAGCCGCCAGCAGCATTCCTATCGGCGGCGCCGTGAAGTAAATCCATAACGCCCTCCAGACTCCTGCCGGTAAGGCCGAGGCCAGAGTCCGCGCGGGGTTCATACTCATGCCGGAAAGCGGCGCCTCAACGCTGATGTAAGTCGCCACCAATGCGCCTACGAACAGTCCGGTGTAGCGCGAAAGGCGTTTAACGTTCGACACGCGCAACACGACCGATATTAGAATAAATGTGATCAAGACCTCGGCGGCGAAGGCGACTGCGTCGCCGCTCGGCCCAGGCACGGTGGTGACGTAGTTGACGTTCGGATGCGCAATCAAACCTCCGAGAATGGTCTGTGAGATGATCACGCCCGCGAGTCCCCCCGCGAACTGAGAAACCGGGTAGAACACTGCATCCCAGGTTTCAACCTTTCCAAGCCGCCAAAATGTCAGCGTCGTCGCGGGGTTCAAGTGCGAGCCTGAACGTTTTCCCCACGGTGAATAAATGTTGAGGATCGCTGTCGCTCCCATCGCCGCGCCAAACAACACGCGTCTGAGCGTCGTATCCTGGATCATCTGGTGAACCGGCGAGGAGGGATGTTCAAGGACAACGCCGACCGAACACGCCGAAACCATGAACAACCCGAGCCCGAAAGCTTCCATCAGGTACTCGGGCCAGTGACGCCGCAAGGCGTCGATCGCCGTAGTGCGTATCGTCAAAGGTCGTTCATTTATCGTCGCTGTGCTCATCGTTCAACTCGCGTTATAGAGCGGGTTGCGAACTCTCCATCCGCTCCTCGCACACTGTTTCAATGATCAACAATGAGTGGAATATTCCGCCGCATTGTCAGGAGGCAGTGTTTTTCGACCTCGACCGGCTCCTATAAGAAGGACCATGCGGTTATAGACAAGATATAAGACGCGAGGACGCCCTCTGTCAGTTTTTACGAGTTTGACCGGAATATAAAGTACGCGAATGGGCCGAAGACGATTTCCTCCGGACGGAGTGCTGGCG
>DATFXM010000101.1:0-145487 GCA_035315885.1 Blastocatellia bacterium
AAGTTGACTTCGAAGGGAAGTATTACAGGGTCGAAAAGGCGAAGCTGAACACGCCGTTCTGCCCGCAGCACAGGAGCAGTCCCGAGATTTATGTGTCAGGACACTCTGAACGATCCGAAGCGCTCGCCTACTCGCAGGGAACGTGCTGGTTGAGAGTAGCGGATACGCCTGAAAAACTTCAACCGGCAGTTGCGCGGATGCGGGCACGCGGAATCGAAATATGCCTCCGGCTCTGCCTGGTTTGCAGGTCGTCACGAGAAGAGGCGGTCAGAGCAGTCGAGTCGCTTTTGCCCGCAGATTCGTCGGAGAGCACGATCGCTCTCAAAGACGACTCGAGCATGTATCGAGAGGGTGCGAGGATATCGCGCGACGAATACTGGTTGAACCGAGGACTGTGGACGGGTCTGGTGCCGCATTACGGCCCGGTATGGACTACGTTGTTGGGCACCTCCAGAGAGCTGGCAGACGCTTTCCTGGCGTACAAGCGAATCGGTGTCACTCAATTCATTATCTCCGGCTGGCCTGAAGTCGACGAGATGCTGCGCTTCGGCAGCGACGTCTTGCCGTTGATCAGGGATGCGGAGCGAGAGGAGCGGACGGCATCGGTCTCAGTCAGATGACCGAAAGTCTGAGAGCTAATATGAGTCCCGGACTGAGATTTCACTGGATGCTTCCAAAGGGCGGCGAGGTTGCTATGAGGACTGCCCAGGAAACAAATCGCGTGTTGACGACAAGGAGTACGTCGCCGGCAGCGATCCCGGACATGGACGGCTGGACCAGATTTGCGACGAGCGCCGAAGAAGCGGGGATCGAATCGGTCCTGCTGTCATTCAGCCGCTACGAGCCGGACACGATGTTTGTGGCGTGTGCTGTCGGGACGGCGACGACAAAGCTGAAGTTTATTGTCGCCTACCGCACCGGATTGATTCAGCCGGCAGCATTTGTTCAGGAGGTCAACACGCTTTCGGGTCTGATCGGCGGCCGGGTAGCGTTGAACATTGTCGCGGGAAGCTCGGCGCTTGAGCAGCGAGGCTACGGCGATTTTCTGGAACACGATGAGCGTTACGCCAGAGCGGAAGAGTACCTGGCCGTCTGCCATTCATTCTGGCGCAACGACGCTGAAGTGAGCTTCAGCGGCAAGTATTGCCGGGTTGAAGGCGGCAAACTGCACACGAAGTTTTCGGCGCCGGAACGAACGTCGCCTGAGATCTACGTATCCGGGCATTCCCAGCAGGCGCAGAGTCTCGCGTTGAACCACGGGTCCTGTTGGTTGCGATTGATCGACACTCCCGAAAAACTTCAGCCGGTAGTTGCGAGATTTCGAGAACAGGGCACTGAGGTTTGTCTCAGACTCTGTGTTGTATGCAGGCCGACTCACGAAGAGGCCATCGAAGCGGGAAAGAGCCTGATTCCGGACGAGCAAATCGGCAAAGAGGAACGGAACATCCTGTCGAGAAGCGACTCCCAGACGTTGAAGCAAGCGCTGGCGGCCGCGGACAACGTGGGCTGGATGAGCAAACATTTGTGGGCCGGGCTCGTGCCCTACTACGGGTCATCAGCGATTACACTATTAGGATCTCCGCGGGAGCTCGCGGAGATTTTTCTCGAATACAAGCGAATCGGCGTCACCCAGTTTATTATCTCGGGCTGGCCAAAACTGGACGAGATGGTGATCTTCGGCCGCGACGTGCTGCCGATCGTTAGAGAAATGGAGAACTAGAACGACGATGACATCACAAGCGCCACGCGCATTCAACCGCGAGATGTACCACGACCATCCGGAAAACGTTTTTTACGGCACCGATGATGGCAGTCAGGACGGATCGTTCAGCGAGTTTGCGGCGTTCAAAGCGCACTATGAGGGAGTCACCCCAGAGCGGCGCGATAACATTCACATGGTCAGCGTGGTCGGTGGACTGTACGGGTTGAACCTCATACCGTTGTGGAGGCCACGTCGCATCACAATCTTTGACATAAATCCGACGGCGATAACTTACTTTCGGCTGATCCATCGAGTATTGACTACAAGCAAGGACGCCGGTGATTTCTTGCGGCGGCTAACAGACGGCGACTACCCCGCGGATACTGACGACGAAAGATTCGTGCGAGAGAACATATGTTTGAAGCAGAAAGGTTGTTTGCCCAGGGAGCGCGGCTCTACAAAGCGTCCATACGATCAAAGCTGGCAATACGTGCTGGAGAATTTTGAGTTGACGAAGAAGATTCTGACCGAGGTCCCGCTCGAGATTCGTGGAGAGCCAATGGAGAGCGACAGCTTTCGCAATTGGATCAAGCATCAGAGCAATCTTTGGATTTACGCTTCGAACATAACGGAGTTCCACTACTTCGATCTCGAGTTTTTGGATCCCTCCAATGTTGCGGTGTTGCAGATCATCTTCCCGTGCCGGCCTCAACTTCTGGATCTTGCGTCGATGGCTGGGCGCCCGGTGAGGGTCAGGTTCGAGATCCCGCTGGTAGCAGAGGCGATTGAAGAACGTTGACCAGTCAATTCGAACTTCAGGAGGATTTGTCAGATGCCGAACAAGGTCAAGATTGCTACCAACGCAGCTCCGCCGGCTACAGGAACGTACTCTCAAGCGATTCGGACCGGCGATCTGGTCTTTGTGGCGGGACAGACAGGGCGCGATCCGGAAACCGGCAAGCTTGAAGAGGGACTGGATAAGCAAACACGTAGGATGCTGTCGAACGTCGAAGCGATCCTCAACGCCGCTGGATGCTCGGCTGCAGACATTGTAAAGGTGACGCTGATGCTTGCCGACATAAAGGACTTCAAGGCGGTGGATCAAATCTATTCTGCATGGCTGCCGGGTCTTGGTGTTACTCCGCTGCCGGCGCGTACGGCGTTCGCGGCGCTTTCGCTGCCGGCCGGCGCTCTAGTGATGCTCGAAGTGGTCGCTGCGTATCCAGGGTGAGGGGAGTTCTGAGTTCTGAGTGCTGAGTGCCCAACCCGAAGGGATTGAAGTGTGCACCAAGAACAAATCTGAAATGTGTGCACGTTCTGAGTTGTGATTGGCCAACCCCGAAGGGGTTGGGCAATCAGGACTCAGAAGTCACCCCACGTGACATCAACAAGTATCTGCACTTCAATCGTTCGTACAAACACCGCAGATCGTATTGCCCGTCTTTATCTTGACCAGACGCCCTCCATCGTTCGTTCCACAAATGAATCGCGTAGCTTTTGTCTTCGAACTCGAACCTCGCATCAGGCTCTAGAAGCCTCTTCCACTCAGCAAAACCGAGCGGGCAAAATGAGAAGTACGGCTCAGTGCACGACTCCAACCCGAACTTTCGAACCGACTCGGCCATAAGACGCGGGCCCGTCTCGCCCCACACAAGTTGTTCGGTATTCTTCCGGTCGCATTCAGCCCACGCGTATGCCATAACCTCGCTTCCAGCCGGAGCCTTGATGATGCCGCTGTTTATCACCTCGGCTCCGCGACACATTTCGCTGGAAAAAACGTGCTCCCGTTCGAATTCAAAAGGCCTCAGACAAATCGTGTCTGTGTCTACCCACCAGCCACCCCGCTCGAGCAGGAGCTTATAACGGAAGAAGTTTGAGAAGCCGGCGTATGTCGGATACTCCTTATATTGAAAGATTCGTTTGGACGGCAGAACCTCGCTTGCATCTTTGACCGTCGTGCCGCGCGGGATGTTCCTCACCTCGGAGTACGTATAAAGATGATACTCGTGTCCGTTTTGAAGAAACGAAGTGATCGAGAGCTGTTCCATTATCGACAGCTCAGGTCCGATCCATAGCCCCTGAATTATTCGGTTCTTGTCGCGCTCATTTTCCATCGACTGGATTTCTCTCGTGAAGACGTTATCAGGCGGCGCACAGTTCATTTATTCGTCTTGCCCGATGACTAGTGGTGTGTTGTCTCCAGACCAGGCTACTGGCTCTCGTCCTGATCTCGTCGAGCTCCCGATGATTGGGTTCGTGCAGCACATAACGAACGGTCTCCTCTAGATTCTCTTGTGAAACTGGCAGGTAGTGTTTGTGTTCCATAAAGCCTAGCCGTCTGAGCGGCTCGCGCACTGCTGCGTCGGCTACCAACAACGCTCCGGTAGCCGGAATCTCGAAGTATTTCGCAACCACGTACTTGTATTTTAGGCTGTCGGTAAAAGCGGCTCGGTGTTTGTTTATCAGCTCGGCGTAACCGCGCCCGATGACTCTGTCTCGCTCATAGTCATAACCGCAATGATAGCCGGGATGGTGGTGATAAGTGATCGAGTAACGACGGCCATCGCAAAGCGATTTCATCGTCTGTCGCAAAGGATAGTGATGGTCGATCCTTCCGCTCAAGAAGATCGAGTTTTCGGGCCGCTCGTTGTATCGCAACACAAAGTCCGGAGACGCTGAATGCGGAACCCATTCTACGCGCTTCGTGCGGCAAAACTCAGGATAGAACCTGTCCCACGCATATGCATATGTGGCGAGCACCGTGTCACAAAGCGCAAACCCAACAACTTTTCGCCGCCGCATGGGCTCATCAAACCAATGCAGATCGTCCGCGAAGATAACTTTCTGCGTGTTTAATCGCTGAATTTCGTGGGCGTGACCGCTCAGGAATTCGTAGGCTTCCCAGAACAAGATTACTTCGGGAAGCTGGCCGAATTGTTGGCGGAGCGTATTCTCGACGGGTCCGGGTGCGGTTGAGAGTTGTTGTGTTTCGATGTGGCGCCAGCCGTATTGTGTGATTAACTCCGTCATCACACAGTAAAACTCTCGGCTGACATATCCGCGCAGGGCTTCAAGATGAGAAACGAGGAGCTTCATCGGGGCCTCGAGACGCCAGGAAGACGCAAAGTCTAATGAGAATTCAGACAAAAAGGAAGAGGCATTGCTCATTCGAAAGCGGCGGATTTCAGAGGTGCGGGCGGAACGCCAATTGTGATATTTAGAACGACGATGACAACCGCAACGCTACTTTCGATTCAGGTAGGTCTGCCGCAACAGGTGAACGGCCGAGCTGCCATCATTGGCCCCGAGCAACAGGTCTGGACGACAGCATTTCTAAAAGAGGCGGTCGCCGGGCCGGTTTGGTTTGGCAGAACTAATATCGTGGGAGATGCGCAGGCCAGCGTGAAGACTCACGGAGGTCCCGACAAGGCGGTGTGCGTGTATCCGTGGGAGCACTACGCATTTTGGCAACGCGAGCTTGAGCTTCCTGAGCTGGTCTATGGTGCGCTTGGCGAGAATCTGACGATCAGCGGTCAGCGAGAAGATGAATGTTGCGTGGGGGACATCGTTCGGATCGGCGAAGTCGTCCTGCAGGTGTCTCAGCCGAGGCCGCCGTGCTGGCGGTTGGCAAGATGGTGGCAAAGAAAAGAGTTTGCGGTGTTGATGGAGAGAACCGGGTTGACCGGATGGTACTGCCGTGTGTTGAAGGAAGGATATGCGGAGGCAGGTGCGATGGTGGAATTGCTGGAGCGGCCTCAGCCGCGCTGGAACGTGCTGAGGGCGAACGCGGTCCTATACGGCGATCCGACTTCAGAAGACATCAACGAGTTGTTATCGTGCGAGGTGCTTGCTGAGACCTGGCGTCAGCTTCTGGCGAAGAGAGCGAATGGGGGCAGGTGAGGGGTGAGGAGAAGGGGCGAATGGGCGAAGGGGCGACGCGGAGGAGGGACGCGCCTTGTACAAAACATCGGCGGCAATCACGTTCATCGAGACTCGGAGTCACCGCGTCCCTCCTCTCCGCGTCCCCGCGTCTCCGCGTCGCCCCTTCGCCCATTTCCGTCATCCCCTCATCTCTCTCCTTTGGGGATACTCGACCGATGAACCGATTTAAGCAATCAATCCTCCTATTCCTGATCGCAGCATGCCTTCTGTTGGCGTCACCGCAGCCTTTTGAGGCGGCAAGCCTGGGGCAGGATGAGGGTCCTCCGCCTAAGCAGATGGTGCTTACGTTAAGTGAGGCCTCGCACTTTGCGGGTTTGGCGATGAAGTGCATCACGAGGGAGTATCCCAACAAACCCGATCACACTAACAACGACGCGAGTGACGTCAGAAGCCCACGGTCGATGCATCCAGCGTTCTATGGTTGCTTCGACTGGCATTCGTCGGTTCACGGGCACTGGATGTTGGTGAGGTTGTTGCGCCTCTTTCCCAAACTCCCAGAAGCGCAACGCATTCGTGACGCTCTGAACAACAATCTCAGCGCCGAGAGTATTTCAGGTGAGGTTCAGTATCTATCGCAGGAGAATCGACAATCGTTTGAGCGGACTTATGGCTGGGCGTGGCTGCTGAAGCTGGCTGAAGAACTACACAACTGGAACGATGAGGATGGCCGTCGCTGGTCGAAGAATCTCACCCCGCTGGCGGACGCCCTGGCCGACAAATACATTTCATTTCTGCCAAAACAGAATTATCCGATCCGAACCGGAGTTCATCCCAACACCGCGTTTGGCCTCGCGTTCGCCCTTGATTACGCGAGAGCCGCCGGCAATCAAAAGCTGGCCGCTTTAGTAGAAGAGCGAAGCCGGACATACTTTGCCAGGGACGTGAATTATCCAGTATCACTGGAACCTGGCGGTGAGGATTTCTTTTCGCCCGCTTTGATGGAAGCGGATTTGATGAGTCGTGTCATGGAGCCGATCGAGTTCCGCCGTTGGTTCCATCGTTTCTTGCCTGGTCTGGGGGGGCCTGCATCCCAAACTCTGCTGCGTCCCGCACTAATACTGGACCGACGCGACCCGAAGCTTGTACACCTGGATGGACTCAATCTCAGCCGGGCATGGTGCATGCGCAGCATAGCCGCGCGTTTGGCACATACGGATCCGCTTCGCTTCTTGCTGACGCGCGCGGCCGAAGCGCACGCCTCGGAGGCCCTATCGCACGTAGCAAGTGGAGACTATGCCGGTGAGCACTGGCTCGCTTCTTTTGCGGTCTACCTGCTTTCTCTTAACCGAATATGATGTCAAACGTCGGCGCTTGCCTTCGCTAGCGGCCTTGCGCGAGTGCTGCCACTGGGGATAGAAAAGACTATCATTGAACGAAGTACTGGCCCTCTTCCAGTGGAGAGGACGAACTACTCAGGCAATCGCACTCAGAACCCAGTACTCAGAACTCAGACTTCTCATGAGGCTCGCGATGACAAAAAAGATCTGCTGCATTCTGCTCCTCTGTCTGGCTGGTTTCTTCCCAACCACCCCGAGCGCTCCCGGACAAGCGCGTGGCGGCGCCTCCCCTGAATTGATCGCGCGTCGAAATTCTATCGAGAAGGAACTTGAGTCCATCGCGATCATCGAGCGCAAGCTCATGGTGCCGATGCGCGACGGCAAGCGAATGGCTACCGACGTCTACAGACCCAAGGACACCTCAAAGAAGTACCCGACCGTGTTTGTGAGAACTCCTTACAACTTCAACTTCTGGGATGTACGAAACGGAAGCCCGCGCGATATGAGCAACGAGCTCGAAGCTGTAAAACGCGGCTACGCTTTCGTGGAAATAAATGAGCGGGGTCACTTCTTTTCCGAAGGTAACTACGACATCCTTGGCCCGCCGCTTACGGATGGCGAGGACGAGCTGACGTGGATTTCAACGCAGCCGTGGTCGAACGGCAAAGTAGGCACGATCGGGTGCTCTTCGACCGCCGAGTGGCAGCTTGCAGTCGCCGCACGTGGGAATCCCGCCCTTGCGGCGATGATCCCTCAAGGGTTCGGCGCGGGGGTCGGCCGCGTGGGACCTTACTACGAACAAGGCAACTGGTATCGCGGCGGCGCGGTGCAGATGCTGTTCATCGCGTGGTTGTACGGCGAGCAGAATCAGGTTCGGCCAATCTTTCCGCCCAACGCAACTCAAGAGGAACTGATTCGCGCATCGAAGTCGTTCGACCTCGCGCAGCAGTTGCCTCCGGTCGACTGGTCCCAGGCGCTTCGGCATCTTCCGGTGATGGACATAATGAAGTCGGTGGATGGACCTCGCGGCATCTTCGCCGATGCGATGCCGGTTGATACAGGCGGTGCGATGATTCAGCGGACGCCCAACGATCCGGCGTGGTACCGAGGAGGATTGTGGCACGACAACACGACAATCAATGTGCCCGGCTTTTGGTTTATGTCGTGGTATGACGTTTCAGTGGGGCCTAATCTGGCTGCGTACAATCATGTTCGCCGTACGGCAAAGCCGGAAATCGCCAATCAGCAGTACGCAGTGATAGCTCCGACCCTGCATTGTGCTTACAAACGGGCAACGGAGAACACTGTTGTCGGCGAGCGGAGCATCGGTGATGCGCGATTGAACTACGACGAGCTGACGTGGGCGTGGTTCGATCATTTTCTGAAAGGCGAGAGCAACGGAATTCTTGAGAAGATGCCGAAGGTGCGTTACTTCACTATGGGCATCAACAAGTGGCAGTCGTCAGACACGTGGCCGCCTCAAGGTGCCCAGCCCATGACGCTTTTCCTGTCGAGCGGCGGCAAGGCGAATACGCTGAATGGAGATGGTGTGCTGGCCGATGCTGCGCCGGCCATCGATAGTGCCGACACCTTCCAATACGATCCGATGAATCCGGTGCCGTCGCATGGCGGGAATGTCTGTTGCACCGGCAACGCGGTCCAGGGTGGGGCGTTAGATCAGAGCAAGGTGGAGGAGCGTTCGGACATTCTGGTCTACAGCAGCCCGACTTTGAAGGAAGGGGTCGAGGTGAGCGGGCCGATTGAAGTGACGCTGTTTGTTTCGTCGGACGCAAAGGATACCGACTTCACGGTGAAGCTGATCGACGTCTACCCGGATGGTAAAGCGTACAATCTGGACGAGACGATTCAGAGAGTGAGGTATCGAAACGGGTACGACAAGGCTCCGGCGTGGATGGAGTTGGGCAAGATCTACAAGGTGACTCTGCAGCCGATGACCACGAGCAACTTCTTTGAGGCGGGTCATCGAATTCGGTTGGAGGTATCGAGCAGCAACTTCCCAAGGTTTGATCGGAACATGAACACCGGTGGGAAGAACTACGACGAGAGTAAAGGAGTGATCGCGCACAACTCGGTGCATCATTCCAAGCAATACGCGTCGCAGGTGACGCTTACAGCGGTGAAGAGAGCAAACTGAAAGTGCTGAGTGATTGAAAGTGCTGAGTGCTGATTGAAAGTGCTGAGTGATTGAAAGTGCTGAGTGATTGAAAGTGCTTAGTGATTGAAAGTGCTGAGTGCTGAGTTGAAACACCGTCGGGTTGAACACAGCGCGTAGCAGTCAAAGTTAACATTCAGGACTCAGCACTCAGCACTCAGGACTCAGGACTCAGCACTCAGCACTCATCAGTCCGCACTGACAAGGGAGTTGTTATGAAAAGACGAGACTTCATCCAAAGTGCCATAGCCGGGGCGGCGGCCATTTCGTTCACCCGCCCTTCGTTCGCCGACGATCGAGAGCTCGGCGCCATTCGCACCCAGGTAGAAAAAAACCACGACGAAGCGGTCAAGCGCATTCAGGAATGGATCCGGCAACCTTCAATCGCCGCAGAGAACCGCGGCGTCAACGAAGGATGCGATCTCACAATGCGGCTTTTTCGCGACGCCGGGTTCAATGATGTCACGAAGATCCCCACCGATGGACAGCCCGGCATCTTCGCCAAGCTCGATGCAGGTGCTACACGAACTGTGGGCCTCTATTTCATGTACGACGTCAAACAGGTCGACCCATCCGAGTGGTCCTCCCCGCCGTGGGAAGCGGCACTTGTCGATAAGCCTGGCCTCGGCAAGGTGATCATCGGCCGTGGCGCCGTCAACCAGAAAGGCCCCGAAGCGACATTCCTCGCTGCTCTCCATGCAATCAGAGCCGCAGGCAGAAAGGTCCCGGTCAACTTCGTGCTCGTCGCCGAAGGCGAAGAGGAAATAGGCTCACCTCACTTCACGCAGATCGTGCGCAAGCCAGAAATCCAGGGCGCACTGAAGAAATGCAACGGCATTTTCATGCCTTTTCCATCGCAGGATCTTGATGGCGAGGTCACGATCAATCTCGGCGCCAAGGGAATCGTCGAGTGCGAGCTTGTGTCGAGCGGCGAACGCTGGGGTCGCGGACCGCGAAGCGACATACACTCGAGCAATAAGGCTCGAATCGACAGTCCGGCATGGCATCTCGTAAAAGCCCTGGGGACTCTGGTGTCCGCGGATGGCAACGATCCCGCTATCGAAGGCTTTGCAGACAAGGCGCGACCACTCTCACAACAGGAGAAGTCGATGATCGATGCGGCGGCCAGGCGATTGAGAGAGGACGTGGCGCAGAGGCAGCTTGGCGTGAAGCATTGGGTGCACGACGTGGGTTGGCGCGAGTCGCTCGAGCTTCTGGTTTCCAGGCCCACGGTGAATATTGAAGGGTTGGTAGGCGGTTATACCGGGCCGGGCGGAAAGACTATTCTGCCGCATCGTGCAGTGGCTAAGCTGGACCTTCGGCTGGTGCCCGACATGACCGCCGCGGGTGCGCTTGCCGCGCTCAAGGCTCACCTGGCGAAGCACGGGTTCGGCGACATCGAAGTGAATATGACTGGCGGCTACGATCCGACAAGCACTCCGGCGGATTCCGCGCTGATCCAATCGTCGGTAGCCGTCTACAAACGTGCCGGCATCGATCCGATTTTATGGCCGCGCCTCGCCGGTTCGTGGCCCGGCTACGTTTTTACCGGCGAACGGTTGCGTTTGCCCGCAGGACACTTCGGGTTGGGACACGGCGGCGGAGCACACGCGCCGGATGAGTATTACGTGATCGAGTCGAAGAATCCAAAGATTCAGGGACTGGACGGCGCGGTGATGTCTTACGTCGAATACCTCTACGAGTTGGCTGCAACGAATTAAGTGCAAGCCTTGTTCTGGTTCCAGCCCAACGGACGCTTTTATGCCCCAGCAGCCGCAGAAAACGTTGCGTGAAATCGTAATGACGCCGGTTGTGTACAGTGTGCCCGGTATGGATCGAGTGCAGGTTCAAAAGGACTTGAAGTACAGCACCACGAATAATCCGGTCCTTTTGATGGATGCGTATATTCCCGATCGTCTTGAGAAGGACGAGCGCAAGCCGGCAGTTCTCTTCATACATGGTGGAACACCCCAGCAGGCAACACCCAGGGATTGGGGTATTTTCATTTCCTGGGCACGACTAGTTGGGGCGTTGGGTCTGGTAGGGGTCACGTTTACGCACCGACTCGGGTATCCTAAACCTCGCCTCGCGGAAGCCGCGCAAGACGTCACCGACGCGATCAACTACATTCGTGCGAATGCAGACTCGATGAGCATCGATAAAGAGAGAATCTGTCTGGCAGCGTATTCAGGCGGCGGACCCCTGCTGAGCTTGGCGATGCGCGACAAGCTCTCGTTTGTGCGTTGCCTCGTCGCATTCTATGCCTACCTGGACATCGAACAGTCGGAGGCGCACAGGGATCACGAGTCTGCGGCCGCGTTGAAGGAATTCTCAGTACTAACGTACCTGTCCGATGCTGTGAGAATGCCACCAATATTCGTAGCGCGAGCGGGACTCGATCAGATACCTGGGCTGAACGATTCGATCGACCGGTTCATCAGCGAAGCGATCGCGAGGAACGCAGCGATCGACGTAGCGAATCATCCGGATGGAGTTCACGGGTTTGACAACCAGAATGACGACGCCCGTTCCCGAGAAATCATCCGTCGCGCGATCGAGTTCATAAAAGAGCATTTGGGGTTCTGAGGACGGGTTCTGAGCTCTGAGCTCCGAGTCCTGCCCCATCTCTGTGTTGCTGCGGACCTGTTGGCAATGACCACTCGTACGAACCGATCAGCTATCAACCTTATGAGAGAACAGCGCTCCATAGGAGCGCAATGTTTGGGTCTGGGTCCCAGGCGTATCGTGTTGACTGACGATGGGCATGCGATGCCTGCGCCGTACTCGGTCGTCGATAACGGCGACTCGTTCCTCGACGCGACTGATCTCGTATTCGTGGACGCAATCTCGACCGGCTACAAAGACGTAACTGCGTTTATCACAAACGCGGCTAACAGGAGCGAGGCGGCAGCCGGCTCGAGGTAGGGCTGCTGATGGCTGAGTCCTGAGTGCTGAGTCCTGAGTGCTAAGTCCAGTTGGAGTGGAGAGAAGGAAGGATTTGGGGCATTTTTCGACCGGGTTAACCTACTTCAAGACTCGGGCCTGGGATGTAGTTGAACGTTGAACATCTTCGGCACGTATGGTTTCTTATTAGTCGCGGCCGTGAGCCTTTGCGTTGGAAGTGCGTTAACCCGGCATTCGTAAAAGAGGTATTTGAATCATGCGAGAGCGGTCATCAGACTCTGCAAAGCTATTCGGCAGTTCATCCAGGCTTTCAATCAGTCTTTCAACCAGTCTTTCATCCAGTCTTTCATCCAGGCGTTCATTCATCTCGACTTCATTGGCCGCGCTGCCAATGCTGACAATCGGTGTGAGATCGACGCTCGCCTATGGCTCGAAGCCTGAACAGAACTGGCCGCAGTTTCGAGGGCCTGACGGAAGAGGTATAGCCGAGGGCTTTCCAACCGCTGCCACCTGGAACGCGGACGCGCAAGCGGGAAAGCTGTCGGGCGTGTCTTGGCGTGCCGAAATCCCAGGCCTCGGACACTCGAGTCCGATCATTTGGGGTGATCGAATGTTCGTCGGCACCGCGGTGAGATTATCGGGCAAGGCATCGCTGCGAATCGGTTACTACGGCGACGTGAAGGCCGCGCAGGATAACGACGAACAAAGGTGGATGGTCCTTTGTCTCGACAAGAAGACCGGGAAAAAGCTGTGGGAGCGAGTCATACGCACGGCGAAACCGCTTACTGAACGGCACGAGAAATCGTCACACGCGAATACCACGCTGATCACCAACGGACGCCAACTCGTCGCGTTCTTCGGGTCGGAAGGATTGTATTGCTTTGACCTGAATGGAAAGCTGTTGTGGAACAAAGATCTTGGGGTGATCAATAACAGTTGGCATGGCATCGGTTGGGGGTACAGCAGCTCTCCCGCGTTGTTTCACGATCGAATCGTGCTTCTGTGTGATGATCCAAAGGACCCGTTTGTTGCCGCGTTTGATCTCTCGAACGGCAAGGAAGTATGGCGGACCTCGCGCAAGGGCGCTTGTGAAGGTAGCTGGGGAACTCCGATGGTCGTCAACGATGGCGCCAGGATTCAGGTCGTCACCAACGGATGGCCCTACATAGTCTCTTATGACCTGCAGGGCGGCAAAGAACTATGGCGGCTGCGCGGCGGAGGAGACATTCCGATTCCGACTCCGTTTCTCGCAGACGGGCTGATCGTTATCTGCAACGCACATGGCGGAAAATCGCCGTTGTTTGCGGTGCGTCCTACGGCGCAGGGGGACATTTCGCTCAAAGAGGGAAGCACCAGCAACGACTCAGTGGCTTGGAGTGTGCCGAACGGCGGATCCTACATTTCTACTCCGATTGTTTATAAAGGCTATATTTATCTGGCGAACTTCAACGGAGTGTTGCGCTGCTACGATTTCAAGACGGCGCAAAAGATCTACGAACAGCGGCTTGGGGCCGACGCGGCGTGTTCGTCATCGCTTGTTGCTGCCGATGACAAGATCTACTGTGCGACGGAAGACGGCACGGTGCACGTAATCAAGGCCGGACCGAAGCTCGAGATCCTGTCGAAGAACCAAATGGGAGAGCCGTGTCTCGCAACTCCGGCAATATCGCAAGGTGTGCTTTACTTTCGAACCGCATCGAACGTAATCGCTATAGGTTGAACTCTGAGTTCTGAGGACCGACTTCTGAGTACTGAGTCAGCGCTGAGTTCACGGCGCCCGTGCATCGGTACTTGCGCGCTACCGCACGACTCAGAACTCATAACTGACTATGAATCGCAGAGACTTCATACGACGGGCAGCAGTTGTCGCAGCGGCAGCGACCGTGTTTTCCCCACACGATGCTTCGGCAAAGGGTGTCCGATGGCAGATCGGATGTTTCAACCGGCCATGGACTAAGTGGACCTTCGATCAGGCTCTGAGCGAAATCGAGGCTGCAGGCTTCAAATACACCGGCCTCCTGACGCGCATCAAAGAAGAACCGTTCATAGGCATCGAAGCCACCCCCGATTATCTACTGAAGTTGAAATCAAGAATCTCCTCGGCTGGTCTAATCTCGGTAATGGGTGCGCTGAGGTCGAATCACGACATCGCGCTCGTGGATTCCATCAGCGAGGTACGCAAACAGATCGATAACGCGTCCGCGTTGTCACTGCAATACGTGTTGTCGTTCGGAACTGACAAGTCATACGAGTTCGCTCACTACGTCACCGTGATGCGGGACGCCGCGGAATATTGCCGTGAAAAGGGAATCAGGCTCGCTATGAAACCGCACGGCGGTATAAGTGGATCGTCGCAGGAAATACTGCGGGTCATCAAAGAAGTGAACCATCGGAACTTTTCGATCTGGTACGACGCGGGGAATATTGTCTATTACACCGGCAAGGATCCAGTCGCTGAGCTTGAGCGAGTGAGTCAACACGTAAGCGGTTTCTGCGCAAAGGACTGCGGCGAACCAAACGGCGACGTGATGATCCAGTTCGGGACGGGCAAAGTAGACTTTCCCGCGGTGTTGAAGAGATTGAAGACCGCGGGCTTCGACGGTCCTGTAATGATTGAGTGTTGCAAAGTGGGCGACACGCCAGCCGAGACTACAGCGAGCGCTCGCGCCAACCGCGAATTCCTCGAGAAGATCTTCGTGTCACTCTGAGGTGTATACACAAAATGAACCACCTCATTGCAAGCACCTGATCGCACAGAAAAACGTCTAATTGTGCGAACTTTTTCGCTGATTGTGCAAGTATGGCGAAAGGCGTGCAAAGCTACATACAGCTCCGCTTCTCGTCCTCTTCGGCGTTTCATCCTCGCACTTCAATAATCCCTTCCCCTTGACAGTCTAAGTATACCCGAGTATTGTCCCCTAGACGCTCTAAGGAGCCGTCGTTTAGACGCATCGTCAGGAGCCTTTGTGCCGATGGAAAGACTAGATCTGCTGCAGGGCACACTCGATATGCTCGTGTTGAAGGCGCTCAGCCGCGGGCCAATGCACGGGTACGCCGTCGCGCGGTGGATTCAACAGACCTCAGACGACGCCCTCCGCATCGAAGAAGGATCGCTTTACCCCGCACTCTATCGAATGGAGCATCGCGGGTGGATTACTTCTGAAGAGGGCTTGTCGGAAAACAATCGCAAGGCGCGACACTACAAACTCACGAGACTCGGGCGCAGGCAACTCGAAGCCGAGTCCTCTTATTGGGATCGCGTCGCCGAAGCGATAACAAAAGTCATGCAAACCGCCTGAGCGGAGGTTGCCGCGATGACCTCGTTGAGATCCTGGTTGAGATCGGTAGGGTGGCGCGTTTACGGCTTTCTCTTTGCCGCAAGAATTAACCGGCGCATCGACGAAGAGTTCCGATTTCACGTCGAGATGCGCACCCGCGAAAACATCTCCAGCGGTATGGCTGAAGCAGAAGCTCGCAAAGACGCTGTTCGGCGGTTCGGCAACCAGCATTACTTCACGCAGGTGGCGCTCGACATTCGCGGCGGTGGACTACTCGATGCGTTATGGCAGGATGTTCGTTACAGCGCCAGGACGCTTTCTACCAGCAAGGGATTCTCCCTGGCCGCAGTGGTGACGCTTGCGCTGGGCATCGGCGCGAACGCCGCCATTTTCAGCGTTGTGCACGCGGTCCTGCTGCGGGCCCTGCCCTACAACCAACCGTCACAGCTAATGGTCATCTGGTCGAGTTTCGAGAGAATGGGGGCCAATAGAGCTCCTTCGTCCGGGGCAGAGCTTCGAGAACTTCGCGAGCAGAGCCGGCTCTTTCAAGATGTAGCGGGAGTATGGGTCGGCAACGGGACGTTGACCGGAGACGCGGAACCGGAACAGATCAAAGTCGGCAATGTGACTGCCAACGCTTTATCGGTCCTGGGAGTGACACCGCTGTTGGGCCGCGGTTTTGTTCCCGAAGAGGACGGCTTTGGCGGGCGCGCTGCAATAGTTCTCAGCTATGGGTTGTGGGTTCGTCGCTATGGCGCGGACGAAAACATTCTGGGCCGCCAAGTTCGATTGGAAGGAAGCAGCCGCACGGTCGTAGGGGTGATGCCCAAAGATTTCCAGTTGATCTTCTCGCCGGATGCAGATGTTCCAGCGGAGATTCAGGTCTGGACACCATTTTCGTACAACGTCTATGAGAACCCGACGGATTTGTATTTCCTGCGTATGTTCGGAAGGGTTGCTCCGGACGTGACCGTAGCTCAGGCACAAGAGGAAGCTAGTGGAATTGCCCGGCAGCTTCGAAGCAAGTTCGCGGAGCTCGATCGCGACAAGCTCGAATTTGTAGTCGCTGCTCTGCACGGCGACGCAACGCGGACCGCCAGGCCGTCGCTGTTTGCGCTGTTGATTGGCGCAGGTCTGGTCCTGCTGATTTCGTGCGCCAATGTTGCAAATCTTCTGCTGACACGCGCGACTGTTCGCAGACGTGAGATTGCTTTACGGGCGGCGATAGGTGCTTCGCAATGGAGGATCATTCGACAGCTTCTGATCGAGAGTCTGATGTTGGCCACTGTGGGCGGCGTGCTGGGGCTGGCAGTCGGCTTCTGGAGTCTCAATCCCTTGCTGAGGCTGCTGCCGTCCGGTCTGCCTCAGTTTGATTCAGTCTCGCTTAACCCACCGATAGTCGCGTTCGTCGCGGCCGTTTCAATTATCTCGGGCATCCTTTGCGGATTGGCGCCGTCGTTCGAGAGCAGACGAGTGAGTCTGGTCGAGGCACTCAAGGGTGGCGGTCAAAGCGGGATTCGTCCCGGCACCGTGCGCACTCGCTCGCTGCTGATTGTTGCCGAGATTGCGCTCGGGTTTGTGCTCATAGTGGGGGCAGGCCTGATGGTACGCACGCTCAAGGAGCTGGAGAGGTCGAACCCGGGTTTTGTTCCTTCGCGAGCGCTGACGTTCGAGGTCAATCTCGCAGAAAACAGCTATCCATACGACGAGCCTCGCAGAGTCTTTATTCGGCAGTGTGAAGAGACTTTGACGAAGGTCCCAGGTGTTGATGAAGTCGGCGCGGTATCTCACCTGCCCCTCGATGACTATCCGAACTGGTTCAGCCCGTTTGCGCCTGAAGGGCTCAAAGAAGAAGAAAAGGCTGGGATGCTCGCGGATTATCGAGCAATCACCCCGGCATATTTTCAGGCTATCGGAGCGCGAATGCTGGAGGGGCGGCAGTTCGACGCGCAGGACCAGGCGTCGACGCGCAATGTGGTGATAGTCGACGATGTATTAGCGAAGCGAACGTGGCCCAACGAAAGCGCGATCGGAAAGAAGATCGAGGCCGAACACTTCAGCAACTGGGAATTCGAGCCTCGCTGGTCGGAAGTAGTCGGAGTCGTCGAGCACATCAGGAGTCAGAGCCTGATGGAGTTGGGACGAGGGCAGATTTACATTCCTTACACTCAGAGCGCGCGGCCGCACCTCAGTTATGTCGTCAGGACCAAGGGCGATCCGGTGGCTCTCGCGGGGCCAATCCGGAGCGAGTTGAGAAGACTCGATAAGGATCTTGCGATTTCGAAGGTTCGGCCGCTTACGGATTATGTCAGCAAGGCGACGGCCCGCAACGGGTTCACAGCGGCGTTGTCGAGCATTTTTGGAGGACTCGCGCTATTACTGGCCACGATCGGAATCTACGGCGTGGTGTCTTATACGGCCAGTCAGCGAACGCGAGAGATCGGAATCCGAATGGCTCTGGGAGCTGAACCTGTCGATGTGATCAAGCTGGTTGTGGGAAGAGGACTGCTGTTGGCAATCGCGGGCGTAGTTTTCGGGGTAATTGCAGCATTGGCGCTCACGCGGTTCATTGAGAGCTTATTGTTCGGCGTGAGCGCTACTGATCCTGTCACATACGTAGGGGTCGTGGTGCTGTTGCTGGGAGTGTCGGTGCTTGCGAATTATCTGCCAGCACGCCGGGCTACAAGAGTAGATCCGATGCTCGCACTACGATGCGATTGAGTTGGCGGAGATTAGGAGATGAGGAGATGAGGGTCTCCGCGTCTCCGCGTCTCCGCGTCTCCGCGTCGCCGCTTCGCCCTTTCGCTTCATCTCCGCTGTTCGACGAAGGGAGGACAAAGATGAACGCATTCAAGACATCTCTGGTAGCTTTGGTGATCTTTTGTGCGCCGGCTTTCGCTGCCGCACAAACTGCAAACGCAATCAAGAGCGACCAGGACAAAGATCGCGCGCTGATTCGAGCTCACATCGAAAGCATTTTCCAGGCATTTATAGACTGGGACGTCGAGAAGATCTACGCCACCCATTCAGAAGACTGGCGAGGCTTCCTTGAGGGTTCGCGCGTTCCGATTCGAGGGATAATCGAGTACATGGCCGCCAACGGGATCGACTGGCCAAAGGAAAAAGGAACCCGCCCGAGCCCGAATCCGTCCCGCCGGTACAACGTCAAAGATTTCGACGTCAACTTCTATAGTCCCGAACTGGCCGTGGCCTGTTTCATCGGAGAGTTCGAAGACAAGTCCGGCAACACGTGGATTACCGAGATTAGATTTCGCATCATGGATGTTTACGCCAAACGCAACGGCAACTGGATTCAGGTGGCATCGCACACTGTCGTAGATCCCGCGTGGCGCGCAGAGCGCAACGCCGTGCCGGCGTCCCTTTCACCGGAACACCGCCAGTCAATTCTGAAGGCACGCGAAGCAGTATGGCGAGCTTACTTTTCGAATGACCGCGCTGCTCTGGAGAAGCTGATACCCGAGGAAGTTGTCGCAATCGACGATGGGTCGGAACAATGGAGTAATCGAGCATCGATACTTGCCGGAGCGAAGGGTTTTGCCGAGAGTGGCGGGAGACTACTTCGATTGGAGTTCCCGAAAACCGAGATGCAGGTCTACGGCAACACGGTAATTATCTATACGACCTACCTCTATGAGATCGAAGCCGGCGGCCAGCGAATCACCAGAACCGGGCGAGCGACGGAGATGTTTGTTCGCCGCGACGGATCGCTGGTAAATGTCGGATGGCACCTCGACGCGGGAAAATAGAGTGAGGCGTTCGAAGACGCCGCGAGGACCGAACAAAGAACTTCAGGCGCGTGGCGCAACAAGCGTCACGCGCCAGGGATTCGCCGCCGAGTTCTACGCAGTGCGCCAAAGCATTAGCGTCCGCACCCGAACATCGCGCAAGAACAATCCGCCCCAGAGGAACACACCTACGTAGATCGGAAACAGAGTGTGCGAGAACAACGGGTCACCGATCCGCAGGTGGGTCATCACTGCGCCACCAAGGTAGCCCGTCAACAAAACCGCGCCAAGCACTGATGTTTGCGGAATCAGATAGATCAGCACGCAAAGCAGCTCTAGCACACCGATGGGCCGCGCGAGGTGGGTCGGTATTCCAAGCTGAGTGTGTGCGTCTATGACCGGACCTGCTATCATAAGCTTCATAATCCCATCGAAGAGCAGAAAGAGTACCGCCAGTGCGCTGATGATGCGGCCGGTCCAGACTCCTGTCTTCGACGCCGGCTGTGTTTGATTGACTGTTTGCATAATTCCTCCTCCAACGAGCTCTCGGAGCTCAGTCGGGCATACCCGCGATCTCGACCACCGGTCTGATCTCAATAGTTCCTCTGCGGGCTCCCGGAATCCGTGAGGCCACCGCCATCGCTTCGTCCAGATTCTTGACATCGATCAGGAAATAGCCGCCGAGCTGCTCGCGCGTTTCTGCAAACGGTCCATCGGTGACCAGCGGCTTGCCTTCTCGAACACGGACGCTTGTTGCTGTCGCGACCGGGTGCAAAGGGTTCGCTGACACATATTGACGATTGGAATGCAGCTCTTGTGTTAGCTGTGCCGACTCGACGTAGCAGTCCTGCCGCTCAGCGTCGGTCATCACGCTCTCATCCATATAAACCAGTAGCATGTATTTCATTTTTTCCCCCATTGGTTAATCGAACATCCAGCGCACAGATCGACACTCCGGCAGCAAAAACTTATGATACGGAGATGGTCGCCGACGCGAACGTTGCTGTTGATACACTTTATCGATCGGATTGGGGCCGCATCGTCGCAACTCTGATTCGTTTGTTCGGTGATTTCGACACCGCCGAAGAAGCCGCTCAGGAAGCATTCGCCAGCGCGGTTCCTGCATGGCGAGAATCCGGCGTACCCGAGTTTCCTCGCGCGTGGATCATCCAGACCGCGCGACACAAGATCATCGATCGCATTCGCCGGCGCACTCGTTTTGAGGAGAAGGTCGAGCCATTTCTCGCGAACGAAAGCTCGGAGGTCGAACAGCCGGAATACCTGACGGACGAAATTCCCGATGATCGTCTGAGGTTGATCTTCACTTGTTGCCATCCGTCGCTTGCACCGGAAGTTCAAGTCGCGTTGACGCTCCGAACGCTGGGTGGCCTCGATAGCGAGGAGATCGCGCGAGCTTTTCTCGTTCCGGTGGCTACGATGCAGCAACGTCTGGTGCGGGCCAAGCGAAAAATCCGCGACGCCGGAATACCTTATACGATTCCTGAGACCGCGGACTTGCCGAGTCGGCTTGATGCGGTGCTGACGGTGATCTATTTGATCTTCAACGAAGGCTACACCGCCACGCGAGGTGCCGCGCTCGTCAGGACTGACCTTTGCGTTGAGGCAATTCGTCTCGGGCGGTTGGTGGTGAGTTTGTTGGCGCCTGACTCCCCAAGCGAAGCGACGGCCCTCCTGGCGTTGATGTTGCTCCACGATTCGAGGCGTGATTCTCGATTGAACGAAGCGGGCGACCTTGTCCTGCTGGACGAGCAGGATCGCGCGCGCTGGGACAAACAGGAGATAGCCGAGGCCCTGCCTCTGGTGGACGAAGCGCTTCGAGGCGTGCCGGGTCCTATCGCGGTGCAGGCTGCGATTGCCGCGATTCATTGCAGCGCGCCTCGAGCTGAAGACACCGACTGGCCGCAGATCGTTCGGCTGTACGATCTTCTGGAGAGGATTCAGCCTTCGCCGATTGTGTCGTTGAATCGTGCGGTCGCGGTTGCAATGGTCGAGGGCCCGGCGCGAGCGCTCGCGTTGATTGACAACATCGCGGCGACTGGTGATCTGGAGCGGTATCATCTCTTGCATGCGGCCCGTGCCGATATGTTGCGGCGGATCGGTTCCTCAAAAGAAGCGGCAATCAGCTACGAGCAGGCGCTTGCGCTGGTTACCAATGAAAGTGAGCGTCGCTTTCTCGAACGGCGGCTCCGCGAGGTTCAAGCGGAGGTGAAGTGATACGATCGTGCCGTCCGGATAAGCCCCGGTGCCATCCGCCTTATGACCAAAACGATCGACTCTACTGCAAACCGGTTAGTGCGTGTGATGCTTGTGCGCACTGCTGGTGAAAAGGGGGCGACGGTGGCGCCCCCGAGTCGATAACTCATCGCGGTTGTTTCCTCACTTACCTGCTCTCAAGTTTGTCGCGTAGCTTCGCGTGCTGATCTATGGCGTCGCTGGGAGCGAAGTCTTCCAACTCAAAAATCTGTCTTATCTCGAGCTCTGTATCACCGGGCTGGATGTCAAATGGCGCACGCTTGGCCCAATCGATCGCTTCTTCTCTAGATTTCGCCTTAATCACCCAGTAGCCGGCGATCAGCTCGGTGGGATTTGGAAACGGCCCGTTGGTTACGATACGCTCGCCTTTGGAGAATTTGATCCGCGAGCCGTTGGAGCTCGGTTGCAGTCCGTTAAGATCTACGAGCAGGCCTGCGTTGGCGAGTTCCTCATTGTATTTCGCCATAGCGGCGAGGAGCTTTTCGGTTGGCATCACACCCGATTCGGAGTCTTTGTTGGCCTTTACTATGATCATGAATTTCATCTTAGTCACTCCTTCTGTTTTATGAACTGAACCTGGATGATTCTTCGATAAGATTTTCACGCGTAGCGCATGACGATTTTCCAGGCGCATTCGCGCAGTGGTTACGACATAGAAGTTTTGTCACCCGAGCGGCGCAAGTCTGAGCCGGCCGTAGGCCACAAACGCCGCCAGTATCCCGGTGAGTGCCGGCAGCACAGCATCCGCGACACCCTGACGAACACTTATTGCTACTGCGCCGATCATGATTATGACCAGGCCGGCGGCGGCGAGAGACGTGAGTCGCGGCATGATCTTCAGCAGCCCCGGCAGAATCAATCCGAGCGCGCCGAGGATCTCCAGTACTGCGACAAAGCGAAGGAATAAGCCCGGCAGGTTGATCTGCGCAGCCATCTCCTGTATGGGTATTACGAGCTTCACGATGCCGCTGAACAAGAACAGACCCGCCAGAATGATCTGAATAATCCAAAGAGCGATGTTCATAGTCTTTGTCCTCCGAATGATGGATTTCGCGATCTGGTCACTGTGTATTCCTTCATTTTCGGGACAAACGGCGTCAGTCTCAAGCCGCGTTTTTCCCCCACGCACCAAATCTTCCAATCTGAAGGTTGTCTCTGTCATGTTTATTGCTCCTTCTCCAAGACGTTCTTTCAATCAAATTCACAGGTTTTGCCAAATTTTACGGTTCATTCGTGAGCCGGCTCTTTTGTGCAGCGTCATCATCTGCCTTCACCGGTTTATCGAACGACGGAGGAGTGGATCGACAGGGGAGTGAAAATTATGGGAAGGGGGTAGGGGGCGGGGAGGAGGAGATGAGGAGATGGGGAGACCTGGCGGCTTTGGGTTGACTGCTCAGGACTCAGCACTCAGCACTCAGCACTTCCTTCCCCTTCCTGCCGACACTAAAAACGACCAGGTAGCATACGATCGCAAACAGCGACAAGAAGATAAATCCCCACGTGAAAGCTCCCGTAGCCTGTCGTACGCCGCCTACCAATAATGGTGGGAAGAAGCCGCCAAGACCGCCAGCCGCTCCCACCAGCCCAGTAACGCTGCCGACATTGGTTGGAAAATACTCGGGCACTAGCTTGAAGACCGCACCATTACCGAGTCCGATCACTGCCGCCATTCCAAGTGCCCCTACCGTGAACGTAGAAATCAACGGACAAGCCAACAACAACGCCATCAGCGCGGTGATGGGAAAAACCCACAACAGAATCGTTCTGCCACCGATGCGATCCGCTAGGCTGCCTCCTATCGGACGCGTCGCCGTAGCGAGCAAAACAAATCCTGCGGTTCGCAGGCCGGCGTCCTGCGGCGTGAGCCCAAACAAGTCCGTCAAAAACGTCGGAAGGTAAACTGCCATCGCCACGAATCCGCCGAACGTCAGAAAATAATAAAGGCTAAGCACCCAGCTCATGCCCTCTTGAAGCGGGTGCAGCATGTCGCCGAGAGATTTCGGCGGCCCGCTGCTCGGGGCGTTTCGCGCGGAACTCCAAAACACTACCAGCCACACCAACAGCAAAATACCGAAGGTCCAAAAGCCCCACTTGAATCCGAGAGCGCCGGCAAGCATCGGAGACCCAAAAGAAGCCAAAGACTGCCCTATGTTTCCCGCTCCGTAGATTCCAATCGCAGTTCCTTGTTTTTCCGCTGGAAACCAGCCGCTTACAAAGCTCACACCCACAGAAAAACTCGCAAGCGCAACCCCAATGAAAAACCCAAACGTCACGAGCTGCCAGTACGCGGAAACCCAGCCCATAAGAAACGCAGGTATGGCCGAGCAGGCCATCACAATGGAGAATATCAACCGCCCGCCGTACCGGTCCGCCAGAATCCCAAGCGGAATCCGGCCGATACTCCCCAACAGTACCGGTATTGCAATCGCGACGCTTGCTTGAATCGGATTCAGCGAGAGTTGCTTCCTGATGATGGGCATCATTGCCGACACAGACCCAAAGACCGCAAAGCAAAGCGCAAACGCGACCGTCCCGAGCAGCAACTGTCGACCGCTACCTGATTGGACCGCAGTTCCCATCACTTCTCCATCGAATACAAGTACCGAAGAAGCCCAGCGTTGAGCCCTAAGCACACGATGCTGACAAGCGCCGCTGGCCAGACTACCGACGGGTCACCACCAAGGTATGCATTCATCGTCGCGGTCAGCAGCCATAGCTGGAGCACTACGAGAATCAGGACCATGCACAGAATACCGTAGACAATGGTCATCTTCTGATCTCGCGTAAATCGCTGTCTCATCTAAGTCTCTAAGGCCTCAGTTTGTAGTCCTCAGTTCCACACCACTCGCGTAGATGGCTGCTTGCCTGAACTCCAGTTTTATTCGGGCAAGAGGCCGGCGAGGCGGACCCGCTACGGGATTGCCGGTAGATGCGTCAAACGCGCCCTCGTGACAGGGGCAATACAATCGATGCTTCTCGAGTTGCGGAACGACGCTGCAGGACAAGTGGGTGCATTGCCGGCTGAAAGCGACAAAATCGTTTTCGCCAAGCCGCACCAGCACGCACTGATCGTGTGGTTCGGGATAGGTGAAAGTGAAGGCTCCGCCTACCGGCACTTCATCGACACGCGCCACCAGTCGTAAAGGCGTGTCACCCCGGCGAGATCGCAGCAGATTTTCTATGACAATCCAGACCTGGCCTACCGCGAAGGCGAAACTAGTCAGGACCAGGAACTTTGTGAAATCACGCCGCGCAACGTAGTGATCGTGCGGCCAGTCGATTGGAAAGTCCTGTCGCCATCGTGGTTGCTCCGCATCCGGCCTCGAGTCCGGTGCGACCGTCGCCTGTTCACGATCCTTCTGTGGCGTCACACGCCCTCTCCGGTGTAGATATCCGTCAGGATATTCAACGTTATGTTCTTGCCCATCGTTTGTTCGTTCATCGCGGCGGTTACGTCGATGTACTCCGCGCGACTCGTTCGCGGCGTCATCATATTGACCTTTGTAGTGATGACCTGCGCGCCGAACTGGAACCGGTTGAGAGGTGCGGAGCGTGGTCTCAGAAGTTCGATCTGATCTTTCGTGCCGAAAAACAGCGCCTGGCTTGGACAGACCGTCGCACACATAGGCTTTTTCCCCGCTGATGTACGGTCGTAACACATATCGCACTTCATCATCAGTTTAAAGTCGGTATTCATCTTCGGCACGCCGAACGGACATGCAAGCACGCAGTTGTTGCAGGAAATGCAACGCGGTTTCCGTGCTGTCTGAACCACGCCGTCCTCGGTTCGTTTGATAGCATCCGCCGGACAAACCTCGGCACAGGTCGGCGAGTCACAATGCATGCATACCACCGGTGCAGTCTGGACTGAGTTGGCGCGGTCGAGATACTCGAGATGGATCATCGAGTATCCCTTGTGGGTATCGCACTCGCTGCAAGCGAGGACGCATGCCTGACACCCGATGCAACGAGTGGCGTCTATGAAGAATTCCATGTTCGCTGGTACCGGCATCGGAAATCCTTCAGCAGTTTACCCAGACGATGGCAATGGACTGGCGACTTTCTGGAGTCTCACTGCACAGACTTTGTATTCGGGTATCTTCGAGATCGGGTCCTGCGCAGAGACGGTCAACTGATTCGCGCTCTTTGACCCGCCCCAGTGATACGGAATGAAGACCGTGTCGGGCCGGATGGTTGTAACCACCATCGCTCGCAACGTAATTTTTCCTCGCCTGGATTCAACGGTAGTCATATCACCGTCGCGGATTGCGAGTTTCGCCGCAAGTTGAGGATGAATCTCGACGCAAGGCTCAGGGTACTGGCTCACGAGCGGGCCGATGCGGCGAGTCTGAGTGCCGGAGAGATAGTGGCTCACGACCCGGCCCGTGGTGAGAATTATTGGGAATTCGTTATCGACATCCTCTGCGGGAGGCGAGTAATCAGCTACGTTGAAGCGAGCCTTGCCATCGGGAAAGTAGAATGGTCCGGTACCATTCGATACCGGATTCCAGGAACCGGGTTCAAACAATCTGGGAGTGCCCGGGTCCTCGTCACTGCGGCACGGCCAGAACACGCCTGATTGCCTGTCAATCTTTTGGTAAGTAATGCCCGAATAGTCGGCGATGCCCCCGCGTGAAGCGCGCCGCAGCTCATCGAAAACTTCGGCGGGCGAGTTGAATGTAAAACCGTGCGGGCGCCCAAGCTTTGCGGCGATGTCCTGAATGATCTTCCAATCCTCCCGCGCATCGCCGGGCGAGTCGATCGCTTTGTTGATTTTGATCACCCGGCCTTCTGTCTGAGTCGTGGTCCCTTCGTCCTCTTCCTGAAGTGAGCCCGGCAACACGATGTCAGCGTGCTGGGCTGTTTCACTCAGAAAGAAGTCGATGGCTGCGTAGAACTCGAGCTTCTGCAGGGCTCGGGTTATGAAGTTGTTGTCAGGGAGCGACACTTTCGGATTAAAGCTGATCGACAGCAATCCGCGGATTTCTCCACGATCAATCTTGCGAAAGATCTCATAGGCATCGACACCCGCTTCAGGCAAATCATCGGCGGTGATTCCCCAAATACCAGCGATGTGTGCCCGGTGCTCGGGGTTGCGGATGTCGCGCGCGCCTGGAAGCTGATCACACTTTTGTCCGTGTTCGCGTCCGCCTTGACCGTTACCCTGACCTGTTATGGTGGCATAGCCGCATCCCTTGCGGCCGATCCTTCCCGAGGCAAGCACGATGTTGATCGCGCCCAGTACGTTCTGAACGCCGTGAGTGTGATGTTCGATGCCGCGGGCGTGCAACAGGAAGCTCGTTTTGGCCGGCCCCCACAATTCGGCAGCCCGGTTGATAGCGCGCTCCGAAATGCCGGTCACCTCAGCGGTGTGTCGTGGGTTCCATGGTTTCACGCTTGCGGCAACGGCGTCGAACCCCACCGTGTTTTGCTCGATAAAACTGTGATCCAGCCAATCGTTCTCGATCATCAAGTGCAGAATTCCGTTGAACAATGCGATGTCGCGGCCGGGTTTGATCGGAAGAAAGAGATCGCAGGTGCGCGCGATAGGAGTGATTCGCGGATCGACAACGATGATCTTCGCTCCTCTCTCGCGTGCTTGCCAGACGTAGTTGGTGGTGATGGGCGCGCACTCCGCGACATTTGCGCCGCTGATCCAAACCACCTCGGCATCGAGGATGTCGGACCACGGATTGGCGGCCCGGTCTATCCCGAACGCTTTCTTGTTTCCTGCTGCCGCGCTCACCATGCAAAGCCGTCCGTTGTAGTCGATGTTGGCAGTCTTTAAGCAGACGCGCGCGAACTTGCCCATGAGGTATACCTTTTCATTGGTCAAGCTGGCGCCGGTGAGGAAGGCGAACGCATCGTTGCCGAGCTGCGATTGAATCCTTTTAATTTCGGACGCTACTCTAGCGATTGCGGTTTCATAGGGTATCGCGGTGAACCCCGATTCAGAGTTGAGATCACGTTGGTACGCGCTCAGCAAGCGATCGGGATGGGAGCCCTGAAGATATCGTTTGACTCCTTTTGGACAGAGCATGCCCTGATTGAAAGGAAAATCTTCCCTTGGCTCGAAGCCGATTACTTCATTGTCTTTTACCTTAAGCCGGATTCCGCACTGTTGTCCGCAGAAGCAGCAATGCGTATCGACGAGCCGGTCGGGCTCGACCCCGGTTTGAATGCGCAGACCCTCGGAGTAAGCGAGGTGGGGTCCAAACGCTTTGGCAACGTCAATATTGTCCGGGGCAGAAGTCATGATTTATGAGAAGTAAGCGACAAGCACTAGGCAGAATGCAGTAGGCAGTTTCGGGTTCCGGGTTTAGGGTTTCGGGTTCGATTGATCCGCATTGCACCTTAGGTCCATCTCCTAAGCCTTTGACGTCAGAGAACCGGAACTGCCTACTGCATACTGCTGTTCATGCGTGAAAATTCTTCGAATCCTCTTCGCCCAAAGGACCGAAGCCCACGTGTTGATTGCCAAGGGTCGACTGCGGCAACGACGGCGCGTTGACGAGTCGAATCGGCTCGCTGCCAAGCTCTCCCTGCCAGAGTTGGGCCTGCGCAAGGACTACCATAGCTCGACGGCATCTCGGACAGATAAACTGATAGTGCTCTGATCGCGCATCGTCCATCTCATACCTATAGCCTAGCGCCCGCTCGACCTGAATCAAATCTCGAATATGCAGGCTCGAAGAGAAAGGATGCCCGCATCGGCCGCACAGTGCGGCCTCTTCTCTTGCGCCTACCTCTTTATAAAAGCTGACACCTAACTGCGCCGGACGCTGAAAAATGTGAAAGAACTTTCCAAACGGAAGCCAAAGCAGGGTGAAGATGACGGTGATCGCATGAAGTATTGCCAGGAAGTCGTACGCATAGCCTTTCATCCACGTGTAGCTTGCGGTCAACATGAGCCCGGTCACGCTCACCGCAAACAGAAGAATGAGAGGAAGGAAGTCTTCGCCGAACTGTTGCAGGGCCGCTGCTCCGTGGTCGCGCATTCGTCGACGCATCGCGAGCATTACTCCGCCTATCACCAGCAACGAAGCCCACACCAGACCATGAAAGATCAAGAATCCTGTTATCGATTCTATACGAAACGCGAACGTTGGGAATCCGAAGACGAAAGTCCGGTATGCGCTCGTATCGTCCGGTAGTGTCTCGAACTTGATCCATCCGAACACCAAGGGGAAGGTGATCGCACACCCCAGTATGCAACCCCACATGATCATCATGTGGGCTCCTCCGCGCTGACGATTGCGCCTGAAGATAAAGTTGTTGAGGGCGAACTCGCCTGTCACCCGCCTGAACCAGGCGCCTATGTTCACCGCAAGATAGGATGGCCTGAAGAAAACCCGCCAACCGCGCTTCCAATAGAGCGCCGTAGGCGGTCGTTGCAACCACATCGCGTATCGATAAGTAATTGCAAACGTGGCGAACAATACTGCAAACGTATAGCCCACCAAAGCCGCGTCAAAATGAGAAAGGTTTCGCGAACCGATGACGATTAGCGCTGCGAGTATCGCGGTGAAAAGCACACCCCAGACTATGGCTTTGAACGTTTCACCGGTCATGACAAGCCTGTCGCCCTACTTCTTACTTCACAGACGGCTCTCAATGCAAGAGCGGCAAGCCGCTACTCTTCGTGTCACGAGTCAGGTTCAATTTGTGATCCAGAATCATAGTGAGTCACAGACCCTTGCACGCCACACCCGCGCAGGCGCAGCGGGCTCGGGTGTGGCAGTTTGATTATTTTTCCGACCGGCTCCCGCCAGGAGGGCACGTTTTTAGCACCTTACCCGCCGGCGATCGCGCCTATAACAAGAAACGGCTCCGCACCCGACGCGACCGCGTCGGGCAACGGAGCATCGGGCGATTGGTAGGACAGATCCTCTTCGCACGCGAAGAACCGAAGAAAAGGTCGCCTTTGCTGAGTGACCTGATCGCGAATCGTGCCGAGCAACATCGGGTACATCGCCTCCAGCGCGTCCAGCACCGAGTTCAACGTGACTTCACCCTTAATGTCTAACTCCACTTCGCTGTCGACGTGCGCCAGCGTCCGAAGATGTGCGGGAAGGACTACCCTTATCATGGCAATGTCTGAACCTCCACCGAGAGGACCGCGGGCAGATCTCGAACAATCGGAGCCCACGTGTCTCCTGCGTCCGCGGACCCATAGACCTGTCCACCAGTTGTGCCGAAGTAAATGCCGCATTTGTCGAGCGAATCGACAGACATCGCATCCCGCAGCACATTTACATAGCAGTTGGCCTGCGGAAGACCCTTCGTAAGCGCCTCCCAATCATTGCCGCCAGTCCGGCTCCTGTATACCGTCAACTTGCCGTCAAGAGGGAAATGCTCCGAATCGCTCTTGATGGGAACTACGTAAATCGTCTCCGGCTCGTGTGCGTGAACGTCGATCACAAAGCCGAAGTCGGTCGGTAAGTTGCCGCTGACTTCCTCCCACGAGTCACCCGCATCGTTGCTGCGCATTACGTCCCAGTGCTTTTGCATATAGAGAGTGCCCGGGCGCGAAGGATGCATCGCTACGTGGTGAACACAATGACCTACTTCAGCCGTAGGACTCGGAATGTACTGTGAAAAAAGTCCTCGATTGATCGGTCGCCAGCTCTTGCCGCCATCGTCCGTTCGAAAAGCCCCGGCGGCCGATATCGCGGTGTAAATGCGATTGGCATCGCTCGGATGGAGTATGATTGTGTGAAGACACATTCCGCCGGCTCCGGGTTGCCAGTCTGGTCCCGATCCATGACCTCGAAGCCCCGGTAGCTCATTCCAGATCTGACCCCCATCCGTGGATCGGAAAATCGCCGCGTCTTCTATGCCCGCATAGACGTCATCGGGATCCGTCAGCGATGGCTCGATGTGCCACACTCGCTTGAACTCCCAAGGGCGGGGCGTGCCGTCATACCACTGGTGTGTGCCGGTAACACCCTCGTACTCGAATTTGTTACCGACCGGCTCCCAGGTCTTGCCCCCATCGTTTGACCTTTGGATCAGTTGACCGAACCAGTCGCTGCACTGCGAGGCATAGAGTCGATTCGGGTCCACCGGCGATCCTTTGAGGTGGTACATCTCCCAGCCGGCAAAAAAGGGTCCGGAAACGTCCCACCGCTCGCGTTTTCCGTCCGATTCAAGGATGAACGCGCCCTTGCGCGTCCCAACCAGTACGCGTACCTTGCTCATCCGTCACCTCCGATAGATTTTGCACATGTGCCAATTGCAGAGTGATACGTTTCTCATGGATTAGTCGCATGACGGGCGGCCTAATCGACATCTTAATGCAAAAATTTATCGAGAGGAAAGAAGTGCTGAGCCCTCAAGTGCTGAGCCCTCAGCGCTGAATGCTGAGATGCCAACCCTGAAGGGGTTGCGTCGTTCAGCCCAGGGTTGCCGTCAGCGGCTACCCTGGGTCGGATTGGTTCAATTCCCTGCAACCCTGAAAGGGTTGCGTCCGAAATCTTGAATTGCGCAGTCCCTAGGCCAACCCCTTCAGGGTTGGAGAAGCTACACCGCTTTACCCAGGGTAGTCGCAGACGGCAACCCTGGGCTGGACGACGCAACCCCTTCAGGGTTGGAGAAGCTACACCGCTTTACCCAGGGTAGCCGCAGACGGCAACCCTGGGCAGGACGACGCAACCCCTTCAGGGTTGGAGAAATTCCACCGGCTTACCCAGGGTAGCCGCAGACGGCAACCCTGGGCTGGACGACGCAACCCCTTCAGGGTTGGAGAAACTACACCGCCTTACCCAGGGTTGCCGTCAGCGGCTACCCTGGGTCGGATTGGTCAATCCCCTGCAACCCTGAAAGGTTTGCGTCCGAAATCTTGAATTGCGCAGTCCCTCCGCAACCCCTTCAGGGTTTGGAGAAACTACACCGCCTTACCCAGGGTAGCCGCGGACGGCAACCCTGGGCTGGACGACGCAACCCCTTCAGGGTTGGAGACCCTTTTGCGGCCTTACCCAGGGTAGCCGCGGACGGCAACCCTGGGCTGGACGACGCAACCCCTTCGGGGTTGTCAACTCAGCACTCAGGACTCAGGACTCAGCACTCAGGACTCAGCACTCAGGACTCAGCACTCAGGACTCAGCACTCAGCACTCAGCACTGAGACCTCACTTAGGGCGCAGCCTGTTCACCGCTTTGCCAAGATCGTCCGAGACCTTGTAGATGGACCTTAGCGGCAGCACCCCAAACAGTCGATGACCACCGACCGCATTCATTCCCGCCGATGCAATGCACCCGCATTGACTGCAATCGGGCTTACCACCAAATTGACACGGCGTAATTCGGTTTTGCAAATCTGCTGTAATGCTGAGGGTCGTGCGAGCAAATATACACTCGTCGGGTGACTGAGGCGGGCGCCGATAACCCTCAACCACCGAGTTCGGCAACTCGAGTTTGGGGAAAAAAGGCCTTAGCTCAATCATCTTGTCGAGAGTAGCCAGCCTTTCCTCTGCAGGCAGAATCTCTTCTACCGCGTCACCAACTTGTGGCGTAAAGAGACTGAACCAGATCTTGCGTACCGTCGACTGGTTCGACCAAAACGAAAGAAACTCAGAAAACGAATCTGGATTCGCCGCCATTTGATGGGTAACCGTGCAGTGCACAATTATCGACTGTCCAACTATGTTCTGAAGGATCCGCGCATACGTAGCCGGCGCCCGACGCCGATCGTGCTCGGGCTGCAAACCGTCGATGGAAACCACTACGTGCAGATTGTTGATTGCCGCCCAGTGTTCGGGAATCGGACGAACCGCGCTTGTGACAAGCTGCACTTCGATTCCCATCTGGCTCAATCGGGGTAAGAGAGTATCCAGCTCGCGAAAGCGAACAAGCGGCTCGCCCCCGACAATGGAAAGGTGGATCGGGCGATAGCGTCTTACGAGCCCCAGTACACCTTCTATCAGCGCTGAGCCTTTGTAGTCAGCCAGACTTCGCAACGGCCCTACAGCGCCGAGGTGTTCCGGCTCATAGGCATAACACCCGGGGCACCGAAGCGGACATTCGCGAGTGATCTCGATCGATAGCATCGGGGGATATCCGCCCAATATTCGACCCCAGGCCCGCAGCACGTCGCTTTTCTTCATTCGCAGTTCCTCAGTTATGCAGCAGAAAGCTTCTGTACAGCCCCGGATGGATTCATCGATCTTTGACCAATAGCACTAGCGGACATCCAAATCGAGGCCAGAATGGAATCAAAGCCAAGGTAAAGCCAACGTATGACATGCGTACATCATTGGCGAACTTTCTACAGTAGCTACGTAACGTATAGTCGAAATCTTGGGAGAAATGCAATCGGGCTAACAAACAATGCTCGAGGCCGACGATTTCATGCGAGTGTGATGCCGAGGGGAAGTTCTGAGTTCCGAGTCCTGAGTTGTGAGTCTGATGGACCTAGGAATTGGTTCTAAGAATCGGTACGAGCTCCTTACTCAGAACGCAGAACTCAGGACTCAGAACTCAGAACTACTCATGTCGCAATGCGATCATGGGGTCGACTCGGGATGCTCGACGAGAAGGAACATAACAACCAGCCAGGGAAGCTGCCACCAACGCGAATGTGATTACGCCCAGGGCGATAGGATCGTGCGTCGGAAGTAGCGGAATCTCTGCGGCCAGGAACTGCCCCACGGCATAAGCCCCGCCGAAGCCGATCGCCGCGCCAAGCATGATTAACCGCACTCCCTTGCTCAACACTAGCCACAGCACGTCTCCGCTTCGAGCCCCCAGCGCCACTCTTATTCCGAATTCCCCGGTGCGCTGCGCGATCGAATAGGACGTCACACCGTAGATGCCGATGATGGCGAGCGAAAGACCTAGCACCGCAAATGCACCCAACAGTGTGCCCAGTAAAGTGATCGATCCGAGGTTCTGCTCGACCATGCGGCGAGCAGTGCGGATTCCGAAGACGGGGATTTCCGGATCAATATCTGCAACAGCCAGTTTCAGATCGTTCGCGAGCGCTTCCGGACGCGAGCTGCGCAGTTCGATAGCCCAACTTCCACCATACGGTGTCTGTGCCGCCGGAGAGAAGGACTGAAAAGTCGTGTATGGCTTCTCAAGACTTCCGGGGAATTCGATGTCCCTTACGACTCCCACCACCTGCGTCCAGTGATGATCAGGCCCGTCGGTTCCGATCCTCTTTCCCACTGCGCTTTCGCCGGGCCAGAAAGTCCGCGCGGTGGTCTCGTTTATTACTATTACCCGGGGATGATCGACGGTGTCCGCCGAAGTGAACGTCCGGCCTTCGAGGAGCTGAGCACCAAGGGTCTCAAAATACTGCGGAGTCACCGGCTCGCGGAATATCTCGGGAAGCCGCGAGGGATCGGGCTCGGGCTGTCCTTCCACCAGAAATGGCCCGCTGCTGCCAAAACTGTAGATGGGCAGTGTCTTCGATATCGATGCGTTTTCAACACCCGGAATTGTCTTCAAACGCTCCTCGAGTTGGTTGATGAAAGCGGTTACCTGGACATCTTTTTCGTAACGCGCTCCTTGTGTCCCGATTTCGGCCATCAACACGCCATCCACTTTCCAGCCCGGATCGAAGTGCGCGAACCGCTGAAGCCCGCGCAGGAAAAGTCCAGCACCCGCCAGTAGAACAAGTGCAAATGCTACTTCGCCAACTATCAGCCAGCTTCTCAGCCGATTGTGCGAACGCCCCGCGGTTGAGCCTCGCGAGTTTTCTCTGAGCATTCTGTTCACATCCACTCGCGACGAGACCAGGGCCGGGAATGTACCGAAAATCAAACCTGTCAAAACCGATGCAAGCAGCGCAAATCCAAACACGGTGAAATCAAGTGGTACTTTCACGCCGGGTAGGTTGGCGAACAAACGGTTACTCATGAACCACGCTGCCGATACCGCGATCAGCAAACTGAGCCCTCCGCCAATCAGAGACACGGCGAGGCTCTCAACAAGAGATTGGACTACCAGTCGGCCTCTGCGCGCTCCAAGCGCCGCGCGGATCGCGTACTCGCGGAACCGCGCGCCGGTGCGGACTAGTTGAAGGTTGGCGACGTTCCCACAAGCTATCAGCAGAACGAAGCCCGCCAGTCCGAACGTAAACCACAAGACCTTTCGCTGGACGTCGAACGACATCGAACGCTGCAGAGGCTCCAAACGCAGGCTCTCGCCCGGGGTCATCAGATTCCTGTTTGCGAAATCCTCGGCGATGACCGACATCGCAGTTTGCGCCTGGGCTATCGATACACCGGGCTTCAATCTGGCGAACGCCTGCAGCCAGTTGTTACCACGCGCACGCTCGAGACCCGGCGGGAAACGCAGCGGCATCCAAAGATCGATGCTCCCCCACAGAAGCGGGTTCTCGAAGCTATCGGGCATCACTCCGATGATCTCAGCCGGCTCACCATTCAGCCGCAAGGTTCGTCCGACTGCGTTCGGATCTCCACCAAACCTGCGCAACCAGAAGCGGTGGCTGAGCATTGCGACGCGGTTGGGTCCCTGAGTCAGATTGAATTCTTCGCTATCAGGCAGGCGCCCAAGCACTGGTTGAACGCCGAGAGCTGGAAAGAAGTCCGATGACACGGTGAGGCCTTGCAGTCTTTCGGCAGGCTCCCCGGGGTCCGAAAGGTTCGGGCTAATCCAGCTCACCGCGGTCATATATTCGAAAACGTCGTTCTGTTCGCGGTAATCGAAGAAGTTTCCCTGCGAATGCGGCCAGCTCTGGGAGTGCGGCGAAGTGCGGAAAACGCGAACAAGCTGGTCGGATTTGGGATATGGCAGTGGCCGCAGCAAGAATGTGTTCAGCACGCTGAACATTGCAGTGTTAACCCCGATTCCCATTGCGAGAGTGGCCACGGCAATGACGCAGAATCCAGGGCTCTTTTTCATCGATCGCAGCGCATATCGAACGTCCTGCAGCAAGATTTCCATCGTCCCGCCTCCCCGAACGTCATAAGCCACATCCCGAAGCCGGCTAAGGCTACCGAAATTGTTGATAGCGACAAGTCGGGCCTGCTCGGGTTTCATTCCACGCTCGACTTGAGTCCGAGTCTCCATCTCGAGATGCGAGAGCATCTCTTCTTCTATGTCATTGATGACCGAATCGCGCCTCAGCAAAGCCCGAAGCCTGGCTCTGAGGATATTCAGCCATTGCATGGCGAGCTCCTTAAGTGGCTTGCCTGACCCTGGCAATAGCCAGCGATAGCAGCTCCCAGCTCTCTTCCTCGATGGTGAGTTGCTTGCGGCCCGCTCTTGTCAGAGTGTAAAACTTGGCCTTGCGGCCGGTCTCGTTTGTTCCCCACTTCGAACTAACCCAGCCCCGTTGCTCGATGCGATAGACAGCCGGGTACAGCGAACCCTGTTCGACGATCAGCATATCTCCTGACATCTGGCGGATGCGCTGGATGATGCCGTAGCCGTGCAGGGGGCCGAGGCTGAGCGACTTGAGAATAAGCATGTCGAGGGTACCTTGAAGAAGGTCAGCCTTCGTTTGGGTCACAATTCTCCTCCGAATTGACAGGACCTCGAATCGACGGAGCCTGCAAGTCAAACAATTGAATATCTGCAAACAACCAATGCCTAGACTGGTCAAGTATAGTACAAAGCAGGCCTAGAACGTCAAACCCTGGGGTGGTGTTGTCTTTTCAGTTGGTGCACCAATCTAGTATTGGTTCACACAATGAGCGCACAGAGGCCGCAAAGCGTAACCTTTGCGGCCTCTGCGAAGCTTTGCGTTCTCTGTTGCGAAAACCGGACTTACCTAGTCGCGCGGTCAGGTGACAGCCTGCCGAGCCCAGAGATGACCTTGGCGTCAGATTCAGGTTTGGCCAAAGCAGATGGCACGGCACTGGGAACGTTCCTGCTTCTCGAGGGCTAGATGGCACCAAACTCAGACAGCGTGTAAATACCTTGGCGGCTTTGACTGTTTGCGTTAAATATTAGACCGCAACATGTACGAGGTCCGAATTCAAACCTACTGGGACGATGCCGACCCCGCAGGACGTGTCTACTTCGCAAATTTCTTCCGCTTTGTCGAGTATGCGGAAACGGAACTGTTCCGCTCGAGCGGCAAGGAAAGAATGCAGCTCTACGATGAGTGCGATATCTGGATGCCGCGGGTCGAGGCATTCGCGGAGTTCAGCCAACCGATCTTAGCCGAGGAAGCGATCTGGGTCCGCTTGCGAGTCGTGTTTCAAAGAGAGAAAACCGTGCGCATGGAATTTGAGATCCTGAGCGTTGACGATCGATCGATCCTGGCCGAAGGCTACTGCACCGCCGTGTGCATCGACCGGAAAACCGGCAGGTCTCGGCCGCTTCCTGCGGAGATGCGCGACATCTTTGCCCGCGCGGCGGCCAACGTGGAAGTCCTCGATGAAGGCGATTGACGCTCGCATAACCCTTAGGCTACAAGGCTGACCCAGGGAAAAGGATCAAATGTGGCTCTGATGAAATCGACAAATCGCGGCAGACTGCCGAGTCTGATCATCCTGGTTGGTACGCTGTCCATCTGCACTTTCGCCCAGAACAGAGTCAAGGTTGCAAACGGGTCGATCGAAGGTACGACTGAGAAAAGCTCGGGCGTCCGGTCCTTCAAAGGAATTCCCTTCGCCGAGCCCCCGGTTGGTGACTTGCGATGGCGGCCGCCGCAAGCGGTCAAGAATTGGCAAGGAGTGCGCAAGGCGGATAAGTTCGGGGCGCGATGCATGCAGCGACCCATTTTCGGCGACATGAATTTCCGTTCGAATGGCATGAGCGAAGACTGCCTCTATTTGAATGTCTGGACTCCAGCCAAGTCGGAGCGCGAAAAGCTGCCGGTGCTGGTCTATTTTTTTGGTGGTGGGTTCGTAGCCGGTGATGGATCGGAGCTGCGCTACGATGGTGAAAGCATGGCGCGCAAGGGGATTGTAGCGCTCACAGTAAACTACCGGCTTGGAGTCTTTGGCTTTTTTGCGCATCCCCAGCTTACAAAGGAATCTCCGCACCACGCGTCCGGTAACTACGGCTTGCTGGATCAACACGCTGCTTTGAAATGGGTTGAAGAAAACATCGCGGCGTTCGGTGGCGATCCCAAACGCGTTACGATAGCTGGTGAATCGGCCGGTTCAGTTTCTGTCAGCGCACAGATGGCCTCGCCCATGTCAAAGGACTTGATTGCCGGCGCCATCGGTGAGAGCGGATCGATCATCGGCGCACTGTCGGCGGTGCCGTTGTCTGAAGGCGAGCAAGCAGGTTTGAAATTTGTAAGCAGCCTCGGTAAAGGCGACGGGCAGTCACTGGCTGCACTGCGAGCGATTCCAGCCGAGGAGTTACTTCAGGCCACTGCCAAGCCGGGACTTCCGTGGTTCACCGCGACGGTGGACGGCTACTTCCTTCCAAAGAAACCGGAAGACATCTACTCCGCGGGCGAGCAGGCGCACGTGCCGCTGATGGCGGGCTCGAATTCTGAGGAGATGGGCTACTTCGCGATACTGGGTCGCGACAAGCCGACTGTAGAAAACTATCGCAAGGCAGTGGAGCGGCTGTACGGCGAGAAAGCAGGCGAGATATTGAAACTTTACCCGGCCTCAAACGAGACTGAAGTGATGGACGCCGCTCAGGACCTTGCGGGCGATCGCTTCATAAGCTACAGCACCTGGAAATGGTTGGACCTCGCTACACGAACGGGAGGCAAGGCGACCTACTACTACCTCTATTCGCGGAAGCGTCCTCCGATGCGAGCCGAGATGGGCGATGCTGCGCCTGGTCTGGCGGGCGGAGTCGTAAGAGGACCGCAGGCACAGGCAAACGCGTGGCCTCCGTCGCGCGGCGCCGTGCACTCAGCGGAAATCGAATACGCGATGGGAAATTTGGATTCGAATAAGGTCTACGCGTGGACGCCTGAGGATTACAAGGTTTCGAAAGTGATGCAGGACTACTTTGCGAACTTCATTAAGACTGGAAACCCCAACGGTTCGGGACTTCCTAATTGGCCGAAGCTCGACCAGGGACAACGGTTGATAATAGACGTCAACACTCGTGCGTTGGCTGAGAATGTTCGGGCTCGGTACCAGCTACTGGAGCAGAGCGCGAAGAAATAGTTGAAGGTGGTGGTAAGCCGGAGAAGCGGAGGCAAGAGACGCGGAGGCAGAGACGCGGAGTGTCCCGGGGTCTCCCCTCAGCTCAACTTCTTTCTTCACTCGGCAAACATTACTCTCTAACCCGTCGTTGTTACGTGATAACATCCCCCCGGCGCAGAGGGTTCCGGTCAGCGAAACAAGTTAGTGACGAACAAGGGGTAACAATGGCTGAAGTAAAAGGCGTACTGCTGAACGCGGTGCTGTCGTTTCTGGGAGAACGTTTCGGAGAAGAAGCCCTGGATAAAGCAATCGCGAATCTTAGCCCAAGCGATCGCGTGCTACTACCCACCGTCATTCTCGCGTCAAACTGGTATGCCTATTCCGCGTGGGGTCCTGTGCGCCGTTTGACGGCTGCGCTCTCTCAGGGGAAGGATCCTGACCTGGGAATAGAAATGGGCAAGTTCAACGCGAGTTACGTCTTTGGCGGAGTCTACAAGAGCCTGCTGATAAAGGATCCGGCGAAACTCGTAAAGAAGTTCTCCTGGATGCACGACTTCTTCTATCGGGACGGACTGAGTCTGGAAACAGAACTCCCCGGCGAAGGCGGTTGTTGGTTGCGCTATCGCTATGCAGATGATGCAAAACCTGCGCGCTCGACCTGCATCAGCACGATGGGCTTCTGGATACGCACGATCGAGTTGGCAGGCGGATCAAATGTAACCGCTCAGCATACAAAATGCCGCGCCCAAGGCTACGAGTTGTGCGAGTACAGGATCGAGTGGGAATAAAAAAGGTCTGGGTTCTGAGTCACCGCGTCCCCACTTCGCCCTTCGCCCCTGCGCCTCGTCAATCTCCGGTCCACTGAGCCAGAGCGCGCGAGGGTTCTCTTGCTGGCAATGTGCACTCGAACTGCTCTTTCTCAGTTGACCCCTTCAGTGCCGCGGTCGAGACTTCCCCACCCGCGATGGTCTGCGCAATCTGGTCGAAGTACCCGGTACCTACGAACGATTGATGCTTCGCTGCACGATATCCCTGACCTTCCACTGAAAACTCGCGCTGTTGCAGTTCGGAATACGCAGCCATGCCCCGCTGCCGGTAATTGAACGCCAGATCGAACATCGAGTGGTTTATCGAGTGAAATCCCGCCAGCGTCACGAACTGAAACTTGTACCCCATGGCGCCCAACTCGCGTTGAAAACTCGCGATCGTGTCCAGATCCAGCTTCTTCTTCCAGTTGAACGACGGAGAACAGTTGTACGCCAGAAGCTTTTGCGGATGTTCGCGGAGAATCGCTTCTGCGAAGCGGCGCGCCTCCGCAAGATTCGGCTCAGAAGTTTCGCACCAGATCATGTCCGCGTAAGGCGCGTAAGCCAAACCCCTCACAATCGCATGCTCCAGTCCGGGCCGCACCCTGAAGAACCCTTCAATCGTGCGGTCACCGCATATGAACTCGCGATCTCTTGAGTCCACATCGCTGCTCAGCAGGTCGGCGGCGTTCGCGTCCGTGCGTGCGATTACGATAGTTGGTACCCCTAGACAGTCCGCAGCCAATCGCGCCGCCACGAGTTTTTGAATAGACTCGCTCGTCGGGACAAGTACCTTTCCGCCCAGGTGCCCGCACTTCTTCGCCGAAGCGAGCTGGTCTTCGAAGTGAACCGCCGCTGCACCCGCTTCGATCATCGCCTTCATCAACTCAAAAGCGTTCAACGCGCCGCCGAATCCCGCTTCTGCGTCCGCCACGATCGGCGCGTACCAGTATTCGAGCTCGTGACCTTCCGCGTGGTGAATCTCGTCCGCGCGGCGCAATGCGTTGTTGATGCGGCGAACAAGATGCGGAACGCTGTCCACCGGATAAAGACTCTGATCCGGATAGGTGTGTCCCGCCGAATTGGCGTCCGCCGCGACTTGCCAGCCGCTGACGTAGATCGCGCGCAAACCGGCTTGAACCATCTGAACCGCCTGCGATCCGGTGACTGCACCAAGCGCTGCGACATACCCATCCGAATTCAAGAGCTTCCAGAGCCGCTCTGCACCAAGCTCCGCCAGAGTGTGCTTGATCCGAATAGAGCCGCGCAGCTTCACGACGTCGGCAGCGCTGTATGTCCGCTTCACAGCCTTCCAACGAGGCTCAGTTTCCCAGGCATGAGCGATTCCCGCAGCACCAGACATGTTCATCACTCTCCTCCTTCAGATTGGATTGAATTCGCCACGCACAATCATTTGCTCGCCGATGAGCCGCGCCCGCTGATAGTTTTTGACAACTTCGCGATCTTGCCCCGTCGAATGCTCACTCAGTATGCGATCCAACTCCTCGTCGAACACTTTGCTGACGAACTCAGGACTGTGCTCGACCTCCCGGCCATCGACCTCGACAAACCTTAGCCTGCCCCGATGCAGAGTTCGCTGTGCAATCATCAGTCTGTAGATCCGATCCGTAGCCAGATCCTCCATGTAGCCGTCGAGAAGACTAGCCCCTTTGCCTTGAAGCACGCCGTTCCGATATCGAATGACCGTCCTGACCGCCGCACGCGTGCCCTCGACGGTGACTTTTCCGACTGCTTCGGGTATCGGTCTAAGGTCGGGATATCGTCGAGCACCCGGTCGTCGCGATTGAATCTGGTTAGGGTACGGAAACTGGCCTACGGCAATCTCGTTCTGGTCGGGATGTCCGGTCCACGCGCCGTCCATCAGACAACCAGCCTCGTTCTTCTTGTCTTCCGCTAGAACCTTCAATGCGCGCTCGTTCAGCTCAGGATCAATACGGCTCGGATACAACGCGGTCATACCGCCAATCGCGAGCGCTCCGCGCCGGTGACAGATCTCCACCATCAGCTCGCGAAGATTCTGAAAGAAGGGAACGTCGTGAGGTATCGTGTTTCGATCCGGCAGTACCCAACGCGGATCCATCAGGTTGAAATGAATGAGGCTCGCCATGTAGTCCCACCTGCCGAGATTCAATCCGACAAGATGCTCTCGAAGGTTGAACATGAATTCTTCCATCTGATAAGCAAGCGGGTGAGACTCTACGAGCGCCATGCACTTGATGAAGTCCGGCGGAAGACCCTTTGTCCGTGCTAAAGCGCGGAACACGTCGCGCCACCAGAGCGCTTCGTCGGCAGATTCCGATTTCGGGATGTAAAAAGATAACGGATGCCGAAGCTCGGCAGCTTCAATCTGACAAGTCACCATCGCGACGTCAAACAACGAAGCCGACATCAGCTCGTCACAGTTGGCAAGAATACCCGCCTGGCTGAGATGCAGCCCACGCGGCCGAACCCAGATCGCGGTGTCGCTCGGTTTGATGGATATCGTCTGATTTCTTTTTGAATCGAAGTACGTCAACTCGCGGCGCAAAGCGCCCAGCGTGTTCTCGATTCCCCTGATCAGGTTTGGCCAGAAGTTGGCCTGCGAATCCTCGAGGTCGATCATTACTCCCGGCGCGCCGGAGTTGAGCATCTTCACCACGAGTTCGCCGTCGTCGGCCGGGCCGGTCATCTGATTACGTTGGTCTTTGCACCAATCAGGGACGGTGATGCGCCACGCGGAAGCCGTCGCCTGCGACGGGGCGAGGTGCTCGGGCGGTCTCCCGGCGTGCGAATCTTCGAGCGCCCCTGCTCGGCGCTGAATCAGCTTCTCCTGACGCGGTGTGAATTCGCGGTGAAGCGGGAGGACGAAATCCAGGAACCCATGCGGGAGGTCTCGGGATGAATCGAAATCGTCCGGTGCGCTGTTGATTCGGGGGTCCACCATGCTTATCGCTCCAAAGACACCTGGAAAACCAGCGACGCGGAGTATGCGCCGCTAGATCAACCCGACCGCGCCCGCCAAGTCGGCCCACTAAGCCCTCGGCTCCAATTTTCTTAGCGTATTTCCCCATCCTGGCCCAAACGAACTTTCGCGTCTAGCGAAAATTCGCTATAGTTCGGTATATTGAACAGAATGTGAGGGGGGCGGAAGCGGGGTGATCTTGATGCATAAGAGGCCGGACATCTCCTCTGCGGCGGTCGAGAGAGCGTTGGAGATATTGGAAACGCTCGCCCATCGGGAGCGGGGGCTAACCAACTCAGAGCTGAGTCGAAGGCTTGCTATCCCCAAAAGCTCAGCGAGTTACCTCTTACGGACCCTCGAAGCGCGAGGCTATCTGAAGCGCGAACGATTGGGAGGGCGATATCGGCTCGGCCTCAAAGTGCTCAACCTCGGACAGGGCGTTCAACCCTACCTGGAGCTGAGGCGGGTGGCTTTGCCCGTGTTGAACCGTCTCGCGAGAGACACCGGGATCACGGTGCACCTTGCGGTTCTGGATCACGGGGAAGCTGTCTATGTAGAAAGGGTCGAGGGATCCGGTTCCGATAAGCCCGATACATGGGTGGGCCGCAGGATAAAGCTCCACTCCACCGCCGTGGGCAAGGCGATAGCTGCGCACCTGCCTGCATGCGAGCTTGAGTCGGCAATCGCTGAACACGGATTGAAGATGCGCACGTTCAACACAATCACAAGCGACGCGAGGCTGATGCATGAGCTTGAAAAGGTTCGCGCGCTGGGATTCGCCGTAGACGATGAAGAGAACAATACCGGTGCTCGATGCGTTGCCGCGGCTGTGTTGGATGGATTTGGACGGATAATCGGCGCGCTCGGAGTTTGTGGCACTACGATGCAGATTGAAAGGTCATCGCTGCGCCGCAAGGCTGAATCGATTATTGATGCAGCCCGCGAACTCTCAGCGCAGCTTTCAATGCTGAGTGCTGAGCGCTAAGTTGCGGTCGCCAGTCGTTATTGGTCTTCCTCGGCTATGCTGTAGAGATATCCAAAACCAGCAGAACCCTCTTCGGGTTGGAACTCAGCACTCAGCACCCTAGTTCATCACCCCGTGTTCCTCAGACCAGCGGAGATGCCGTTGATCGTCGCCGCAAGCGCGTAATTCAGACTCTCATTGTCCTCCCCCGATCGCTTCCTTCGCAGCAGCTCCACTTGAATAAGGCTCATTGGGTCAACGTACGGGTTCCGCAGTTTTATCGATCGGGCCAGAACAGGATTGCGCTCCAGAATGGTGTCCTGTCCGCTTATTCGCAACACCATTCGAATCGTACGCTCGTACTCCTCTTTTATAAGCCCAAACATACGATCGCGGAGTTCAACGTCTTCAACCAGTTCTGCGTACAGCAGTGCGATTGTCAAATCAGCCTTGGCAAGTCCGATTTCGACGTTGTGAATCAAGTCACTGAACAGGGGGAACTCACTCATCATCGCATGCAACAGTTTTTCTGCATCAGCGCCCTTGCGGGCAAAGCGCTCCAACGCAAACCCGACGCCGAACCAGGCGGGCAGCACGTGCCGGCTCTGCATCCAGCCGAACACCCACGGTATTGCCCTCAAGTCCTGTAACCCGGTGCCGCCTTCGCGCCGCGCCGGACGCGAACTAATTGTTGCGTGTTCCAACTCCTTCACCGGAGTCGCAGCTTCAAAATACGGGCGGGTGTCTGGATTATCCGAAATCCTTGTTCGATAAAACTCATAAGCGTCTTCAGACATTGCCTCCATTGCTGCCGCAAACTCCTCTTCGGAAGGTCCAGCCTTTCCTCCAGGCCTTGCTAACGCTTCCAACGATGCTGCGATCGCCAGTTCAAGGTTCCTCTCAGCAAGGATGGGATCGGAATATTTCCAGTTCAGGACTTCGCCCTGTTCGGTGATCTTTATTTCGCCGTTGAAAGCCCCTGCCGGTTGCGAAGTGATCGCGTTGTGGGTGGGTCCTCCGCCTCTGCCCACCGTTCCTCCTCGCCCGTGGAACAGTGTCAGTTGTACGTTGCACTCGTCAGCCACTCGATGGAGAGAACGATGTGCCTTGAAGATCTCCCACGTACTCGTAAACATCCCGCCATCCTTGTTCGAATCCGAGTACCCCAGCATTACCTCTTGCCGCCTTCCCCACGAATCGAGCAGCGGCACATAGTCGGGCGACGTCCACAGAGCCCGGCAAAGCTCCGGACAGTGACGAAGGTCTTCGATGAGTTCGAACAGCGGCACCGGCATAAGTCCTGGATCGACCCCGTCGCCGGACGCGGCCACGTGAACTCCACACAACTCCGACAGCCAGACCACCGACATCACATCTGAAATCGCGTGCGTGCCGCTGATGACGTAACTTCTGATCGACTCGGGAGGAAAAGATCGTTTGAGCTCGGCCACCATTCGAAGCGTGTCGAGTACTACGCGAATCTCTTCGGCAGGTGCAGACGGCAGGTCCGGCAGAGATTGGTCATCCTGGAACGTTATTGCTTCAGCGAGCACCTTTGTAGCACGGGAATGAACGTGCGCGTGTTGTCTTATGTCCAGGGTGTGGAGGTGAAATCCGAAGGTGTCGACCTGGCGCAGAAGGGGGTCAAGCAACGATGCCGCCAATCGTCCGCCTGCATTTCTGTTCAAGCTGTCGTGAACCAGCCCAAGGTCTGACCGGAATTCGGCGGCAGTGCGATAGACGGGTCCAGTTTGTGGCTCGAGTCTGGAACGACGCAACCTGTACAGCACACAATCGAGAAACTGCCTGTACGCATCGCCGGATGAGTGCCGGTGCAGGCCATGTTCGGCGGTAATGGAAATCGCGTAGCGGTCGAGCGCAAGTTGCAATTCCGGAGTGATGGCGACTTGTGCAGTCGACATGCTCAACCGCCAGATCAGGTCATCTACCGTAGCGATGTAGTAATCGAGGATGGTGCGCCTTGCCATCAGCAACGCGTCGCGCGTGCATTCCGGCTCAACGTGCGGATTGCCGTCCCGATCGCCTCCAATCCACGAGCCGAAGCGCACAAGTCTCGGCAAATCGCCGCCGGAGATTTGACTGCCATAGACTTCGGCAAAATCGCGCGCGAGGTCTTCATATAATCGCGGGATCGTCTTGATGAGTACGCTCGGATAGTAGTCGAGGCCCATTCTGATCTCATCGCGAACCGTGGGACGTCTGCGGCGCACTTCGTCGGTCTGCCACAGAGCAGAAATCTCGGACATGATTGTTCTCTCGTGGTCTTCGGCCTCACGGTCTGGCAACGGCAGGCGGTCCAGTTGTTCCAGCTCCGAAGCAATACTCTGTCTCTTGAAGAGGACAGTTCGTCGAGCGACTTCGGTTGGATGGGCGGTGAACACGGGAACCACTTCGATCTTGCGCAGCCATTCGAGCGCGGCACTTTCGTCGATGCCGGCCGCCTGCATACGACGCAAGGTTCCGAGGAATGACCCCGGTTGTGCGACCCTGCGAGCCTCAACTTCAGCCGCTCGTCGACGTCGTTTTCGATGATTTGTTTCGGCCAGGTTTGTGAGCTCGAAGTAAATCGCGAAGGCCTTTGTCATTTTGTAGGCTTCATCGACGGTCAGCCTGGCGACAATCTGCTGAGCTCGATCCAATAAGCCGTCAGCCCCGTGTATTGCGCGGTTGTCGCGATCGAGCGCCCGATCGCGATGTTGGATAAGCAGCAGCCGGAGTTCTTCGACAGCCGTAAACAGAGTTTCGCCGGACTGTTCCTTGAGGACTTCGCCAAGCAGTCTGCCGAGCGACCTCACGTCGCGCCGCAAGGGCGACTCTTTAAGGTCGTCCTCATGGCTGGTGAGCTCGGCTAACCTCAACGCCTGATCCGAGACTCTCCAAAGGGGTTCATTCTTCACAGACACATTGTGCGCCACGCGTAGCCTAAGAGGCGAGCGGGGAGGCGGAGATGAGGGGATGAGGAGATGAGGAGATGAGGCGAAGGGGCGACGCGGAGACGCCGCGACATGGTGATGCGCGGACGCTGGAGACGTTGACGCGGTGTCGGCGAGCTACCGCGCATGTACAATCAATCACCCGTTACAGGGCACTAGTCATCGTCGTCGATTGGGTGACCAATTCTGAAGACGTGGCCGTCAGGGTGTCGCACGTGCATCTCGCGAAGATGCCAGGGCGTATCAGTAGGCCGGCTGGTGATCTCGAGGTTCTGCTCGACGCATCGCGTGTAAACCGCGTCTACATCCTCAACAAGTATGGCTACCCAGACTCCTTTGTCAGCAGTTGGGTCGCCATGCACACCGAAAGTCGCACTGTTCTTGCCCCGGCCGCGGCCCCCCTGCGCGTTTAGACACAAAAAGATCTCAAGATCCCCCGAGCAGACGGAGCCGAAATCCGGGGGGTCGCCCCAATCCCACGACTTCTTCCATCCAAGCTTCTCGAACCACGCGAAGCTCTGCTCGAGGTCGGAAACATTCAAGATCGGGGTCACTCGTTTTGCGAGCATCTCTTTGTCCTTTCTCAATCGAGTGGTGCGGTTGGCTGAATCTCTTTGAGAGTTATTCCACCTCGCTCGCCGGGGACAACAGAACCATAGCGCTCGGCGTACGCCGGAGGCAGCGGACGCGCATTCGGCGGCGCGAGCCACAATCGCATCAGGTGCCTTTTGCGCTCGGGCTCGGGCCAGTCCTCAAACGCCGTCCGGTCATGCAGGATGGTGTGATTGTGTACGATCTGAATATCTCCCGGCTGGAACTCCATGAACATATGAAGCGCCGGATCGTTCGCCAGAGAATCGAAAAGATCGAGCGCTTCTGTTTGAACGCGAGTCAGCGGAGCGACGCCCGGGAATCTGCGAGCCGATTCGATGTACTGACGCTGATACAGAGCAGAAAGATATCCCTCGTACCACGAGAACACAGGAATGCTGAAGTAGGGCTTTTGACCTTCGGGTACTTCGCCCCGCCGATCAGTTTCAAGGGATGTAAACAACGCCTCGAGGAGGTCGGGCCGGCGCCGGCGCATCTCGTTGAAGATCGTGACTGAACTCACCAGGCTCGAAAGCCCTCCGGCTTTGGCGGGCTGCATGCACAACAGGCAAACTATGTCAGCCGAATCGGTATGATAGGTTTGACGCTCACTGGTTTGGTAGATGCGCACTTCCGGGTTCTTACTCGAGTGGCCGAGGTTCTTGACGTGACCCAGCAAGTGGCCTTGTGCGTTTTGAAGGCGAGCCTTGCCCAGGTGACTACCGAGGCCAAAAAACGCGATTGCCGATTCGAGTCTCGTCCATCGCAGTACGGGCAGAGCCCTTAACAGCACAAAGCCGCGGCCGTTGAGTACCTTGTCGAGAATTTGCTTAAGACGCAATGCAAACGCCGGCAGGGGAAAATCATCGCTGGTGATTGAAGGGATATCGCGCGATTCCGATGCAAGTCTCTTTGCTGCGCGTTCGATCTCATCGATTTCGTTGATCGAAAGATGTTCAATCCAATCGGTGCGCTGGCCCAGGTCTCGACCGTACCACGCTGATGGTCCCTTTATTTCGGGCGGCAATTCCAACTGTCTTACCTCAAAGTTGAATTCTTAACGTAAAGAGCCTGGGACGCAACTGACGGATGAGGGGGAAGGAGCGAAGGAGCGAACGGGCGAATGGGCGACGCGGGGACGCGGGGACACGGAGACTGGGGGACGCGGAGACGGTGCGAGTTGTTGTGGCAATAGCAAGCGAACGGACTGTCGAGTTTAACTCCGCCTCTCCGCGTCGCTCCGCCTCGCGTCTCCGCGTCGCCCCTTCGCCTCTTCCCCTCACCCCCTCATCAAGACCTTCCGCAACGTGTTCCAACTCCGAAGGGCCGGAGAGTTATTAGAGCGCGTGAAACGCCCGCGCGCTAACGCCTTTCGTGCCTCAATGTCGGCCGGTAACTCCAGCAGCAGACGATAAGCCGTCACGTCGTCGCTCGAGAACGAGTGCACACAACCCCAAAGATACAAGCGAAACCGGCGATACAAACGCTCTCCCCATCGGGCAATTACCTCGTCGCGATGGCGCTCCAGGTTCTCCGCCCAGTGCCTCGTGGTCAACAGATAATTCTGCCGGTCATTACGCGCATAGATCAGCTCGAACGGCGATGACGCTACCGCATCGAGATAGTCGGTGAGCTTCATCGGTGTCGTATTCCCCGGCCAGATATGGGTCAGAACGAAGGATGAGAACGGGTACTTATTGCGAGAAGCGCAGGCGTCCAAAAAGACTCTTCCGCCCGGCTTCAGCAGCCTCTCGTACTGCGCTATCGTAGCGGAGTAGTCAGGCAGATGCTCGGTTACTCCGAGATTCACAATCGCATCGAAGCGTTCACTCGATTTGTATTCGAGAAAATGCTCGCGAACAACTCGGCACGGTAGACCCTCTCGTGCAATCAACTGGTTTACGTAGTTCTCCGATTCGGCAGAGATAGTCAGTGAAGTGACCTGAATTCCTTGCCTGCCCGCGTATTGGGTGAACGCACCCCATCCGGCGCCGATGTCCAGAACGCGCCAACCAGGCTTGATCCCACAAGCCTCGATCGCGGTGCTCAGCTTGCGGCGGATGGCTAGGTGAAGAGGCTCTTCATCATCTTCGAAGTAGCCGTGCGAATAACAGCGATGCTCCTTATCCAAGAAGAGCAGGTAGAAAAGCGATTCACTGTCGTAGTGCTCGTGTATCCATTGCTTGTCGCGATCCACCTGCCCGAAGAACAGCCGCTGCCCATATACCGACCAGAGACAGAAGAGCGGATGGCGGTCCGTAAGGCTGCGTCGAAGATCAAACGCCGCCATCAAGTCGCCCTCGATCGTGATATCGCCGTCAAGGAAGGCTTCTCCAATTCGCTTTTCATCCATCGAACCGAGCGCAGACAAGCCTCGCCGGTTGTGAATCGTGACTTTGAAGCTGACATCACCGCTCCCTATTCGCATTTGCTCGCCCAGCAGATCCAAATCGAAAGCCTTCTGGGGAGGCAACGCATCTTCAAGGGACTTCAAAATGCGCTTAAGGCGGGAAGACGTCCGGTGAGGGCTAGCGTGCACAGTAGTACTCAGCTCAATATTCTGCATGTGGGTCTCCTGTTAGCTGGGTAAGAATGGTTGAACGTTTTTCTCTCGTCGTTTCTCTCGACGCTTTCTCTTGATTGGTTGGCAACGACGGGCCCCTTAAGAGCTAAACCTGTCTGGCGAGCCATCTCATAACTTGGTGCTCGAGGCCTGGTGGAGCCTGCTCGCCGAGACTCAGGTTCCGCGGAAAGTAAACGTGCCCACCTCCGTCCAGCCAGGTGACCGAGAGCGCGGCTGAAGCGCCAACGAGTGCGGGCATTACCGTGTCAGGCGGCACGAGGGGATCCTGCCGGCTCGCAACTACGAGCGAGGGGATGCGCAGCCCGGACAACCTCGGTGCGACGCTCTCCCTCTCGTAATAGTCTTGTACGCTCTTGAAGCCGAAGCGCTCGACCACAGTCAGGGAGTCCCGCTCACGGCACGAACGCGCGCGTGACACTACCGCGGCGGGCACACGTACGCGTCCCCGTGCGGCGGTGACATTGTACGCCTTATTCAGGCCTCGAAAGATGTAACGACGGTATGCCGATCGCGCCGGTCGGTCGAATGCGGCCGTTGCGCTGTCCAGGTTCAGCGGCGGGCAAATGGCTGCGACCGCGCGCAACCTTGCATCGGCATGCTCGATAGCCGCCCGCAGTACGATGTGGCCGCCGACTGAGTAGCCGAACAGCAAAACGTTGCGGTACCTGGCCAGCTCAGGAGCGCCGAGGGCCGCCCACAAGTCTTGAGTGATGCCACCGTGAAGGATGTCTTCGCCGGAGTAGTCCGCACCACGGAGCGACAATCGCAACGAAGAGAACCCGGCCTGCCTGGCGGCTCGAGCGGCGCTCAGGCAGTAGGGACTGGTAGCGTTGCCTGACAGGCCGTGCACGATCAGCACGATCGTATCGGACTCGGCGATTTCGGTTAGAAATCCAGTAAGTCGCACTGGTCCCTGAACGGGATCTTTGAGCACTGTTGCAAAAGGGCGGCACCGCTCCGGCGCTTGCTGAAGCGATGTCACTAGCGCTGGCACAATTGTCCACAGATGGCCGGCTACTGAGCTGATTCGGCGACGTGCCCGGTGCCTGAAATGAGTGGCATGGCGTTCGCCGTTCGGGGTGCTGCCTGGTCGTATCTCTATTACCGGCTTTGTTTTCATTTCGATTGATTGTGGCGAAGCGCGGGAAAACATCACATCTGAGAGAAATTTCAATTTGAAATTTGGTAAGTGGTCGCGGCAGGAGTCGGCAGGCAAGAAGGAGACGCTGGGAGGAGAGACGGGGGGACGCGGGGAGGAGGACGCGCAGATGCGGGGCTGAACGACTAGAAGACACGGCGCTACCTACACCGCGTCACTCCTCTCCGCGTCCCCGCGTCTCCGCGCTCCTCCTCCCCGCGGTTAAGAGAACGTTACTGCCTTGGAGGTTCAGTCAAGGGCATCGAAATATACGAGGCGTTTCGACCGGATCTGTAGATTCGTTGCGTAGCCGCCTGAAAGTCTGATTCTTTCGCCTCAAAGATATTTTGAACGTAGCGTTGAGGGTTTCGATCAATAACCGGAAACCATGTGCTCTGTACCTGAACCATGATCCGGTGACCTTTCAGGAATACGTGGTCGTTTGCCGGGAATGCGATCTGGTAGTGTTCGATTGCGTTCGGAGCAACCGCCTCGGGCTTTTCGAGGCTGTTTCGATAACGTCCACGCAGCACGTCACCTGCGATCATAAGCTGAAAGCCGCTCATCTTTGGATCCGCCGCATACTTTTCGGGATAGACGTCGATGACCTTCACTATCCAATCGCTGTCGGTGCCGCTCGTCGAGGCGAACAGATGCGCGACAACCTTTCCCGACACCACAACGTCATCGGCCAACACGTCGGTAGACCACGTAAGCACGTCGGGCCGATGATCCACGAACCGTTGATCCTCGACCAGCCAGGTCGTCCAGCCTGACCGCACGTCGATCGGACGCGGCCGGTACGGCACCGGGTTTGCAGGATCTGAAACGTAGCTGTCGAATTCGTCCTTTGCGCCAGCCTTCGGTGTGTCAAACGACAGCTTTCCGCCGGGTTGAAAGTATAAGGGACGGGTGGTGGCCTTGCTGGTTGGAGGCCACGAATCGTGACGTACCCACTGATTGACACCCGTTCTGAAGGTGAGAGCTTCCGGAAAGTCGGGACTGCCTTTACCCTTCAGGTGATAAGCGAAGAACTTTGCCAGAACTTCGCGTCTGTAAAAGGCCGCGGTCGCGCTGCCGAAGTCTATGCGGCCGAGCTTTTGTCCGTCGCCTCTCGACCAACCTCCGTGATTCCACGGACCGACCACGAGAAAGTTTTTGTGAGCCGAATCGTGCCGCTCGAGGAGCTCATAGATCTTGATTGGACCGTAGAAGTCTTCCTGGTCCCACCAGCCGGCTACGTTGAGCATCGGCACCGTAACGCGGTTCAGCCACGGCGCAAATGCCTGGCGTTTCCAAAACGCGTCGTAGTCCGGATGACTGACGAAGTCGTTCCACGTCGGAAGCTTGTTATGAAAGTATTTGCTGTTCGCGTTTCCGAGCGCCCCAAGCTGCAAATACCATTCGTACGCGTCGAATCGATCTACGATCGTGGTGGGGTCGGTGATCTCCTTCGATGACTCCATCATGTACGAGTACTCCAATCCGTAGCTCAAACGGAACGCCCCGTTGTGATGGAAGTCGTCGCCTATCCACATATCCGCCGGAGAGGCCTGCTCGACCGCGGCTTTCAAAGCCGGATGCGGGTCCAGCGCACCCATGACCGTAAGCCATGCACCGTAGCTCGTCCCCGCCATTCCGACGCGACCATTGTTGTTTGGAATATTCTTCAGCAGCCACTCGATCGAGTCGTATGTGTCGGTACTTTCATCGATGGCACCGGTATCTTTTGGATCGCGCGGTTGGCGCAGCATTACGAACTGCCCTTCGGATTTGAACCGCCCTCTGATGTCTTGCAGGACGAAGATGTAGCCATCGGCGGCCAGCTCGGGAACGGAAGCCGCCATTCGCGCTGCGTTCAGATTGCCAATCCCGTAAGGAGTCCTCAGCAACAGAATGGGCAATGGCTCGGACGCCTGTGCGGGCGCGTATACCTGACTGTAAAGGCTCACACCGTCGCGCATCTTTATCATGTGTTCGCTGGCGGTGAGCGAGACGGCCGACTGTTGAGCTTGCGAGGGCGCGGTCGTAACAAGGCACGCCAGCAAGCAAAGCGGTGTAACCAGTTTGACTATGCGAGTCATGATTTCCCGTCCTTAGTCTTTCGACACTCGATCGATTGGCGCCGGTCTGGGCACGCGATGAACCGGATTCTTTTCTAGAAGCTTCATCGCCTCCTGGATCGCGCGTTCGAGTTGTGGATCGCGACCCTTGATGACCTCGGCTGGAGTGTACTCCACTTCAACATCGGGCGCGACGCCTTCGTTTTCAACTGCCCACCTTCCGGACAAATCATAGAATGCGAGGCACGGCGCGGTAATCCCGCCTCCATCGATTGTCGAAGGAATACCGAGTGTGCCCACGAGGCCGCCCCAGGTGCGTTTGCCAACGAGCGGTCCCATCTTCCGTAACTTGAAATAGTACGGCAACGCGTCGCCTCCCGAACCCGCCGACTCGTTGATGATCATCACCTTCGCGCCGTAGATTCCAGCGGTCGGCGATGTAGAAGGTTTCCCGTCACGCAAAGCGAAATACCCGAGCAGCTTGCGATCCAGCTCATTCACGATGTAATCGGCTACCATGCCGCCCTGGTTGTAGCGCTCGTCAATTACCGCGCCGTCTTTCTGCTGCTGCGAGTAGTAGTAGCGTGTGAAATACGAATAGCCCGCTCCGCCGGTATTTGGCAGCCAAACATACGCAAGCCGGCCACCCGACAACTCGTCGACTCGGCGACGATTTGCTTCGATCCATGCACGCGTCCGCAGTCCCTGATCGCTAGCCACCGGGACGACGGTGATGACACGAGACCCGTCAAGTGACGGCTCCTTGTTTACTCGAAGCAGGGTCTGCCTACCTGCAGTTCCTTCGAACGCGCTATAGAGGTTTGCAGGCGGAACCAGCGGACGACCGTTCACTTCCAGAATGTAGTCGCCTTCCGACACTTGAATGCCCGGCGCACTCAGAGGCGCCTGCAGTTCAGGATTCCAGTTCTCACCGGTATAGATCCGTTTAATACGATAGCGGCCGTTCTCGATCGCAATGTCCGCACCCAGCAGGCCGACCGAGACTGGTTCCTCGCCGGGAACATCTCCGCTTCCAGTCAGGTATGAATGTCCTACCGTCAGCTCACCGCCGACGGTGGCGATCAGGTACGCGAGGTCCGAACGATGCTGAACGTACGATAGAAGCGGACGATACTTCTCGTATATCGCTGACCAGTCCGCGCCGTGCATCTTGGCGTCGTAGAAGAACTCGCGCTCAATGCGCCAGGTCTCGCGAAAGATCTGCGTCCACTCAGCCCGCGGATCGATCAGTGCTTCGATCTGTGCGACGTTTATCGCGCCGTCTCCTATCTTCGCCGGGCGCTCGGTCGGCACGATGCCCCATCGGCTTCCACCTCCTGCAGCCTGGTACATCAGCTTCTTTCGATCATGGGATAACGTATATGAGCGGATGCCTTCGAGAAACGTCACCGCAGCTCGTTCCTTGAGCTGATATTTTTGCAAGCGAACGGAGGGAGGAGTGCCGCCGCTCGCGGGTACCGATTCAGCGTAGAAGATCGCTCCCGCCGGTCCGGCTGCGAGATTGCTGTAGTCTCCCGGCGCGACTTTCAACGCAAGTATTCGCTGATTGATTCCGGCGAAATCTATTCGAACTGCGGGCGGCCCGGCAGGCCCGTCTCCCTTTGCGCGAGGCGCGCCGCTTTCGTCCTGATGAGGCTCTTCTCCCGGTTCAGGCAACAGCGGGGACGGATCAGTCGCGCTGAGTACAGCGACGTAGATCGCGCGACGCACCGGCCGGTCCAGTGAGCTCATTTCAAGCCATCCGCTTCGAGGACCGTAGTCCGTGCTCGCGAGGAAGTACAAATATTTGCCGCCCGAATCAAATGCAGGAGAAATCGCGTCGGACATTCCATCGGTGAGCTGAAATGCTTTCCGGTCGGTCATCGAATAGATGAATACCGCGCGCATGTGGCTGTCGAGCACCTTCGAATAGGCGAGCCACTTGGAATCAGCGGACCAGACCGCGTCCGGCTGATGCGGCGGATCGTAGTACGCGTCAGTATCAACCTTGGTCGTGCTTTGGCTTGCAATCTCCAGTGTCCAGAGATTCAAGTGGTTGTCCTGAAACAAAAGCTGTTTCCCGTCAGGTGACCAGGACAACGATGAAAAGAAAGACGCGGAAGGCAGCGCCAGCGCACGAGGCCTGGCGACACCAGTCGAGTCGCCGATCATCAGTTGGTATTCGCCGCTCGCGTCGGAGAACCAGGCGATCTGCGAACCATCTGGAGACCAGGCGGGTTCGCGGTCGTGAGCGTTCGAGCTTTGCGTCAGGTTTCGGTAGTCGCCCTTTTCAGCAGGAACTGTGAAGATGTCGCCGCGAGCTTCAAACACCGCGCGGACTCCGGTGGGAGACAGCGCCGCGTTTCGAATCATCGGTGCTACTTTCTTGAACTGAGGACGCGCCCATGGGAAGTCGCCGCTGACCTCGACAGTGAGGCGTCGCGGCTGTCCCGATTTGGCTTCCAGCAGGTAGAGGTATCCGGCCTGCTCGTAGACGACCGCGTCGCTGCCTGCTGACGCGCTCTTGATATCGTAGTCATTATAGCGAGTGATCTGCGCTACCGACTTTGTGTCGGCGCGGTATGCGTAGAGATTCACCGTGTGGTCTCGGTCCGAAAGAAAGTAAACGGTGTTGCCGACCCACATCGGATCCGTGTCGTTGCTGTCGGTCCACGGAAGAACCTCGACCGAGTAATCGGTGAGGTTCATGACGCGAATCGGGTGAGTCCGGCCGCCGCGATAGTGTCTCCACTGGCTGGCCTGGTTTTCTGACCACGCAGGGAACATCGCGACCGAGAACTCCTCAAACGCGACTCGCTTTCCGTCCGGCGAGAAGACTCCGGTATATGCGCGGGGCATCGGCAGAGCCTCTGGAATTCCGCCGTCTATGCCTATCGACCACAGCCGAAAATGAGCGTGAGGCGCGCTGTCGCGATCCGAGGCAAAGATCACGCGCCGGCCGTCCGGGGTCCATCCGCGCACGACGTCGATGCCGGGATGGTAGGTCAATCTCTTCGGATCTCCCCCGGCCACCGGCACCACGTAGACGTCGGTGTTGCCGGCTACGGTGGCGCTAAAGGCAAGCTGGCTTCCGTCTGGCGAAAAGTGGGGGTCGGCCTCCACTCCCGGAGTTGACGTTAGTCGCCGTGCCTGGCCGCCGCTGCGTGACACGACCCACAAGTCGGCGCCATATTCAAAGGCAACAAGGTCACGGCTCACGGTCGGTTGTCGAAGCAGCCTCGTGCCCTGCGAAAAGCCTGCGACAGACGCGATGAATATGATTGCGGAAGCCAAAAACAGCCGAGATAAGTTCATTCGTTTTTCCTCTTCTAAACTTTTCTGGACGCCAATCATTCCTTTGCTGCGGGGCGGTTGCTACGTGGCGTCGTTGTGTTGAAACCGTAGTCCCTGATCGCAGTCGCCGGTCGCCCTTATCGCTTCACATCAGCCGGAAGCGTGGTGGTGACGGCTCCCTTCTCGTCGAGAAACTCGAGACGGGCCTTTCCCTGAGCGTCCACCATAAGCTGCGCTCGCGGCCGTCCTTGTGGATCCGAAAGCACAAGAACCGCGGCTTTCTCTCTGTTTTTTCCGATAAACACTCGTTGCGCGACTCCGGCAGTATCGCGAAACTTCTGCAGCGCCCGTGTCTTTCCGGGACCGTCGGGCATCTTTTGAATGGATTGCAGCTTCTCCACCATCTCACCGATCGGAGTGTCAGGCCTGTCCCAAACATTCAAGCCCGCGACGCGACGGCCGTCTCCTTCGTTGTAAGTGATTCCGATTGTCTGGTCCTGATTGAATTGGTCGAACAGGAGCCCTGCGCCGGCTCGCCGCGAGCCGTCCTTCTCCTGTCCGCTATATGAGAGACCGCCGCATTCATCGCCCTTGTCGTTGTAGAAGATCATGCCCGCCGTCTTGCCACCCTGGCGAAGCGGGTACGTTTTGCCGTCAATGATCGGGTCTGGAAATCTGTCTTTATTTGAGATGACCAGCTTCAACTTGCCGTCTTTTTCGACGACATTGATTCGCTCGACATCTATCTCTTCGAACTTCTTTTGGTCGGCCCGGCCGATCGATGAAAACGCCACAACTCCAAGCAGCAAGGTTATGATGATTGAATAGGTCTTCAGGAACCGAACGTCTCGTTGAAGTTTTGTCTCCATGAACGAGCCTCCAGGATTCGATCAGTATTCAAGCCAGCTCTTCGCATCGGTCTTCGGCGCGTTGGCCTTCACCTTTTCAGCCATTTCGCGCAACAAATCCGCGAAGTCCTTCGAGTGCCACGAGTGCCCCTTTTTCGGACGGCCATATTCAAAGGTGGCATCGCTTTTGGGATTCGCTGTTTGTTTTGTGAAGTCCTCGAAGAGATACACGGCGAGGTTCAAATAAAAGTTGTCCATGTCACCCGAGATGAAGTGCAGCTTTCTGGCGAGCTTCGGCCCAAGCTCGGGCCAGTTCTTCTCCGCATACTGGCGCAAGTCGTACCCGTTATCCCGCATGTACGAAGCGACCGACCGATCTATTTTTCCGGTGCGCGGATCCCAGAGGGGACGCGGGTAACCGTCGTCGCCAACCGGACCATACACCGCTTCCCACGCGTTGAATTGATAGCCTGATCGCCCCTTGCTTCCGAGCACCGCCTCAAACTGACTTACTTGCCGCACCGTCAGGTTAACCTGACCCTCCGCTGACCGGCGCATCGGTCTCTCTACAGGCGTCCACGACCGCCCAGGCGCGGTGAACGAGTTGTCATCTTCATAGATATTGACCAACTGATACCGGCGGAAGTCGATCGGGTCAGGATTGAAGACCCACGCTCCGCCGAAGAAGTCAGGATACTTCAACTGCAGAGCCAGCGATTCCCATCCGCCTGTCGAAGCTCCCTCGAGAAGCCGAGCGTAGGGCTTGCCAATTGACCGGAATTGCCGGTCGATATGCGGGATCAGTTCCTGAGTGAGCGCATCGCCGTAGGGCCCGTTGTTAGCCGAGTTGACGCCGTATCCGTCGGGAAAGAACGGACACGGCTCGACAAATGTGACCAGCAAAAACCGGGGAAACTTCTCCGATGTCCACGACTGAAAGAACTCGTATCCGGGTTGGACGTTGGACGATTCTCTCAACCCCTCTTGTCCTTTGACACTGCCCGGATCTTCGTTGAAGTAGAAGGCGGGGCCGCCGACGTACCCTTGAGCGTACACCACCGGATAACGAACATCCGGATGTTCGTCATAACCTCGGGGCAGAATCACTGTCGCGCCGAGGTAAACCGGAATCCCCCAAAACCGGCTCAGAAGCTCGCTCTTGATCTGCGTGTGCTTGACCCATTTTGTATCTTTCGGCTGCTCTTCCGAAGGTACAACGTGATTGAGTGAGAGGCTGTGCTTGTATCCCGCTGCCGCGTCGAGATGTACTTTTTGAACGTCGCTATAAAGGTTTCCAGACGAGACGGTGAAGAACCGGCCGCTCATGTCCCAGTGCACCCACAGCGTCCGACCGTCGCCGCGCTCGCATCTCTGATAGACGTTGAGTATTGCTTGAACGTAGTAGTCGCCGGCGGGCAACTGCGAGAGGCTGTCGGCGGGATGACCGAATATAGTCGAGTCTATAGCGGCGGTTTGGCCAGGTTGAAGGTTCTCTACATCGACTCCGAAGATCGGTGTAGCGTTGGGTGCGATTTGCAATCGCGGCTCTGGCCGGTCGGTGCGCGATGCAACCAGTATCACTCGACCAGTGATCGGGCCTGCGGCGACTGCCTTGTCGTAGGATATCTCAAACCGCGTTTCCGCTCGCGCAACCGAACATAACAGTCCCAGAAATAAGATACCGGCGGCGATGCGAACAAATCTCCTCAATGCTCCTTGCTCTTCCCTATTCATTTCGATCAGGAGTGACAGCAAAGAGGACGCATTTGGGTTGCGTCCTCTTTAGCCGCTTGGTCTGCGCGATACTGCGACACCTCAGAAATTCAGCTTCAGCGCGAACTGAATTATTCGCGGATTGACCGAGGTCGAAGAGATTATGCCGAACGTCGACGAGTTCACGTTTGTGCCCGGATTCCCAAACTGCGGCGTGTTGAACGCATTGAAGAACTCCGCGCGGAACTCGACGTTAGCGCTTTCACGCAACCGGCGCAAGGAAGTTCGTTTGATGACCGCCAGATCGACATTTCTCTGATCTGGGCCGGATACAATGCCCACTCCGCTGTTGCCGAAGGCAGTTGCCCGCCCGTCTGCTCCAATCACCTGCCATATCGGCGCGCCGGTCGTCGGATTGCGAAGAACACAGGCCTTGTTGAAGAAATTGCCCAGCTTGCTGTCTACCGAGCCGGACGTCGCGAGCTGTGAATGCGTGCAGCCGGGTGCGAACTGCGCTCGGTCAGTTGTTATGCCGAATGCGTTGTTGGCATTAGTGCCAAACCAGGTTAGCGGAAGACCCGACTGATATGTCGCCACTCCGCTCAACGCCCATCCACCGAGCAAGGTATCTAAGAAGGCATTGAACTTCTCCGTACTCGGCAGTTGATAGTAGAAGCTAAGGACAAATCGGTGCTCGCGGTTGAAATCCGCTGTTCCGTAGTTTGCCCTTGAATTGTTCTGATCTCCTGAAACTCCGCCGCCGGCCGCGCCGGTGTTCGTTGCCGCGGTGGAGTACGCGTGGGCGAACGTGTACGCCGCCAGGAATTGAAGCCCCTTGCTGAACCGCTTCGTCACACTGGCTTCAAGGCCGTGATACCAGGACGATGCGTGCGAGTCGATGTCGTTGATGCCCGGCGCCGTAAAACCCAGAATCGGCACTCGCAGAGGAATGTTTGCAACGGTGTTCGTTGTTTGACCTCGTATGGGATTTGCGGGGCTCGCAGGCAAGGCCTGATTGAGCGAGTGGGCCAGAACCTGGTGTGTGCCTCTGGTGCCTACGTAGCCGACCTCCAGAAGAAAATCGCGAGCAATTTCCGTCTGCAGGTTGAGACTGAACTCCTGCGCTAGCGGTGGACGATACTTCTGATCGACGATTGCTATTGACCGTTGAGTATTTGGCGCATACACCGGGAACTGAGGGAAGGTGAGCTCAGGCCCGAACGGATTCGCAAACGTCGCTGCAGCGTTCGGAAATCCCACGAGTTGTCGCGCAAGCGCGAACGGAGGCCCTGCGGCCAGTTGTATGAACGGCTGTCCGGTAGCGCGGCTGAAGTAGGTACCGTAACCGCCGCGTAGAACCATCCTTTGAAAGAACGGGAACCGCCACGCAAAGCCTATCCGGGGACCAAAGTTGTTTTGGTGCTCCCCACGAATACCGTACTTGTTGTCCAATTGAATCACGCCTGCGGGCACCGTGCCCGGAAAGTTCTCTGAGACGACAAATCCCTCAATCGTGCCGGCCGCCGGAGGATTGGGGTTTGCCCTGGTGATGTCGAATCCGCTGTTGCGACCCAGCTCGTCCCCGAGATTTGCGAGTCTTTCGTACCTGAGTCCCACGTTGAGCGTGAACGACGGCGTCAGCTTTATATCGTCCTGAACGTAAGCGTTCGCATCGTTCAGATGCCAGTCGCGATCGAGCTGGCCCGGAATGTCAACGGAGGCGATGATGTTGCTGAGCGGCGTGCCGTTTCCTCCGGTGGCGATTGGCCCTGAATGCAGACCAAGCAGGAAGTCCGGCCAGCTTAGAAAGATCAGCCCACCCAGAAAGTGAAAGTCCTGAAGCGCGTCTCTGCTGTGCGTGAGCCCTCCACCAGCGCGGATCGTGTGTCGCCCGCGGATGTAGGTCAACGAATCCTGAAACGTGTAGTGGCTCTGTTCGATGTCCAGGCCCTGGCCGTTTCCTCCGAGGGTCAAGGACCCGCTAACTGCGATTGAGGGGAAGTCGTTGGCCGTGCCCGGCGCTTGAACACCTACGTCTGAGAACTTGAATGCCTCTTGTTGAATGGTCGGTATGCTGAGACCGAAATAACCGAAGTCCGCCTGATTGAGAAGTGTCGAGCTGATCGAGTAGGTGTGCGAGGCCGAGAAGCTCTTGACCCGGTTTTCGACTAACTGAGGAAAGCCGGGACCGGCCGGCCCTCCCAGGTTTGTCACCGGGAACTGCGTAGTCTGGTTGCTGTTGGCGTAGAAGAAGCGCCCCGAGAATTTGCTCTTGCTTGTGTGAAGGAAATCGACGTTCGCAACCATCTGGTCCTCGTCGAATCTCGCCGGGACGCTGAAAGTCGAGAAGCCTTGCAACGCCAGCGGCTGTCCCGGTGTAACGATTTGCGGGTTCGGAATGACGAACTCGCCGTTTGGCAGCTTCTCGTTAAGGATGTTGATCGCCTGCTGACTGATATTCGAGCCATCAGCCGCTACGGTCACGCCGCCAAAGGCGCCTGCCTGACCGGCGAACAGTCTCCCAAGCGCGGCACGCGAGCGGTCGCTGGTGAACGGCGGAGAGAAGAAACTGCTGGTGCCGCCGCCGCCAACACCGTTGATCTGTCGCATGCCCTGGTATGAGCCGAAGAACAGCAGCTTGTCTTTGATCGCCGGACCGCCGAACGTGAAGCCAAACTGATTCTGCTTGAGCACACCCTTCGGCTGACCTGCGCGATTGCGGAAGAACTCATTGGCGTTGAGTGCGTCGTTTCGGAAGAACTCGAACACGGTACCATGAAATTCGTTGCTACCCGATCTGGTCATCACGTTGACGACCGCGCCGGCGTTGCGCCCATAGGACGCATCATAGATGCCGGTCTGCACTTTGAATTCCTGAATGGTGTCGGGATTCGGGACTGCCACACCTCCGCTGAAGAAGCCGCTCGCCTGCAGGTCGTTGATTGGCAGTCCGTTCATAAGGAAGTTGTTGTCACGCGCGAATGATCCGTGTGCGCGAAAGTTCCCTTGTGACTCGCCGCTGGACCCGCGGCCCAGCTCGGTGGCGTTGGTGACGCTGGCGGCGATGCCGGGAGAGAGAGTCACGATCTGGGTATAGTTGCGGTTTACAAGCGGGAGATTGCTTACGAGCGCGCGATCGGTCACGCGGCCAAGTGCGCTGGACTCGGTTTGAAGAACCTCGGCTTCGGCAGCCACGTTGACCTGCTCCTGCACCGCGCCCACTTCGAGCTCGACATCAAATTTGGTGGTCTCGGTGACGTTGATGCGCAGGCCGGACTTGACCGCTTTCTTGAATCCGGTCTTGATCATCTCGATCTGATAGGAGCCGGGTTGCAGGAGCGGAATGACGTAGTTTCCGCTTTGCTGCGAGACTACTGTACGGGTCTCGCCGGTGACCTCGTTGACGAGGGTTATCTGGACATCTGCGACAGCCGCTTTGTTCTGATCAATGACTGTGCCGGTCAATGCGCCGGTGCTTGCAGTTTGTCCACGAGCGTGCAGAACGGAGCCTGCGACGAGGGAGATTGCCAGGAAAAGATTGAGACAATTGCGAGTCCATTCGTGCTTCATCTGAATCCTCCATGCAAGTGAGCGGTGAGACCGAACTCGCTGCTCTATACACCAAACGTTGCACAAAGTCAAATGGGGCAATAAGTGTTGCAGTCGTGTTTTGAGGAGTTGAGGGGATGAGCAGACGCGCTGACGCGGAGACGTCTGGACGCGGAGAGGTGTTGTGCAACTAACTTCGAGCGACGTTCACCACGTCTACTAAGTCGGGAAATGCATCGCTGCAGACTCTGATCGGTGTGAACAAGTGCTCGATCACTGACCGGAACGTGGCAAACAACACCTGCATCGGCGCCCCGTAACGGGAGTCGAAGGGGCGAAGGGCGAATCGGGGACGCGGGGACACAGAGACTCTGAGTTCAGTAGTATTCCGACTCGCCCACTCGCCCCTTTGCCTCGTCTACCAGCGAGCGTAGCGAATCTCCGCGTCCCCGTTTCCTGGAATCTCCGCGTCTCCGCTTCGCGCTTTATGGTTTCCAGTTCTTGTCGCTGCTCTCTTGTTTCGCGACCAGGACCTTTGCTAGCAACTCCGCAGCATTCTTCTTAGCATCCTTGGCGGTTGTGCCCATTGCGTTGGCCGCTTCATCGAAGCTCTTGTTCGTTATGTTATCCGGGTTCCCCATATCATTGTTGGGCATCCCGCATCCGCAGTTGTAGCACATGAGTTTCCCTCTCTTTAGCCTCACTACGTTTGAACCGATTCGCCTTGTCGAATGTCGACCCGCACGTCTACCACACCATTTTCATGTAGCATTTCTCGTACCTCGGCAGCCATGCGAAATCATACGATGAAAACGTTTTAATCGCGTCATGCGTTCGAGGCACATGTGCACGGAACAAATTCAGTTGTCTGCAAACCGTTCCAATGCACTGGCACAATTGATGCGTTAGCCTTGGCACAGTTGCACGCGGGCCATCCTTCAACGAACCGGTTTTTTTGACAAGGGAGGGGTTCACAATGTCCATTGAAAATGCCGCTGAGTCGATAAGTGGGCCAAATCACGGGCTCAATCAGACTCCAGCACCTCGCGCCGCTCGCTACAGCACGAAGTCAATCAAGAGATTGATTTCACTCGCTGTGTCTATGTTGTTTGGCATTCTAATAGGAATAGCCGCTGTTGATGACGGAGGAGCTCAAGATTCGGGCTCGTTTCAGGGTCAGGCAAAAAAAATCAAAGGCTTCGATGCAGAGATCACCGAAAACTCTGAACGGATGCTTGAAGAGGGAAAGAGTACTTTTAGATTTGATACGTTCGGAGATGAGTCGTTCTGGGGTGATACATTGAGGCTCCATCAGGCAATCGAAGGCTCGGGCTTAGGGGGCGTCGGACCGGGCGTCAGTCCAAAAACTGCCCTTGATCTGGGATTGAAGGTCGACATTGATGCCCTGCCAAAATCGGTGAGGAAGGATCTGGAGAACGGCAAACTGGATCTGACTAATCCGGCGAATACGGTCGCCCTGCTCAAGGCTGATGCAGTACTTGGGGTCAAGGGGATTTTTCAAGGGAATAACCTCACGTCGCTTGGACTAACATGTGCCGTATGTCACTCAACAGTAGATAACTCTCTTGCTTTCGGCGTTGGTCACCGACTCGACGGCTGGGCCAACCACGACCTGAACGTGGGAGCTATCATTGCCGTCGCTCCGAACCTGCAACCCGTTGCAGACTTACTCGGGGTGAGCGTTGCTACTCTGAAGACTGTTCTCAATAGTTGGGGACCGGGAAAATTCGATGCCGAAATCTTCCTCGACGGCAAGGCTTTTAATCTTGAACAGCGCACCGACGGTGTAGTGACCGGGCGAAACGTTCCGGGCGCGACACTGATCCCGAACGCACTCGGACTAGCCGGCTTCAATCAGCACACGTGGACTGGGGCATGGGGAACAGTGAGCTACTGGAACGCGCTGGTCGCCAATCTCGAGATGCACGGAAAAGGGAGGTTCTTCGATCCTAGGCTGAATGATGCAGCGCAGTTTCCGATCGCCGCAGCGCACAGTCTGGGCGATCTGCCACACATCTCGCCGGACGATGATCTGATAACCAAGAAGCTGCCGGCTCTACAGTTTTACCAGCTTGCGATACCTGCTCCTACTCCGAAGCCTGGCTCTGACTTCGATCAGGCGGCGGCGAAGCGCGGGGATGAACTGTTCAGCGGAAAAGCGAAGTGCAATAACTGCCACGTCGAACCGTTGTGGACCGAGCCGGGGTGGAACCTGCACAAGGCGGACGAGATCGGGATAGACAGCTTCCAGGCTGACCGTGGGCCGGACCATACGTATAAAACCATGAACCTGGCGGGTGTATTCATTCGCGAGAACGGCTTATTCATGAGTGCGGCGAATAAGGGCCGATTCTATCACGACGGCAGGTTCAGTACTCTTATGGATGTCGTGAATCACTACAACACGCGGTTCACGCTTGGACTGACGGCGCAGGAGAAGCACGACCTTGTTGAATATCTGAAGTCACTTCCTTCATCTGAATGAAGGCGGTTGTGGGGAGATGAGGCGAAAGGGCGAAGGGGCGAGACGGAGACGCGGGGACGCGGAGAGGAGAGACGCGGAGACTCGGAGTTGAGCTCGACGGTCAGTTCGCCTTCTTAGTTCCACACCTCACTCCTCGCTCCCTCGTCCCCGCGTCACTCCTCACCGCGTCCCCGCGTCTCCGTCTCGCCCCTTCGCCCGTTCGCCTATCCTCCTCACCTCCCTCGCAATGGTCCGTAGGCCCGATATACAATGCTTGATTCCATAGAATCGTAAGGCGCATAGGAGAGAACATCAGCAGATGAAATCGTCAGAAACTGACCCAAGCACCGAACCCGCTGAAGTGCCGGGGCGGTCCAACTTCATTCGCGACATAATAATCGAAGACCTCAAGGCGGAAAACGGCGGACGTGTCCAGACACGCTTTCCCCCCGAGCCGAACGGCTATCTGCACATCGGACACGCAAAGGCGATTTGTCTCGATTTCGGTCTTGCAGCCGAGTTTGGCGGCAAATGCAATCTTCGTTTCGACGACACCAACCCATCCAAAGAGGAGAGCGAGTACGTCGAGTCGATCATGGGAGACGTCCGCTGGCTCGGCTTCGAGTGGGACGGATTGTATTACGCCTCGGATTACTTTGGACAACTGTACGAGTGGGCTGTCCAGTTGATCAAAGCGGGATTAGCTTACGTCTGCGACCTCAGTGCTGACGAAGTCCGGCGTTACCGCGGCACGTTGACCGAGCCGGGCAAGAACAGTCCATACAGGGACCGCTCGATTGAAGAGAGCCTGGACCTCTTCGAGAGGATGAAAAAGGGCGAGTTTCCGGACGGCTCTCGAACTCTGCGAGCAAAAATCGATATGGCATCGCCGAATCTGAATATGCGCGACCCGGTGATGTACCGAATCCTTCATATGGAGCACCACCGGACTGGCAATGAATGGTGCATCTACCCCATGTACGACTACGCGCACGGTCAGTCGGACTCCATCGAGAAGGTCACCCACTCAATCTGCACGCTCGAATTCGAAGATCATCGGCCGTTGTACAACTGGTACATCGAACAACTCGGCATCTTTCCTTCGCGACAATTTGAATTCGACCGACTGAACCTCACCTACACATTGTTGAGCAAGCGCAGGCTGCTGACGCTGGTGCAGGAGGGGCATACAAAAAGTTGGGATGATCCTCGGATGCCGACGTTGTCCGGGATGCGCCGGCGAGGGTACACGCCGGAAGCTATTCGTAACTTCTGCGCGAATGTCAGCGTGTCCAAGACTAACAATACTGTGCAGCTTTCGCTTCTCGAGCACTTTGTTCGTGAGGATCTGAACAAACGCGCCCTTCGCGTAATGGCTGTCCTGAAACCGCTGCGGGTTGTGATCGAGAACTATCCCGAGGACCTTGTCGAAGAGATGGAGGCGGTGAACAACCCCGAGGACGAGAGCATGGGGACCCGGCGAGTGCCGTTCTCAAGAGTCCTGTACATCGAGCAGGACGACTTCAACGAGAATCCTCCGAAGGGTTACTTTCGGCTGGCGCCGGGTCGCGAGGTACGACTTCGCTACGGCTACTTCATAACCTGCAAAGACGTCGTGAAGGACGCCATGGGGAACGTGATTGAGTTGCGCTGCACTTACGATCCGGAAACGAGAGGCGGCAACGCGCCCGACGGTCGCAAGGTCAAGTCCACCATACACTGGGTGTCCGCGGCTCATGCAGCGGAGTGCGAAGTTCGTCTGTACGACAACCTGTTCACAAAAGAAAATCCGAACGAGGTAGAGGATGGCAGGGATTTCACAGCTAATCTGAATCCCGACTCGTTGGACGTTTTGTCTGGATGCAAAGTCGAGCCGAGTCTTCGCAACGCGGTTGTGGGCGAGCGATATCAGTTTGAGAGGCTGGGTTATTTTTGCCTCGACCCTGAAACGACGCCCGGCCGTCTTGTGTTCAATCGAACCATTGGTTTGCGAGACACGTGGTCGAAAGTTCAAATGCGACAGAATAAATAAGGTGCTGAGTGCTGAGTGCTGAGCGGCTCGTGACAAACCAAAAGGGTTTGATGGGATTCATTCCTGTAATGACTGACCGTCGCGGTTGACGCGTTCGAAGTAGAGCCTTAGGCCCGAGCGAAGGGCTTCGAGGGGAAGCAGCGCGCATTTAACCCGAGCCGGCTTGATTTCGCTCTTCAACGATGAAAGAAGTTGCTCGTCCGAAATGGTCTCGCCTCCGGCTATGTCCGATCCCACGATGTACTGGGTGAGTATTGAGGCCGAGGCAACACTGATCGCACACCCGTCGCCTTGAAAGCGAGCCGCTTGTACCTTGTCGCCACTCAATCTCAGTTCAATTCTGATTCGATCGCCGCACAGAGGGTTAAAGCACTCGTGGCTCACATCCGGGGCCTCGAGGCTGCCAAGATTGCGCGGGTTTCGAAAATGATCGAGCAGCAGATCACTGTACTGACCGGGCATTGTTCCTCGCACTCGATCTCAGTGGTGCTCCCGGGTGATTCGTTTTCACGGCCAGGGCTTCGGCAAGGATGCTCAAGGCTATCTCGCTTGCGGTCACCGCTCCAATATCCAACCCTATAGGCACTCGCACTCGATCCAGAACTTGCCGGTCGACGCCGCTCTCCTCGAGAAACTTCAAGATAGCCTCGCCTCGCCGCCTGCTCCCCAACATCCCGATGTACAAAGCTTCACTGTTCAATACAATCTTGAGCACCGGGATATCGTACTTGTAGTCGTGCGCTGCAAGAACCACCAGGGTCGACGAGGTATAGCTCAGGCCTCGTGCGATCTCCGACGGAATTCCGATCAGCAATTCGTCTGCGTCCGGAAATCGCTCTCTCGTGGCAAAGCGAGGCCGGCCATCAACGACAACAGTTCTGAGACCGATTTCCTTTGCAAGCCTGACCAGCGCCATTGACACGTGTCCCGCGCCAAATACGACCAGGGTCTCCGCGGGACCGTGTACCTCGAAGAACATCTCAGTCGACGACTGGTCCGGATCAACCAATACAGTCCTCGAAATCCGTTTTTGAATCAGCTCCCGCGCGACTTCGCGCGCCGCTCGGTCAAGGCCGGAGGTCCCAAGCCCGCCTGACACCTCACCATCTTCATAGACGATGAGCTTGGATTCGGGCCGGTGTAGCTGTGAAACTACCGCTGCCGTTCTTCCGCTTTTGACTTCGGCGGCAAGTGCACCGTAGATATTGAGCAGGCGATCGGCAGGATCCCCAAGATCCAGCGGCTCTATCAATATGTCGATTGTACCGGCGCAAGTAAAACCGCCTTCCCAGGCGTCCTCGTCGCTGAGACTCAGAGAGAGCAGTTGTGGTTTGAAGGAAGCCAGCGCCGCTTCCGCCGACTCGATTACCCGCGCGTCCACGCAACCTCCAATAGTCACCGAGCCCAACAGACGACCATCCTCGGCAACCCACATCTTGGCCCCTTCTTTTTTCGGACTCGTTCCGCGCGTTGCGACCAGCGTAACCATCGCCACTCGCTTCTCATCCCTCGAGAGGGCTTCGAGCTGATCAAAGAGGTCTTCCATAAACGCTCACAAAACGAGGTGCCGCTCGAGCGCGCGCAGGCTCTCGAGGTTATTCAGGGCCGCAAACACGTCGATGTGCGGCAAAGCGACTTGCATCCCCCGAGTCGTTGGCTTGTAGCCCGGGCTGTCCAGCAATGGATTCAGCCAGATCAGCCTGCCTGCGCGTCTCTTCAGCGTTGTCAGCGCCTGGTCCAGCTCTTCAGGTTCGCCAGTGTCCCAGCCGTCGCTCATCAAGATGACTATCGTTCTTCGGTCGACCAGGGTCGGCCAGCCTGAATTGAATGCCCGCAGGCTCGGACCGATCAGCGTACCACCTGACCAGCCTCGCGTTTCACCAAGCAGCTCCAGCGCCCGCTGGTAAGCCTTATTCTTCAGGTGTCCTGTTATTCTTTCGACCCTGGTGCTGAACACGAACGTCTCAACCTGCGCACGACTGTTTTGAACCGCGTAGGCAAACTGCACCAGCAACCGGCTGTACATGTCCATGGACCCGGACACGTCGCATATGACTACGAGCCGGGTCTTCTTTCGCTTGCGTTGTTTGTACGACAGCTCTGCTAACTCTCCGCCCGTCCTCAATGACGCGCGAATCGACCTTCTCAAGTCGACTCTTTGACCCCGCCGTGTTGGCTTCCACCTCCGGCTAGGCCTTGAAGCCAGCTTTCGAACGATCCTCCGAGCAAGCCTGGCGATTTCTTGAAGCTCCTGCGAGCTGAACCGACTGAAATCCCGCTCCGAATGGCTTTCGATGTTGCTCGCACCCGGCAGATTGAGCGGTTCTGAATCCTTTGCCGAAGCCGACCAGTTCTTCAGAAAAAATGACAACCCCTTTCGTTCAACTTCCCGGGATCGAACCGGCACCGGGCGGGTTCTCACGGAACGTGACTCTTGCGTGGTCGCGACTGGCGACACCTCGCCAGGAACAAGCTGTGCCCAGAATTCATCGAACAGCTCTTCAAAAACAGGAAACTCTTCGACGCGTGTTGTAAGCACGCCGCGCAATCCGAGGAAGGTCTCCCGGCGATCGCACCGGTCAACGAGGTGCAACGTCCTGAGCGCCGCAACCACTTCAGCGGGAGTAACCTCGATGCCCCTGTCCCTCAACGCGCGACAAAAGCGTACCGTGTTGCTCAACATAAACTTTGCCGCTGGTCGATTCACGATCCCGTGCGCAACATTTCATCGAGGCGATTGATCGCTTCGGTTTCAAACCTCCTTACATCTTCCTGAGCCTTCAGAAAACACCCAAGTGTCGCCCGCACCACTTCCGCATCGAGGTGCGTGGCCTTCAACTCGACCAGGGAGGCCGCCCAATCCAGGGTTTCAGCGACGCCCGGAACCTTGGAGAGATTGAGAGCCCTCGCCGCGTGGATGACGTGAGTCAACTCGGAGGAGAGGGCCTCTCCGATGCCGGGCACTTTGCTACGGACGATCTGAAGCTCCTTTTCGAACGATGGGTAGTCAATCCAAAGATAAAGACATCGCCGTCGCAAAGCATCGGAGAGTTCGCGCGACCGGTTCGACGTAAGCACAACGTGCGGTCGATGAGACGCAGAAATCGACCCGATCTCCGGAATCGTGACTTGAAAATCGGAAAGCACTTCGAGGAGGAATGCCTCGAATTCCTCGTCGCTGCGATCGACTTCGTCGATCAACAAGACCGGCGAACGCGCAGGATCGGTGATCGCGTCGAGCAGCGGGCGCTTTAAGAGGTATGACTCGCTGAAGATCGACGCTTCCTTCTCAGCCGCGCTGACCGGAGAGGATTCCTGAAGTTTGATGTGAAGAAGCTGCTTCGAGTAATTCCATTCGTAGAGAGAAGTCGTCGCGTCCAGGCCCTCGTAACACTGCAGCCGTATCAAACGGGTGTCCAGGGCGGCGGCCAGGGCCTTGGCGATCTCAGTCTTGCCCACGCCTGCCGGACCTTCGATCAACAGTGGTTTCCCAAGCGCCATCGCAAGGTATACCGACGTCGCGACCGCGGCGTCAGTAACGTACGCCTGTCGCTCCAGCAGTTCCTGAATCTTTCTGACCTCTTCTTTCAAAGTTGTCTTGCTCCGGATAAGCGCTCGAAATCCTCGCGAGTGTTGATGTCTTGAGGAAAAGATACGTCGAGGTCCGCGGTGCCAACCAGGTCCGGGTTGGTATCGACCAGCTTCCAGGCTGCCTTGTCTCCATGCAAGTCAACCAGCTTATCAAACATCGACCTCGCAAAAATCATGGGGTGGCCTTTCCTCCCGCGGTACGAGGCCAGCACAATCTGGTCCTGCTGTCTACGGAACACCTCGGCTACTCGGCCGATTATTTCTGGGCTGACGTCTGGCTGGTCGCCGAGCAAAATCATTATCGCGTCCGATTTTGTGTTGATCGCGGCAATCCCCGCGCGATAAGACGAAGCGCAGCCTGCGCCGAAGACTGGATTGTCGACCACGCGGGCGATTTTGAAATCGACCCGCCGGCGAATCTCGTCAGCCGCGCGTCCAAGCACTACAACCACCTCGTTCAGTGCGGGAGCTTGCAACGCCTGACTGACGACCCACTCGATCAACGTGGTACCGCGATAGGGCAGTAGCTGCTTAGGCTCCCCGAAGCGCGTCGATGCGCCGGCGCCAAGAACTAACCCTGAGATGAACTCCGTCATACGCGACCGGCCTCTTTCTGCAGATAGGATTCCGGTGAGCGTTCAAACGATTCCTTGCATCGCACGCAGCAGAAGAAAAGAGTCGCGTCTCGGAATACTGTTTTGTATCGTGCACTGGCCGGATCGACAGTCATGCCGCACACCGGATCGCGCGCGTCGATTGAAGACTCGCGCGACGCGGCAGGCGCAACGTTGTTCATCAAGGGCAGACTGAACTTATCGGTGAAGGCGTGGGCCTTATGAGTGGCGCTGCCGGCGTCGGCTTGTGTGCTAGAACGCCGCAGGTGGGTGATCCCAGCCATGACGCTCAGCGCTATTTCCGGAAGCGTTTCGACGGCGAATTCAAGTCCTGCAGGACAGGTGATGCGATCGAGATGCTCGTGCGGAATTCCCTTGTCGCGCAGATACTGGAACAGGCCCTTCGCTTTCTCCTTGCTTGCTACCAGACCCAGGTATTTCGGTGTGGTACCGGCGACGGCTTCGAGAGCGTCTTCGTCACCCGTACCCATGGTTGCTATCACAACGTAACTCTCGGGCCCGATGCGCTCTCGAACCGCGGAGAGGTCCAGTACCAGGGCATCTGCCTCGGCGAATCGTTCGCGAACGGCTTGCGGATCGGCCACGCAAAGTTTGAACTCCAGAACGCTACCGAACATACAAAGCAGTTGAGCGATTGGGGAGTTTCCAAGGATGATGAGCTCCGGTTTGGGTTGGACCGGTTCCAAATAGATCTCGAGCGAGCCCCCGCCCTGACAAGTCATTTGAAACTCCTGAACTCCTTTCCAATCGTGATGTGCGGAATCGGGACTGATGGTAATGAGCTTAGGTTTGCCGGTTTGAAGCGCCTTTCGAGCTTCGCTGATGACGATGGGCTGCACGCATCCGCCGCCGATCCAGCCGTTGATCGAACCATCGGGCAGGATGATCGCCTTTGAGCCGGGCCTGGCGGACTGAGGGCTTTTGAAAGCTACGACAGTAGCGATAACGAAGGGTTGCTCTTCGGTCCGCAACCTCGCAGCTTCCTTTGTCACATCAATCCACATGTCTTTGCGTTGCGACGCGCCCCTGTTGATGTCCTTACCCGGTTCGCGGACTCACAGTGCGATAGAGTTCTGTCGTCCGGCGCGCGGGGCTCAAGACTCAGCACTCAGCACTCGCTTAGTCGCTCACTCCGTGTTCTCGCAACAGCTTCCATACCTTTGCGGGAGTTATTGGTATGTCGATGTGACGCACCCCCAAATGCCACAAAGCGTCGACCACTGCGTTCACAATCGCTGCCGGAGCCCCCACCGTAGCGGACTCGCCCACACCCTTCGCTCCGAGTGGATGATGCGGCGACGGCGTACACGTTTTATCGGTCTCCCACTTCGGAGTCTCAACTGCGGTTGGCACCAGATAGTTCATGAAGCTGCCATTCAAATTGTTGCCGCTGTCGTCGTACTGAATTTCTTCGTACATCGCCGGCGCAAGCCCCATCGTCAGTCCTCCGTGAATCTGCCCCTCCACGATCATCGGATTGATGATGTTGCCGCAATCGTCTACAGCTACGAATCGCCGGATTTTTACTTCGCCCGTTCCCCTGTCGATGTCCACCACACAGATGTAGCTTCCGAACGGATAGGTGAGATTCGGCGGGTCGTAGTAGTCAACAGCCTCGAGCCCCGCCTCCATCCCCGGTGGGTGATTTGTGTATGCCGCAAGCGAAATCTCCTGAATCGTCTTTGCCCGGTCAGGCGAGCCTTTCACGAAGAACTTTCCCGGCTCCCATTCGAGGTCTTCCTCATGTGCTTCCAGCAAGAAAGCTGCGATCTTTTTCGCCTTGTCTCTGATCTTGCGAGCGGCTACTGCGCAGGCAGCGCCGGCGACCGGCGTGCTGCGGCTTGCGTAGGTGCCCAGACCGTACGGCGCAGTGTCAGTGTCGCCTTCTTCCACCGCTATGTCGGCCACCGGAATGCCCAGCTCCTCGGCTATGATTTGCGCGTAGGTGGTTTCATGTCCCTGACCCTGTGACTTGGTCCCGAATCTCGCGATCACCTTGGCGGTAGGATGGACTCGAATTTCGGCGCTGTCGAACATCTTCAAGCCGAGAATGTCGAAATGCTTGGACGGGCCAGCCCCCACGATCTCGGTGAAGCTCGATATACCTATGCCCATCAGTTCGCCTCGCGCACGCTTCTCGGTTTGTTCTTTTCTAAGCGCGCTATATCCGATTCGCTCCATCGCAAGCTTCAGCGCGCCCGCGTAGTTGCCGCTGTCGTACTCCCATCCCAACGCCGACTTGTAAGGGAACTGTTCCGGCTTGATGAAATTCTTAAGTCGAAAGTCCGCGGGATCCATACCGATTTCATGAGCCATGACATCGGCCATTCGCTCGATGGTGTGCACGGCTTCGGTGACGCGAAACGAGCACCTGTAGGCGATTCCGCCCGGTGGCTTGTTGGTGTACGCGCCGTCTACTTCGACGTGCGCAGCCTTCAGATCATAGGAGCCGGTGCAAATGTGAAAGAGCCCGGCGGGAAACTTAGATGGATTCGCGGCGGCATCAGTATAACCGTGATCGGCTACGGTCTTGATTCGCAGCCCGGTGACCGTGCCGTCTCTCTTGCCGGCCAGTTCTGCGGTTATATGGTAGTCACGCGCGAATGAGTCGGCTTGCAGGTTCTCCATCCTGTCTTCGATCCACTTTACCGGCTTGCCGGTAAGCACGGACGCGGCGACTGCTATCACGTAGCCGGGGTACACCGGGACCTTGCCGCCGAAGCCACCTCCGATGTCCGGTGAAATGATTTGAATCTTGTGCTCCGCGAGTCCCACGTGCCCCGCAACGAGGGCGAACACCGTGCGAATGGCATGCGGCGCCTGCGTTGTCATCCAGACGGTCAGCTTGCCGGTCACCTTGTTGAAATGAGCCACGCAGCCGCAGGTCTCGATAGACGAGACGTGAATGCGCGGAATGTATATGTCTTCTTTAACGGTGACTTCGGCTTCTTGAAAAGTCTTATCCGTAGCCGCCTTGTCACCCCATTCCCAGTGCCAGATGTGGTTGTCCTTCTTGCCTTCTTTGTCAGTCCGCAGAACTGGTGCGTCGGGCAACAAAGCCTTTCTCGGATCAACCACCACTGGCAGGGGCTCGTAGTCAACTTCAACCGCATCGATGCCATCGGCCGCTACGTACCGCGACGTCGCAAGAACTGCCGCGACTTCCTGCGCCTGATACATCACTTTGTCGACCGGCAGAACCATCTGCGTATCGGACATCAACGTTGGCATCCAGTGCAGGTTGTATTGCGCAAGATCCTTGCCGGTTATGACTGCTACGACTCCTGGTATCTGGAGGGCCTTGGAGGTGTCGATGCCTTTGATCGTCGCATGCGCGTAAGGGCTTCGCACAATGTCGAGATAGAGCATGTCGGGGAGCACGACATCATCTACGTAAGTTCCCTGCCCTCGGATGAAGCGCGGGTCTTCCTTGCGCTTGACCGAATGTCCCATCCCGCCCACTTCCGGTGACGTCTTTGGCTCCATTACGCACCTCCTTCTCTGATCTTCTGCGCCGCGTACTGATATGCTTTCACGATGTTTACGTACCCGGTGCACCGGCAAAGATTGCCCGAGATTGCATGGCGTATGTCGTCTTCGGCAGGATCTGCGTTACTTTTTAGAAAAGCGTAGCCGGTCATCAGCATACCCGGAGTGCAGTATCCGCACTGCAAGCCGTGCTCCTGGAAGAAACCTTCCTGAAGAGGATGGAGCTTACCGTCCGCCTCGAGACCTTCGACTGTCAGCACTTCGCGACCATCGGCTTGAATCGCGAACACCGTACACGACTTCACTGCGCGCCCGTCCAGTACCACGGTGCACGCTCCGCAGTGACTGGTGTCGCAGCCGATATGCGTGCCGGTGAGGCGCAGGGTTTCGCGAATGAAGTGGACAAGCAACAGCCTCGGTTCTATATCGGCGGTATGATCGACGCCGTTGACTTTGACATTGATCGTCGTCATCGCTTATGCGCCTCCTTTCGCTCGGACTAGCGCGATGTTGATCGCTCGCGCAGTCAAAACCCGAACCAGGTCACGTTTGTAATCGGCCGAGCCACGGATATCGTCGATGGGCTGCGCCTCATCGGCGGCAAGCTCTGACGCTTGCTTGATGGTCGGCGCATCAGGCGTCTTGCCGGTCAAGAAAGCTTCGGCCTTCTGTGCCTTGATCGGCGTGAATCCGACATTCGTAAGCCCGATTCCGGCGCGCGAGCAGGCGCCGGAACGATCGAGGGAAATCTGTAACCCGACGCCGGCGGTCGCATAGTCTCCAACCTTCCTTTCGAGCTTCAGATAGGCACCGCCGCTCGAGGGCGGAGGCATAGGAATTCTGATTTCCTTGAGTATCTCGTCCGGTTGGAGTGCGGTTGTGAACAGCCCCGGGAAGAAGTTCTCAACCTTTATTTCGCGTTCTCCTTGCGGGCCGATCGCGATCACCGAGGCCCCAAGCGCCAGCATGGTGGCTGGGTGGTCGTTCGCTGGATCTCCGTGGGCCAGGTTACCGCACACAGTGGCCAGGTTTCGCACCAGCGGATCAGCTATCACCGAAGTCGTGTCAATCAGGATGGGTAAGCGCGACTTCACGAGTTCCGATCGTTCCAGCTCGCTCTCCCTTACCAGCGCGCCGATTCGCAAAGTCCCGGCTTCTTCTTTTATGTAGTCGAGCCCCGGTATGCGATTGATATCCACGATGTGCGGAGGCGAGGCGATCCTCAGCTTCATCATCGGGATCAGGCTCTGTCCGCCAGAGAGGATCTTGGCGTCAGGACCCAGCTTCTGAAGAAGCGAGACGGCTTCGTTCAGCGTACCGGGGGCGGAATACTCAAAGCTCCGAGGTATCATGCGTCCTCACCTCCAATGGGATGTTCGAGCGCGGGCAACTCGGCTTCGCTCGCGTCGCGAGGACCGAGTCCTTCTGGAACGATACAATGCGTTCATGATGCAAGAAGATGGTTCAGGGCACTCTCAGCTATCACGCTTTTCTTCACCCTAAAAGAACCGGTCAGATCGTGGTGACTTGTTTGGGAATTCCTGGAAACTCAGCGCCAAGCGTCCGCTTGGCGACAACAGGTAGCATAATCACTGTGAAGAAAGGGCGTCAACTCGGCGTTCGGCGGGTGTCTTGATTTGATTGCGAGCGACGGAGTGAGTTGGAGCTGTCGCCGCTATACGCGAAAGGGATGGCGGGACAGAGCAAAGTCAATCGCTCAAGATCAAAACTAAAGACGACGCTCGCCGCCGGCGTTAACGGCATTGTTGAACGGTCGGATCTAGGCGCTCGAAGGTGTGTTGTTGTAGTCTGATTAGACGCTCTCGAGGAGGCAATCGATGCCGTTCAAGATAGAAGAGGCATTTGAGGTTCACACCGGCGTTCAACAGATGTGGGAGTACCTGATCGACCCCGCAAGAGTCGCCGAGTGTCTGCCGGGAGCCGAGTTACTCGAATCCCGCGATGACGGCTCATACATTGGCGCGGTAAAAGTCAAAGTTGGTCCGGTGGCCATGTCGTACAAAGGCACTGTGAAATTCACCGAGCTCGATGAGCAGACGCACACTGTTCGTCTGGTGGGCGATGGACGTGAGGCGGGCGGCGGAGGTTCTGCAAAACTCACGATGATCAGCAAGATCACCGCGCTCGCGAACGGAGGATCGCAGGTGACCGTGCAGGCCGAGGTGGATCTTGTTGGGAAAATCGTCCAGTTCGGCAGGGGGATGATCGAAGAGGTCTCGAGGCAACTGTTTCGCCAGTTCGCAACCTGCGTCAAACAGCGGCTGGAAGTCGCAAGCGCGGATCGTAAAAACGCGGAAGGCGAAACCAAAGCTCAAGGAACTCGACAAGAGTCGCCGGAGACAGAAGCAGTGAGCGCGGTGCCGCTCGCGTTTCGTGCACTGTGGGCGGTTGTGGCTCGCTTCTTCAAAAGACTGTTTGGCTCTCAATGAGCGATGCACGCGGAGACGCCGGGAGGAGAGACGCGGTGACGAGGAGGTGAGGGGATGAGGAGATGAGGAGAAGGGGCGAATGCTTGAATGGGCGACGGCAGTGTTACCGCGTCGCCGCCTCCCCCTCTTCCGTCCCGCATCCTCGCGTCTCTCCTTCCCGATCTCCCTGTCCGCGTATCAATCCACTCTGAGCGCAGTGAGCGGGTCAACTCTTGCAGCGCGTTGTGCCGGAATATAGCACGCGATTAACGCGACCAACGTTAACAGCAACGCGATCCCAACAAAGGTAACCGGGTCCGTCGCCGATATGCTGTAAAGAAGCTTCGCCAATAGGCGAGTCACCGCCCACGATCCCAGTAAACCGATACCGACTCCGCTCAACGTCAGTGCGGCGCCCTGTCTCAATATCAGTCCCAGAATATCTAGACTCTGAGCGCCCAACGCCAAACGGACGCCGATCTCGTTTGTGCGCTCTGCGACGCTTCCCGATAGAACGCCATAAATTCCGGCGGCTGCCAGCACCAGGGCTACAAGACCAAAAGCTTCGAACAATATCATCGCGAAGCGACGCTCCGCGGCCGAGGCCGAAAGAAGATCGGACATCATTGCGACGCGTCCGATTGGCTTGTCCTTGTCCACCGACCAGACTGCTTTTCTAACGCCGGCCACAAGTGCCGCGGCATCTGGATCGGAACGGACTACAAGCGACCGGGCGTTGTCGGCGAATGGCCATTGGTCTGGAGTGACGTATACCGCGTCGGTTTGACTAGCGGCCAGCGACATCTGCTTCACGTCGCCTACGACTCCGACAATCGTATACCAGGGCCGATCGGTCGGACCGACGTGAATGCGTTTCCCTATTGGATCGACGTCCAGTTGCCGCGCGAAGGACTCGCTTATCACCGCCGCGAGTGGCGCGTCACCTCGATCATGAGCGTCCAACAGCCTTCCCCGTCGAAGCGGTATTCCCATGGTCTCGAAATAGCCCGGACTCACCGAATATCTAAACGCGGGATAGCCAACATCTGAGTCGGTGGCAGACTCTGATTCGAAACGGACGCCATATTCGTTGTAGTCGCCGCTCAGCGGCAGTTGAGTAGTGAACGCGGCGCCCGAGACGCCCGGAACCTCGCGCACAGCTTGCAGAGCTTCGGCAAAGAACCGATTGATGACATCGGTATCTACTCGCGCGGCTGAGGTCTGTACCTGCATCGTCAGCATATTCGAAGAGTCAAATCCGGGATTGATCGCAAAGAGCCGTTGCAGGCTTCGCATCAACAATCCCGCGCTCACCAGCAACACCAGGGCAAGCGCGACCTCCGCGACTACGAGCGTCCGCCGAGTCAACAGGTGGCCGCCCGAGGTGCGCCGCGAGCTATGCCGAAGTTCTGATTGAACGTCCCGCCCGGAAGCGTACACCGCGGGCACAACGCCAATCGCCAAACCGATGAACGCGGTGACAATCAGCCCGAACGCGAGCACCGAGCCATCAACTCGAATTGCATCTAGACGCGGCAACCCCGGCGGACTAAGCGCCACGAGGGCCGCAACGCCGAGCTCTGCAAAAGCCATGCCCAGCGCGCCGCCAACTACCGCAAGGAGCGAACTCTCTGCAAGCATTTGCCGGATCAGTCGGGAGCGCCCGGCCCCAAGCGCCGAACGCACAGCGAATTCACCGCGCCGTTGCGCTCCGCGCGCCAGAAGAAGATTCGTAACGTTTACGCAGGCGATGATCAGCACTAACAAGACTGCGCCAAGCACCGCGAGCAGCGCGGGCTTCACGCTGCTGGTTATGTCGTCCTGCAGCGAGTTCACAATCAGACCTTGTTTGAGGGCGGCCCAGGGAGGTCTGGCGAACTCCGGTATCGGAGATTCGGCGATCAGGCTGAGGTCGTTTCTGGCTTGTTTTTCGCTGACGCCCGGCAACAGCCTGGCTACGATTTGAAGATGATGACCCCACGAACGCGGCTGTGACATGTCGTATTGAATGGGCGCCCAGACCTCTCCCTGTTGAGATATCACGTTTTCGAACATTGGGGACATCACGCCGACTACGGTGTAGTTGCTCTCATCCAGCAAGATTTGGCGGCCGATAATCGTTGGGTCGCCGTTGAAGTGTCGCCGCCACAGCTTGTTGCTCAGGATCACAACCCTTTCCGCATTAACACGGTTTTCCGAAGGGTCAAAGTTGCGGCCCAGCACCGGTGACTGACCGAGAACTTGAAAGTAGCTGGCGGTGACCATCTGACCTTCGAGCAGCTCGGGATCGAAGTTTCCAGTCATGGTCGGCTGCCACCTCTTAAGGACTGCAATAGATTCGAGGGTGCGATTGCGTTCCAGCAACTCGCTGTAAGTGCCAAACGTTCCATCGAGGTGCGAGCCATTGGGGGCCAAGTCCCAAATGCTCACGATCCGTTCGGGGTGCGGGTACGGCAAGGACTTGAACAGGACGGGATTCACCGCGCTGAATATCGAAGTGCTGCCGCCAATCCCGAGCGCAAGTATGAACACCGCAAGCAGAGTGAAAGAAGGTCGCTTAAGCAGCATTCGCCAGCCATAACGCATGTCTTGAAACATATCGTCCTCGAGTCGGTAGGTTTGCATCCAAAGGGCGTCGCGAAAAGCCCCGAGGCTATGAACCACCAGATCCAGTTTTGTTTTCGAATTGAGTTTGTGCCAGTCGGCCAACTGCTGCTCGCGGTAGCGGAGTTCTGCTTCCCATTCCTGTCGCCAGCCGGATCGCAGGCGCGACGGCACGATGACGCCGATCAGTCGAATAAGTCGGAGCCAGAGACCTTTTGCATTCGGTTTATCCGGCACGGCTCAGCCTTTCTGGTGAACGGGTTGATCGGCGACGAGTGGTTCTAGTTGGGAAAGACGAAAGCGCTCGCGTGCCTGAGTCAGGGCGGTGCGACCGGGTTTAGTGATTTCGTAGTACTTGCGGGCGGGTCGTTGGAGCGCCTGTGCGATACCGGGTTGTTCCCATTTGGAGTTGAGAAAGCCGGCGTCTTCGAGTCGGCGGAGCGCAGGGTAGACGGTACCGCTGGCGAGACCGGTAATGGTCATGACATCGAAGCCGTGGGAATAGCCGCGTTCGACCGCGTGCAGTATCAACGCCATGGTGTACGACATGTAGCTCTTGCCCATATCAACCTCTCCGATCCGCGTCCTCTCCGCCTCCTGCGTGCTAGATGTCTACATATATAATTATCTACATAGCCGTGTCAAGCAGAATCTATGACGGGTCCTTTCTTATGCCTAGAACCCCCGGTTCGAGGACTCACCGGGGGATAGCGTTCTGTCGCCCGCTACGCGGGCTCAGGTCTTTGTTGGCACTCTTCCCCCGGTTCGAGGACTCACCGGGGGCTACATTCTGTCGCCCGCTACGCGGGCTCGCTCCTTCCTTATGCCTAGAACCCCCGGTTCGGGGACTCACCGGGCGCTACATTCTGTCGCCCGCTACGCGGGCTCGTCCCTTCCTTATGCCTAGAACCCCCGGTTCGAGGACTCACCGGGGGCTACATTCTGTCGCCCGCTACGCGGGCTCGTCCCTTCCTTATGCCTAGAACCCCGGTTCGAGGACTGACCGGGGGATAGCGTTCTGTCGCCCGCTTCGCGGGCTCAGGTCGTTGTTGGCACTCTTCCCCCGGTTCGAGGACTCACCGGGGGCTACATTCTGTCGCCCGCTACGCGGGCTCGTCCCTTCCTTATGCCTGGAACCCCCGGTTCGAGGACTCACCGGGGGATAGCGTTCTGTCGCCCGCTTCGCGGGCTCAGGTCTTTGTTGGCACTCTTCCCCCGGTTCGAGGACTCACCGGGGGCTGCATTCTGTCGCCCGCTACGCGGGCTCGTCCCTTCCTTATGCCTAGAACCCCCGGTTCGAGGACTCACCGGGGGATAGCGATCTGTCGCCCGCTACGCGGGCTCAGGTCTTTGTTGGCACTCTTCCCCCGGTTCGAGGACTCACCGGGGGATAGCGTTCTGTCGCCCGCTACGCGGGCTCAGGTCTTTGTTGCCACTCTTCCCCCGGTTCGAGGACTCACCGGGGGCTACATTCTGTCGCCCGCTTTGCGGGCTCGGCGATTGCCCTGAAATCTGCATTGCGAAGTCCCTGATTTTCGTCTTGGGTGTCAGGGAGATTTCCTCAAAGCATCAGGGAATGGCGACCGTAGCTGTGGATTCCCCTTCGTTTCACTTAGAATGCGAGGCGAATCGAGTCAGGGCTAGTCGCTGCCCAGGCAGTCCGGTTGTGACAATGCTGTGTGGGCGTTTGTGTTGTTCACCCCATCTCACGACCCGGCAATTCAAACTGAAGGGACAGGAGAAACCGATGATCAACCAGTATCCCGTGTCTGGAACTATCCAGCGTTTCCTCCGAGGCGCAGTTGTCGCGAGTCTCTTAATAATGATGAGCGGCACCGCGCTGGCGCAGGGTACTCCGCAAAAAGACGACAACCCGTTAAAAGACGTCACGATCACAGAGGTTTTCACAGCCACCCCGAAAGCTTCCGGTGAAGCCGCGAAGGCCGGCATCAACGACAGTATCCGTGTTCGACTCGAGAAGCTCGCCGAAGCAAAGGGAGTAGACAAGAACAAACTGGTTCTCTTTCTGGGCGGACTTCAGATCAAAGGCCTTTACGGGCAAGGCGTGGACACTGATTCCAACGTGCTCGAGTACAAACTGACGCGTGATGGCTCCTCTTCGGACGCGAAAGCAGCGTGGACGAATCTGTTGGGCAGTCCCACCGCTTACAGTAAGCCGGTCACCGTGAGCATCGGGATCGAGAACGGGCGACCCGTAGCCCCCACCGATCCGGAGCACCCTCCAATGTTCACTCTGATTATCCTTCACAGGGGTTGGTTCTGGTTCACCACGCTCGCCTTCCTCGCCGTTTTAATCCTGTTTTGGTATCTGGCGAAGAATACGAACATCCTTCGAGATTCCGGTCCGCCCCAGCCGCCGGAGGGACAGAGCCGTCCTTACAGTCTTGGCCGCGTTCAGATGGCTTTCTGGTTCTTTCTAGTGGTCGGCTCGTTCATTTACCTCTATCTGATCGTCAATGACTACAACACGCTGACCGAGCAGGCATTGATCTTGATCGGGATTGGAACCGGCACGGCGCTCGGCTCCGCGGCCATCGACGCCAACAAGCGAAGCACCTCGGACAGTCAACTCATCGACCTGCAACCTGCGAAGGCCAAGCTCGAGGCAGAAATCGGCGACTTGCAGGCGAAGCAGAATCAGTTGCAGGCGAAAATAGCAGCGGCGCCCCCGGGGGCACCCGGCGACCAGACTGCGCTGAGTGCCGCCAATGTTGATCTGGCTACAAAACAGGCACAACTCGAAGAGACTAACAAGCAGATCAAAATCGCAAACGAGGGTCTAAGCAAACCGGTGTCGGAAGGTCTGCTCAGGGACCTCCTCACCGAAGCTAGCGGGATTAGCTTTCACCGGTTCCAGATGTTGATCTGGACGATTGTTTTGGGATTCTTGTTTGTCGTAGGGGTTTATAAGGCATTGGCGATGCCGTCGTTCAGCAACACGCTGCTCGCGTTGATGGGAATCAGCTCCGGAACTTATCTGGGCTTCAAGATTCCCGAGAAGCAGAGCTGACGTTATAGCCTGAGCCGCGCGGCGGTCGTTCTTCGGGCCAAGGCGCAAAGTCGTCAGGTGTACTTACATCACCCGGCGACTTTGCGCCCTTTGCGTCATTAGCTGAAGCGCAGACATTCGATCTTGCGCGTTGCCGATTCCCCTTGATAGTACTTGATAGTAACTGAGAGATTGTCCAATGACCGGGATCCACAGCTTTCGGAATGGGCCGGTCGTTGTGAAACTCTGTCGCCATTCAAAATCCTTGCAGAGAAGCTTCAAGAGGGAGAGAACATGTCAGTAACTGTTCCGACCGCCGATGAACTAAAACAAATCGCCGATGATATGGGTCTATCGCTGTCGGAAAGCGACGTGGCCTCGTTCATCGAGTTGATAAGGCCGAACGTAGACGCATACAACGTGATCGACCATCTTCCCGATTACTTGCCGGCGGTCAAATACCCGAGGAGTCCCGGCTATCGACCGTCACCCGACGAAAACAAGCACAACGCCTGGTACTACAAGAGTCGCGTTGAGGGTGCCAGGGACGGGAGACTCAAAGGGAAAACAGTAGTCCTCAAGGATAACGTTATGCTTGCGGGTGTGCCGATGATGAACGGCGCGTCCACTCTCGAAGGCTACACCCCGGATGTTGACGCTACTGTCGTGAACCGGATTCTGGATGCCGGTGGAGTGATAGTCGGCAAGGCGCACTGCGAATGTTACTGTTTGTCAGGTGGGAGTCATACTAACGCCACCGGGCCCGTTCACAATCCGCACAGAATGGGATACTCCGCTGGAGGCTCGTCTTCGGGAAGCGCGGTGTTGGTGTCGCTGGGCGAGGCGGACATGGCGATTGGAGGGGATCAAGGCGGCTCCATCCGCATACCATCTTCCTTTTGCGGCATCTACGGCATGAAGCCAACGCACGGACTCGTACCCTATACCGGAATCATGCCAATCGAGATCTACATTGATCACACCGGACCGATGACCGCGACGGTCGAGGACAACGCTCTTCTGCTCGAGGTTATTGCAGGCCCGGACGGCTACGATTCGCGGCAATACTCACCCAGGTTGCACCCTTATTCGCAGATGCTAGAGGGCGGAGTCCGGCGAATGAAGATAGCGGTGTTGAAGGAGGGATTTGGTCTGCCGAAGTCAGAACCCGATGTGGACGAAAAGGTTCGCGGCGCAGCTCAACTCTTGGAGAAACTTGGGGCGGTAGTCAGTGAGGTTTCGATTCCCTGGCACTTATTAGCGGGGGCGATCTGGCTGCCGATCGGCGTGGAAGGGTTGACGCAAACGATGATGTGGGGAGATGGCTACGGGCTGAGCCGTCCCGATCTCTACGTCACAAGTTTGATGGATTCTCATCGAGGTTGGCGCCGGCGCGCGAACGAGTTGTCGGAGACGACGAAGCTGTTCACCATGCTGGGAACTTATATCAACAAGAAGTACGGAAGCCGGTACTATGGGAAATCTATGAACATCGCCCGGCAGTTGACTGCTTGCTACGATGCGATACTGACTGACTATGATCTGGTGCTTATGCCGACGACGCCGATGAAGGCGCAACCGATGCCGAAGCCTGGGGCTTCACGGGAAGAGATCATAGAGCGCGCGCTTGAGATGATTCCAAACACGGCGCCGTTCGACATCACTCATCATCCGGCGATGGCGATCCCTTGCGGAATGAGCGATGGTCTTCCGGTCAGCATGATGCTTGTAGGAAGACACTACGACGAGCCGCATATCTACCGCGCCGCCCATGCGTTCGAGCAGTCGTACGACTGGAAGCAGATGTAATCGGGAGAATCCTGAGAGCCGATCGATTGAGACGGTCGGTCACAGAATGTCGATCGATGCAGCAAGGTTTGAGCGGTTGTCCTAAATTGTTCTTGAGCGCGCGAGCAGGGGCTGTCCACGATTTCTTATTGGCTAATCGCGGGACGACCCCAACTCACTTAGTCGCGCGAAATCAACTTGAGACACCGGCAAACGTTTGCCTAGAGCAGACAAAGCAGGTGATTCTATATAAAAAGCAGGTGACTCTTATATTGAAAGGAAGCGCGAATGGTTCGAAGGAGTAGCAAATGAAGTACTGTCCCAGATGCCGGCAGGAATATTATTTCAGCGAACGCATCTGTCCCGCAGATGGCAGTCCTTTGTCGCTCGAGGATCCCTACCACCTCGTCGGGCGAACCCTCGAAAAGTATCAGATTGACGCGCTGGTCGGTATCGGAGGAATGGGAGCGGTCTACAGCGCCTATCAAATCGGAATAGGACGTCGTGTAGCGTTCAAGATCCTTCAGCCCAACATCGTGCTGAGCAGCAGTCACGTCGTGAAGCTCTTCGAGAGAGAAGCACAAATGGCCGGCCAGCTCAATCACGAGAACATTGCGATCATTTATGACGCGGGTCAGACGGCAGATAACATCTGGTACATTGCGATGGAATGGCTTGATGGAAATACCCTCGCCGAAGAGCTTGGTTCATCAAGGGCATTCAGCATCTCTCGAACTGCCAACATCTTTAGACAGATCGCGTCGGCATTGGACACCGCTCACGGTTCGTACATTGTGCATCGCGACCTCAAACCTTCGAACATCATGCTCATCACTCGCGCGGACAGCCGAGAGTTGGTGAAGGTGCTGGACTTCGGTATTGGAAAAATAATCAGCGACACAGCCGGCTCGCCGGCTTCAAAGTCATGGGGTACACCGCACTATGCGAGCCCCGAGCAGTTCCACACGGGTGTGAACATCGACCGGCGGTCTGACATTTATTCGCTCGGGATAATGCTCTACGAGGTTTTGTCGGGCGAGCTTCCGTTTCACGCATCTTCGGTAGAAGAGATGATGCATCTGCACTTGCACGTCTCGCCGACCCCGATCAGGCAACGCAATCCTGAAGTCCCAAAGTCGATTGAACAGATGCTCGCGCGGATGCTCGCGAAGGATCCCAACGACCGTCCGCAGCGGGCAGGTGAGATCGCTGACCTTCTCCACTTAGTTGTCGAAACAAACTACAGGCCGGCAATCGAACAAGACATCGATGCGGCGCCCGCGCTGTACACTCAGCCGACCCTCGAGATTGACTCCCAATTGTCACAGGGCACTTTCGATTCCGCCGATGCACAACGAGGTCGGAACGGGAAAGAGGGGCTGACTGATCTGGAGCCTTTCGGCGAGGCAGATTGTGAGTCGGAGCTTAAAGTGATGGGGTCGAGCGAGTACAGCAAATACTACTTCGATCACACTCGATTCAATCGCGACGCGTTGAGCTCTAAGGTTTTTCTCATCATAGGCCGGCGCGGCGCGGGCAAGACTGCGCTGTCTCAGTTCTTTTCCTTTCAGCAACTGATCCCCAACGTAACGACGATTGAAGTTGATGAACCGGCGGCTTTTCAACAGCTAATGTCAAAGCTGGCGGAGAGCGCCGCCGAAACGCGCGAGATTGCCATTCCCAGGCTAGTCAAGATATGGGAGTTCGTTATCTGGTCGACGATATTCTGGCAGCTCAAGGACAAAGACTCCAGGATCAAAGCCGCGTGCAGGTTCGCCGAACAATCGGACAAAGTGTCCGGGTTCATTCGGCATGTGCTCAAGGTTTTGGTCTCCAGGTTTGTCAGGCCGGACAACGGTCTCGCCGACGAGCTGGAAGATTTCATAAGCAACGACGCAATACAGACGGCGAAACGAGCGGTACTCGAAATCCTGAAGGAAGACAGGCTCATCATCGCGTTGGATACGATGGAGAACTATGCCGTAAGAGATGAATCGATGATGCGATCGATGGGAGCGCTGATTCAGTTTGCCTCGCGCTTCAACCGGGATTATGCGCGCAATGGCATCTACCTGAAGTGTTTCATGATGGCCGAGATCTTTCCTTACTTGAAGGAGGAGGTCTCGTTAAATCCGCTCAAGTTCATCCACGATGAAATATATCTGCAATGGCGCCCGAAAGACCTGATGAGGCTGATAAGCTGGCGCTACGATCGATACTTGAAAGAGAACAAGCTGATAACCGGTGTGGTTGAGAAATTGGATTGGGACAACCATCGCGACGTACTCAATCAGAAGTGGGAGCCCTACTGGGGCAAGAAGCTTCGAACGAGACAGGGGCTAATCGAGGAAACTTTTCCGTTTGTCCTCAGACATACTCAGCTCCGCCCACGCCAGTTGATCGTCTTGTGTAACTCGATTGCAAGACACGCTCAAGAGGTGGAGACGTTCCCGATATTCGGGCCGGAAAGTGTTATCGAAGGCATTCAGCGGGCAGAGAAGCGATTGGCCGAAGAGGTTATGAACTCGTACAGCTCCGTGTATCCGGGTGCCGCTCGAATCGCCGAGGCGTTGTCCGGGCTGCCGCTGATATTCAAAGGAAATCAGCTCGACAAGAGAGCCCCGCAAACCGCTTCGCAATGGCCTCCCGGCGAGTACTCCCCATACGCATTTCGGCAGTTTGTATCCGAGCTTGGGATTGTCGGGAGGGTAAGAAACGTAAGCGAACAGACCGGAATCGTGGAAGCGGACTTTGAGTACGCCGGAGAAAGCCGCATCTCATTGCTGGTGACCGACGAGTGCGTCATACATCCGATGTTTTATAAGAAGCTCAACATCCGGATGACCAGAAACCTTTGCGTGTACCCCTTCCCCGACCACGAAGAGTTCAAATTTGAAGTGACTCATGCGTTGTGATTTTCAGACAGGTGGGTGTCGGCGCTGAGATAAGGCTTAGGCAACGACCGGCGTTCAAGATGCTTTCACCTGGGCTTGGACGACCCCGGTCCTCCGAAGTAGACGACGTTTGGCGCGTCTGACCTCGCAACCGCGATGTCGGCAAAGCCATCCCGATCAAGATCCGCAATAGCAAAGCCGTAGACCGTTCCCTTGTTGTCGCCAAACTGGACGGGCGTGAAGTTGCGGGCCGAGGTGTTGAAATAAATAGTAGATGGAGCTTCGACGTTGCCCACGATGACGTCCAACTTCCCATCGTGGTTCAGGTCGCTGAGGGCAAGTGCATAAGGGGTTACTTTGCCGCTGCTGAGCTGGACGCCGGGTGAGAACGTGCCATCCTTCCGACCATAAAAGACAAACACTCCTCTACGTTCGTCGATGGCTATGATGTCCAGACTCCCGTCGCCATCGAGATCGCCTGCTTCGGCCATCCGAATTGACGCGTCCGGAGGTCCGAACGGGACTCGCTTCAGGTTCGAATACCCAGCCTTAGCACTGTTGAGATACACGTAGCTCTGGCCGCCGTCGCGATTGGGAACCGCGAGATCGATCAGTCCGTCGTGGTTGAAGTCCGCAGAAGTGATCGTAGTCGCCGATTCGTGTGAGAACGGAATGCAGTCGGCGTCGAAACGTCCTTTCCCTTTGTTCAGACAGATGTAGCTTGCAGGGTTCTTGTCGTCGCGATTTGCCGCGACGATATCGGGCAGTCCGTCGCCGTCTAAATCAGCCACACAAGCGTTTCGAGTGGGCCAATCCGGCTTGCCGTAAGTCGAGCCGATGTTGAAGTGACCCTTCCCATCATTCAGGTAGATGACCTTCGGGTCCGGCGCGTCGTTGCTGAGCACAACATCCAAATCACCATCCCCATCGATGTCTACGAGGCGACCGGAGTACGAGCGATACGGCGTCTGGCAGAGGTTGTAAGCGGTCGGAAAGTGTCCGCTGCCGTCACCCAGAAGAACGCGGCTGATCAGCGGCCAATGACGGCCCTTGACTAGCAGGATGTCCAGATTGCCGTCGCCGTTCAAATCTCCAATGCTGACGTTGGCTGATGTCTCGGCTGTCGTCTCGAGCAGGAGTGTTCGGTCAAAGCGTGGGAAGGCCTGAGAGTCGCCGAGCCCCAGTGAGTCGGTGGCCGCGCGATTGCGGGCGTGAGTACTCGTCGCTGAAGGCTGCGCAGTCATCAGAAGAATAGCACCGAGCAAAACCGTGATCCTGTTCATTTCGCCTCCCGGGAAGTCTTATTGGGCCGCTGCTCTTTGACGCACATTCATGTCTGAAAGATGTATCAGACATTTAATCGAAAAATTGAGCCCGTCGCAGAAACTTAATGCAAGAAGCTCATGTATTCCAACGAGGCAGAGGCATAACACGTATTGAAGCTGCGCCGGCCCTCGAGAACGTTGTGATATTTAAGTTACTTTTCATTTGACAGTTGAGATTGTTCGTAATAAGATCGCGCGCGCCCGACAACGCGCGTTCAAGTCCCTACGGACCCCTCAAACCTGAACGTGCTCGCTAAAAACAAAAGCTTCGCAAGACTCGGTTAACGCCGACGTATTAGGCCCGATGCGGCGAAGTGTTGCTCAAATCCGACATTCTCACAAAGGAGAGGTTAAATCCATGGAACACAACAGTGACCACCTAGAAAAGGCCCACACACAACCTGACGAGACAGAGTCTGGATATAAGAAAGACCACAGTAGGCGTGAATTTCTCGGACGTGTCGGTGGCATGGCGGCGATCGGTATGGCGGCGGGAGCAATTGGCGTGGAACCCTTCTTGAGCTCCAACGCTGGTGAAGCCAAGGCCGCGGAGATAGTTCCTGAGGATGACCATCATCGATTGGTTGATGCCGAGAAGATCCGCAAGGACGCAGCAATGAACGAAAGACAGCTCGGAACGTTCCCTCATCCCACCAACGGAGACGAGGAGCTGTACTCGAACAGGATCGGGAACTTTCACAAGACGCTCCCGCACGATCCAACGACCGGGGAGGTCGACCCTGCTGCCTACGACGCTCTTCTTAATGCTCTTAGCACCGGTAATTTTGCGGACTTCGAAGCAGTGCCCAGGCTGCCCGGCTCTACGGGAAGACTCGCGAATCCGCTCGGCGGACTCGCCTTCAATATGGATGGGCCTGATTCGCCCGCGATTCCGATCGGTCCGATACCACCGCCGATCGCAAGTGCCGGTGGAGCTGCGGAGGTCGTGGAGCTCTACTGGGAAGCGTATCTTCGGGACGTGCCTCTTGCCGATTACAACACTAGCAATCAGATTCTGATGCAGGCCTGCGCGGAACTATCGAGCCTGACTGATTTCCAGGGCGCAAAAATCGGCGGCCAGGTCACGCCACAAACGCTTTTTCGCTATCCGTACGCGGGGTGCATTGACGGCCCGATGGTCTCGCAGTTTCTGTATCGAACATTCACCGTTGATGGCATCAGCGTTCAGCCTACACCGGTATCACAGCTTCCAGTGATCGTCTGGAATCCGGACGGAACCTTGAACAGCTTCGGTCCAGGTTTGGACTTTCTAACCAGTTTCAACGAGTGGCTTGTTGTTGAAAATGGTTTTGCAAACCCGGCGGCTGCGGCGGCTCCCGGTCCGAATCTGTTCATCCACAGCGTAAGAGACATCGCTCAACTGGCAAACTCGGACAACATAAACAGTGTGTACATACGGGCCGCAAATCTAATGGGCGGACTAGGCGGTGTAGCAAACGGACCTTATGGCACGTCGGTGAGGCAGTCAGGGTTTTCAACTATCGGCGGGGGCGGTTACTTGAGCTCTCTTCTAGGGAACGTGCACAAAGGTGAGCGACACTCCTGGTTCACCAAGTGGCAGCTTCACCGGCATCTTCGTCCGGAGGCATTTGGCGGACTGGTCGATAGGCGACTGCAAGGTGTGACCAGCTATGACCTTCACCCTCAGCTATTGAACTCTCAGGTGGTTCAGCTCATAGGTCCTTACAATCAGCATCTCAACAATGTGAAGTTCGGAACAAACGAGACGACGTTCTTGCTGCCACAGGCGGGGAGAGGCGGGAGCCCTTCCCATCCTTCAGCAAGTGCCGGCCACGCATTTACTGCGGGAGCTTGTGTGACTCTGCTGAAATACTGGTTCGCTGATGCGACGATTCCCCAGGGGCCCCTCACCAATACAACCCCTAAGAAACCGAGTCGCAATGGAATGACTCTGGAAAACTATGTCTATGGAACGGACGGTCCACCGCTCACAATCCATGGCGAGTTGAACAAGCTCTGCATGAATCTGTCCGAAGGACGGAACATGTTAGGTTTTCACTATCGTGTGTCGGATGACTATTCAGGTAACCAGCAGGGCGAGGCGGTTGCGATCCGGCTGTTAACGGAACTCAAGACCACCTATCCCGAGCCTGATTTCACCGTGACATTCACCAAGTTCGATGGCACTCCGGTGACCATCTGATTTCGGAGATTGGTGACGGCAACGCGAGCGCGTTGCCGTCGCCTCATTCGCCCTCCGGCAGCTACTCTTCTCGCGATTCAATCGTGCGACGGCTGATAGATCTGAATGAGGTTCCCGCACGTGTCGGACAAAATTGCGATAGTTACCGGTCCCGCGTTTGTCGGCGCCATCGTAAACACGACCCCCAGAGCCTTGAGTCTCTCATATTCAGCTTGAATATCGTCCGCTTCAAAGGCAGTGATCGGGATGCCTTGCTTGAACATCGCTTCCTGGAACTGTTTGGCGGCCGGATTGGCGTTAGGCTCGAGCGCCAGCTCTACATCGGCGTGCCCTTCGGGCGAGATTACCGTCAGCCACCTGAATTCCCCCACCGGGATTTCCTTGCTCTTCTTGAAACCCAGGGTGTCGGTATAAAACTTCAGTGCCTTATCCTGATTATCCACCAGAACGCTGGTCAGTTTGATTCTCATGAGCCCTCCTGTTGACTAGAAAGTGCCTCGCACCTGCATTGCTGGTAGCAGTCTAGCCAACACCAGACATCGTTTGCTTCTCAAAAGTTGCTGAATTTAGTTTGGCGGGCCGCACATCAGCGAGAAGCATCCCGGAATCAGTTGATGAGGGATCTCTCCGCGACGGGTCATCATCGAGCGGACTTTTTGCCTGTATGCCGTGGGCGCCATGCCCACTCGACGCGCGAACACGTAACTGAAGGTTCCAAGACTTGTGAATCCTGCTTCAAGACAAACATCGGTGACCGAGCGATCCGTGACAGTCAGAAGATGCTTGGCTTTCTCCAGCCTCGCGTGGAGCTGGCATTGCTTTGGGGTTTCGCCAAAGACCGCTTTGAACAAGCGGATGAAATGGTACGGGGACATGCCGGTAGCGCGGGCCACCTGTCGGACCGAGAACGTGCAGTCCTCGGTCTCGCGTAACAAGTCTCGCGCTTGAGTCAGTCTGATCAAGACCTCTCGGTGAAGCATGCCTGGTCAAGAATATGCTCCGATTGCCGATTCCGCAAAGTGCGTCAGCTCAATCAGTCAAATCAAACCAGGACACCGCCGACCGTTAGTTTTTCTGCGTGGACGACAGCGGCACGTATGCGAAAGATTTTGCCTTCGTTCCCTCGCCCCCATCGATGCTCGCCTTAAGCGTACCGTCCGAGAGCTTTTGATAGATGATCCGCTTCGGGAAATCGTGTTCAGGGTTTTCGAAAATCGCTTGCTGGCCTGACAATCGCGTCAGCTTGAAGTCGGTGGCAGGACACCGGCCATTTGGACTGGCGACATAAAAAATCTCGTTGCCGCGCTGTTCGACCCTCAGGAATTCAAACTCGAGTGTCTTTTCGTTGACAACAGTTCGGCTCATACCGATCATCGAGCCTCCCGCCGGACGGGTCCAATGTTCCTCTACCTGCGCGCGTCCGCCCGCAGTTTGGCCACTTCCCGACGCCAAATTTCCTGACATCCAACTTCCCGACATCCAACTTCCCGACATCCATGCGAGATCTGAAATCGATGTCGCGTACGAGACGTGGATGAATGATGGCGCGCTGGAGGCAAAGAGGCACGAAAGGTATACGACGATGCTTACGAAGATGCGGACAAGCTTTCTGTCGTTCATGGGTACCTTCTCCTGAGCTTGGTGATGATCCAGATTACGACAACTATCCAGCTAGCGTATTGGAAAAAACCGACATTGTTAGCGCGCGTGATCTAACTGACGCGATTTCTCTCAGCGATGTTTGCGCGTGAAAGCGTGGGTCAGATCGCTCGATGCGGAGAGCAGCGTAGCGGGTGTCTGCTCGGCGAATTGCTGAAAGTCTCGAATCAAATGGGCCTGATCGTAGTAGCCGCAATCCGAGGCGATGGCCGCCCAGTTCGGATCGTCTCGATCAACCGCCCGAAAGACTTCCTGGAAGCGCAGGATGCGACAAAACATCTTCGGTCCAAGGCCGATTTCGTAGGTGAATCTGCGTTCGAGTTGACGGTTGCTCAGACCTGCTGCGCGGGCCAGCGCGTCCAGGGAAACCTTTCCGGCATTCCTAACCACATCGGCGGCCAGACCAACGAGTGACGGAGTGGGCTTGCTGTCGTGGACGCGTTTCACCAGGACCTTCTGCAGCGCCTCGACTTTCAGAGGCAAAACAGCATTCGATTCAACTGCATCGGTCAAATCGCGAGCGAGCTCACTGGAAAGGGCGAACAGGTCCACAACCTGATTTGTAGTTTCGTGCATCGGGAATTTGAAGAAAGGGTAGGTGCCACCCGGATGAAAGCGAATCCCGATCAACTCCACGGCACCCGTTGGTTTGATGATGACCGGACGGGTCATCTGGCCTACGAGAAAATGTCTCGGTTGAAGCTCGTCCTCGCCGCCGGGCTTAAGCTCTTGCATCGGCGCGCGAAGATTCAAGACAACTTCGACGCAACCATCGGGAAGAATCCTCTCCGGCTGCTGGTCAGAGGCGACAGCGGTTCCTTCAAGAATCCAGAAACATTCAACAAGACGAGCGAGGGATGCCCTTGGCTGAAGCTCTCTGTACAGCATCCTGAGGTATTGTCCCCGATGTAAGAATGAAGTGCTGAAAATGAGAGATCTGAGGGTCAGCTAACACAAGCGCAGTTGTGTAGTGCCCTCTCTCAATCTGAAACGAAGCACTCGTCACGAAACCCGTGCTGCGCGGGTCATGGCATCATCGGGCGGCACATATGCGAGCGTCATCTGCTCGTCCCGAGGATGTTCAGGGAGACTCACAGGACGCCACGCCTCCCAGTACGATTGAAGTCGGTTGGCGAACGCCCTGGGTCGTTCACTGTAAATTCGTACCCCGACGGTTTGCGCTTTGGCCTGAAGGTGACCTCGTCGATTGTCTATGAGTTGAACAAGTTTCTCGAACTCGCTCGAGGTTGAATACTCCTCGCTTCGATCCGCTCGGTCTCTCAGCAGCGAGAGGTCGTGATCTTCGCTTAAGTAGTCTGACAGTCTGCTCAGCTCGTCGCTGAAAGTGTCCAACACCTTCGGCCACATCGGGTTCAACACTGAAAGCTGATACCACAGATATTTGACCTGTTTTCGCCACTCATGAAAGCTCTCAGATGTCCTCTCGGCTTGCGCGACAGCATAAGCGTCGCGACCTTTCTTGTAGGTTCGCTTGACCCCCAGCTTCAAAGCGCCAAAGCCATCCGTAAACAATGGCCAGCCCTCAACGCGTAGCCGCGCGGCGTTGAGATCGTCGATCACCTTTGCGACCTGATCTCTGTCGATGTGCTGGTCCGCTCTCGACCTGCGCAGGCGCTTTCGCAAAGACCTTATGTCGGGATCAGCAAGCTTTTCGCCGAACTCGCGCACAAGATCCTCAAGCGCGCCCGCAACGACCACCGTGTCTCGAGCCGCCGAGAGTTGACGTCCCGTATCACGGTAAGCGGCATTCTCAACCTTGAATATCTCTCGGCCGATCTCCCCCTGAACGAGGCGCAAGACCGCCCTGATCTTCTTGAAACAAACTCGAGCCTCGTGGACAGCCCGGGCTTTGTTTCTGGTCCTCAGTTCCAGCAGGTCCACTGATCGGTCTACCTGATCGAGCGAAATGCGCTTGATGGCAGCCGGTACTTGTTCCCCCTCTTTGATTCGAAATCCCATGAGGTTCTCCCTCGATTCACTGTTTAAGGAACAGAAAGCCAGGACTTTTCTTTTATGATGGCCGTTAGTCAAAGACTTACGAGACTTGTCCGCAGTCTGACTTCCGTTCACCGGCCGTATCCTAATGAAATCATCAACTTAGCCTGCATGCCCGTTTGCGTTCTCGTCTTCAATTTACAGGTTCCTGTTGCAGTTTGGCAACATCGAGGATTGCCCCGACGACTGCCGGCATAGCCTAACATCCGTCATCCTCGGAATCAGTCCGGAGAATCAGTCCTCCCACATCCCACTGCAATTCTGTGACCTTCAAAGGGAGAAAGAATGAATACCGGTTTTTTGAGGATTTGGTCAATGAAGGCTCCTTAATCCCAGAAAAAGTAAAAACAATCTGAATATTTCTGAAACAGAATCAATGTAGATGGACTCTGTGTGTATGCCAGCGAGTACAATCAGACAAATTGATTTAGCATTGAATCTCAAAATCCGGTCGAAGCTGCTTGCACAAGGAAACGCATCATTGCTGAGGAGGGCGAACCATGAGCACTTCAGTTGAACATGCAGATGGACCTCTGCTGAACGCCGCGGAGCTTGGAGCCGTCGCGCATCTTTACCGAGGTGAAATGTACCGTAGCAAGATCTGGAGGACCAGGCTGGACACAACGACTAACTGGGGCGTTGCCACTACGGGGGTTGCGCTATCGGTCACTTTCAGCAGCAATGAGAGCTCGCCGGTACCACTCGCGCTCGTGGGATTGCTGGTGATGGTTTTCCTGGTGATAGAGGCTCGACGTTATCGGTATTTTGACATCTGGCGCACTCGGGTTCGCATGATGGAAATCTATTTCTACGGCCCGATACTGATGGGTCGAGGGTTCCAAACGGATGGCGGCTGGAATGAAGCCCTGGCCAGAGACTACGAACACCTTCACTTTCACATAAGTTTCTGGGAGGCGGCCGGACGCCGTCTGAGGCGCAACTACGGCTGGATTTTCGCTATTCAGGCGATCAGCTACGTCGCTAAGATCTCTATTCATCCCTATCCGGTGAGAGACCTGGCAGAATTCTGGGATCACGCTGCCATAGGACCGGTGCCCGGACAAGCGATAGTCGCCTTCGGAGTGCTTTTTCATCTTAGTCTGGTCTTGTTGGCGGCGTTCACGATACGTGACCAGCACGCGGCTGGCCGAATCGAGCGGCCGAAGGATTATGACGATCCGATGGTGAAGCTTGGTGTTCACTAAGGGATCTCTCGGAAAAACCAATGGACAGTCGCAACACGAGGCTTTCACGTCAGCACTGCGCCCTCGTCGCGCAGCAGTTCCCTTAACACCAAGCGGTGACATCTGCTCTCGTCTTCGCAGTAGCACCCGAATGAGAAGTTCGAATCTCGAGAGAGCGCCGCGAGGGCCGCAATCAGGTGCCGCGCCGCAGGGTCACGCATCTCTCGCCGGTATTTCCTTTCAAAAGCGGCCCATCTCCGTGCAGTCCAGGGCTCCGATCGCCCCCAGGAGACCAGTTCGGCGCTGGGAGCCAGTTCGGGCAGCCACACGTCGAAGAAATCTCGGCGCGCGTAATCCTGCTTACGCACCCCGCGAGGCGGATGTCGAACGGTACCGAGGCGTATGCCTTCGCGCGGACCGCGAGATGTTCCGAGGCGTACAACACTAATAGACATGGTTATGGTTCCCTGTTTGTAAGATCTCGGGATTGGTGTTCTATACGATGAGGCAGCCGCTAGAACCTATCCAGAACGGATCATTCAGTTTCGAGGGCTGCGATCAGGGCAGGTATCATTTTCCCTCCAAACCGGTTGCCTCCAAACCGGGCACGCGATTCTGAAAAACATTGAAAGCACTGAAATGAAGATCAGAGGACTAACTGCGGAAATCGTCAGTCCTCCGATCCTGAACGGTAGGTTATCAAACTTCCCGATCTTCCTGGCTACAAAGTGCCAAGAGACTCGCGGAGTTTACAAGAGCCCGATGGTCCGAGCAACAGGAAAACAGATTTCGGTGGCGTAGTCCTGGTTGGTTGTGATTTCGGGAATCGGTGCAGATTTCGTGAATCGGCGCAGTCCCGAGATGCGCGATGAAGTAAGACAGGTTTCACGCAAAGAGCGCAGACTCGCCAAGAGCGCAAAGACTCAGAGGGCGCAAGACTCAAGAACGTCGCCAACACAAGTTTTCGAGAGGCACTCCCGGAAAGCTGCGAACAAGAGGCGGGAGAGCGGCCCGACTCCCGCGTATTAGACAAACCCGATGCAAGCCAAACAAGCTCTTCCGCCTGAGCTGGTGAGGATTCGGGCCTTGCTTTGATCCTTCAGTTATCGGGCCGCTCTCTCGACGTTTGTTTCACTCGCATGATAGAAACTACCCTTCAGGAGTCACACCCTAAGCTGGTCAATCCTTGGACGTGACCCCTGAATGTAAGTGGAGCCGCCCATAATGCTGGGCGTCCCTGTCTATTAAAATAGACAGGGCGATACTAAGCTATCCCCGATGGGAATGTCAACTACTTTTGACATTCCCGCGGCAGGCTGCGGAGCGCCCGTGGAAACCCTTGCCCAGTACGTGACACGGATAATGAAACAGAAAGGGCTCAGCTCGCGTGATGTCGAAACGCGAAGCGGCAGGAAGATCGGAGATGCTTACGTTCATCGCATCATGACGGGCGATGCGGTGAATCCGTCGGTGGGAAAGTTGAAGGCTCTCGCCCTCGGTCTTGCGGTGACCGAGGATGAAGTGTTTAAGGTAGCCCGCGGTGTCCCCGCCAAAGAAAGGCCGGCTTCCTACAACGCCGATCCGTGGCCTCCCAATGTCCTTCTTAGAGCGATGGAGCGAATAGTCTCCAGCCCTGAGTTGACCAGAGCAGTGAAGCTCCTCCTCGCCCAACCGCCCGATAAGCTGCGCCGCTTGTTGCGGGTCATCGAGAAAGAAGCGGAATAAGCCTTCAGTAGTTCCGCGTATTGTTGGCCCGATTCGCCTGGACTTCAGGAACGACGTTGCCAGTATCAACTTTCACAGTTAGTGGCGGATCTTCGAAGAAGTCCGGGTCATTTGGTTTGACGAAACACCCCGGCTGATTTGGAGGAGCGAATCGGATGACTCGCACCATGTTGCGCGTTCGTTGGAATGAAAAATCGCGCGTTCCGCCCGGATGCAGGCTCGTGGCAGCTACGGTCTCAGTCCGCAAGACCTGATTATTCGAGCTGCAGTGCCCTCCATTCACCACCAACCGAGTTGTCTTACCTGCTCGCGTATCGCGGGGATAGGGCCAATTCACTCAGACACAACTAAACCAGGACGACCCCGATTTGCGCATTGGCGTCTGCGAATCGAGCCGACGGTTCCAGCACTTCTGATCTCACAAATCACTGACTTAGTTCTACGACTGTCCGCTTGATTATCTGCGCCGCCGCTACGTTGCTACTGGTGCCCAGCTTGGCGCTGCTTCGCACCGGCACGAAAGCATTAAGCAGAGATCGATCGGCACATCGCCAGCTACTACCTGAGAAACAGGAATGAAATATCTTGGGCCACTCTCTACAGTTTGCTAGCTCAGAGTCTCTCCACACCCCTTCTCACCGAGTCTCAGCGTCCCTCCTCTCCGCGACGCCCTTCGCCATCTCTGCACGCGCGGCAACGACGAGAGGTCCAGCAGACTCTTTAGTCTTAGCGATGGTTGCTGATAGTGATGCGAATCAAGTTTACGCTGCGGCGTTCTTCAGGAAGTCATTAACCGCTGGCATCAGCGTGTCGGCGATGTATTCATTGCCCTTGCGCGATTCGTTGGAGATAACAAAAACCAGGTAATCCGGCGTCTCCATTCCTGCTACCTGTAGATCGTGCCACGCACTCTCATACACCGGCGCTCCTGAGGCCTGCAGGAACGAAGCCGCACCGCCCGGCGGGAATACCTCGCCGTTCTTCTTAGTAAGTATCAGCGACACGACTTCATTTCCGCGTCGCAGGATCAAGTGGACAAACTCGCGCTGCAAATAGTGGCAGCGATGTCCAACGACTACGACATAATCTTGCGGCATCTTTTGTTTGACGACCGCCACAAGGCCTTCATACTGCGGACCGAGACTTGCGGACATCTGTTCCGAAGTGAATTGCTTGTCGGCCATGTCGTGGTCGATCGAGCAAAACACATGATCGTCAAACCCTACCTTTAAGATCTGTCCCGTTTGGTCTCCGGATGCGACTTCCGCAGCGAGCGATAGCGGTCGAGGTGCAACATTTGTCGGTCGACCTGTCGACTTGAAGACGATACCCAAAGCGATGGCGCCGAACAGAACTGCAGCCGCTGCGGCAAGCACCCAGGACTTGTTCAGGGCGCCGAAAAGAAACCCCGGGCGGCTACCGCGTCGGATGTCGTGGAGAATTCGCGCTTGCAGTTCCAATGGAGCGCTGTCACCGAGGACAGCGCGCTTCAATTGATCCTTGATTCGGGTACGCTCTTCCAGAACTCGAGCACAATCCTTGCAGCTCTCCAGATGCTTGATAACCTCGTGGGTTGTCTCGACGAGCAGTTCATTGTTCAGATACGAGTCCAGATAGGATCGAATTCTCTTGCACTGACCGCCGTCGAATCCTATGAGCGTCATGCGCTTTTCCCCTTCTCCCCGCGGCCGTAGCCTGCGGCGAACTGCGCGAGTTCTGATCTCAGCAACCGTCGCCCCCGGCTGAGCCTGGACATCACGGTTCCGACCGGTATTCCAAGCGTACGGGCAATCTCCTTGTAGGTGAACTCTTCAACGTCGGCCAGCAACACCACTTCACGATATTGCGCCGGTATCGTTTCAAGTGCCGCTAACACGTCGTCGTCGCTCAACTGCTGCGGTACGGGTGGTTCATACGCGACGATGTCTTCGAGCACCTCATCGCTCTCAAAGGTCGTATTCGCTTTATACCACTTGCGCCGGTAGTGATGGACCACGTGAAACAGGATCTTGAACAACCACGCGCGACAATTCGTGCCAGGCTCAAAGCGATGAAACGACTTCCATGCCTGGAGGTACGTTTCCTGCACCAGGTCTTCGGCTTCGTTGCGGTTGCCGATCACTCGAAGAGCGGTGCGAAACAGGTCATTCAAGTGGGGCATCGCTGCCAACTCGAAGTCTTCTGCCTTTGAGCGTCGTCCAAATAGCACTGTTGATCCTAATCCGCAGATTCCGAAGCCCAGCTTCCAAGAGACCAGCTTCCAAGGGGCTTCCAAGGCCCACATCGGGGGCGCCATTTATTGTATCCATAAACGGCGCCGATTTATTCCCAAACCTGAGCTAAGTCATCTCGACTAGGACCTGGGGGTGAGCGGTGCTGTGCCGAAATTCACTGCGAAGCGCGCGCACCATATGGTAACTGACTTGTACTTGCCGAGGTCAGCAGTCATGGGCACGTCATAGTTTTGATCACCAATATTGCCTTTTAGCGAACCAAGCTCCACAAATCCCGCTCGAGTGACTGTCTCATTATCGGTGGCATCCTGAGCTGCCACCAGGTACACATGGACATCAGGGCCGTTTGATGTCGCGAAGTTTGTTAATCGGAGCACGCGCTTGCCGTCGGGCAACTGATGAATTGTTGCCGTTCCTGCCGTCTTGTGCGCTCCGTCGTGGAAGCTGCCTTCGGCTATCGTGATTGGCGATGAAGCAGCCGCCGATTTAGCTCCGCCAGACGAGGGGAATTCTTCATTGACTTTGGCGTTGACGAAGAGCCGCTCGGGACGGAAGAGATACCAGCCGGTTGCCAGCACAACCAGCGCTGCCGCAATCAGAATCATTCGTCGGTTCATTTGTGACTCTCCTTTTGAGTGTTCCTGGAGGTGCTTGCATCCTCCAAACATTGAATGACTCGTCGAGGGAGAAATATTCCACCAGTCTGCTGAGGAGTGCTGGGTGCTGAGTGCCGGGCGCTGAGTGCTGAGTGCTGAGTGCCGAGTGCTGAGTGCCGAGTGCCGAGTGCTGAGTGCTGAGTGCTGAGTGCTGAGTGCTGAGTGCCGAGTGCTGAGTGCTGAGCGTCGAGTGCTGAGTGCTCGGTGCAACCCCGAAGGGGTTGCGTCGACCAGCCCAGGGTTGCCGTCTGCGGCTACCCTGGGTAGCAATCGAGCGAGAATCCCAACCCTGAAGGGGTTGCGGAAGTACCGGCCGGTCAAGACTCAGAAATGTCCGCTTTGACTCAGCGGGCGCCAACCCCGTTGGGGTTGAACACAGATTTCGCGACATTTCAGATCTAGCCAGGATGCCGAATGCGTCTTAAATCAGCCATCCGCCGGCGAAGCTTACTTGAGCTTCATGAGTTCGCCCAGAATCGCGTCGTTCAGAGCGCGAATCCGGTAGTCCTCATTGAAAAAGCTCCAGCGCACTACGCCGCTCTTATCAATCACGAACACCGCCGGCTTGGCAATCTTGCCTTCCGCGTTGTAGAGATCGTAAGCGTCGATGACCTTGTGATCTGTGTCAGAGAGAACCGGGAACCGCAGCTTGAGTTTGCCGGCGAGCTCGCTGCTCTTGTCGGGACCATCGACGCTGATGGCTAAAATCTCGGCGCCGGCGGCAGTGAACTTATCGTAGTCTGTGGCCAGACTGGCCAACTGCTTTCGGCAATACGGTCACCAGTACCCGCGATAGAACACGAGCACTACGTTGCTCTTGCCGCTGTAATCTTTCAGCGCGACGCTCGTCCCCTTCGTTGACGGTAAGCCGAACAGAGGAGCCGGATCGCCGACCTTCGGCACCGAGGCCAGCGAGACTATCGCAAACAGAGTTGAGAGCATGAATGTCTTGAACATTAGTAGCATAATCACCATCCAATTCTTACTCGGCATTCAACCGCGACTCGGGGCGGATGGGTTGCGATTAGTTTGGAGTTCGTGTCTTCTCCTTGGCTTGCTGACGACGCCAAGCGTAATACGCATCGAGTGCCTTCAGCTTCTCAATATTCGGCACTGGCCTCGCACTGCTGGCGTCATCGAAGAACATCACCTTCTGGTCTGTCTCGCTGAACGCGGGCCAGGACGGTAGGCCGGCGCCGTTGGGGTCTCCCAACTTCGCGAAGTTGATCCAGTAGGTGCTCATCAAATCCGATAGTTTTCCGTCTCCAGGCTGTGGCGCGGGGCCGAGCATGCCGGCAGAATTGCCGAAGACAAAGGAAATCTCGGAGCCGTGGTTGGCACCATCGGGCGTCGCAGGGCTGCGATGATCGAAGTAGTAGACGTACGCTTTGCCCTTGCCGTTCTGCGACTGGAGTCGCGCCCACACCCACGTATGCCACGCAAACGCCGTCTCGCGGAATATGTCTTTGGTAGATCTTAAAGCTTCTTTGTCGGTGGCGTGTGGATAGGCGTTCAGGATCGTGTCTGCCCGAGCGCCAAATCCAGCGCGTATCTGTTTTTCGAACGCGTCCCGTGTGACGGCATTGCGCACGAACAGCGCACCTTCGTCGGAATTGGTGCCGATCAGCACCGGCGTGTCGTTGAAGCTGCGCGCTTGATACATCTCATATTGATCGCCGGGCAGCACATATCCATCGGCGACTGGCCAGAAGCGGCCGAAGCTGGTTGCGTCAAGCGGTTTCTGGATTTGCTGTGCACTCAACGCTCGAGCTGACTTGATATCGTTGGCGCCAAGTCCTTCGAGAAAACCTTTGCCAGCGGATTCGGCCAATTGGAGGCCGGGAACGTTTTGGCCTCCTTCGTTAGCCAACTTTACCGGAGCGAACGAGCCACCGCTCTCGGATATCACACGATGAAAGAGACCTTTCGCGGCAGGTGAGGCGGCGAGCATGCTGACTGCTATGCCGCCGGCGGATTCGCCAAAAATGGTGACTCGAGAAGGGTCTCCTCCGAACTGCGCGATATTGTCCTTCACCCAACGTAACCCCGCAATCATATCCTGGAGACCATAGTTGCCCGACCCCTTGCCGCTTTCACGGGTGAGATCCGGATGCGCGAGGAATCCGAACGCGCCCACACGATAGGCGACGCTCACCAGGACCACACCTTTCTCGGCGAACTTTGTTCCATCGTATAGAGGGGCGCTAGTCGCGCCGACAGCAAAGCCGCCACCGTAGATCCAAACCATGACCGGAAGTTTCTCGCCCTTGCCCTTCGCCCCGGTCCAGACGTTCAGATAGAGGCAGTCCTCACTGAAATTGGTTGGTGCATGCATCATATTCGCCAGGACTGGATCCTGCATACAAGCAGGCGCGAACGCGTCAGCCTTCTTTGTTCCGGTCCAGGGCTTCAAAGGTTGAGGCGCTTTCCAGCGGAGGTCTCCTATCGGAGGTGCGGCGAAGGGGATGCCTTTGAACGAGGCCACGCCGGTGGCCACGACACCTTGCACTTCGCCTCCCGTAACCTTCGCTGTCTGGATTTGTGACAGCGCGTTCTCCCTCGCCGCGAGTATCAGGGTGACCGAGAGCATGCTAAACAACCAAGTCTTCTTCATGTTCCTGCCTCCATTTGGAAAGCTGAGACGAATCTCTTATCTGATATTAATCATTCGACGGAGAGTCGGAATTTGTTCGGAGTGAGGGTTCCTTCTCAAGGTTCGTTGACCGCGCCAAAGTGTGGACGACCTTTCAAGGGCCCCTACACTGGCGGCTATTGTTCGTTCGATCCGGTGGTCTGGACGGAACGGACCGAATACTAGCGAAGCATCGCTCATCATTTCAAACTCGTCCAGAGGATAGCAATTTCTCGAGGCGGTCCGCATATGTCCGGCTCGAGGATCCAGCTTCCGTTCAAGCGAAAGCATGGTCTCTCTTACCAGGTGACAGCCGCCTCGAGTATGTAACTCCACATAGTCGCTCGCAGCGCCGATCCACTCTACGTCCGCAGCCAGCACAATTTTGAATTCGCGTACCGTTCCTCACGCTGAAGCGCGACAGATACTCGGAGTCCGAGTCCAGCAACTTCATTACACGTTCTATCATTGCGCGCTTCGAAGTTGAATTCACGAGTTCCCGAGCGCGGTCCACCGCCAGGTCAAATCTCGCGTCATCAAGCGGCTTCAGCAGATAATCCAACGCGTGAGCCTCGAACGCGCGCACTGCGTGTTGCTCATAAGCAGTAACGAATATGATACCTGGGAGGTTCTCCTTCGGTAGCGTTCGTACTACATCAAAGCCGTCCATTCCCGGCGTCTGCACGTCCAGAAATACGATATCCGGCTCAAGCTCCGCAATTCTCTCAGCTGCGGACAGTCCATCTCCACACTCCGCGACGATTTCAATGTCCGTGAATTCGCGAAGTCTCACAATCACGCCGCGGCACGCCAGCGGTTCGTCATCAACAACTACTACACGCACGTTTCTCCTCGCTGTTGTCCTCGCCAGGGAAGCTCGATCGTGACTTCGCAAACGTCGTCCTTTGGCCGATCAAGATCGAAGCGATGATCGGTGCCATATAGCATTCTCAACCGTTGGGCAGTGTTGCTCAGGCCGATCCATTTCCAGCCCCGATGTCGCACGGTTTCACATTCGGGTCGGCAGAATTCCTCACCACGATCTGAAGGTGGCCGTTGCATCGACGGCTGTGGATCTCAATCGTTCCTCCCGCCACGAGAGGCGTAATACCATGTCGCACTGTCAATGAGAACTTTGTGATTCCCCCGGGCGATCCTAGCTATGAGGTCCGAGCACGCTGCAACATCGAAGAGAACTGCCACATCACAAACCTGATGCCGAACATGCACTAACGGGGAAAGATTCTCAGTTCAGACTTGTGTATCCAAACGGCGAGTCAAAAATAATTCTTTCTGTCCCACGTTATGATTTCAATTGGCAGACGCGGTATCAGTTCAAAGAGCCGGTGGCCGCGCCAAAGGGAAGCAGGATCGATTGTGTCGCGCACTTCGATAATTCAAGCGGCAACAAATCAAATCCTGACCCAACCAAACGGGTGAGGGTTTAAACTTTTTCAAATCTATGTAGATTTCATCAATCGCTGTTCGACATACTAATGAAAGCGGGCGCCGTAATTTGCGACTCGTATAAATGAGTCGCAGGTCATCGTCGAGGTTTTCGTTTCGTCGAGGTTCGTTTCATGGATACAAATGACTCACGAGAAGAAGCTACGCAACAGGATTTGAACGTCTTGATGGCGGGTCTGGCAATGGGCGAGTCGCCACGTTGGCATGATGGGCGACTTTGGTTTTCGGATTGGGGCGCGCAAGAGATTATAGCGGTCGATGTTGACGGTAACAGCGAGGTGATAGTGCGTGCTCAATTCGGTCTCCCATTCTCTATCGACTGGCTGCCGGATGGTCGTCTGCTCATCATCTCCGGGCGCGAGAGTCTGCTGCGACGGCGCGAGCCGGACGGATCGTTGGTGACACATGCTGACTTGAGCGGCCTGTCGGACAAAGGATGGAACGAAATCGTTGTGGATGGCCGCGGCAGTGTCTACATCAACGGCGGCCCCGGAATCATCGCGCTTGTCAGACCCGATCGCACGGTTCAACAGGTGGCCGATGGCATCGCGTTTCCTAACGGCATGGCGGTGACTCCGGATAACAAGACTCTGATCATCGCTGAATCTCACGGCAAGAGACTAACCGCCTTCGACATTGCTGATGACGGTTCCCTGTCCCACCGACGGGTGTGGGCCGATCTGGGTGCTGGCGTTCCCGATGGTATCTGCCTCGATGCCGAGGCCGCCGTCTGGTACGCGGACGTGCCCAACAAACGCTGTGTGCGCGTCCGCGAGGGTGGTGAAGTGCTCCAATCAGTCAACGTTGATCGCGGCTGCTTCGCCTGCATGCTCGGCGGCCCCGAAAACAAAACGTTATTTATAGTAGCGACTGAATGGCGTGGGATGGACAAGATTGCAGAAGTTGCGCAAGCGCGAACGGGAAAGGTGCTGACCATTGAGGCACCCGTTCCGCATGCTGGATGGCCTTAGAGCTCTCAGCCTGTAAAACGTCACGTGGATCGCGCAAGTCTCAAAGTTGCGACAAGGCGATCGCCCGATTCCAGAAGGAGTTGTCTCCTTTACTTCATAAGCTCGTTTTCCTCAAGGGGCCATGCCTTCGTCCATCCAGCGTTTGAATAGAGCTACCCGGTCCTTCGGCCAGGCGCCATCGCACGGCATGCTACCGTCTTCCAGACGCGAATGTATCCCCGCCGCTTTTCCTTTGACATCGTCATACGACGAGAGGTCGAGCCCCTTGTGCTTCATGGTGTCCACGTCCGGCGTATCTCGAAACAGCGGTCGGATATCGCGTGCAAAACTGAGTGCCATTTTTTTCAAACCTCCGCAGTAAACACTGCTGTTGAACAATTCTGTATTAAATGAGTTCCTCAGTTCCAAGTTGTTTGCGTGAGTGCGAGTACACCACAAACGAACGGGCGAATCAATGCGAAGGTATCTCTCTCCGTTACCGGCTCACCAAACCAGGCCTTCAACGCGAGTGATACTCATCCGCCAACCCGAATAATCGCAAAGGCGAGGGTGCGAACTCGGCCGTAACGAACAGTCGAGTAACACATTGCGTTGACGCTCGCGCGAAGTCTGGTCCATCATCCCGCCTTAATTGTGTTAACGGCGCTATTGAGGATTATGGTGGCGACAACGTCAACAGTGATCGTGTTGGTGGACCCCGTTGACAGCTCTTCGCTGAAGACTCACACAAAGAATGCGGAGGCAAGCGCCGGTCCACGTCTTATAGGATGTGTAGTCTCTTGCCAATGGCCCACCTGCTACGCAGGCAGCCCCGAAGATTGAGTTTATCCAGGCTTGGCCGGCCGACCCTTGTCAATCAGCAGATGAGAACCGTTGACCGTGGCGTCACCGCTGACTGTAAGTTGAATCTCGCCCCGAGGCGCGCAGATCCTCTGAGGCAGGTGGCAGGTACGGGACCACTAGCGAGTCATCACATAAAGCGCGAAAGTGGTAGCGATCAACGGATCGTCTTCTTTGACCAGCTTCTCAGGGTTTCTGAAGCTTCCATCCGAAGATTGCGGTGGAAGCTCGACGGGCAACTTCGGCAGGACTCGTGAGATTGCATGTGCGTAGTAGAATCGTAGTCCCGCTGCCCACGGCTGAGTACTTTGTTCCTCGAAGCCTGGCGCACGATCCGGCTGATGATGAGTCTCGAGCCAGGCGATCGCTTTAGCGATGCGTGGGTCGTTGTCTGGAACACCGGCGGCGCGCAATGCCAGGACCCCGTCCGCTGTCGCGGTTCCGTAGCTGGCGAACCGGCCGCCGCTTTCACCGGCTTTGTTGATTTCGGGATTAACCGGGGAGAAGTAGAACCCGCCATCCGGATTCTGTGAGCGTTCCAAATAGGTCAGCGCTCGGGTAATCGCTTCGTCGGTAGGCCCGACGCCTGACAGCCGCAACCCTTCGAGCACGTGTCGAGTCATCGACAGATCCACGTGACCCGCTTGAGGGGGGCGATGAATCGGACCTCCCATGCCCCACCCACCATAAGGCGAATCACTCGTCGACCAGCCGTTCGCTTCGCTGAACTGCTGCGCGCGCAATTGCGCAATCATCGGTTCAATGATTTTTTCGTAGCCGGGTGTGCGCGTCCTGACCATCGCAGACACTGCAAGAGCAGTCGCGTAATTCGGGTAGTCTGCAACAGTTTCGTCCATCAGTCCAAGGACGCCGTCGGCATTCGTGTTGGCCTTTATGAACGCTAGTGCGCGATCTACGGCTCCACGTGGTGGTGAGGATTCACGGTCAGGCACGCCGAGCAACGCCACAAGCACAAAAGGCGTGAGCGATTGTCCGGAGCGCAACACGCCGTAGGTTGAGCTGTGAAAGCCGCCATCTTCAGCCTGTTGCGACCACAGGTACCGCGCGGCGTTCCTGAGCTGAGTGTTGTCACGACGCGAGCATCCGGTTGCGGCCGCTGCGCAGGCGCTTCCGGCCGCGGCCAGCGCGTTCAGCAGAAATGCGCGCCGGTCAATTGACATAATCAGCCGTCAGGTTGAGGATCGCCGCGCTGGTAACCGCGCACCGACCGGTGATGCAATGATGACCGGCCCACGTTCCATCTTCATTCTGGAGTTTGAGAATCTTCTCGGTGATCTTTGAATTCCACTCGGTCCATGCCTTGCCGCCGGAGCGCTTCAAGCCGTCGCTGATGTTGAGATACGAGAAGAATTCCTCGCCGCCAATTGAGCCGTATCCTTCGACGAATCTGGTATCGGATAGCTTGCTGTTGATGGCTGCGATCTCCTTGGCGTTCTCCTTCCGGCTCTCGGGCGTACGGCTGAGTTGTTCGAGTGCCTGGGCGTCCTGATACAACGTCACGCCAGCAGCCCCGCTGGTGACGGTAACGCTTTCGGCCATGCCACGACCAAACGCACCCGTTCCGCCACCCTTGCCAGGGTTTGCGGCATCCGTTTGGTTCTTCTGGGTGAAAGCATCCGTTCGGGCCTGAACCTCCTTATCCACCGCAATGCCTTTTTGAGATGCGATGTACAGGCTGCGCGAAGCGAGCGAGGTTCCGAGAAGCGGCGCCCAGCCTCCGCCGACATTCCAGCTACCGTCTTTCATCTGATTTTGTTCGATCTTGGCAACGCATTTCTGCAAGGCGCTATGTACGCGTGCACTGAGCGGCTTGGAAAGAGTTCCATCCACCTCACCCAGCAACATGGAAGCGACAAACGTGTCGATGTAGTTTCCGAGTTTGCGCTCCACCTGGGTCTGCTGGCTCTGAGCGTTTGTTATGGCCAATCCTTCAGCGGGGCTTGCTTCCACTCTTTTTAGAATGAACTCCAGAGCGCGTTCTACGTTTGGCCGATACTTGTCGCCCGCACGTAGAAGCGCGAGAGCCGCGATAGCCGTGTTTGCAACGTCGTTTCCGGTCGTTTCAAGCGCCACATCGCGCCGCACATATGAAGGCTCGCCTCCATCCTGTCCCCACCCTCCATCGGCACCTTGCACAGAAGCCAGCCACCTTGCTCCTTTTTCGACGGCGACACTTATCGAGTCGGGGACAACCAGCGTCCTGGTCACGCTCTGCCGTTGGGTGTTGGCGGGCTTCTCTCCGTTGTTGCCTTTGTTGGGTGCGTCTTTGGTTCCTTTCTGAGCCCAAATCGCTGCACTCCCGACGACCGCAAGCAGACCGATAACTACTAAGGATTTCACGGCGTTGTCTCCTTCGATTCCTGCGCTGAAGATATTCCGGCATTGGCAGGGCGCCGGCTGCACGGGTGTCGACATAAGAACGTTTCAGGTAATTCAAAGTTGCAAAGTATCTTACTTCGTGTTGACGAGCTGAAGCTCAACCTCGCTCTCAAATCCAAAGAGGCCCGGGAATAAACCTCGCGGTGAACAGATATTGATAATTGAACAAAGCGAAGCAACGGGCTCGTGAGGACTCTCAATGAATCCATTCTCAGACACCCTGAGTTTTTTCGCTAGAGGGGAAGTCTCGCTTTACATCTTGTGGCTGCTGCTACTCACGATCGCCGTCGAGTTTCTGACTGTGCGTACCGATTCAGCACAGCGTCGAGGGGCGCGAATATGGACGTGGGCGGCGTCTATCTTTGTGCTGGGTCTGCTGGCATTTGTTTTCTGGATGCCAGATGTGAGCGCGCCACTCGTGGGACTGACGAAGTATGTGTTCTGGTTGTGCTTGCTTCTAGCAGCTTTGATCGCGATCGTAAATCTGCGTCGCAGCCCGGATCAGCGACAACGCAGCGTAGTCTGGTTGTGGGTCCTGCGTGTCTTAATTGCAGGTCTGCCAGCTTACCTGCAGGGATTCACGAACAAGGCGGCGGGTGCGGTTTATGTTTTCTGGCTTCTGCTGCTGGCGGGCATCTACATCGGACTCTACGACCTTCGAAACGACTCGGCGCAGCGCACTCCGTCTCATGCGTGGATGTGGATTGGGCGGCTGCTAATTGGAGGAATGTGGTGGCAGCAGACTCTGTGGAAGCTGCCCCCTACTTACACCGACAACCCAGACGGTGTGTCAGGCGGGCTTCATTACTGGGTCGGAGAAATGGTTAAGAACGCCGCCTTCTCGTGGCACGGCGAGTTTGTCGAGAAAGTGATTCAGCCGAATTTTAATTTCTTTGCCGCGCAGGTGTACGCAGCTGAAGTTGCGATTGCTGTCTCGTTGCTGCTCGGGTTGTTTACACAAGTCGGCGGCGTGATAGGCGCTCTGATGGCGGCTAACCTGTGGCTTGGACTGTACCGTCACCCTTCCGAGTGGCCGTGGACGTACTTCTTTTTGATAATCATTCAAACGACTTTCGCGGTTTTGCACGCGGGTAGAAGTTTGGGCCTTGACGTAATTGTAGTGCGTCGGGCGCTTGCGCAAAAGAAGAGCGTGCGGACTAGTCGCCTGCTTGCGTGGCTCACATAGAGCAATGCCCACACAGCGAATCAATGAGATCGAAGTGACCGGACGAGATTGGCAGTGTCCACCAGTCTTAAGAATCCCAGCCGTGAGTAGCTCTAGTTCTTTTGCACCTGGACGTACTGTGGTCGATTGGCGCCATTCGGTTGATCAAGTCGGCGCATGCGAATCAGCGAGATGAGGATCTCCGCATCGCGGCTTAGAAAGGAATACCCATGCTCTTCTCCGTTGGAGTTGGTCTCACAAATGCGTGCAACCTGGCTTGTGCGCACTGTTACAGAGACGTGGACAGAGTTGATCATCTCTCGCTGGCCGACATCAAGATCCTTTGTGAGAGCATACCGGTGCGGGCCATAAATCTTGGCACGGGCGAGAACGCGCTGCACCCGGAATACAAGGAGATTCTGACGTATCTGAAAGAACGTGATGTCAAGATTACGATAACTTCGAATGGATACAGTATCAGAGCTATGTCGGATGAGGAGGTTCGTTACTTCCACGATGTAGAGTTCTCGGTCGATTTTCCCACCGAGCGCGAGCAGGACTCGTTTCGCGGTAAAGGGAACTGGCGATTGATCGAAGAACAAATGGAGCGTTGCCGACGTCTCGGCGTGACGGTGGCTGTTACAGCAGTGATGATGAGTATCAACTACACCAGGATGGCGGAGATTGCTCGAGTGGCGGCCAGCCGCGGAGCGATGCTGCGCGTCAATACTTACCAGCCTGTTAAGACCGATGCGTTCACGCTCTCCTATGAGCAGTTCTGGGCCGGCTATAGAAATCTGTTCGCCGCAACCGAAATCAAGATCTGCAACGAGCCAATTGTCCGGGCGGTCCTCGGTTTGAACGCCAGCCGGTGTGGCTGCGGAATCGAAACGGTTAGAGTCTCACCGCGTGGAGATGTATTGCCCTGTGTCTACTGGACAGGCAACAAGATGACCGTCTCAGATTTGAAAGAACTTGGGGCCACAATAACAGAGAGCGAGCCCTTCGCTCAGGCTCGCGTGATTCCGCAGTTCTGTCGCGCTTGTGAATTTGCCGAAACCTGCGGAGGCGGATGCGCGGGTCGCCGCGTGCTGCGAGGTCATCTTGACCAGCCTGATGAGTATTGCCCGTTTGCGCGTGGCGAGACAATAAAACTCGAATACCGAATAGCTGAAAGCGAAGATTTACCTAAGAGTGCAAGCGCTTGTACTACGATCGTAGCAGGAAGCCGCACTCAGATGGCGTTGGGTTAGCGGCTCTTGGCAGAAATCCTTTGGCGCGATTGAAAGGGAAAGGTGTGATTCTCACTCCGCGATCACCGCGCCCGCCGCGCGGTTCATGTGCTCTAGGCGTAATGGCAAAAGCTCCGCGGGCCGGCCAAGTCAAGACCCGGCTGGTGCCCCCGTTAACGCCCGACGAAGCGGCGGCCCTGAGTCTGTGCTCTCTGCGAGATACTGCAGCAATTGTCTCAAGTACGGCCGCCCGCGAAGGCGCAGACGCCGTGGCGGTTTACACACCGGTTGGTTCCGAGCAAACATTTGAGGATTGCCTACCAAAGGGGTTCATTCTTCTTCCGCAATGCGGCGAGTCTCTCGGGGATCGGCTCTTCAATGCCACGGAAATGCTGCTGCGGCTGGGCTACGCGTCGGTATGTCTGATCAACTCTGATAGTCCCACGTTACCGAGCGACCGGCTGGCAGGCGCGCTCGATGCGCTAGCGCGTTCGGGCGACCGCATAGTACTCGGTCCCGCCAGAGATGGCGGATATTATCTGATTGGCCTTAAACGAGCTCACCACCGGCTGTTCGATGCAATAGACTGGAGCACTTCAAACGTTTTCGTTCAGACCCTGGAACGAGCCGCTGAGATAGGCCTTGACGTCGAGAGGCTTCCTGAGTGGTACGACGTCGATAGCACAGCCGAGCTTAGCTTGCTGTGTGAGGAATTATTCTCGTCCAACGGCGCGCGTTCAACTCACGCAGGTTGCGACCCGTATTCCGCGCCTCACACTCGCGAATATCTTGCGCGACTGATCGAGGCGGAGGGATGCGAGCGCATTTGGCCAGCGGGACTGAGCTTGCGCACGAGGCTGGGATCGTGAAGAGAAAGGCCTACGGTTCTGTGCTGAACTGGACGAACCTCGTGCTCATCGCTTTGGGCAGCGCGTTGTTTGCGTTGTATCGCCGCGGCATCCATGGTCTTCAGAGCGATTATCAGGGCGTGGAATACATCGTTTGGTTCATAAAGCTTGCTTTGATTCAATCAGCACTCTACGTCGCTGCCGCGTGGGTAGTATGGCGCGCGGTGGCGTCACGTCCGACATTGATGATCGTGGTTATCTTCGCGGCGCTTTTTCGAATGAGTCTCTTGTTCGCGCCTCCAGTGTTGTCTGACGATCTTTATCGCTACATCTGGGATGGTCGCGTGCAAGCGGCTGGAATCAATCCGTACCGATACATTCCCGCTGACGAAGCGCTGGCGGGACTACGCGACGAGGCGATCTACAATAAGATCAATCGTCGCGATAACGCTCACACAATTTATCCGCCGGTTGCGCAGTTATTCTACTTCCTGGTCACACGAGTGAGCGAATCTGTCACCTGGATGAAAATTGCGATGGTCGGATGCGAAGCCGTCGCCCTTTTCGCGTTGATGTCGTTATTAGCAGCATTCGGATGGCCTCGGGTGCGAGTGCTCATATTCGCATGGCATCCCCTGCTAGTTTGGGAGATAGCAGGAAGCGGACACGTCGACGCGTTGATGATCGTGCTCATCTTGCTTGCCCTTCTTGCCCGGCGAAATCAGAACCAGACCCTGGCGGGTATTGCTCTGGCCGCGGCGACGCTGGTCAAGTTTTTTCCTGTTGTTCTTCTTCCCGCGCTCTACCGTCGCTGGAGCTGGAAGATGCCGGCTGCTTTTATCGCGACGATCTGCCTGGCTTATGCGCCTTATCTGAGCGTTGGGGCAAAGGCGGCGCTGGGATTCCTGCCGGACTACGCCGGGCAAGAAGGGATCGAAAGCGGCGAGCGATTCTTTCTTCTGGCGTTGGCACGTAGGGTCACAGCCGACGGTGTCCCCAATGCGGCCTACTTAACCGTTGCAGTTGGCATCATGGCGTTCATCGCCGCGTGGGCGTTGTGCCAGGCGCAGTCAAGCGAGGCAGGCTACTTGCGATGGTCTTGTTTGCTTGCGACGGCGTTCACTGTATTGCTTGCGCCTCACTATGCGTGGTACTTCGCGTGGCTTGTTCCGTTCATGTGTTTTGCTCCAGCGGTGTCGCTATTCTATTTGACTGGGGTGAGCTGGGTGCTTTACGCCACGTGGCTAGGCGACGCGCCTGGTCAACTCTTCACGATCAATGCTGCTCTATACGTGCCTTTCTTGATGCTTGGAACGTTGAGTCTTGCGCTCCGTTATGCGAATCGTTTGAAATCGCCCACACCTGCGCGTACGGCCGAGTCGTAGGCGGAGAAGCTATATGACAACTTCACCGAGTCGTGAACAGGACAGGCCTCACCATTACTTTGAACGCGTCGATCGCTCACTGCCAATAGTTGTAGAATCTGACCCGGTCTGTCTGTACCTTGAAACCACCAACCGTTGTAACATTCTTTGCGGCACTTGCCCGCGCACGTTCGAGGATCTGGAACCGCCGGCCGACATGAGCTGGACGCTGTTCACCTCAATTGTGGATCAGGTCCCCAACATCGAGCGAGTGGTACTTCACGGCGTGGGCGAGCCACTTATGACCCGCGATTTGATGTCGATGATCCGCTACCTGAAAGCGCGCGGCGCCTATGTGCTATTTAACACCAACGCCACATTGTTGACGGCAAAGAAGGCCGAGGAGCTGATCGAGGCAGAGCTGGATGAAATGCGGGTTTCGCTGGATGCAGCGGAGCCGGTCGCGTACGAGCAGGTGCGCGGGCTGCCGCTCTTCAACCGCGTTGTGGAAAACGTGCGAGCTTTCGTCCAGTTACAACGCCAGTTGGGCGCGTCCACTCCACGAGTGTCGCTGTGGTTGACGGGACTTAAAGAGACAATTGACCAACTGCCGGCGTTCGTGCGTCTCGCGCATGTCCTGGGAGTTGAGGAAGTCTATTTGCAGCGGCTTGTGTACTTCAATGAAACCCAAGGTTTGGCTCGCGAGGAGTCGGCGTTGTTCGAGGCGCTCAATTCAGAACAGTCTCGGCTCATCGCCGAAGCCGAGCGCCTCGCGGCAAGCCTCGGCGTCCGCTTCAACGCGTCGGGGGCGACCGAACCAGGCACAAGCCTTCACAAGCAAGAAACAAATAGACCGTGGTCGCTCTGCCGCCGTCCGTGGACGCTCATGTACTTCACGGCTCACGGCCGCGCGCTGCCGTGCTGCATCGCTCCATTCTCGATGAAAGGTTATGACAGCTTTACACTCGGAGATGCAACACAGCAGACCCTGCGTGAGATCTGGAATGGTGAGAAATACCGCGAGTTTCGCAGGGTACTGCTGACAGATCGACCGGCTCAACCGTGTGAGAATTGCGGCCTGCGATGGAGTCTGTGACTGCCAAACTGGGAAGAGCTCCCGCTTCTAAACCGTTTGTCTCTGTTGTGATTCCTGCGCTAAACGAAGAAGCGTCAATCGCAGGAGTCGTACGCGCAGTGCCTCGCGAGATCGCGGACGAAGTGATCGTAGTCGATAACGGTAGCGATGACCTCACAGCCGACCGGGCTCAACGCGCCGGAGCGCGAGTAGTTAGCGAGCCGAATCGCGGCTACGGACGGGCATGTCGAGCAGGAGTCAGTTCGCTCGCGCCGGCGTCGCAAATCGTAGTTTTCCTGGACGGTGATGGCAGCGATTGCCCTGAGCTGATGCGGCGACTGGTGGAACCAATTATCGACGGCACGCAAGACTTCGTCATCGGCTCGCGGATACGGGGAAACCGCGAACCTGGAAGTTTGAACTTCCAACAAGTGCTCGCTGGCCGCGCAGCAGGTGTGCTGACGCGCGCGCTTTACGGCGTCCGCTATACCGATATGTGTCCCTTTCGCGCAATGCGTCGCCACGCGCTCGAAGTGCTTCGCATGCGGGAGGAGACTTACGGTTGGAACCTGGAAATGCAGATGCGCGCCGCCAAAGCTGGTTTGAGAATACTGGAGGTACCAGTGAACCACCGGCGTCGCGCGGGAGGCGAGTCAAAAGTTTCGGGAACCTTTCGCGGAACGATTCTAGCTGGAACGCGGATCCTTGCGACCGCCGCTCGAGTTGTGCTTGAGCGTTAATGACGGCTAGGGACTAGCCTTCCGGGCGGGCACGAAAAACCAGAAAGTAGTCTACCTGGTCGGACTTCACGAAATCGTACTGCTCGACAAGCTCGAACCCCGCGCGATCAGCTTCGTCGATCACCGTCTTGCTGTCTATTCCGTGATCGTCACCTCTGCCATTGCGGTCGATGATGCCCAGCTTTGCACCGGGCCGCATAGCCTGGCGCACATGCGCGAGAAGCCGAATCGGCTGGGCTACTTCATGATAAGTCTTCAGCAGGAGCACAGCGTCGACGCTGCCGCGCGGCAACAACGGGTCGTCCTCCGTACCCAGAATAGTGCGGATGTTGGATAGATTCTCACGCTTAGCGCGCTCCCGAATGTGTTTGAGGTAATCGTCGTTGATGTCGACCGCATACACCGTGCCGGCGTCAGCGACACGCCGAGCCGCTCGCACTGTGAACCATCCCGAACCCGCACCAATATCGGCGACGGCCGATCCTTCGTTGATGCCGAGGATGTTCATCACGCGTTCCGTCTGCAGCTTCTCGTCACGCTTCGAGTCTTCAAAGATCGACAGGTCACCGGTGTACGGAGGACTCACTTTCCTTGTTATGCGCTCGGGCTCGCGCTGCTGACCAATGTCCGCCAGCGTCGGTGTGCGCTGCACGGGATATTCGACGCGGCCTGGTTGTCGAACTACGCCGGCGCAGACAAGAAGAAGGGAAGCCAGAACGCATTTCAAGAATGCGCGCGCAATACAGGACGATGATGGAAGTCGCATAGTAGGTACTGCCTATTCCACAAAGGAGCGCGTAGCTCGGCCGCTGCCGAAGATTATAGCAACTGCTGTCATGATGTGGCACGTACCCGAAGTAGCCTAAAGTTGGGCCATGATGCTCTCAGTTATCGCGGTTGTTTTATCGCTGTGGATCGACGACACTACCAAAAGATCGACGCCGGATTTGAAAACAGATACGACCTCATACTCCCTCTCTTTGACTAAGCTGAGATCATCAGCCGGCAAAGTCGACGAGTGAAGCCTCAAGAACACCGACACAGGTTGCTGATCGCAGCTGTAATAAACCAGATGAAGAAAGGGCGTGCCGTTCACTTTGCAGGTCCGGCCTCTTACTCCACCATATCCGAAGTAAGAGAGGTCTGGGGTCTTATCAAGCTTGGCGTAAGTTCGGCTCAGCCGGTTTAGCTCATCGGCGTCTGTAATCGCCGGAAGCTTCGAATCAATCGAGCAGTGGTCGGCGTGGTCCGACGCAACCGCTGCGAGGACATTCTGCCCAATGCTCGGGAGAAGTCCCGCTTTCGATAAGAGCAATCCTGCGGCGAGCGCGAGCACGACTATCGCGGCGAACCGCAGCCATGCCGGTTGGCCGGTCCACCGGGCGAGCTTATTGCGGCGGCCCACTGACGACTGTGGCTGGCTATCACGAACGATATTCAGGATCTGCTCACGGAGCAGGTGGCTGTCGACTTGTTCGGCGCGCGCTTCGTCCCTCAGCAACCTGTCCTGCTCGAGAAACGTTTCTAACAGGTAGAAGCAGCCGCCGCACGACTCGAGATGCTTCTGCACACTTAGCGTGTCACGAGCCTCCAGTTCGTTGTCCATGTATAACTGGATAATTTCTCTTACTTCACCGCAGTTCATACATAGCATCCTTACGGTCACCCGTTCGCGCCGCTCGCACGCCGGGTCATAAAACGTCTGCGAAGCTCGCGCCGTGCCCGATGCAGTCGAGACATCACCGTACCGATGGGGACGCCGAGTATGGTTGCCGCTTCTTGATAGGAAAATTCTTCTACGACCACAAGCCCCAGCACAGCGCGTTGGTCTTCCGACAACTTGTTGGCTGCTTCCAGGACTTCCCGTCCTTCGACCTGCTTCAGAGCGTCGAACATCACTACGTTGTTATGCCGCGAATCGAGAAGGTCATTCTCTTCAAGGGGTATCTCAGCAAGCTTAGCATGCTTTCCGTTCCTGGCGTTTATCACGTTGAACATTATGCCAAAGAGCCATGCGCGACAGTTCGTGCCTTCCTCAAATGACTCAAAGTACTTCCAGGCGCGCAGGTACGTTTCCTGAACTATGTCCTCCGCGTCAACTGGTTTAGGCGCTATGCGAAGCGCGGCCTTTAGAAGGGAGTCCAGTTGTGGCAGCGCCTCGCACTCGAATTTCTGCACGCGAAGCTCGTTCCGCCGGTTGTGCACTTCGATTCCAGGGGACTCTTTGTATCTCACTCCTAGAAACCTCCTTCCAGACAATCTTATTCCCACGATGGTTAATCCGGAACTCTGCAGCTGGAGCTTGAGTCAAGATGCGGGTGAGCGAACACTATCGGCAACGGAATTCGAGAAGTGTCTAATCGGCTCCACCGCGCAGTCGGAAGGAGAAACGAAAATTGAACAGACCAGTCACGTTGGTACCGAGCAACTCTTGCCGGACCTGACCAGTAACCCCAATCATCGATCCTGTGCCTCCAGTGACGGCACGCAATGTGGGTTGTGGGCCCTCAAGTCCCTCGCTGAAGAGTTGCTTTGAGTCGTCGGGAAGAAGGTAAATCTGCGAGGTGTCGAAGGCGGGGGAGGCCCCGGCCGCAAGCTGGTCCGAACTCACCATCCACACACCTCTACAAATCCACTTGCCAATGCTGCCGGGATTATCGGGACTAAAAACCCCATCGCCGGCCGGGATCGTGCCGCCCGGGAAAATCCTCCCAGCGACGATGAACGTGTCGCCGCGATGAGAACCCAGGGCAGACGGGTCCACGTTATTTTGCCGGTACGTGCGCGCGTCGCAGGCCACATCAACGGTCAGCACCGTTTCGCGGTCTCGGCTTGCGAAGACACTATCAACGCGCAAGTTCGAACCGAACATGCATGCTAAGGCAAATATCAAAAGGACAGTCGGATGGTGTTTCATTGGATTCTCGCCAGATCACGCGGCAACTGCTCTTGCCGCGACGTTAGAACACAGTGGACAAGTGCTGCCGTTGATTGCCAATTTGGACAACGCGCTGGTCTGAAAGAAACGCTGCTCAGTCAACCTTGAATCCTCACCGCGTGCAGAAAAAAGTCCTGCAGGTGCAGAAGTCCAACTTCGTTGGATCCTTAAGGCAGTTGAAATTCTGCTCAATTTGCGGCGACTGTGGAGTAACATTATCCGCCAGCCTCACGACTTCGATGAACGTATCTGCATCGGCGTAGGACCCCCGCCGGGGATCCGCAACGACCGGTCATATCACCCACCGGGGACGCGGCGGACCGCCTCCTGTGAATACTGGTGGGTTGGAGCGAAGCTCGATGAGACCCAAGCCCTGCAGGGAGTTAATCTCAGCGAGTCTCTGGAGTATGGGAGTGCCGTCCCTGTCAGTGCCGTTGTTGTTTGCAATCGCTTGCAGTATGGCGTGGTTTGGATCTGTCGTGTGCACCCATGCGTTATACCCAGCCTGGGTATAAACAACGAACGTTACGAGCCAGAGTCCCAGCAGATTCTCGCAAAAGTACCTGTCGACGGTTTCAAAGATATTGTCCTGCCGACGATTGGGAAGAGCGACGCTCAGGTCCACGCCGGCGACGCTTCCATCGGGATTGCGAGTAGTTTTCGGAAACAGGAACGCCCTGAACTTCTCGGCTATGTTCCTCGCCTGCATTCCTTCTACGGTAAGGTCGCCGTTGGAGTCTCTGCTGAAGCTATTCTCATTAAGAAATCCGGGGACCACGTAGTAAATCAGGTTTCCATCTTTGTCCCATCCTCCAGTGATTTGCCTAATTCGGATACCTCTCTTGTTCTGATCGCTGACTGAGTCATCTGGAGCCCAGTCTGGTAGACGAACTCCGGGTGTGCCAACGCGAGCCAATATATTTGAGGGCGCAATTCCGTTTTTCTGGTAGGTGGCGTCGCTGAAATCAAACGGAGGCTCATTCCTCAGAAGGTTCTGAGCCTGCCCGACGCAAATAATCGGAAACAGGTTAGACCCCAGGACCAACATAACAAGGGCTACGACGCCACCCTTGATGCCAAGACTAACGCTCTTTCGTTTTTTATCCATCATCGACCTCCTGGACCGACAAACGAATCACATTTCGACAAAAGGGACCGAATGACTTACGCCCTCGACCGGTTCGCCGGCGGTCGCATCACCCAGGAGAGCTCTTCGACGATCCACGTCGGTTTAGCCAGACCTGGGCAAGCCGCCCACTGGGTGCGCGGCTCGTTGCCGAAGCGGATGTTGCCGATGTGCTCCGATGTATCCGCGTCCAACTTGGGATCGGGATTTGTGAAGCCAAGCTTGCGGCGAAGCAACTCGACGTCGGCGAGCTTACCGGTTAGAAACAACCATCCAGGCCCAACCTTATGTATCTCGGCGTAATGTTTGAGAGCCGTCGAGTCGTCCCGCTCAGGCTTCAGCGTGAGCGAATAAAAGAAGATATCGCGACCGACTCTATCGCCGAGAAGCGTCTGGACTCTGACGAGATTCGCAGTGATCCCGGGACATACGCCTTCGCAGTCAGCATACATCATATTCAGGACCACTGATTTGTCCTTGATCAGGTCCTCGTAAAACCGAGCACTCTTGCCTTCGTGCGTTGTCAGTATGACATCGGGAAAGTATCTCCGCCTGACTCTCTCCCTTGCCCGTTGGGCTTGTTTTTCTGATTCGCTGTCAGTCGTTCTGTTGTTTGCCTCTGGTCTCAGTGTGCCCGCTGGAATTCCAAGGGATAACGGAATCGAAACGGGTAGCGCGAGCAAGCGGCGTCTAGTCATCTCTTCCATCTCAGCTCCTTACTCCTAGGTGGCTGGTGCAGTGCGTCTGGACTCATCCCGACAATCGCACTCAACCAGAACTCTATGGGTTCTGCCTACGGCACCAGCTTACCGTCTCCGTCTTCGTTGACCTCCCACAAGAGCATCATTGCGTGGTCTTCGTGGACGGTGTTGTGACAATGCAGCGGGTATTTACCCGTGAAGTCACGGAAACGGAAAAACAGCCTGACATGCTCATTCCGCTGAAGCCTGGATACGTCTTTTCGGCCAACCTCGACCGCCGATACCTGTTGAAGTTGTCGAGAGAGTATTTGGTGCTCTTCCAAGTGTATGTGAACGGGGTGTTCCCAATCCCCGGACAGATTCATCAGAACCCAGTGTTCGACGCTGTTCTTCTTTACGTGGAAGCGCCTTTCGTCGCAGCTCATGAATTGATCGTTAATGGTCCACATTCCGTTGAACCGTTTAAAAGCGAATGTGCGCTGGATCCGTGGCGTTTCGGTCCTGTCTGGAAGGTTATAGAACGTCATTGTAGCTGGGTCGGCGCTGTTATCCGGAACGGGCTGGTTATCAACTATTATCTTGAGCAACAAGTTCCCGTGGCCCGCCGCTGCGATATTCGGCGACTTATCGGGACCTATGCCACTTGACTGCATTAGTCGGTTCTCAAGATAGATGGTCTTGTTCTTGAACGGACTGAAGTCGATGATTATGTCATGGCGCTCAGCTGGCCCCAGGCGAGCGCTGGTAACCTGTACCGGTCTGGGCAGCAGGTTTCCGTCATTCGCGATATGCCAGAACGGAATCTGCCGGTTCAGGTTGTCGAGATCGGTGAAAAACAACTCATAGAAGCGAGAAGGGCCCACGTCCAGCCAGCGGAAGCGATACCTGCGCGGTTTTACCTTCAAAAACGGCTGGACCTTGCCGTTTACAAGGAACGTATCGCCAAGAATGCCGTCCAGATTGAAGAGGTCGAAAAATATCTGGCCATCTTCATCGAGAACCTTATCGGCGAAATCCAGGCGGATGTCGAATTCCGGAAAACTTGGCAGCCGGAATCCACGTGGGTCTGTCTCGTCGCCGTTGTCCTTCTCATTGAATAGCAGGTAATACCCATACAATCCCTTGTAGACGTTTTGCGCGGTGTGATCAACGCGGTGATCGTGATACCAAAGTGTGCTCAACGACTCATTGATGTCGCCTCCCTGAGCCTGATGTGTTGATAGGACTCCAGCCAGCACGTTCGGGTAGTGCTGGTCATAGAAATGGCCGGCCTCGAAGAAATCACACGGATTGCCATCGCTTTCCGACGGCGTGTGGCCGTTATGGAGGTGCGTTGTAACCGAGTTCAATCCAAATCCGCCATTGACACCCGGCAGGTCGTTGAAGTTGCGCACGAGTATAGGCTCGCCGTATCTTGCTACGTAGGTCGGACCGGGAACGATTCCGTCAAAGCCCCAGAGATTCTGAACGCACAGGTCGCTATGTATCCTGACTGCTGCCGGCGTTTGGTGAACCTCGTAAAATTTTACTGGAGGAAATGTGTTGAACGCTTGATGAGGAATCACTCGAGCCTCCCCAGCTTCCGGGTTCGGTAGCACCGTGGGCGCAGGGTGCAGAGCTGCCAAGGGCTGCTTCACAGGAGAAATGGGAAGCGGGTCCTTGAAAGGCCGGAAGCTGGTGGGACATTGTTGTAGGCTGGCTGGCTGTCCGGTCGGGATGCCTGTTTCGGCGCGAGCACTCAGGCCAGGTTTGACGATCAAATAGCCAGCGCTTGTAACAAGTCCCATCCTTATAAGCTCACGACGACTCAGTCTTGCTGCGATAAGTTCCCGTCTATTCTTCTGCGCGCTGATCATCTCCTTATAGCGCACCCTGGAAACCTTCTCCCCGAATATGTTGAAGTACATGGTCACCTCCTGCCGGATGTTCCGACACCGATTCAATGACGCCATGCCAGTTTCCGCCGCCGTTAAGCGCTATTTCTTTTCGGATTGGAGACCCCAGAGCGGAAGAGCTGCTCTGTAACCTTGCGTGCTCGAAAAAGAATCGGCGAAGAGGGTACCACGATAGCGGTCTGTTCAAATGTCAGCTATCTGACAATTCGACCAACCAGCCTCGCGTTGACCGCAGAATTAGGCGTGCGCAAGAATAAAGCAATAAATGCTTCGATGAAGCTCGTGACTTAGTGTTTGATTGCGGTTCAGTGAGACGTTCACACCGGACAATGCAGCTGAGAGACCGCGTGACGAAACCAGATTAGTGGCCATTGAACAATGCACGGTCGCGCAACTTGTCTGGCGTCCTTACAACAATAGAACGGTACCTCAGTTCTACCGCCCCAGAATACTCGAGTTCTTTCAGAGCGCGTGCGGTCTCCTGACGCGACGCTCCGACCAGGTTGGCAACATCCTGTTGCGTAAGTCCGATCTTGACAGGCACTTCTGGTCTTACGGTCCGCTGCGCGTCTATAAGGTCAACAAGTGCCTCTCTGACCCTCGTCGGCACGTCTTTGCTGATCAGTCTGAGGAGTTGGGCTTCGATCCTCTTCAGCCTTGACCCAAAACCCTTCAGGACCTTGAGTGACATCTGTGGATTTGTGGCCAGCATCTCTTCGAAGTCCTCTCTATCCACTTCGCATAGCACCGCGTCTTCTAGAGCTTGCGCGGCGGTGGTACGCGGGGTCTCCTGGATTGCGCCCAGCTCACCGAAAATCTCGCCCGGTCCGATTATGTCCAGCAGTACCTCATGGCCGTCCTCACTCAACCCAGTAATCTTGATTCGGCCTTCTTTCAAAAAGTAGACGCTCTGAGACGCATCTCCCGGCAAGTAAATCATGTCACCGCGCCGTCGCTCTACAATTCGAGTTATTGCCGCAAAGCGCAGCATTTCCTCTTCGCTAACGTCTCGCAGTAAGTTCAAACCATTTATGCACCACAGCCTCGTTCGGACTTTCACCGATTCCTCTCTCGCTTGCATTTGTAGACCTCCCTTCCCGCACCAGCAGACGCAGTGATTCGGCCGGCTAAAGCGACGCTCTGACCCGATTTGAAACGTTTAATTCTCATCGGACGGAGTCATTTGCGTCCCAAGGTCTCCAGAACTGGTCAGAGAGCATCGCATGAGTCCGTAATGCTGCGGAACCTAGAACATAACGGCTGCGTGGAGTTCTTTTCGATCTCTTTCTCACCATTCCGATCACAAATCGGTCACAGGATTTGGCGTCGAAGTTACTTGATCTTCATGAGTTCGGCCAGAATAGCGTCGTTCAGAGCGCGAACTCGATAGTCTTCATTGAGGAAGCTCCAGCGCACTACGGCGCTCTTATCAATCACGAATACTGCTGGCTTAGCAATCTTGCCGTCTGGATTGTAAAGGGCATAGACATCTATGACCTTATGATCGGTGTCGGAAAGAACCGAAAACGGGAGCTTCAGCTTGTCGGCGAGCTCGCGACTCTTGTCCAGATTGTCGATGCTGATGGCTATAATCTCGGCGCCGGCAGCGGTAAACTTCTCGTAGTCTGCGGCCAGACCGGCCAGCTGCTTTCGGCAATACGGTCACCAGTAGCCGCGATAGAACACTAGCACTACTTTGGACTTACCGACGTAATCTTTCAGCGCGACGTTCAGCCCCTTCGTTGACGGTAAACTGAACTGAGGAGCGCGATCGCCTACCTTCGGCACTGAGGCCAACGCGACTATCGCAAACAAACTTAAGGGCAGGAATGCTTTGACCATCCGTATCATAATCATCTCGCTCATTTTCTTACTTGAGCACTCAACCGCGACTAGTGAAGAGCTAAGACCTTATCATTATAACGTCATTCTCCTCAGGAAAACCCTCAACCGCGGGCATCAGGCTCGAGGCGAATTGCTCGTTGTTGTTTCGTGGCTCGTTTGAAATCACAAACGCCAGATAATTACCAGTGCGTTGTCACAACCAGCCCGATCGGCGATGAGCCGACCGGCACGCCGATAGCGCCAACATCTTCGAGCCCCGCGCTGCCGCCACCTTCAGTGACTCTCAGCACGTTGATGCTTTGGTTGCTCGCTCCGATGTTGAGCTGATAGAGAAAGCGACTGCGCGGATCGAGCGCAATCTCAAAAGGGGTTCGCCCAAAAGCCGCGGTGTTGTGAGTGCCGGCTAGACTCAGTAACCCTCCGACAGCGGTCGAGTAGAGCGACACGGAGTTGGTTCCGGTGTTGGACACCCAAACGCGTTGGCCGTCGGGGTGCGCGACGATCCAGCACGCGGCTCGTTCTGGCGCGTTGCTGATCGCGGCAATTTGTTCAAACGAACCTTCCTCGCTCACCAAATAGCTGGTGGCGCCCGGCAGTCTCGCGTCGGCTACGATCAACTGAGCGTTGGCGATCGGATTGAACACGCCTGCAAACGGACCGCGCTGGTTGTTCAGCTCCGCAAGGAGGCGCAGCTTGCCGTTCGACCGGACTGCAAAGCAATCCAGACCACCCGATCCAAAGCGAATACCTATAAGCATGCTGCCGTCACGATTGAAAAGCACCTGAGTCGGGTTGTCGCCGATTGCCAGTGTTACTCGGCGCCTTACGCGGGTGAGCGAGCCGTCGGATCCAACGCGGAAGCCAGAGTAGTTCGGCGGTTCGTCGGCGTTGCCCTTGTTGGCGACGTAGAGAAGGTTGTTTCTCAACGCCAGGCTTGACGGCGCTACGCCTCGCGAAGCGACTGGCTCATCGACAATCGTGAGTAAACCGTCTGGCCCGATTGCCATCACGGAGATGTCATCGCTGCCGGGGTTCACGGCAAACAGCCGCGTCCCATCAGTGTTCGCGACCAGCGGGCTCTGCGAATCAACCGGACGCCCCGTGCCGCGTCCTCCAGTGGGAAAGGTTCCAAGGAAAACCAGCTCGCCCGTTTCCGGATTCGCCTCGTAGGCCGCAATGGCGTTAGGGCCATCGGGATTGGTCATTGTATACACAAAAGAGCGCTGGGCAGTCGTCATTCCCCGTACGGCAGAATACTCGCCCGCGGCGTTCGAGCCGCCGAGCGGCAGTATTACGAGCAGCGCGATAGTAATGACAACTCGCCAAAACGGGTCTGTGAAAGATACTCGCATAGGAACAACACCTCTTGCGGCAACTCCTTGCTCGTAAATGCCACGACAGCCCCGGATTATTCCTACTGATCCCAGACCCACATGCCTATTCGACTGCAACGTGGTCCTACCGCGAAGCTCAGGCTAGCAGTAAAATCCTTTGCGACTAGAAGTAAGGTATGAGCAAAGGTCACGATTGCCAACTGACAGCATGCGTCGATTCGAGGTTATGTGATCTTTACTTTGCGTTCTTTCAGATACGCGAGAATCTGCCTGAATTCCGAGTGCAACGCGTTCTCGCCCGTGCCAAGATTGATGGCGCGCACCGGTATGCTTTCACAAATTGTCTTGATGTCATCCAGCGAGAGTTCATCAACTGTCCGCATCTCTGTAGCAATGCGCGCAAGCCAGGTCACACGCATTGGTGAGACCGACTCCAACAGAGAAGAGCATGGGAGCTCCTTTCTAAGCCGCAACCCGGAGATCGGTTGTTTGGAATTTCTTGGTAAAACACAGCCGGACTGTCGCACGCGACGAGACACGAGCCGTCATGGATCTGCCGCCACAATCTGTTTTGTTACGTAAGCCACCCGAGAATCTTCCCCAATAGCGTCACATTGTCTTTTGCTTCCAAACGCCGAACGACAACTGCGTCGAGCCCCAGACTGCGACCCGCATGTAGAACCGCAAATGTGATCTGAATAATTACCAGGAAGAAATACGTCCAGGGCCACTCGGCAGGATGGCGGTAGAGACCAAGCCACAAGTTCAACGCCATCAATGCGCCAATCACGCCACCGAGTCGAGTAAAGATACCGAGCAACAACGAAACAGCGATGGCAACTTCTGCTGCATACACCTGTGCGGCGAAGAAACTGAAATTCGGTTGAATCACTTTCTCGACAAACGCGCTGTGCCAGGAGAAAGCACCATTCCTGACCATTTCCCCGACCCAGAAATGAAGCCCACCCGATACACCGTCGGGGTTGTCGGTGTAGGTCGGAGGAAGCTTCCACAGCGTCTGCTGCCACCACAACCCTCCGATTAGCAGGCGCGCAATCCATAACCACGAATCGGCCGCAGTCCTCTGCTGCGCGTCGCATCGAATGTTGTAGAGCCCGATGTAGATACCGGCCAACAGCAACATGCAGAAAACGTATATCGCCGCCGCTTGCTTGTTGGTGAATCCCTGCAAAAAGGGCGGCACAACAGCTATCAACAGACGCAGGACCCACAACAACGCGATGCTGCGCGCTCGCCGGTCCGGACTACGACGCAGATTGACTACTGCTATAGCGGCGGCGGCAAGCATGCACAACCAGTACACGTACTTCGTCAGCCCGCCGAGCGCCGCGCTCACGTCGGGCATCCAAAAAACAAAAGCGAGGAGGCCAAGAACAACGACCGCGACAGCCCACATCCACCGTCGGCTTGCGGCGCGCTCCTGCTGGTCGACTCGCAGAATCAAGAACTCGATTGCAAAGGTCGCCAGCAACAGCCAGAAGATGTAGAGCGACACCTCGCTTCTCGCGAAAAAGTTAAGAGTGTCTGAAAACGGATTCATTGAGTCTCCTAAGATCGCGCTGGTTCGCTACCAGATGCGCAATCGAACGGGCAGTGCACCATATCGCTCAAGCTTAGGGGAGTGTCCACCTTTCTGAGCCGGTGGATGGTTGTGGCGCATCAGACATAAAGCTGACCTTCAGGTACCTACCGGAGAAGGGACGACACTTGACCGCTTCGATATTCGTGAAATTGCATTATAAGCCTCGTCTTCATGCAGGCGCTGGGTCATCGCGCGGATGCAGATGCAGAGTCTCCGTACAGACGAGGTTCGGGCTGGCTGCGGGGCGGTACATTCGAGACCCTATTGTCAGCGTCGTTGCTCGACATCGTCGGGGCGCGCAATGTTAGAAACTTCACCAGGTCCTTGGAGAACAAAAGATCCAGCGTCCAATCCAGCGCGACACGCACCTTCTTCTCAAATCGCGGCAGCTTGCTCAAGTAGATCGTTCGCCAGAGCCACCACGCGACAAAGCCTGAGAAATTCATTCCCAGGACTCTCGCGACGCCGGTCCTTCTTCCAATCGACGCGAGTTGTCCGATCGTCGAAAAGACAAAAGGCTTCTTCATGCCGCCGCGAATCTCGGCGGCGATGTTCCGAGCAACGAGCCTTCCCTCGCGCAACGCGTGTTGAGCCGTGGGAGGGTGGTACTTGCCCGTCGTAGGGTCAGGCACGAGCGCACAATCGCCAAGAGCCCACACGCCGGGCCAGCCTTTCACTTCCAGGTACTCGCTGGCCAGCAACCGCCCGCGATTCTTCTCGCAAGGCAGCGAGTCGAGCAACGGATTAGGTGAGGTGCCGGCGGTCCACAGCAGAGTGTTCGTCGTTATCTTCACGCCGTCGCTGAGCGTCACTTCCTTACCGTCAAAGCCAGCCACTCTGGTGTTGACCCGAATTTCGACTCCCCGCTCGGCAAGCTTCCGCTGAGCGTAGTAGCCGAGCTCTTCACCCAACTCCGGCAGGATAACCGGACCCGGATGCACCAGGACTACGCGTAACATGTCTTGGGTCAGATGAGGATAGAACTTGATTGCTTCTCTCAGAAAGTCATTAATCGATGCTATCGTTTCGGCGCCGGCGAATCCGCCACCCGCTACAACGAATGTCAGGAGCGGTCCTCTCGCGGCCGGACAACATTCGAAGTCCGCTTCTTCCAGATGTTGGATCAGGCGGTTTCGCATATGAATCGCGTCGCCGAGCGACTTCATCGTCAGCGCCCGTTCTTCAAGTCCGGGAAGATTGAAAAAGTTCGTTATCGAGCCCAACGAGAGTATCAGGTGATCGTACTCGAGCTCGTGCGGGTGAGGTTCGCCTATTCCGTGAGTGACGATTACACGCTTATTTGGCAAGTCGATCTCCCTAACGTCCCCGTCAAAAAACTCTATCCTCTTTAAGAGCTTGCGCACCGGATTGACGATGTGAGTGATGTCGAGGTCGCTTGCGGCCACCTCGTGCAGCATCGGAGTAAAGAGAAAGAAGTTCTCGCGATTGATCAGAGTAATCTGGATGTCCGGATCGCGCGCCAGAGTTTTTTCCAGCTCGAGTGCCGCATAGACTCCGCCGAAGCCGCCGCCCAGAATCAAAATCTGCTTCCGCTTTTTGCTGCTTGCGCTTGACATAGACAGATTCTCCCCGGGACGCCATCTCTCAGAGAGCGGCAACTTCGCAGAAGACCTTGATCGCGCCTTTTGCCGTGGTGAGCGTTTCAAACAACTGAGCGTATTCCTCGAGCCCTTTTACCGGATGAGTCAACAACCGGTTGAGCCAACCCGGATACTCTGCTTCAGCCTGCGCCAAGTCGCGAACACCCGTCTCAAAGTACTCTCGATTCGCATTCACCGTTCCGACCATCACCTTGTTGCCGAGCACGAACTGAAGGTTGATACGGTCCGCGCAAACCTGCACCGTTCGATTTCCGCCGGTTACGCTGGAAAGCACCAGCACGCCGTTCTTTCCGAGCGCTTCCATGCTGTCAAACACAACTTGCGAATTTCCTGTCGCCTCAAAAATCAAATCAAACGGGCCAAACTCCTTTGCGGCATCGATGATTGACGTATCGGCTGTAGTCACGTAGCGCGCGCCGATTGACTCGAGTAGATCCGAGTTCAAGTACGGCCTCGGGGTTCGCCCGAACGTAGTAACTTCGAGCCCGCGCAATCGCAGCACCAGCGTCGCAAGCAGTCCTATCGTGCCCGCTCCCATCACCGCCGCCTTCTTCGGGTGCCACACCCTTAACCGCCGCTGAATCTCATAAGCCTGGGCGATGCCCTTTTCGACGACGGTCGTCGGTTCCAGCAGCACACCAACTTCTTTCAAGCCTTGCGGCACCTTAACAATGAATTCGGCATCGTCGACGTAGTACTCGGTCAAGTAACCATGGCGTAGATTGATCCCGCGTTCGAAGTACACGTCATCGGTGGTCATGTCATTGGTGCCGATCAGGTCGTATAGGCTCTTGCCTGGCCGCCGAACTGTAGCAACGACATAGTCGCCCGGTTTGACTTCCGTGACGTTCGGTCCTACTGATTCGACGCGGCCGAAACTCTCGTGCCCAAGCACCAGAAAATCATAGCCTTCGGGTGCTGCGCCGTACTCCGCGGCGTTTATCTCCTTGTCGGTGCCGTCGACGCCCACGCGCAGGACCTTAACCAGCACGCCTCGGCCGTTTGAAATCTCACGCACCGACGGCTGAGCCAGCTCGGCAAGGTGCACGCTGTTTGGTTTTCCCGGGAATACCGCTATCGCTTTCATAATCATGTTCCTTTGTCAGTTGTAATTCGTCGTTGCTCAACAAGCAGTCACTTACGCGACCGCCACTGTTTAATGACAAACGACCACTGTCTTTATTCCCCGCTTTGTTGAATTAGTTTCGCGACGAGCCCGGTCCAACCTGTCTGATGACTCGCCCCGATGCCGGAGCCGTTGTCGCCGTGAAAGTATTCGTGAAACCAAATCAGATCGTTCCAATGCGGATCGGTTTGGAACTTCTCGTTCATCCCAAAGACTGGACGGCGTCCGCCTTCATCGCGAAGAAAGATACGAGTGAGCCTGCGGGACAACTCCGCGGCCACTTCCCACAGCGTCATCATCTGCCCCGAGCCCGTCGGACACTCGACTCTGTAATCTTCGCCCAGGTAATGATGAAACTTCTGCAGCGATTCAATGATCAGATAATTTACCGGAAACCAGATCGGGCCTCGCCAATTAGAGTTGCCGCCGAACAGGTTCGTGCTGGACTCCGCAGGCTCGTAGTCGACGCGGTGCTCGCTTCCGTTCACCTGCAACGTGTAAGGACGATCTTTGTGTGTGCGCGAGAGAGCGCGTATACCATACGGCGAAAGGAACTCGTTCTCGTCCAGCATCACCTTCAAGACCTTGCGCAGTCGGTCACGATCGACTATTGACAGCATCCTTCGTTCGCCTTGTCCCCGAGTTCGCATGCACGCGACGTTACCAATCAGGTCCTCTCTGTTGTCGATGAACCACTCGAGCCGTCGCTTGAATCCGGGCAGCCGGCTCAGAGTTTCGGGCTCCAGGGTCTCGACTGCAAACAACGGGATCAATCCGACCATCGACCGCACCTTCATGGGAAAGCCGGTCCCGTCGGGCAAACAGAGCACGTCGTAATAGAAACCGTCTTCCTCATTCCAAAGTCTGCTGCGTGAGTCTCCCAGGTGATTCATCGCGTGCGCGATGTACAGGAAGTGCTCCCAGAACTTGCTCGCCACGTCCTCATAGGCCGGATCCTCACGCGCAAGCTCGATCGCAATGGCCAGCATGTTCAAACAGTACATGCCCATCCAGCTTGTGCCGTCGGATTGCTCGATGTGGCCGCCGGTCGGTAATGCCGCGCTCCGGTCGAACACGCCTATGTTATCCAAACCGAGGAAGCCGCCTTGAAAAACGTTGCGTCCCTCGGAGTCCTTTCGATTCACCCACCAGTTGAAATTCAACAGCAGCTTGTGAAAGACGCGCTCGAGGAATTTTGTGTCGCCCTTGCCATTTCGCTTCTTGTCAATCTTGTACACTCGCCAGGCTGCCCACGCATGAACCGGTGGATTCACGTCGCCGAAACGCCACTCATAAGCGGGCAACTGTCCGTTTGGATGCATGTACCACTCGCGCAGCAAGAGCACGAGTTGCTCCTTGGCGAAGTCCGGGTCGACCAGCGCGAGTGGCACGCAATGGAAAGCGAGATCCCATGCGGCGTACCACGGGTACTCCCACTTGTCGGGCATCGAGATGATGTCGTCGTTGTAGAGGTGAGTCCACGCGCTGTTGCGTCCTATCAACCGCTCGGATGGTGGAGGCGGTCCCGCAGGATCACCCTTTAGCCATCTTCTAATGTCGTAGTAGTAGAACTGTTTGCTCCAGAGCAGACCGCCAAGCGCCTGACGCATAATCATCTTCGCGTCTTCCGAAAGATGGGCGGGTGTAACGGTGTCATAAAACTCGTCGGCCTCGCGGCGGCGCTCCTCGAACGCTTTCCTGAAGGAGCCATTGAATGGATCGCCGTCGCTCGGCGGGATCTGAAGATCCGTCAGTCGCAGCTTAACAGTTTTCGTTTTGCCGGCGTCGATTCTCAAAGCATAGTGTGCGGCTGCTTTGGTGCCCGACTTCGATGGGTTTACGGCATCCTTTGCACCGTTGACTATGTAGTCATTGATTCCATCCTTGGCGTGGCGAGTTCCATTTTCGTAGTTGTAGAGACGTCCCGTGTTGGTTTCGTTTTCGGTGAACAGCAGCTCCGGAAGCCCTTCGCAGAACAACCAGCGATGTCCGTAGGTTGAGTGGCAGAGCTGAATCACCGACACGCTTTTAAGGTCGTCTATTCTCCGCATGTTCGGCCTTGGCGCACCAGGCTCCCAGGCCCACGTGTTGCGGAACCAGATCGTAGGCAGCAAGTGCAACTCGGCTGTCTCGGGTCCGCGGTTAGTTATGTTGATTTTGATCAGGATATCTTCGGGCGTCGCCTTGGCGTACTCAACTTCCACGTCAAAGTATCGGTTCTCATCGAAGACGCCGGCGTCCATCAACTCGAACTCAGGATCGCGCTTCCCTCGGCCGCGGTTTTCTTCGATCAGTCGAGCGTAAGGAAACTCCGCCTGAGGGTACTTGTACAGAAACTTCATGTATGAATGCGTCGGAGTCGAGTCGAGATAGAAGTAATACTCCTTCACATCTTCGCCGTGATTGCCTTCCGAGCCGGTGAGTCCAAACATTCGCTCCTTAAGTATCGGATCACGGCCGTTCCACAGCGCAATTGCAAAACAGATCAGTTGATGTCGATCGGAGATGCCGCCTATGCCGTCTTCGCCCCACCGATAAGCCTTCGAACGAGCGAGATCGTGCGGCAGGAAATCCCATGCGTGTCCTTGAGGGCTGTAGTCTTCACGCACCGTACCCCAGGCGCGTTCGCTCAGGTAAGGGCCCCATCGCTTCCAGTGCGAGCGCCGTTCCCGCGATTGTTGCAGTCGGATTTCTTCTTTGGTCATTTTAAATCCTTTGGCGAAAAGCTATTTCTCAACCAATTCCATAACGTGGCCATCGGGATCACGAACCAGGAAGCCGCGCACGAATCCGAGGCTGCCGTCCGGCAATGTCGTCACTCCGGTTGAAACAAATCTGTACTTGCGTTCGGCGAGTCGCCTGGCAACCACCGCAGCGTCCGCCGTCACCAGCTTCGTCTGCCAGTGAATCAGATCGTTGGCGCGCTCATCGTTTGGAGAGGGCCTGCCATCGCGGGGGGCAAGATATTCAAGGAACTCAATGCCAGGGCCGGCAGCCGCTCTGACCGCGGTGATGTGAAGCCGGGCGCCGAACACGTTGTTCAAATGCTCCTGTTCGGCTCCGAAGTTCTCGCTCTCGCCGGCAACTGTGAATCCAAGCGCGTCGCGATAGAACCTCAAGCTCTGGTCGGTATCGCTCACGACGATGGCGGTATGATCAATGCCGAGAAACAGCTTGTTCGACGGCTGGTGCCATTTAGGTGCGCCTTTGTCCGGCGGAAACTGCAGAACCTCGAGCGCGTGCCCGTCAGGGTCCTTGAAATAGAACGCTCGAATTCCTGCCGCGGCCTTGATCGTGGCCGGCAGAGTCTGCGGACCCGTCGATGCGTGCCGGACCTTGTTTCTTCGGAGCCAATCGTAGGCGCGATCCATATCGCTGGTGATGATCGCTATGTGCTGAAACCACCGATCGTTGCTGCGAGAATCTACCGGTATCGGTCTCCCCGCCGGCGCCAGATACTCCGTGAGCTCGATGAACTCATCGCCGAGCTTCATCCGAGCGACTCTCATTCGCAAACCAAAGACACCCTGGATCCGTTCGTACTCCGAGCCTGCGACCTCGACGTCCGAAACTCTTTCAAACGTCAGTACCTTCGAAAAGAAATCGACTGCCCGATCGAGATCCGACACCGTTACTCCCACAGAATCAACCGAAGCAACCGTCCCGTTCACTGGGAAGGAGCGAGCGACAACGTTCGTGCCGCTCGCTGCATAGACGGGGATTCGAGCGGGTGTTGGAAAGCCGAGAAGTACAATGTTCAGGAACAGAAACAGACGAGCCGAAGCCCGGAAGTGCGGCGGTGCAAGAAGTCGAGACATAATCGATTCTCCCCAGGCTGTTGCTCGATGAAGTCGTGGTTTCCAGATCATCTTCCGTTCACCTCCGCCCCTCTGCTTAAGCCAAGCCTTTCAATCAAGTGATCGCCAACTCGCAGCGCGTTCGCAATAATCGTCAATCCGGGATTCACCGCGCCGCTCGAGGGGAAGAAACTCGCGTCGACGACGTACAAGTTGTCAACTTCGTGCGCGCGGCAGTTCACGTCGAGCGCAGAAGTCTTCGGATCATTACCAAAACGAATCGTCCCGTTCTGGTGAGCGACGCCCGCAAGCGGAATCCGCTGTCCGACGAATATGTTTCGCGAGAACAAACCAACGTGACACTCGTGCCCGTGCTCGGAGCACCTGGTCTGCTTCTTCATCAGGTCTTCGAGCTTGGCGATGAGTCGCTTGTGCCCTTCTTCGTTGTTTGGCTTGTAAACGAGAACGATCTCGCCTTTCGCGTTCACGGTGACTCGGTTCTCCGGATCGGGCAGATCTTCGGATGTGAGCCAAAAATCAAGCGAGTGATTCGCCATCATCTCGAGCGTGAAGCCGGGCGCGATCGCGGGCGCGCCTGCCCGCAGAGTCTGCGCATCGAGCTTGCCCACAAACGAAATGTGACCCATCGGAAAGTCCCAGTCGTTCGAGCCGAAATAGAAGTCATTTACCGAAAGCGTCTTCTGAAAGATGGTCGGGTTTGGACACTTGGATATCGCCATCAGAATGGAGTTGATGTGACCCATGTAGTGCCGGCCTACCACGTCCGAACCGTTGGCCAGTCCGTTGGGATGTTTGTCGTTTGACGAGCGCAGAAGCAACGCCGCTGAGTTGATCGCGCCGCACGACGCGACGACGATGTCGCCGCTGTATTCCTCGCGCGATCCGTTGCGTTTTACGATCACTCGTGCGACCCGGCGGCCCGAAGCGTCAGTCTCGAGCCGCTCGGCGTATGCGTTGGTCAACAGCGTGACGTTCGGGTACTCGACAGCGCGATCTACACACAACACCTGCGAGTCGGACTTTGCATAAACCAGGCACGGAAAACCGTCGCAGGTGTTGCAGCGAATGCAGAGGCTTTTACGCGGGTCCTGCTCGTTGAGCTGCACTCCAAGCGGCGTGTGGAACGGCTTCAGGCCCAATCGCGCAAAATCGTCGCTCAAATGCTGAATGCGGGGCTCGTGACTGACCGGCGGATGCGGATAAGGCGCGCTCGCGCCCGGATCGGTAGGATCTTCGTTGCGTTCGCCGTGAACGTGATAGAGCCGCTCGGCCTGAGTGTAGTAGGGCTCAAGATCGTCGTACGAGATCGGCCATGCCGGCGACACGCCGCCGAGGTGACGAAGCTCGCCGAAATCCTTCCTTCGCAATCGGAACAGCGCCGCGCCGTAGAACTTGGTATTGCCGCCCACATAATAGTTCGTATGCGGGTGAAGCTCGCCGCCGTTGGTGTCGCGCCACTTTTCTTTTGTCTGATACTTGCCTTCGAGGTTGACGGCCCTGGGGTTCCAGTTGTCCTTTTCGCGAGGCACATAGTCGCCGCGCTCCAGAACAAGGATGCTCTTGCCGGACGGAGCGAGCTTGTAGGCCAGCGTCCCGCCACCGGCGCCTGTCCCGATGATTATCACGTCGTAATGATTGCCGCTCGACATACGTATACCTCCAGGTTTCAAAGCCCCGTTAGCGCCTAGCCGAAGAGTTTGCGAATTGGTTGTTGACCGAATGCGACCTTGTCGGGCCGCTGACACTCGTTGAATGACCGATGGCTTAGGAAATATTCCCGGTCGAAGCCTGCTCCTGAGAATATTACTGACCGCTCCGCACGCCGTACGCTTCTCCAAGATTTGCCAGATGCCCTCGAAGGAGTTGCCTGCCTCTGCTAAGACGAGACATGACCGTGCCTTGTGGTATGCCAAGCGTCTCCTGGATCTCCTTATACTTGAACTCATAAACATCCGAGAGCAGGACGACTTCGCGGTATTGCTCGGGGAGTTTCTCGAAAGCCGCACGCACATCTTCATCGGTGAGGTCCTGCGGAACCGGCGGTTCGTAAATCAGCGTCTGTTCAAAAATCTCATCGCCTTCGTCGGTGAGCTTGAGCCTGAAGGATTTCCGGCGATGATGCTGGATCACGTGAAACAGGATTTTGAACAACCACGCCCGGCAGTTTGTGCCGAGTTCGAACCTGTCGAATGACTTCCACGCCTGCAGGTATGTCTCCTGTACAAGGTCTTCGGCTTCGGTGCGATTTCCGATTATGTGCGATGCCGCCCGATACAAATCGTTGAGATGGGGGAGAGCCGCTTTCTCGAAACTCTCTGGATCCCGTGATCTTTCGGCCTTGTTACTTGCGATGGCAAACCCGGCTATACCCATTGTTCTTCTCTCCTGGATATGAAAAGGCGACGTTACTCAGTTGTAAGAGGCGCGGTCGTGAAGTTAACCCTGTACCTGCGACTCCAGATTGTCACCGCGCGGTATTTGCCCAGCTCCAATCCGTCGGGCAGCTCGTAGCTCTGATCACCCTCGACGCTTTCGAGCGAGCCGAGCGATAAGCTGTTCGCGTTCTCCACGGTCTCATTCTCCAGAGCGTCAGGGGCGTCAATCAGCAGAACCTCAAGGTCGCGGCCCTCATCGGTTCGAAAATCTGTCAGCCTTAGAACCAGTCTCCGTCCCGGCACGGCATAGACAGCCGCGCGACCGGTTCCTCGGTGCGCCACTTGATGAAAGCGACCCGAGGCGAGTACGCGGCCCGTACGCGAGCTGGTGTAGCCGCAGTCAATTCCGGCCAAGCCTGAAAGACCGACCATTAGTGCAACGACCGCGCGTTGGTGTCGGCCAAGTTTCATTAAAAGGCTCTCGTGCGAATCGTTCTCATCGGCTTACCTACTTTCGACGCGGTGGACTATAATCTCCGCCCATACGAAAGTCTTAAAATGACGCCGAGAAAACTCCGAAATAATTCCTAAGTTGGTTATGGCTAGCAGGCCAAAGCACTTATACGAGTTCGGAACCTATCGGCTGGACGTCGCCGAGCGCCTTTTGCTGCATGACGGACAGCCTGTCGAACTGACCGCCAAGGTCTTTGATCTGCTGGTCCTGATGGTTGAGAATCAGGGGAAGCTCTTGGAGAAAAGCTTTCTGCTGGAGAATCTCTGGCCCGAAAGCTTTGTCGATGAAGTCAATCTCAGCGTCAATATGTCAGCGCTGCGCAAGGCGCTGGGCGAGAGCCCTTCGGATCCGCAATACATCGAGACCGTCCCGAAGCGCGGCTACCGCTTCATCGGCGCCGTCACGACCCAAACTGACACGGACCTGCAGCCGGCCCAGGCCGCGCCTTCGCCTCAAACACCCGAGGCTTCGCCTCAAACATCACCCGCGTTGCCCGGACCGGAACCTGCGGTTGACCAGAAGCCGATCGTTCCCGGAGTTGAGACTGCGTCCAGGCCGTTTCTTGGGCCTCAGCTTTTGGCAATCTCAGGTTCGATCATCGTGGTGATACTCCTGGTTGTCGGATACCTGCTGTTGCGGAGTCAGCCGAACGCCAACACTGCGGGTGCCAGCACTCGCACGATCGCCGTGTTGCCGTTCAAGACGCTTACAACAACCGACTCGGACCAGGCGCTCGGGCTCGGGATGGCCGACGCCCTGATCACTCGCCTGGGCAATCTTCAGCAAGTTATCGTTCGCCCGACCAGCACGGTGTTGAAATACTCCGATGGCGGCAAAGACCCGCTGCTCGCGGGCCGCGAGCTTGGAGTCGAGGCGGTTCTGGATGGACGCGTACAACGCGATGATAAGAAGGTTCGCGTGACAGCGCAGCTTCTCAGAGTTCAGGATGGATCGACTCTCTGGTCGGGTAAGTTCGATGATTTCTTCACCAACCTCTTCGCACTGCAAGACTCCATCTCCGAAAAAATGGCGGAGGCTCTCTCAATGCGTTTGACCCGCGATGAGCAAAAACTCATCGGAAAGCGGAACACTGAGAACACCGAGGCCTACCAACTTTACACCCAGGGCAGATACGCTTACTTCAAGTACGAGTTCGACAAGGCTATGAAGTTTCTGGAGGCTGCGGTCGAGAAGGATCCGGAATACGCAATGGCTTATGCAACGCTTGCTGTGGACTACCTGGCTCTTGCCACCAAAACGTCCGACCGACAGGGCATGCGCGACAAGGCTATGACGGCAGCAAAAAAAGCGCTGAGCCTTGAGCCCAATCTCGACGAAGCGCACAACGCGATGGGGTGGGTGAAGTTTCTGGGAGATTGGGACTGGCCGGGCGCCGAAGAATCGCTTCGACGCGCCACCGAGCTTAACCCAAACAACGCTGACGCGCATACAAACCTTGGGAGTTTGTTGATCTGTATCGGCCGCACCGATGAAGGGCTAAAAGAATCAGAGCTCGCGATGAAGCTCGATCCGGTATCGAGTGACGCGAATCTGAACTACGCTTACAACCTTCTGGAGTCACGGCGCTACCACCAGGCCCTGGAGCAGGGTCAAAGGATGGCCGACCTTGATCCTCATCACTCGCAGTTAGGCTTGGTCCTCGCGCGGATCTATATCGCAAACTCGATGTTCCAACAGGCCATTGACACGATTCAACAGCACTATGGGACAGATGAAAGGAGACTTGGAGCAGTTCTCGCTGTTGCGTACGTTGCGCTTGGGCGAAGAACGGAAGCCGAAGCGGCTCTCCAGGACGCGCTGAAAATCGCCGGCAGACCGGGCGGCAGCTATTCGATTGCGATGGTGTATGCCGCGTTGAATGACAACGAGCACGCGCTCGATTGGCTGGAGAAGGCTTACGAAGCCAGGGACAATCCAATGCTTCACCTGAAGATGGACCCGACCTGGGACAACCTGCGAGATGATCCGCGGTTCTTGGCGCTCCTGCGCCGCATGCGACTTTAGCTGAGCACGTTATCCTTAGCGAGTTGCGTCTATAGGCTACCATGCCTTGAACACATTGTGACCTACCTCTGCTGCATGGAAGCCACCCGCTAAAATGAACGATATCAGCGCGAGCCGCGTGCTGATCAGGCGCTCTCGATATGCAAGCCTGCTTACGAACCAATACAGCGGAAGATACAACAACAGCGCAGTGATCACTCCCGGACAGTAAGCGCGGAAGTATAGAGCCGCACCCGAATGGAACAACGCGTTGAAAAACACAGCCGGCGTGAACATGAATGTAAGAAACAGAAAAATGACCGTCCGATTCGGAAAGTAAAACACCACGGCCGCCGCGATGAACGCTCCGATGATTCCAGCAATATGAATTTTCAAGTAGTCGCTTTGAGTGAATTCCGGTGAGGCATAGCGCTGTGCCCACGAGATGAATCGCGGAAACTCCTCAAGCACGTGAAGCGTGAACGCGACCGGAAACAACCAGACCGCCTGGCGAAACGAAACGCCAGAGAGTATTTCCGACGTTTTGAAAACGCTCGTGCCACCGCTCATGTCATTTGACGTTTCGATCTGACGTCTCGATCAGGCGATTGCCGATAGCTCGGGCAGCTCGAGAACCGGCCGACGTGAGCGAGAGGTGCAATCCGATCAGCACTACGGCTGAGAACGCCAACGCGACGCCGACAATTTCAAGGCCCAACCTTCTCGCCATAACACCGATCAACGCCGGAAACAGCGATTGACCCAGCACCGCCGCAGCAATCTGAAACCCAACTGCGTTCGACGTGTGCGTGACCCCCACTCGCGCCGGTGTCGCGGCAATCATCGATGGAAATACTGGTGCGCACGCAAAGCCCATGAATCCGAGACCAACGAAGCTGAATATGCTCGCGCCTCCCAACCACAACATAGTCGCACCCAGGGCAACACCCAGGAGAGACGCGCTCAACAATCGCTGAACCGAAAGAAACCCTGCAGCAAAACCCGCGGCTAAGCGACCTGCCGTCAGACTTCCCCAGTAGATGCTCACCCACGTGCCCGATGTCATCAATGAGATCCCGCGACCCTCGGTGAACAAGCTGAAGGCCCACGTGCCTGCCGACGCCTCAATGCCGGTGTAGACGAAAAAGACCGCGATGCTTAGCCGTACGATCGGCACTCGCAACGTGCTGAGGCTTGTCGCTCTCGTCGCCGAATTCGTTCCAAGCGATCGCGCGTCGGTGTCAGTCTTCGACCACAGCTTTCTGGTGAACGTGAAAGAGACCGCCAGCAACAACTGCCATGTCCCAACGATCACATATCCCCGCTGCCACGGGTGATGTGATGCGAGCACCCGGGTCATGATCACCGGTCCGCTCGCTGCTCCCACTCCGTAACACGCGTGAAGCCAATTTACGGTTCTCGCGCTGAACCGCGTTGCTGCGAAGGTGTTCAGTCCCGCATCGATCGCGCCCGCCCCCATCCCTGACAACAGGCCAAGACCCACCATCACGCGCCACGCGGGGGCGAAGGCATAACCAACGAGACTCGTTGCGGTCGCAAGACAACTCAGCGCAAGTAACGCCCCGACACTCATTCGCGCAAGCAATTGCCCGCTGCTGAAGCTCGATAAAAGATAGCCCGCTGTGAACATCACCAGCAGAGAGCCGAGTGCATCGATTGGTAGATTGAAGCCAGCGCGAATCGATGGCCACGCCACTCCGTTCAGACCGTCGGGCAAGCCCAAACTGATAAAGCTCGCGTATGCGAGAGCGACCAAAATGAGCGAATGCTTATGGCTCCCGTTTCGATGCATTGTTCAAGAGCGAATCGAAGGCTAACTGCTCGACCTCGAGTTTCGAGCCTTCCACGACGCCGCCCGTTGAAAGAAAACGCTCAGGCGCCGGTCGCAACGCCGCGGGCAGCCAATAGGCGATTGGCGCACGATCTCGCCGGTCTATGATCACAAAGTAGTTTGCAGTGTTGTTCATGCTACCAGCCTCCTTCGTAGTCTTTCAGCAGGTTGTTGGGTTAGTTTCTTGCGCCCTCCGCCGGCCTGATGCCGGGAACACCCAATCGAATTCTATACAAGCTGCTCCTGCCGCAAAGATACAACGTCCTGCCGTCATCATCGCCCCAGGCCATGTTGTGAACGTGTTTTGGCGCGATGATCGTTCCAAGATGCTTGCCCTCCGGTGAGATCACCCAGAGCCCCCCTGGACCAGAAACGTATAGATTGCCCGCCTGATCCACTTTGATTCCGTCAATCGCGTCTTCCCCTGGTGCGCCGGTCATGTCGAAGAAGAGCTTACCGTTTGCGAGCGTGCCGTCAGCGAGGGCGTCATAGCGCATGACAACCTTTTTCTTGTCATCCCAGTCGCCGACGTACAGGTACTTCTCGTCGGGTGAAAGCGCGATGCCGTTTGGGCCGGTGAAGTCTCTGCTGATGACCTTCAGCTTGCCCCTGTAGAGCGAATAAACGCCGCTGAATGCCAGCTCCTTTCGCGGATCATCAAAGAACTTCGGCAATCCAAACGGCGGGTCGGTGAAGTACAACGTTCCATCAGATCGATAGACCAGATCGTTCGGACTGTTCAAGCGTTTGCCCTCGAATTTGTCCGCGAGCACCGTCTCGCTGCCGTCTTTCTCGAGGCGCACCACGCGATGATTGCCGTGCTGATTGATGATCAGCCGCCCCTGAGGATCAAGCGTCAAGCCGTTCGAACCGGGCTGGCCATACTCGGCGATGTCCGCGCCGGAGTAGCCGCTCGGCGTGCGAAACACTTCGAGCTTGCCGGCGTTGTCTCCATTTGGAATGTACTTATAGATGATGTTGCCGTTCGGATCGCTGAACAGCAGGTGATCGCGAACCCAAATCGGGCCTTCCGTGAACTTGAATCCTTCGGCGAGCTTGAAGATCTTCGGATTCGCGCCAACGATTGCATTGATGCCCAGGTCTTTTCGAATGATCTCGACGTTGACTTCGCTCGGCGTGATAGCGACTGGGCCGGGCGTCGTGGTCATGAAGAACTCGAGCCGCGCATAACGCATCCAGATGAAGTTCGTCGGCGGATTCGAGATCGGCCCGTTCATACCGAACACCGCGAGTTGAATTTGCTGGCCGGGTTTGACCTCTCGCCCTATCACCACTCGGTTTGGGGCATTCCATCCGCCGACGACCGAGCCTCCCTTTTGTCCGATGTAACGCGACAGCTCGCCATCGACCCATACTTCGGCGTAATCATCCAGCGCGGTTTCGAACACAAGGGTCGAGCCGGTCGGATCGTAGCTGCCGATCTGGTACGGAATCGTGAGCTTGATGCGATACCAGTTGAAGCACAGCCTTCCGTTCGCGCGGCGTTGATCGAGAGTCGTTGCATCGATCGCTTCCCACTTTGAATCGTCGAAGTCGGCGCCTCCCGCGTGAGGCGTGTAGTCGTAAGTCTTAATCGGCACGCCAGTCGGCTGTTTGTCAGCGCCTGGAGCTTTGAAGTCGACTTCGATGATCTTCGTGTCGCTGTATCTCCACTGGCCCTTGAAGAGCCCGGCGCCTTCCGCCGTCGCCAGATCGACGATAGCCTCGGGCTTCCCGACTGGGGCATCGGCCGCCGGCTGAGTCGCTGCAGAAGCTCCCGCAATGAGTCCCGACATCCCGAAGTACAAAGACGAAGCCAGAACCAGCAAGAGCGCTCCGCCGATCAATGTATATCCTCGCGCCTTCATTTGTTGCCTCCTTTGATCGCCGCCTCGGCTGCGGCCGCTCCAGCTTTCGCTATGTCCTCGTCTTCTTGAGGCGTGTTGCCGCTTACGCCGATCGCGCCGATGACTTTGCCCTCGTAGATGATCGGGACGCCGCCTTGAAGCGGAGTAGCACCGGGCAGCGCCAGAGCAGCAACGCGGCCGTCGCGAACCTGATCTTCAAATACCTTGCTCGGGCGGCGGAAGATTGCCGCCGTCCTCGCTTTACCGATGCCGACTTCGACGCTTGCCACTTGCGTGTCGTCCAGCCGTTCAAGCACGAGCAGATGACCTCCATCGTCGACTACCGCGATGACTACAGTAGATCCGCGCCGGTTTGCTTCAGCTTCGGCTGCCTCGGCGACCTTCTTCGCGACTGCTAACGTCAGCACCTTCTTCGAAGGGAGGTCCGCGAGCGTTGTAGAGCAGGCTGCGGCCAGCAGTACAATTGCAGAGAAACTTCGAATGAATTTCATGATCCTCTCCTCGCCACCGCTCGTACGGCGTGTCCTGCGCGGGCGCCCCTCCTTCCGAGTGGTTTGCTGACTCGAGTGAGAGGCGGCCACCGAGGACCGCCATAAAGTGTCGATAAGCTCTAACGCGCCTTCACCACATAGTAGAGGAACGGAGCGCCTACCTCCTTGAACCAATGGGGCGTGCCCGCCGGGACAATGATGACGTCACCCTTCACGAGGTTGCGCGACTGACCGCCGCTGATCGCTTTTCCGCGAATCTCATCAGCCGCGATGTTGTGAGGCTCAACCAACGATCCGCCGGTGACGAGTGTCGCGGCACCCTCGAGCACGTAAATGATGTCCGCATCTTTGGTGTGCACTTCACCCATGCCAGGCTCGTCACGCCGGCTGGCGTGAACCATGAACCTGTCGCTTTTGTCGAACAACACGGCGCCCTTCTCAAACGCTGCCGTCACCTTCTGGCTCTCGAAATATGTAACCGGTGCGGACGCCATCTCGGGGTTGTTGAATGCGTTTGCGCCCGCGATCGCAAGCTGTTCATCCTGCTGTGCGCTTGCGGCGCCGCTCACTCCAACGCCACCGACGATCTGGCCTTCGACCATAATCGGGATTCCACCTTGCAGCGGAGTGAAGAAGGAGTCGGGCAACGAGACCATCGCGGTGCGTCCGCTCTTGATGATGTCCTCGAAGACCTTTGTCGGTTTCTTGAACAGAACCGAAGTCCGGGCTTTTCCGATCGAGATGTTCGCGCCCGCGGCGAAGGTTCCGTCGAGCCGCTCGAGAGCCATCAGATTCCCGCCATCGTCCACAACAGCGATGACCCCGCCGGGCGCGTTGAGTTTCTTTGCTTCCGCAACCGCTGCCGCTATCACTCGCCTCGCGCCGTCAATCGTCAGCGACTTTTTCTCGATTACCTGCGCGCGGGCAATGATCGTTGTCGTGACGACAACCAGCACCGCGGTGATGTTTCTTATCAAGATCTTCATCGAGTTCATCTCCTGTGAAAGATGTTTGTAGTTCGGCCTTTAGGCGGAAGTTCGTACTGTAGTCTTCAGACTGCGATCCGCTTGTGCTACAAACTTCCGCCTAAAGGCCGAACTACGAACCCTACATCTTCTCCTCCGGGGTGATCGTGACGCGAAAGAGCTCGGCAGTCTTGTTGAAGAAGACCGAGGCCTTCGGCTTGTGTACAACTCCGTGCTCGTCCTCTCCGGTGTTCGGCGCCTTCTGACGCGGACCCTGATTCGGTCCGATGCCTATCTCCTCGTCCTTCTCGGTTCCTGCGTCGTAAAGGGTAAACTTCGAAGTGATGTCCCCGCTGATCGGCTTGCCATTTTCAAACAGCGCAATGCCGTGCGCAGGCGGCGCATAGAACCAATCGTTCGATTGCCCGAACATCATCGTCATTGAGAGCTTCATTCCCGGCTTTGCGGTGAGGGTGAACTCATAGGCGGCTCCGGGGCCAATCGGACCAGGACCGCTCGCGCCAACGGGCGTGTTGAAGACGCCGTGCTGCATTCCGCTGTGCCCACGCGCTTCGAGACTCTTTGCCAACTCAGCGGGGTCTCCGTCTTCGGCTTGCCGTTCAAGCGCAGTGCTGGCGGCGACGCCCTCCTTATAAAGGCGTACTTCCAATTCGTGTACCACCCATAACCCCGGAGACAGCGCGACCGAAAACTTCGTACCGTTGGAAGCGGTGAAGCCGTCCCCGGTTGAGATATTCTCGATACGAACGTGGAACCTTACGTCCCGGCCGTCGCGATGACTCGCAGCGACGGCCATTTGCAAGCCGAGCAAAATCGCGATCAGGCCCATTGAAAAGACTCTTCGTTGCATGATGAATTCTCCTTTAAAGAATCTGTTGTTTTAGTTGAGAAGGCACTCGGGCCGTCTCGTTTAGTACCTCGCCGAAGTTGCATCGAAAGATGCACCTCTTGCGGTTGTGATGATGCAGCTTGGCGCAAAACACTCGGCGCTCTCCTTTCAAGCGCAAGTAGACTTCCGCTGCCAGCAGCATTCCTATTGGGGGCGCGGTGAAGTAGATCCAAATCGCGGTCCAGATCCCGCTCGGAACCGCGGAGCTCAGAGTTCGCGCGGGGTTCATGCTCATCCCGGATATCGGCGCCTCCAGACTGATGAAAGTCATCACCAACGCGCCGGCAAACAGTCCGGTGTAGCGCGCAAGCCGAGCCGTGTTTGACACGCCTAACACAACCGACATCAGAATGAAGGTGATGATGACCTCCGCAGCGAATGCAACAAGATCTCCGGCCGGCCCTGGCATAGTCGCCACATAGTTGACGGACGGATGCGCGATTAGATCTCCAAACAACATTCGCGCTACAAGCACTCCCGCGATCCCACCCGCGAATTGACACAGCGAGTAAAAGACCGCATCCCACGTCTCGACCTTGCCCAGCCGCCAGAACGTCAGCGTCAGTGCTGGATTCAGATGTGCGCCTGAACGCATGCCCCACGGCGAGTAGACGTTGAGTATCGCTGTTGCTGCCATTGCAGCCCCGAACACCACCCGTCTTAAGGTTTGATCCGCTATTGACTGACGAATCGGCGAGTCAGGGTGCTCGAGCAGAACACCAAACCCACACGCAGAAAACATGAAAAGACCCAGACCAACAGCTTCCATGAGATACTCGGGCCAGTGGCCCTTCAGCGCTTCACCTATTCTGTCGCTGGAAGCGAGCCGGTATCCTTGTGATGTCATTGTCTGGTGCATAGATTCATCCACGATCAACTCGCTTAAAACTCATTCGCGACTTCACTGTTTAATGTCCGGTCAGTCTCTGATTATTCCGGAGATCTGATTGCTTGCTCAGGTACGCTGATGGAACCAAGAGGCATCAGCGGTTCGCGAGAGGCGCGAAGCTCAAAGGTCCAGGGTGGGTTTAGAAAAGTTTGGCTTGGCCACGGACGACCGACGCACGTCTTAGGAACCGGGAGAGCAAGCTAAGCTTCTTAGCGGGCTTTGCAGGTCGTTTGCGTTCTTTGCGCGAAAATCTCAGGCGATCTCGCGACCACATCGAATAGTCGATTGTCGCTCAACCGATTGCAAGCACTGAATTGAAGCCGCCGTAGCCGTCCGATTCTTTCATCAAATTGGCAGGGTCCTCGATCCAGCGTTCTCCGTCGATCACGAGCTTGTATTGATAACGGCCTGCCGGCGGGATATCCGTTCTCGCTCGCCAAATTCCCAAGTCGTCCTTCGCGAAGCTTTGCGGGCGCCAACCGTTGAAATCGCCGGCGAGTGAAACACTGGTAGCAGAATCATTGTGAAACGCGAATTCGAGAGACGCGGCGACAATCCGCGGAGGACACAAGAATTGGTGCTCCTCAGAGTGTTGCTCCCGCCTCGCTGCCTCGAGCGCGCGACGGGCGTCCAGTACACCAAAACCCTGGCGTATTGCTTCGGCTCCTCGGATGCGATTGGCCGTCGAAATCAGGATGTGTTTTACTGCGGCCGGCGTGAGCGTCGGATTGATTTCAATCATCCTGGCGATCAGCGAAGCAACCACCGGAGCAGCGAACGACGTACCGTCCACGTGCTGATAGTGAGTGGCTACGATCTTGTTCTCCTGTAGCAGCCGGTTTACTTCATTTCGAATTGTATCGGGGCTGGCGGAGCGAAGGTCTGGTGAGAGGGTCGCCTGTTCCCAAAACTCGTCCGAGCGGCAGTGAAGCGAGTGACACCTGTTTCACCGAATTCTGGTCACAAATCGGTAACAGTCGGCAAGCCAGTGAGGACGCCCGTAACTTCCTGATTCTTTGGTGGCCCCTGGAGGATTCGAACCTCCAACCAAAGGATTATGAGGACGATGGTCTAAATGTGAGATGAACTGCAAATAACTGCAACAGGATGAAATTGCTACAAGTTACAACCACTGGCCA
>DATFXM010000102.1:0-9233 GCA_035315885.1 Blastocatellia bacterium
GCTCAAGAATTCTAAATTTCCCAATCGGCTCTTCAGCGGACTGATCGGAAGCAGGAGTTCAAGCGATGCAGATTTCAACAAAGGGTAAGTATTCGGTTCGCGCAGTGCTCGACATTGCTCAGCACTCGGCTGGTTCTCCTGTGCCGCTGGCCGCCATCTCAAAAAGAGAGGGCATTTCCCTTCTGTTCCTTGAACAGTTGTTTCAAAGGCTGCGCAAGGGAAACATCGTCAAAAGCGTCAGAGGACCTCACGGCGGCTACGTGCTCGCGCGTGAAACCTGGGAGATAACCATTGGTGAGATTGTGCGGTTGATCGAACCGCCGCTCTACTCCAGTTCCTGCTTCAGCAAGAGCGAGTCCGTCGAGAGCTGCCGCATCGTGGACAGTTGCATCGGAGGCGCGGTTTGGAAGCAACTAGCCGAACACATAGACGCCTTTCTGGATTCGATCACCGTCGAAGACCTTTGCAACAAGAGCAAGCCGGAAGTCGTCTACGGCTTGCGCATAAAGTCGAACAAGATCGTGTCGAACCTCTCAAAAAACAAGAATGAGGTCGAGAGAGATACGGCCGAAGTCGCCTGAGCGCGCTTCCGGCTCGCATTCTGATTGAGGAGAAACAATGTCGCTCAAGCTCCCGATTTATATGGACAACCACGCAACGACGCCCTGTGATCCACGGGTGTTCGAGGCGATGCGTCCCTACTTCACCGAAGTATTCGGAAACGCGGCCAGCCGCAATCACAGTTTCGGTTGGGAGGGGGAAGAAGCAGTCGAGAATTCGCGCAAACAAGTCGCCGACCTTATCGGCGCAAGCTCTAAAGAAATCGTATTCACCAGCGGCGCCACCGAATCTGACAATCTCGCTATAAAGGGCGTCGCTGACATGTACTATGAAAAGGGCGATCACATCATCACCGTGGTCACCGAGCACAAGGCGGTCCTTGATACCTGCAAAAAGCTCGAGAAGCGCGGCTTCAAGGTAACGTACCTGTCGGTAGATAAAGACGGCCTGATCTCTCCAGACGACATCCGAAACGCGATCACCGACAAGACGATTCTGGTCTCGGTGATGATGGCCAACAACGAAATTGGAGTGATCCAGCCCATCGCGGAGATCGGTAAGATCTGTCGCGAGCGGGGCGTGCTGTTTCACACCGATGCGACCCAGGCCATCGGGAAGATCCCGTTTGACGTGAACGCGCTCAATGTAGATCTGGCTTCTCTCAGCGCGCACAAGATCTATGGGCCAAAGGGAGTCGGCGGGCTATATGTTCGACGAAGGAATCCACGGGTGATGCTGGTTCCGATGATGGACGGCGGCGGGCACGAGCGCGGCATGCGTAGCGGCACATTGAATGTGACGGGCATCGTCGGTCTCGGCAAGGCCTGTGAGATCGCCACCGGCGAGATGACTGAGGAGAATCAGAGAATCTTCTCTCTGCGTGAAAAGCTCCGAACCGGCATCATGGACGAGGTGCCCGACGTCTATGTAAACGGGAATCTCGAGCATCGGTTGCCGGGCAACCTGAATGTCTCGTTTGCCTATGTTGAAGGCGAATCGTTGTTGATGGGAATCAACGACATTGCGGTGTCTTCAGGTTCGGCATGTACTTCGGCGAGTCTCGAGCCCAGCTACGTGCTCAAAGCGCTCGGAGTGGGTGAGGAGCTGGCTCACAGCTCGATTAGATTTGGCCTCGGTCGCTTCAACACCGAGGAAGAGGTTGATTACGCAATCGGCCGCGTGAACGAGGCGGTCAACAGACTGAGAGAGCTATCTCCGCTTTGGGAGATGGTGCAGGAAGGTATTGATCTCAGCAAGGTTCATTGGGCGGGTGAATAGCGCCGCAACAGAAACTCATCTGTACAAGCGCTAAGCACGAGGCTAAAGCACGAAAGGAAAGTTACGATGGCGTACTCAGACAAAGTAATCGATCACTACAACAATCCGCGAAATGTAGGAAGCCTGGACAAGAAGGATCCCAGCGTCGGCACCGGGCTTGTGGGCGCACCCGAGTGCGGAGACGTGATGAAGCTCCAGATCAAAATCAATCCGGAGACGCAGGTGATCGAAGACGCGAAGTTCAAGACTTTTGGTTGCGGCTCTGCGATTGCCAGCTCCAGTCTCGCCACCGAATGGGTGAAAGGTCGAACGCTCGACGAAGCACTCACGATAAAGAACACTGAGATCGTCAAGGAGCTGAATCTGCCTCCGGTCAAGATTCACTGTTCGGTATTGGCCGAAGATGCAATCAGGGCGGCGATTCGCGATTACCAGACCAAACAGGGAGACGAAACCGCATCTGAAGAGGCTACGGCTACCGCTTAACCGCAAACGCTCGCGGTATGGAAGCCGATACCTTGCCGGAGGCATAGGGGTTTCCCCTTGTTTGGCGTGAAGACGGCGCGGCCGCTGGAAACGGCGAAGGGCCGGACTAGCAGAACGGAGACGACAGCGTGGAAGAGAGTTCTATGATTCAGTTGACTCAAAAAGCGGCGGACAGAATCAAACAGATCATGCACGATCAGGGTGTCACCGAAGGCGGTCTGCGAGTTGGTATCAAAGGTGGTGGCTGCTCGGGGCTTAGCTACAACCTGGCAATCGATACCGAGGAGCGTCCGGGAGACAAGGTTTTCGAGTCCGATGGTGTGAAGGTGTTTGTGGACGTGAAGAGCTTACTCTATCTGAACGGCTCGACTATCGATTGGAAAGACGAGGGACTGATGCAGCGCGGCTTCACGTTTATCAACCCCAATTCGTCCGGAGACTGCGGCTGCGGTGAATCATTCGCCGTTTGAGACTCTCCTTATAGAAGTTGCAGCCATGGGCTGCACGCAGAAGTGTTTCAGTTCCGGAAGGGGATGGTTGGCTGCTCAAGCTGCTCAACCATCTCTTTTGATTTTGAGGTGAATCGTTCAGTGACAGGCGCAGAACTCGAACGGCGGCAATCCACGGAGACTTGCTTCTACTGCCACGCTGAAAGCGATAACTCGGCGGGGGCCGACCGGCACGTTTGCGGCGCGTGCGGCAGGATTCAACCACTCGAGTCGAATGGTGACTACTTCAGCTTTTTTGGATTGGCACGATTGCTCGAGCTGGACGAACAGGCGCTGGAAAAGAGTTTCTATTCGCTCAGCCGGCGGCTTCACCCCGACTACTTCATGACCGCGGCGGCCGAAGAGCAACAAGCGAGCCTGGACAGAGCGTCAATGTTGAATGATGCCTACCGGACGCTTCGCGAGCCTTTTTCAAGGGCGCTTTATCTGCTGACACTCGAAGGATTCAAGGAAGCAGAGAAGAAAGCGCCACCCGATCTGCTCGAAGAAGTCTTCGAATTGAACATGCAGATCGAGGAGTTGAAAGCGGCGCGAAAAGTCGGAGACGAAAGCGAGGCTGCCGAGGCACGTGAAGGGTTGTCGGAAAAACTCGCCGACCTGAGGAACAGGCAAGCGCAGCTAAGAGCGCGGCTATCGGAACTGTTCAGGCAATGTGATTCGGCGTCGGTGGCCAGAGACGAAACCGGCCGCCGTAGAGGGTTGGAGAAACTCAGTGAGTTACTGTCCCATCGATCCTACATTGCTAGTCTGATCCGCGAGATTGAGGAGGAGATTTAGAGCATGCCGGTTATTGAGCTGAGCATGAGCGGGCGCCCAAAGTCCGGCCGGATAGTCGGCATCGATCTGGGCACTACCAACAGTCTGGTCGCGTTCATGGGAGAAAACGGACCCGAGGTTATTCGAGACGAGACTGGTAACGCGCTCGTGCCTTCGATTGTTTATTATGATGCCGGGCAACGGCAGTTGCTGGTCGGTGAGGCGGCCGGCAAACGATTGATAACCGAACCGCGCAAGGCGATCTACTCGGTAAAGCGCTTCATGGGAAAAGGCAGCGCTGACGTGCGGGAGGATCTGAACCTTGTTCCGTTTCAGATCGCGCCGGGTAGCGAGCAAGTCATCAGATTTCGCATGGGTGATCGCGAGTTCACGCCGCCGGAGATTTCAGCGTTCATCTTGCGAGAGCTAAAGGAGCGCGCATCCGCCTACTTTGGAGAAGAGGTCACCCAGGCGGTGATCACCGTGCCCGCCTATTTCAACGACGCGCAGAGACAGGCTACAAAAGACGCAGGCCACCTGGCGGGACTCGAGGTTTTGCGGATCGTAAACGAACCGACCGCGGCATCGCTGGCCTACGGCATCGACCGTCGCAACGAGGCCCTGGTTGCGGTTTACGACCTCGGCGGCGGAACCTTTGATATATCGATACTCAAGCTCCGCGACGGCATATTCGAAGTGCTCTCCACCAACGGCGACACGCATCTTGGCGGAGACGACATCGACAACGCGTTGATTTCGAAAATACTTCAGGAGATCGACTCTTCAAACGGCCATGCTCTGCGAGCCGACCCAACCGTTTTTCAAGAGGTAAGAAAGGCGGTGATCGCGGCAAAGCACACTTTGTCTGATCACGATGTCGCCACGATCTCTGTCGATACCGGATCAGCGCGCGAAGGGGGATTTAAACGCGAGATCACCAGGGCTGAATTCGAAGAGCTGATTTCTGAGCTTGTGGAGCGCACCATCGGGCCCTGCAGGCAGGCGCTGAAAGATGCCGGCATCGACCCGCAGCAGATTGACGAAGTGGTCATGGTTGGCGGATCGACTCGCATACCCCTGGTCAGAGCCCGGGTCGAGGAGATCTTTAAACGAAAGCCGCACCTCGAGCTCAATCCGGATGAGGTCGTTGCGCTTGGCGCAGCGATTCAGGCCGACGTTCTCGCGGGCGGGCGACGCGACTTGCTCCTTCTGGACGTCACTCCCCTCAGTCTGGGGATCGAAACGATGGGAGGCGTCGTAGCAAAGATCATAAACCGGAATTCGACGATACCTGCTTCGCGGGCCGAGATGTTCACCACCTGGGTAGACAATCAAACGGGCATCGATGTTCACGTCTTACAAGGCGAGCGCGAGATGGCTTCCGATTGTCGCAGCCTCGCCCGCTTCACGCTGAAGGGCATCCCCCCTCAACCGGCAGGACTGCCTCGAATCGAAGTCAAATTCCTGATCGACGCAAACGGCATTCTCACCGTTGGCGCACGCGACGTCCGGACCAGTCAATCCCAGTCGGTGGAGGTGAAGCCGTCGTACGGCTTGACCGATGACCAGATTGAAAAAATGCTGCTGGACTCGCTCGAGTTCGCCGAACAGGATCTCGAAAAACGACAGCTAATCGAAGCTCGTAACGAAGCAGAAACGGTGATCCGCGCAACTGAAAAGGCGCTTGAGCAACAGTCGAGCCTGGTTGGGGACGGCGAGATCGCGACGATACGCGGTGCGCTCGATAGCCTTCGACGCGCGACGGCCGGCGAGGATCATCGAGCGATTCGTGAGGCAATCAAGCATCTGGACGATGCCTCGCATCACCTGGCAGAAGTGATAATGAACTCTACGATACTGACGGCGCTGAAAGATCGAAAAGCGACCGAGTTCAGCAACGGATAACGAACCGAAGGAAGAGCATGGAAGCTGAAGCGAGAGTGGAAGGCGCAGTGATCGAACGGCCGGAGGGCGAGACCTCGAAGCGGGTCTTCAAGGTGACATTTCTGCGATCGGGAAGCGAACCGGTAACTGTCGAATACCAACCCGGCGTGACTCCATATCACGAACACGGTTTGGAAGGTTCCCTTCTCGACGTTGCGTTGAACCACTGTTTCGAACTCGAGCACGCTTGCGGAGGGAATTGCGCGTGCACAACTTGCCATGTCATCGTAAAACAAGGCGAGGAGAACCTGTCGGAGATGCAGGAGGACGAAGAAGATCGTCTTTATATGGCCGATGGGTTGACCTTGCACTCGCGTCTGGGTTGTCAGGCGGTCGTGAAAGGGGACGTGACAGTCGAGATTCCAGACGTTCTCGACTTCATCCGCCATTGAGCGGCGTTGCCGACAACTGGTGATCTTTTGGAGTATCGGCTCGTGCAATTGCGCTCGAGCTTCCGTTTATGTTTCAAGGTCTGGCAAGAAAGGCTGCAATGAACTCCGCATTCTGTCCGAAATGCTCGTCGCCGCGCCCAATGAATACATCAAGCGTCGAGCGTGAGATACCTGGTCCCGATGGTGAGAACAAGAAGGTTGTTACTACGAGCATTCACTGCGCAATCTGTTTCTCTTTTGTCCGAAGCGAAGATGCAGAGATCCAACTGAGCGCTGACTCGTAGCGACCGAAAATGGCTCCTGGAGCCTGTGTGGCGAAGCAGCGATTCAGCAGTGAGCGAACAGCAAGGGAGAGCTAAGATGCCTGAGATCGGCTGGACCGACGTGGAAGAAATTGCGATCAGACTGCTGGAGAAGCATCCGGATGTAGATCCGTTGTCGGTGAGATTCACGGACCTCCATCGATGGGTGCTGGAGCTTGATGGTTTCAGCGGCGACGCAAAGGACTCGAATGAAAAGAAGCTGGAAGCAATTCAGATGGCCTGGTACGAAGAGTGGCAGGAAGAACACGAATGACCCGCTGCTCGACACTCTTACGCTGATACCGTTTTGAAGATGCCCGTTTACCTGGATAACAGTGCTACAACCGCCGTCGCGCCAGAGGTGCTGGATGCGATGTACCCTTTCTTCATCGAAGAAATGGGGAACGCTCAGTCGGTGCACACGTTTGGACAGCGCGCAAAGAGTGCAGTCGAAAACGCCCGCCGTCTGGTGGCCGGCCTCATTGGCGCTTCACCGGCTGAGATCGTGTTTGTGAGCGGCGGCACCGAAGCCGATAACCTCGCGATCACCGGGGTCGCACGCGCATACGCCGCCTACGGCCGCCATATCATCACGAGCGCCGTCGAACATCCGGCGGTGCTTTCGACTTGCTCGTCCCTGGAGAGCGAGGGCTTCGAGGTAACGTATTTACCCGTCGGACGAGCCGGCGTTGTGCGATCCGAAGACATCCGGGCAGCGCTGAAAGACACGACCGTTCTCATTTCACTGATGTATGCCAACAACGAAACCGGAGTCGTTCAGCCGATAGCTGAAGCGGGGGCAATCGTCCAGGAGGCGCGCAGGACGGTTAACCCGCACTTGTACTTTCACACCGATGCCGTGCAGGCGGCCGGCAAAATCAACATTTCGCTGAGCGAGTTAGGTGTCGATCTGCTCTCGATCTCCGCTCACAAAATTCACGGCCCGAAAGGTATCGGAGCGCTCTACGTAAAGAAAGGTACCAGACTCGCAAAGCTGATCCACGGCGGACATCACGAGCGCGATCGTCGCGCAGGAACCGAGAATGTCCCCGCCATTGCGGGCTTCGGAAAAGCGTGCGAGATCGCGCGCGTCAGTTTAAACGAGCACTCGGCGCGTATGAATTTCTTAAGGGACCGTCTCGAGTCCGGGATCGCAGCGCGAGTGGAGGACGTTGGCATAAACGGCGATCCGGCGCTGCGGCTTCCGAATATTTCAAGCATGAGCTTCGGCGGTGTCGATGGCGAGAGCTTGCTGATTGCTCTGGATCTGAAAGGCGTAGCGGTTTCGACCGGCTCAGCGTGCTCGTCGGGATCTCTCGAACCGTCGCACGTGCTGACGGCGATGGGTTTGTCGCGAGAGGAAGTGCGCGGAAGCATTCGTTTCAGTCTCAGCAGTTTTACAACTCAGGATGAAATCGACTACGCGATTCAGACTGTGAGTGAGACCGTTGAACACCTTCGTCGCATGACGCCGCTTGAGTCTGAGCCGCATCCCGCCGCGACCAGAGCCTGACCTGAACGTTCATCTCAACATGTATACGGCGCAAGTCGCAGATCACATCGCGAATCCGCGCAATATTGGCGACATAGAGAATCCGTCCGGGGTCGGGGACGTTGTAAACGAAGTCTGTCTCGACCGGATCAGGCTTATGGTGAGAGTCGAGCGCGGGACGCTGGTCGATGCAAAGGTACGAGTGTCCGGTTGTCCTCCGACAATCGCCGCCGCATCGGTGCTCACTGAGCTGATTGTAGGCCGCAGAATATCGGAGCTGGAATCACTTCGAGCGGAAGATATCGAGTCGGCACTTGGCAGACTACCGGCAGCCAAACGTCATTGTGCGCAGCTTGCGATGGACGCGTTGCGAGTTGCAATCCAGAACAGTGCTGACGAGGATTGACCGATTGTGACTCAGTCGGCACCCATCACCGAGCCGCAGGACGGGCAGAAAATCTCTTCTTTTTCGACCGGCGAACCGCAATCGGTGCACATGCTCTCGACGATCGGTTCCACCTCTGCACCGACCGAGAGCGCCTCATCGAGGAATGTTCCGCAGGCTTCACAGAAGAGGTCGCCTTCAGAGTTAGTCTGGCCGCAACCCGGGCACTGTGGTCCCGGCGCCGATGAGGCTTGTGGTGTTGGTTGGCTGCTGCGGTTTTGCGGCGGTTGGGCGGGAGTCTGCGGTGCTAACTGGGCGGAGTGCCGTGCAACTTGTTCCGGCCGTGGAGCGGGTTTTTGTATGGGTCGTTGCACGAGCGGCCTGGTCTTGGACATCTCGACCACCTCGAATCCGCTATCATCACTGACCTGTGCCTTGTCGGGCGCAGGCTGTTTGGACGAAGCGGAGGCGTAGGCGAGCCTATCGCGGCGCTCGCGCTCCTCGGGCGTCAATCCAGAGTAAACATTAAGCTCTTCGAATAGGTCGAGTTCCGGCAGGCCATCGAATGCATCGGCATACGCGGACTCACTGCGCAATTCGCCGCTGTGAGCGTTAGTCATTGGAGGATCTCCACCGAACTGAAACGGAGGCAGGAACACGCGAATTCTACCTCAGACCCGGTCGAGGACATATAGTTTTCTATTGATGAAGCGATGGGGAGATGAGGGCATGAGGAGATGAGGAGATAAGCAGAACGTTCGTCTTGGAGTCCGGCACTCAGCACTCAGCACTCAGCACTTTTTTGACGCAACTATGCACAAACCAACACCACCATGGATGTCCTTGTCGGAGGCAGTAGCTCAGGCACTGTCCAGCCACAAGCCAGTCGTAGCTCTGGAGTCGACCGTGATTTCTCACGGCCTTCCACATCCGCTGAATCTTGATACCGCTAGGGCCTGCGAAGAAGCAATCAGCGGTGAGGGCGCTCAACCCGCTACCATCGCGCTGGTTGATGGCATAGTAAAGGTTGGACTGACCCCCGAGGAGCTCGAGAGTTTTGCGGTGGCGTCGACTGATCGCGATAAGGTCAAGAAAACCAGCTTGAGCAATCTGGCAGCAATACTCGCG
>DATFXM010000103.1:0-13194 GCA_035315885.1 Blastocatellia bacterium
GTCAGCGTTGTAGCCTTGTGCTCACTTCAACTCTTCGCCGTCAGCATTGGGCATCGCGGCGCTCAACGCGGAGCACCGATATCCGAGAAGTCGAGCGCAGCGTCTGGGGACCAGCAAGGAGAGAGTGGACCGAGCAAGCAAGAAGTTGATTCCCCGGGCAAGAGAGAAATCACGGGTATTGGTCCGCCGATGTGGAGCCGTCGCCACCTCATAGCTGGCGGGCTCTCGGGCCTGGCCGGACTCTGTGCTCTGATTTTTGCGGGCCGAGTGTATCGGTTGCGAAAGGATGTTCGCGATGCTGCCAGGAGCCGGCCGCGGTTCCGCCACAAAGTGAGAAAATGGCATTCCCCGGACAAGCTACCACAAGCCGAAGGGTTCTACGTTAAGGTCAGCAACTCTGGTACGGCAAATAAAGCGGTGTCCACGTCGGCTCCCTCGACGACTCCCCTCCCCGCGTCGAAAACACCCAGCGTAATGCCCGGTCTTCAACAAAGAACACCTCGACGGTTGGGAACGCGCAAGAAAGCGACGATCATTGTCTACGTCAACAAAGATCGGAAGATTCCATTTGCTACGCCATTGAGAAACCGCAGCCTGCGGCCGGCAAGCGCAGCGGAAATCGGGCTTCAATCCCCGAGCACCCACGTCAATTTTTCTCGTGCTTCCGCGGTGTTCGAGCTGGCTGCTATGGAGCAAATCAAGAAGAAAGACTTTGACCGTGCTTGTCAGCTCCTGATAGATGGCATAAGCCATGACCTTGCCTACAAGAAAAAGATTCGTGGCGCGCCTAGTCTAAGGCTGTATGACCTCCTGGCAAAACTTGTCGTGCGAGGATCTCAAGAGAAGCACCGTGCCAGGTTGCTAGAGCTGGGTAGGGAGGCCAAGGATTTAATCTCACAACAGGAAATCGAGCCGCCCGCAGAGAGAAGGAGACGACTCAAGAATCAAAAGCATGCGGTACCCATGGTGAAGTTTGAAGAGCTGCGCAAGAAACGGAAAGAATTCATCGAGGCGCGGTTGAAGGCTTGGGAGCCTCACAGCGAGTGGCATAGTCGTGTTGCAGACGCGGCAACAGAGTTATCCTGGTCGGCAACCGTAGCGCCATACACGAGTCGCGGAAAAAACAGCAAAGATGAAGTGGTGCTTTCAAGAACGCTGACGCGGTCGTGATCGCCGAAGCTTCAGAAGATAATTCGCAGCCATCGCGTGCAGTGAGCGTCGTGGAATTGAGACGCTAGCCATGCTTATCCTGCAAACGCAAAATTCCAGATGATCTTTTTCGACTCTTTGGACTGTCGATGGATTTGGGGCTGGTCTTCCAATGTAGGATGCCGAGGCGATAGCGGTTCGAATCCGCTCCAGCCCCGTCCCTTTCTCCACTACTTCCATATCGCGCAATGAGTCTACGACCCGGCGCGTACAATGCCCAGCTTTTGCATTCTTGATTGGAGGGTGGTCCGCTTGAGGCCCAGCCGCGCTGCCGCGCCGTTTGGACCGCCTATGACCCAATTTGATTCTTCAAGCGCTCTCTTAATGTGTTCGCGTTCGGCGGCCTCGAGCGTTGAGAGTCGGGACTTTGGGGTTAAGGGCGAGGCGGGGCTCGACTGCTCAACCGGCTTCAACTCGGACATCGAGACCTCGAGGTCACGACCTTGCGACAGGATGACCGCGCGTTCGATGAAATGCTGCAGCTCGCGAACGTTGCCGGGCCAGTAATAGTCCGTTAGCGCAGCCATCGCCCCATTCGAGATTGTGTCGATGCGCTTCTTCAAACGTTGTCCGTACCTTTGCGCGAAGAAGCGAACCAGCGCCGGAATATCTTCGCGGCGCTCGCGCAAGGGAGGGATCGTAATCGGAAAGACGTTCAGTCGATAGTACAGGTCGCTGCGGTACTTCTTGTCGTTGACCATCTGTTCCAGATCGCAGTTGGTGGCGGCAATCAAACGAACGTCCACTTTCTGAGTGCGCGTGCTGCCCAGCCGCTCAAACTCCTGCTCCTGCAGAACGCGCAGCAATTTTGGCTGCAACTCCAGAGGGATGTCGCCGACTTCATCCAGAAACAAAGTGCCTTTGTGTGCCAGCTCGAAGCGGCCGATGCGTTGCGTGATTGCGCCGGTGAATGCACCTTTCTCGTGGCCGAAGAGCTCGCTCTCGATCAGCCCCGTTGGAATCGCCGCGCAGTTGATCTTGACCAGAGATCGCTCGCTTCGCGCGCTCAGGTTGTGAATTGCCCGAGCCAGCAGCTCTTTGCCGGTGCCGGTTTCACCGCGAATGAGAACCGCGGACTCGGTAGGGGCTACGGTCTCGACTTGCTTGAGTATCCGTTTGAACGCTGAGCTGAACCCGATCAATTCCTCGAAGTTGTGCTCCGTTCGAATCTCATCCTCGAGGTACAGCTTCTCGCTGGTCAGTTTGTTCTTAAGCGTTTCGATCTCATGGAACGCCAGCGCATTCTCGACGGCGATGGCTATCTGCTTGGCGACGTGGCCAAGCAACTCCTGATCGGCTGCCGGAAAAGCGTCTTCGCGGAAGCTTAAGACTCCAAGCAGCCCCAATTTCCTGCCGTGCGCCATCAACGGTAAGACGCCGGCCGAACGAATTCCGCCCTCGACAATACGAAGATCGAATTCAGAGTGTGCTCTCGCCCTGTCGGCGCGATTGATGAAGACCGGCTCGCTGGATTCCATCGCGCGTCCGCCGACACTTCCTTCGAGCGGGATGACCGTTCCCTCTTCAATCGGTTGGATGTTTTCTGGCAGATCAAAAACATAAGCGCGAAGCTGATTTGTTTCGGCGTCATAGAGACCGACGGTAGCGGAATCGTAACCCATAGTTGCGCGCAGAGTGGTTGAAATGGCGCGCACCAGTTCTCTGAGGCTCAATTGCGAAACTAAAGCGTTATTGATCTCGAGCAGCATCTGCAGACGCTCGGACTTGCGCTTCGCCTCCGCCTCGGCGTCGCGCGCCCGTTCAAAATTGAGCGCGTTGTCGACCGCGATGGCGAGCTGGCCGGCGATCTGCGTAAACAGCTCGGCGTCTTCGTTAGTGAAGGCGTTTTCGCGCCTGCTTGTCATTGAAACAACACCCAGGCCGCGGCCCTGCGATATGAGCGGCGCAAGACAACCGGAGTGAATGCCCTGTGCGGCAATAGACCGGACAAAGGGCGAGGGAGAGTTTTCGAGGTCTTCGCGAGTCAGCAGCAGAGTCTCAAAGGTCGCCAGCACCTTGGCCGCGAATGTCCCTTCAAGCGGAAACCTTCTGCCCTCACCGCTGCGAGCATCCACATCGAAAGTCGGGTCGAGCGCGTACACTCGCATGTAATCCGGCTCAGAATCGCGAAGCGCCATCCACACCGCATCGCATTGCAGCGTTTTTCGTACGTAATCTGAGATGATTTCGATCAACTTCCGGAGATCGAGATGAGATGCGACGCTCTTGCCAACGGCGAGCAGCAGACGCAGTTGTTCCAGCCTGCGCTTGAGCTCAGTCTCAGCCGCTCGAGCGCTCTCGAAGTTCACCACGTTATCGACTGCGAGCGCCACCAGCTTCGTCGCCTGTTGCAGCACCGACCGGTCGTCGTCGCTCCAGGCGTCTTTCTGCCGGCTAATGAAAATCACCGTCCCAAGCTTGCGATCCAGCGACGTGAGCGGCAGAAGATACGCAGTATTTAGACCTGATTCACGCATCACTGAGATGACTCTGGCGAATCGGTCCTGGTAAGCATCCAGATCGTTGATCAGCAACGGCTGTTGTGTTTGCCAGACCAAGCCGCTAGGGGCTTCATACATGGGGAGCTCCGCAATGAGCGACTCGCCTTGCTGCGACGCGGATTTCAGAACATACCTGCGCATCACGTTCTCCTTCGCGTCGTGAAGAACGACATGCGCGCCGTCAATATTGACAAGCGCGCCGAGTCGTTTCTTCAACTCCTGTAGCAGCGAATTCAGATCGCGGTGCGCAATAATAGATTCGGCAACCTCGATGAGCGCCTGATACTGGCGCAACCTCGATTCCGATGATTGTTGCGATGTGCCATCCATAACCTTGCGCTGTTGTAGCACTCAGAATGGCATTCCGCAATGCGGCCCTTCGCCGGTTCCCGGGTGTCGGTGTTGTCAGAGAAAGACCTGACCGCGACTGCCATCTGGCCAGTGTGATCGGGCTATCAAGCGCGCGCTGAAGCAGGCGGCGCCACCGATTCATGAAAGCTGAACGCTGGATCCAGCGGTGGCATCGGTACACCGAAAAACATCCGGCGTTGCACTCTCGGCAGCAACGGAGTTCGAAGCACCAGCGTAAGCAACGACGGAAGCACCCATCGCGCAATCGAGCCGGAGCCTCGCGGACTCACGAGCAGTTGCTGAGCCTGAAGCTGCAGCCGATGGAGCGTCCGCACGTCAGCCTCGCGTATCCGTTGGATCGACTGCAGCTCCTCGCGCGGGATCGGCCCGCGTCCGAGGCGCGGGTACAGTTCCTGTGCGGCAACCGCCGCGGTGGACAACGCAACGTTGACGCCGATCGCCCCGGCCGGACTCATCGTGTGAGCCGCGTCTCCGATCAGCAACAAACCATCTCGCGCCCAGTCTCGCATCAAACGAACGATGCACTCGAGCGGGAAAAACGGCTTCAAGTCCTTCAGCCCTGCGGCGAAATCCTCGAAGACGGGATCAAGTTGCCGCACGCGATCGGCAACCGCTGCGACTCCCTCCTCGCGCCAGCGCTTCCATTCGCCCGCAGGCAGCGCGATGCCCGCCTGAATGTGATGCGGGTACTTGGGCAGAATCAGACCACGCACATGATTCCCAAGAGAGACGTAAAAAGTTGGATTCCAGCCGCTCGGCTGCTCGATCGTGAACCATATGAGGTCGAAGTCGTGATGCTCGTAGTCCGGCGTGAAACCACCCATCTTTGACACCGCCGAGTAGCGGCCGTCGGCGCCGACGACCACATCCGCGCGAACTTCGAACGGCTCCGCTCCGTGAGAAACCCCGCTGACTCCCACGATGCGACCGTCCTCTTCGATCAGCTTCGAGACCTTCGCGCCCATCCAGCACTCAAAGGAAGGAAAGGGCTCCGCCTTGCGCAGAAGCGCGGAGAGGAATACAGGCTGCGGCATCCAGATGGCGTAAGGGTACTCGGGTGATATCTTGCTGAATGAGAACTCACCTACCTCGCGGCCGTTGAGTCGAACTTTGCCGGATTCCAGAATTGAATGTGGCTGCGCGAGCACGTACTCGAGCAGGCCAAGCTCATCGAGCAGGTGGGCGGTGCTGGGCTGAAGCACCTCCCCGCGAAACTCGCGATCGAACGTCTCGTGCCCTTCCAGAACAAGTACCTCGGCGCCGCGCTTGGCCAGAAGAAGACCAAGCATAAGGCCCGCCGGACCTCCACCGACGACGCAGGCGTTTACGCGAACACTTTTCATGATTATCCTCCGGGCCTCGCGAGACGAGCGCTTCGAGTCACAACCGATCGAGGCATGCTTCGCCGCGCCCTCTCTTCTCTAAATTAAATCAACCGTGATGGCGTCGCATCTGTCAACAGAACTGAACGCCATTCAACTAATCAATTCCCGTCTTGTTCAGCCTTCAACTGCCAATCACTCGCGAGTACGTTTCGCAATCACCTTGCCGCGGCTTTCTGCGACGCGGGTTGGTCAGTCAACTCAACAAGGCAAAAGGGAATTGAAGAGAGGACGGTGGTGGCTTCGCCGGCGGACCTGCCGAGCTTGTGCGCCGACATATCGGCAAGTGCCGCCATATCGGCAACGCTGGTCGTCGGCACTTAGGCACGTCGCTACTAAATGCCCCGAGGCTCCTTGACACCAAAGCGCATTTCGTCGTGCAGTTGCCGTTTCCGCACGCAGCGTCAAACGATCCTGGCAAGCCGGTTGCCCTGCCAGCAGTCGAACGGAGGAGCTTGAAGTGATTCGAATAACCAGGACTCGCGAACGATCAGTGCTGCGCCTTGTGGTTGAAGGCACACTGTCGGGCGCCTGGGTCGACGAATTGGAGAAGTGCTGGAAGGACTCCACCCGCTCCGACAACGGCGAAAGGGTCAGAGTCGATCTTTCAGCAGTGAGCTACATAGATGATCGTGGCCGAGAACTCCTCAAAGTGATGTTCTCTGGAGGCGCGGAGCTGCACGCAACCGGAGTGATGACCAGAAGGATCATCGAAGAGATTTCAGAGAACAACCTCTGATCACGATCGGCCACGATCGCGCGGCGACACTGACATTTTGAAAAAGACTTAGGGTTCGGGAACGATTCCTCGGACTCAGGAGGCAAACTATGCGCAGTTTCAAGAATCGCTACCTGGCGTTGTCGGCAGTACTACTTTGCTTGTCTTTTGAAGCGCGAGCTCAATCGACAACCAAAGGCAGCGCGGAGGTGCTTACGCTCCAACAGGCGATCGAGCTCGCTCTTCGTGAGAACAGACAAATCTACAGCGCGTCGCTTGATGTAATGCGATCAACTGAAGCCACTGCTGCATCGCGCTTGCGCCGGCTGCCTACCTTCAACGTGGACATCTTTGCTGCCCAACAGTTGACGCCCATCGACTTCACTTTTGAGCGCGGGGTGTTCGGCACATATCCCGGCATTGGCCCGGTACCTGCCGAGAATACAAAGCTCAGTACGCCGATGAAGCCGACGGCAGTGTTTACGACGCGCATAACACAGCCGCTGTCGACTCTCTACAAGATCAATCTCGGATTGCGGCAGTCGGAGCTTAATACCGAGATCGCGCGCGAAGAGCTGCGCGCAAAGCAACAGCAGGTGACTCGCGACGTCAAGCGCGGCTATTTCGCGCTTCTGCAAACGCAGAGCGCTCTCGCGTCGGCACAGGAGACGGTGAGGATGTACCGAGAGCTTGACCGAGTGACCGGCAACTATCTCGCTCAAGAAGTCGTGCTGAAGAGCGACAGCCTTGACGTTAAGTCTCGACTCGCGAAGTCGGAATCCGACGCAATCACGCTCGTCGATCAGTTCGGCATTCAGAAGCAACAGCTCAATCTGCTCCTAGGTCGCGACGTGATGACTGACTTCTCGGTCGTCGCACTGACAGATGCGGACAACGGGGAACTCGATCTGGCAGCCGCCCGAAGACAAGCGCTGGAGCTGCGTCCTGAAATCAGGGAGGCACGGTTGAAGATGCGACAGAGCGACCTTGACCGCCGAATCAAGAAGGCTGAGTACATCCCCGAGATCAATGCCACCTTTCAGTACGTCGTTGCTGCGAATTTCAACAACGTTATCCCGAAAAGCTATATGAACATCGGCCTCAGCGTTAGTTGGGAGGTGTTCGATTGGGGGCGAAAGAAACACGAACTGGCGGAGAAGGAATTTGCAAGCGCACAAGCCAAGAGCGTCGTTCGAGACGCGGAAAGCAAAGTCCTGATCGAGGTGAACGACAGCTTCAACAAGGTTCGCCAGGCTCGTCGGTTGTTTGCTGTTAGCGAGCTGAACCGCGAAGCGGCCGCCGAGAATGTGCGGGTATTGACGAATCGCTACAAAGTTCAAATGTCGCTTCTGAGCGACGTGCTTCGAGCGCACACCCAGCTCGAAGAGCTGAACAACCAGAAGACACAGGCGCTGCTCGGTCTATGGACCGCGTTGGCTGAATACGAGACCGCACTGGGAGAAGACAAATGAGAACCAACTATTCCTGGATCATTGCATCAGTTACTGCTTTGTCGATTGCCTGTGGAGCGATATCGGGCTGTGCCAGGAAGCAGCGTTCCGCTGAAAAGCCGGCGACACCCGTAAAAGCGGAAGCCGTCCAGGCGTCGAATGCACCAGTAGGCACACGCTACTCCGCGACGATCATACCGACGTCGCAGGTCCAGCTGGCGTTCAGCGTTGGCGGTTATCTGGAAACCTTGCTGCGATTGAAAGGTGTCGATGGGCGGCCGCGCAACATACAACAGGGAGATTCGGTTGCGAGAGGACAAGTGCTGGCGAGCCTTCGCGCCAAGGACTACGACGTCAAGGTCGATCAGGCAAGCGGTCAGTTGGCGCAGGCTCGCGCAGGTCTGGTCAGCGCCAGTGCACAAGTGGCCGAGGTCCAGGCAGCGGCTGAGAAAGCGCGGCTCGATTTCGATCGCGCGCAGGCGCTCATCGCTACGTCGAGCATGACTAAACCGGACTACGACGCGGCGAAGTCACAGCACGACCTCTATGAAGCGAAGTACGAAACGGCTCGGTCGCAACTTCGAGTGGCTGAGGCGCAGATATCGGCCGCCGAAGCGGTTCGCGCGGCCGCCGCAATAAACCGTGGCGATGCCGTTCTAAAGTCACCTGTCGACGGTATCGTCCTTCAGCGCGACGCAGATGTCGGAGAGCTGATCTCGCCCGGTAAACCAGCCTTCGTCCTCGCTGACACCTCGGTTGTAAAAGCGCAGTTTGGGGTGCCTGACCTCGATGTCCACAATCTGAAGCTTGGAAGCGCGCTCTCAGTCGCACTCGACGCGTTGCCGGGCAGTGACTTCAGCGGCCAGATAACTTCCATCGCGCCGTCTGCTGATCAGAAGACCCGACTGTTTGAAGTCGAGGTGTCGATACCGAACCCGCAGCGTCTGCTCAAAGTCGGGATGATTGCATCCCTGACGCTCGAGGCTACGAAAAGCGAGGGTGTTCCGACCGTACCGTTGAATGCGGTTGTCAGGTCAAGGAACCAGCCCGATCAGTACTCTGTGTTCATTATAGAAGAGCGCGGTGACCATCCAGCCGCGCATTTGCAGAGCGTCAGCCTGGGCGAGGCTTTTGGAAATCGAATAGCTGTGCAGTCGGGGGTGAACGTCGGCGATCGAGTCATCACCTCGGGCGCCAACCGCCTGGTGGATGGCGAAGTGGTGCAGGTAATTCCCTGATTGCGGCCGCAGCGGTAGGGCTTGTTTCTGCAATCGCTTTTAAAACTACTGTGACGCGCGGACGCGCTCGCGGGCGGGAGGAAAGATCAAAATGTCACACAAAAAGACTGATGACGAGATCATAAAGAAGACTCATAACACCGCCAGATTCTTTGTCGAGACGCGTCAGATCTCGTGGGTGCTGCTGATCGGCGTCTTGCTGTGGGGAGCGTACTCGTACTTTAGCATGCCCCAAAGAAAGGACCCGGACATCGCAGTGAGGCAAGCGGTCGCCATAACGCCGTGGCCTGGTGCCAGCGCCGATAAAGTCGAGCAGTTAGTCACAAAGAAGATCGAAGAGCAGATGGCTGCGAACGCGCTGGTGACAAAGATCGAATCGATTTCCCGAACAAGCGTTTCGGTCGTGTATCTGGAGCTTGACGAGAAGTCGCGTCAAAGCGAGTGGAGTAAGCAGCTCGACGATGTGGCTTTCAGGCTGAACGCCATAGGGGATCTGCCGAGCGGGGCTGGACCTATAGACTTCATTCGCGACTTTGGCGACACCGCAGCCCTCATGCTGACGGTCGCGAGTCCGAAGGCAAGCGACGCCGATATCGCGCTGCGCGCGCGAGCCATTGAACAGTCCATCGAACGCGTTCGCGCTGAAGCATCAGGATCCCGAAACACCGGCTCCCGAGCCTCCGATCGATTCACGATTGTCGTGAACTTTCCGCAATCGCTTGGAGCGCGAATCGTGCATCCGGCGCTGGAGGCCTTTGCCGACTTCTGCCGTGAGAAGAACACGGTCGCTGACATTCGACTCATCGAAGGGGCCGGCTTCATCGGGCTTGACGGGGTCTCGAGCGACGACGACGCGACGCTTCTGGGGTATGTTCAGCAATTCGTGACGGAGCGAATGCAGTCGTCGGGGTTTCATCCGGATACCTGGCAGCCGGCGATTATTCGCAATCCTCAGGACTCGCGTGATCGAATCGCCGAGGTGGCGGGCGACCGTTACACCTACAAGGAGCTCGATCAATTCACCGATCTGATCTCGAAAACGCTAAAGACGTTGCCGGAGGTTTCAAAGGTCGAGCGCAAGGGTCTGCTGGATCAAAAAATCTACCTGGTGTATTCGCAGGAGCGATTGGCATCCTACGGCATTCCGATCTCGAAGTTGCCGGATATCTTGAAGGCCCGCAACATCACTGTTGCCGGCGGGCAGATCGACGTTGAGGGCAAGAACCTGACGATCGATCCATCTGGAGAGTTCAAGAGCGAGAAGGAAATCGGCGACGTCGTCCTCACGGTTTCGAGCAGCGGCGCTCCGGTGTACCTGCGCGATCTGTTTGTCATTTCGCGAGGCTATACGAGCCCCGCGCGCTACCTGAACTTCTACGACTCCAAAGACGCCAATGGAAATTGGCGGCGAACGCGTGCGGTCACGCTATCTGTTCAGATGCGATCGGGAGAGATCATTGGCAACTTCGGCAAGGCAATCGACAAGGCTCTTTCTGGACTGAGTGCGCAATTGCCGGATGATCTGACGATGGCTCGCACCAGCGATCAGCCGCGACAGGTAGACGAGAGCATAGACCTCTTCATGGTGAGTCTGTACGAAGCGATTATCCTTGTCGTGGTGGTTTCGCTGGTGGGTTTTTGGGAATGGCGTTCAGCGCTGCTGATGGCGCTTGCGATACCGATAACCCTCGCGATGACATTCGGGATGATGCACATCCTGAACATCGACCTTCAGCAGATCTCTATCGCAACGCTGATCATCGCGCTCGGGCTGCTGGTCGACGATCCGGTGGTTGCGGGCGATTCAATCAAACGCGAGCTCGGGGCCGGACATCGGTCGATCGTAGCTGCCTGGCTAGGGCCGACCAAACTTGCCGGCGCGATCATGTTCGCGACAATCACTAATATTGTTGCGTACCTGCCGTTTCTGAGTCTCACCGGCGATACCGGTGCGTTTATCTACAGCATGCCGGTGGTGATTACTTGCTCGCTGGTAGCCTCGCGACTGGCATCAATGACGTTCTTGCCTTTGCTTGGCTTTTACATGATCAAGCCAAAGAAGGAGCCTTCGATCGAAGAGCGTCGTAAGAAGGGCTTCGCGGCCTTTTACTATCGAGTCGGGACTGCGGCAATAAACCATCGATGGAAAGTACTGGCCGGCTCGCTCGCGTTTCTCGCGCTTGGTGCTTTCTTCATGAGTCAGCTGAAGACGCAGTTCTTTCCCAAGGACCTTTCTTATCTTTCCTACGTGGACGTATGGCTTCCAGAAGATGCGCCGCTGGACGCTACCGACAAAGCCGCGACTCATGCGGAAACAGTGATCCGAGAAGCGATCGGTCGATACGCCGCGCAACACTCCGACAAGGCGGGGAAAAAACCCGCGATGCTCAGATCGCTGACGACATTTGTCGGCGGCGGCGGTCCACGATTCTGGTTCTCGGTATCGCCGGAGCAGCAGCAACTGAATTACGCGCAGATCATCGTCGAAGTCAGCGACAAGCACGAGACCGAACATTTGATCGCCCCGTTGCAGGAGGCGCTTTCGTCACAAGTCCCCGAGGCGCGCATCGACGTTCGGCAACTGGAGTCGGGCAAGTCTGTGGGGTTGCCGATTTCAATTCGGATTTCAGGCGACGATCCGGCAGCGCTCCGGGCGGATGCCGAACAGGTGATGGACATCTTTCGCTCGATCCCCGAGGCTGCACGTCCGCGCGACGACTGGGGTGATGAAAGCTTCGCAGTCAAGATGCAGACCGATTCGGACCGTGCCAACATCGCGGGCATCACAAACCTCGACGTGGCGGCGGCATCCGCCACGGCCCTGAGCGGCTACCCGGTCACCACGCTCCGTGAAGGGGACAAGGAATTGCAGGTGGTAGCCCAGTTGCGAATGGAGGAGCGCGCGAGGCTGGCCGACCTCAACAACCTCTATGTGTATTCATCGTCCGGAACGCAATCCGTTCCGCTGAGACAAGTCTCTTCGGTGTCTTATCAAATGCAGACCGAGAAGCTTCGCCGGCGAAACCAGTTCCGTACAATAACGGTCTCGTGCTCGCCGGTGCATGGCGTGCTGGCAAGCGAGGTGATGACGCAGGCGAGACCTAAGCTGACCGAATTCGCCAACGCGCTCCCCCCGGGCTACAAGATGGAAATTGGCGGCGAGGAGGAATCGCAGGATGAAGGATTTCACGACCTCGCGATCGTCCTTGCGATATCGGTCGCCGTGATTTTTCTGACGCTGGTCTTCCAATTCCGAAGCGCGATTAAGCCGGTGATCGTTTTTGCTGCGGTCCCGTACGGGGCAGCCGGCGCTTTGGCGGTATTGTGGCTGATGGGCGCGCCGTTCGGGTTCATGGCGTTTCTCGGAGTTGTCAGTCTGGTGGGAGTGATCGTCAGTCACATCATCGTGCTGTTTGACTTCATTGAGGAGAAGCACGCGGAAGGCGAACCGCTCAAAGAAGCGTTGCTCGACGCAGGAATCATCAGGCTGAGACCGGTATTGATCACGGTCGGGGCTACGGTGATCGCTCTGTTCCCGCTTGCGATGCACGGAGGTCCGCTGTGGGAGCCGATGTGCTACGCGCAGATCGGCGGTCTCACCGTGGCTACGTTCATAACGCTGTTGCTCGTGCCGGTGATCTACTCGATCTTCGTACTCGACTTGAAGCTCATCAAATGGGAGGCGATTGAAACCCGAGCCGAACCGGTCGCTGGATCCGGCGACTCCCCGGTGGTCGTGGCAAGCTAAAGAGCCTGCTTGCTGTAGTCGAGTACGGTGTTGTCCTGGTTTGGTCGCGACTTAGCGAATCGGCGGTGTGCCCGAGATGCGCGATTAAGTAAGACGGGTTTCACGCAAAGAGCGCAAAGGGTTGCAAAGGCCGCAAGGGTCTTGAGCTTTGCGGCCTTCGCATTCTTTTGGGACCAGATTCACGGACAGTTACAAGAACTGTTCCGGATGTCTCTGTCAGTGATCGAGCATTTGAGTGTACCCGGCGGCGACTGCAACGTAGCGCTTGCTTTGAACTGAGCCTTGTCCACCAAAGCGCTGACGCGGCGGTCCGCGGTGTGTGTCAGGGACATCAGGCAACCTCTCACCGTCACGGTGCCTACGCCGGTGTACGTAGTCCCGCCGCAGCAGAATTTGTACTCGCCGGTTTGGGAGTTGAACAGCAAGACAGTATTCGGATTGCTGTCATCCTGTATGCACACATCGAACACCGTCACGCTGAAACTGCAGCTCGCGGTGTTTCCAGCCGCATCGGTCGCGGTGCATGTCACCGTGGTCGAACCCGTAGGCATGCACGATCCGCTCGGCGGCACGCA
>DATFXM010000104.1:0-61347 GCA_035315885.1 Blastocatellia bacterium
CCGCCACAAGATTCCAACCGTGAAACCGGACTTACTTAGTCGCTCATCACCGGACAGCGCCCGATAGGCGTTTGATTTATGTTGGAAATCGGTCTTGCGATTGATTTGTTTGTGCTTGCGTGCTGCGCGCTGGTGCTTCTGAAGTACGGGCGGCTCTCGCATTCGCATCCGGCGTCCATCTACCTCTTCTTTCATCTTTATACTTTCACGCTGAGGCTGATCGGGTTGATCTTTGGTGCGCCGACGCTGTTCAGCGACTGGGGGTTGTACTTCGACGCGGTGAAGCCCGAAGAAATAGTGCGCGCGGCTGCCGTAGGCGACGCGGCCCTCGTAGCTATGACCGTCGCGTGGATACGAGCGTCGATAGATCACCATAGGAGCATATTGAGAAGGCCCGACTTGCTTGCAGCGAGGCGGCCAAACCTCAAGCTGAGTCACATCTGGAGTGTCGTAGCGATATCGTTTCCGCTTGGGGTGTTCGGGCTGTGGGCGTTTACTACGCTGCCAGGTGTGTCGAAGGATGTACTGGAACTCGGAGAGTGGCAGACCTCGAGCTGGTTTTTCATAACCCAGATATGGGCCGGGTTGGCTTTGCTGGCGCTCATTTACTGGTACGGATTCAGGTGGTGGTTGTTGATTCCGATTGGCGTTTACCTGCTTATCATGACGTACCAGGGTTTCCATCGCTTTCGAGTAATCATCCCCGCGCTTCTGCTGATGCAGATCTTTCTTGACCGCCGAAAGTTGAGATGGCCTCCGGTATATGTCCTGATTCTTATGGTGGTGATGATGGCGGTGTTTTTCCCGCTGAAAGACATCGGACGAATGGCGCAGCAGGGTGAGCGAGTCTCTGACATTGTCGACTACTCGACTGAATCGGTGAATGCGGCGGTATCGATCAAGGCGCCCGATCAACAGTTTCTGGATCAATTCGCGAGCGGGCTGACGCTGGTGGACGACGCGGGCCGGTTCTACTACGGAGAGACATACCTTGCGCTGGTGACTCTGCCGATACCGAGGCAGTTGTGGCCTCAGAAACCAGGGCTCGCAGACTACCTGACTGACATCTCCCGGCCTTGGCGGCCCATGGGTGAAGCAGGAATGATCGTGACTTTCCTCGGCGAGTCGTACGCGAATTTCGGTTATTCTGGAATTGTGATCGTCCCGTTTCTTCTGGCTTACGTGTTAGGTCGCGTTTATTTTCACGCGTATCGCAACAACTACTACTCGGTATCGAGACTGTCGTACCTGCTAATCGCGTGTAATCTGCTGCAGGTGTTTCGCGATGGATTGTCTTCAATCATTGTCTTCACCTGGGTGAACATGATGCCTCTGATGGCGATCGTCGTACTGCACATTTTCTTGCCGGCGCGCCAAACAATGCTACGGGAGCCTTCTCCAGAAGCCCCCGCTCGCTATGGGATTCCCGCGTGACCGTCTGAACGTCCGGATTGCGACGCAGATCATCGCAACAAACTGATTTTGATGCGCAAGACTTCAAAATGAGAATCGCCTTTGTCGCCGACGCGCGAAGTCCTATCACCAGGTCATGGATCAAGTACTTCATCGAGAGAGATCATGAAGTTCACGTAATTACGACGTATCGCTGTGAGGCGTGGCCGAATGCGGCATTCTACGAAGCGCCGATTGGACCTGGACCGATGGCGGTCTCGGCTACGGCGCAGTTAGCGGGCCAGACTGAGACTAGAAAGAAGGGCCAGGCCCTACCGGCAGCCAGAACGTCCCTGTTCTCCAGCGCGGCGTTTGCGACATACAAATGGGTGCTGCCGCTGGATCTGGGCCGTAGCGTAAGAGCAATCAGGAATTTGATCTTCAGGATTCAGCCATCGCTTGTTCACGCGCTTCGAATTCCATTTGAGGGAATCGTGGCGGCGAAGGCTGTTCCCGACAATGTGCCGCTGATGATTTCGACGTGGGGAAACGATCTGACGCTTTGGGCTTCGAGCAATCCATTGATAGCCCGACAAACGCGGTTCGCGCTGAAACGCGCCGACGCGCTGTTGTCGGATTGTACTCGCGACCTGCGGCTCGCTGTTGACTCGTTCGGCTTTGACGAAACAAAGCCCAGGGCTATGTACCCCGGGGCTGGCGGCGTGCAACCGAACATCTTCTGCTCCGGCAGCGTGTCGCCAGACGCACTGCAAGGCTTAGAAGTGCCCGACCGCGCTGAAGTGATCCTGAACCCGAGAGGAATGCGCGCATACGTCGCCAATGAGAATTTCTTTCAGGCAATCAGAACGGTTTTGCGGACGCATCCGCGAGTTGTAGTGCTGTGCCCCGGGATGGCCGGCAACGCGTTGGCAGAGAGATGGGTGAATCGTTTGTCTCTGGAAGCCAACGTCAGGCTGTTGCCTTCCGTATCCGCGGAACGAATGGCCGAGCTGTTTCGCGCGGCTGCGGTGACGGTTTCTCCGAGCCTTCACGACGGCACGCCGAATTCCTTGCTTGAAGCGATGGCCTGCGGCAGCTTCCCGGTGGTAGGCGATCTCGAGTCGATACGCGAGTGGATAGTCGACCGCGAAAACGGGCTGTTGTGCGATCCGTCGAGCCCGTCGTCAATTGCCGACCGCATCGTTCGCGCGCTGGAAGATGGGGCGCTGCGCGACAACGCCTGCACGCGCAACCGATCGATCATTAATGAGCGGGCCGAGTACCGTAAGGTCATGCCCGAAGCGGAGAGGTTCTATCATCGGGTTTTGACGGAAGCCAGCGCTACGGGGATCTGATTAAAATGTGCGGAATAGCCGGCTCGATCAACTGGGGCGATGAGACGAGCCTGAACTACATGAATGACCTTCTGACGCATCGAGGCCCGGACGATCAGGGGATTTGGCTCGGATCTTCCCGAGACGGTGGGTTTGTCGGACTTGCTTCAAGAAGGCTGTCGATACTCGACCTCTCTTCGGCCGGGCGGATGCCGATGTCCACGGTCGATGGGCGGCTGACAATAACTTACAACGGCGAAATCTATAATCAGGCCGCGCTGCGCCGCGACCTCGAAGCAAAGGGCTGCGTGTTTCGCTCCAGGACTGATACTGAGGTTGTGTTGTATCTCTACGAGCACTACGGAGCCGAGGGCATACCGAAGCTGAACGGCATGTTTGCGTTTGCGATCTGGGACAGCTTGAAGCAGGAACTGTTTGTTGCCCGTGATCATTTTGGAATCAAGCCCCTTTACTATTGTCATCGAGATGATCGTTTTGCGTTTGCTTCGGAGGTAAAGGCGTTGCTTGCGCTGCCCGATGCGCCGCGGCGCATCAACAAGCGTGCGCTCGATCAATACTTGACGTTCTTGTGGGTTCCCGACCCGTTGACGATGTTCGATGAGATCCTGAAGCTGCCTGCTGGTCACTTCGGCAGATGGCGTGAGGGAGAGTTTCAGACAGAACAGTACTGGGATCTGGAGTTCCCCGCTTCGGATCATGATTTCACGAAACCGTCTAAGGACCTCGAATTTGAGCTGCGCGATCGCTTCTGCTCGTCGGTCAACGCCCAACTTCAGAGCGACGTACCTGTAGGAAGCTTCTTGAGCGCAGGTCTGGATTCGAGTTGCGTTCTGGCCGCGATGTCGCGCGCGACGTCCGAACGCTTGCGCACTTACACGATCACGTTTCCAAACGAGCATCGTCGCGGCGAGTCAACGCTGGACGATCCGCGAGTCGCGCACAGAACCGCCGAACACTTTGGGTGCGAGCACACAGAGATTGTAGTAGAGCCTGATGTTGCCGGCCTTTTGCCGAAGCTCGTATATCATATGGATGAGCCGGTTGGTGATCCGGCGATTGTGTCTTGTTATTTGATAGCGCAGCGTGCCCGAGAGTCTTCTACGGTGCTTCTGTCAGGAGTCGGCGGCGACGAGTTGTTTGCGGGATACCGAAAGCACGCCGCAGTTGATCTTGCGCGAAAGTATCAGCGAATACCCACGGTCTTGCGTGAAAGGCTCCTGGAGCCTATTGCGTTGGCGTTGCCTTCGATGCGCGGCACGCCTTTGAAGGGGCATGTTCGGTTGGCCAAGAAAATGGCGCGCGCTGCTTCGCATCCGCCGAGAGAGTTCTTCTTGCTTAGCAGCTCTTATCTGAGCGCGACGCAAATCGCCGAGCTGTATGCGCCGGGATTTCGTGACGAGATCCAAGACGGGCAAACGTGTGACGAACAGACTTGGGCTCAGCACTTGAGATACTTCGATCACGTAGGATCCGCCGAGTTCCTGAATCAGATGCTCTATGTGGATACGAAAGCATTTATGGTGAGCCTCAATTTGACGTACACCGATAAGATGACGATGGCCTCGTCGGTAGAAACGCGCGTCCCGTTTCTGGACTGGGAGCTGGCTGAATGGGTCGCCTGGAATATACCGCCGTCGCTGAAGATCAGGGGCGGGCAAAGCAAGCACATTCTGCGTGAGGCGATGGGGCCGTTGCTGCCTCGCGAAGTGCTCGACCAGAAGAAGGCGGGATTTGGAGCGCCGGTGGACTACTGGCTGAGCTCGCCACTTCGTCAGATGGTGGGCGATTTGTTGAACACAGAGCGAGTGAGTGACAGGGGACTTTTTGATCCCGCCGCCGTCAACCGAATGGTTGGCGAGCATTGGGTCGGCCGGCATGATTGGTCGCTTCAGATCTGGGCTCTGCTGACCCTTGAGCTCTGGAACCAGGCGTTTATCGATTGAAGCTGAGCGCATGAGTTCCGCGGCAAGAAGACTCCAAACCGAAGCGCGAAAGACGCCTCCGATGTTGAAGCTGCATCTTCTGCGTCAGATCTGGAAACATCTCGGAATCGATTGGGTCGCGTTTCGTTTGCGATATGCCGCTCGATTGCGGTCAGGGGCTCTGCAACGACAACTCCCGGAGACCACGTGGGAGCAACAGCCGCTAAGCGGATTGCTTCGACGTGGATCGGCAGTTGGAGACCGATACACAGACTATAGAAGAGATCATTCGCCCGCTTTTTTCTTTAAGAGCCAGGATCAGTCTCAATTCAGAGCTCTGTTCAGTCGGTGGGACTCGCGAGATTCGCTCGCGGTCACGCAGGCTGAGGAGGCAGCAGCGGGCTGGCTGCGCCTGTTTGGAGGACTCTCGGTCCAGGTGGGAAGCCCGCCGGCCTGGCATCGCAACCCGATCACCGGACAGCAAGCGGAGCGGATTCTTCACTGGTCTCAAATCGGAGACTTCGATCGAGGCGACATCAGGATCATCTGGGAACTCTCGCGATTCGGCTTCGCGTTCGCACTGGTGCGCGCGTACTGGCGAACATCGAACGAAAAATATGCTGAGCTTTTCTGGGACGCATTCGAGGATTGGCGAGAGCAAAATCCGCCTCAGACGGGTGCGAACTGGAAATGTGGACAGGAAGCAAGCATAAGAGCGATGGCCTGGTGCTTTGCGTTGTATGGCTTCAACAACGCCAGCGTCACTACAGCCGATCGTATTGAGATGCTGGTGCAGATGGTGGGCGTGTCCGGCATGCGCATAGAGGCGAATTTTGATTACTCGCAAAGCCAGCGCAACAATCACGGAATAACCGAGGCCGCTGCACTATACACCATTGGACTCCTGTTTCCGGAGCTGAAGAGGGCCGAGAAATGGAAACGGCTGGGTAGAAACTCGCTGGAAGCGCAAGCGCGAGATCTGATTTACGACGACGGCACGTTTTCTCAGCATTCAGTGAACTATCACCGGTTGATGCTGCACGATTATCTCTGGGTGTTGAGGCTTGCGGATATACACGATGAGCCTTTTAGCGAAGAGCTGAGGAGTCGCGTATCGAGAGCCGGGGAGTTTCTGTATCAGATCCAGGATGATTCAAGCGGCAGAGTGCCGCGATGCGGTCAGGATGACAGCTCGTTGATACTCCCGCTGGACGACTGCCCCATCGACGACTTTCGTTCCGTGATTCAGGCAGTTTGCTACTGCACGAGGGGCGAGAGAAAGTTCGAGAGCGGTCCTTGGGACGAGACTCTGATGTGGTTGTTCGGCACGGATGCGCTGGAAGCTCCGCTGGCTGGAAAGAGCCGCGAGGACCTGCGTGCCGACTGCGGAGGCTACTATACGATTCGCTCGTCTAATGGTTTTGCGTTTGTGCGTTGCGGATCGTTCGTGCACCGTCCGTCTCAAGCGGACTTGCTTCACGTCGATTTGTGGTGGCGTGGGTTGAATGTCGCGACCGATCCCGGAACTTACAGTTACAACGCGCCGGACCCGTGGAACAACGAGCTGGCCAGGACGGCCTATCACAATACGGTGGTCGTCGACGATTGCGACCAGATGGAGCGACCAACCAGGTTTCTTTGGCTGCCGTGGCCGGAAGCGCGAGTGCTGGCGTCAAAGCGCGATGCGGACGGCCGCATCGCATATTGGGAAGGCGAGCACGACGGATATCGTCGATTGAAATCGCCAGTCAACCACCGTCGCGCAATTCTGAGAATCGATGAAAGCTGGTTGATAGCCGACAGTCTGACTTCGAGTGATCGACACTTGTATCGTCTGCATTGGCTCCTGCCTGATCTGGAGTTTGAGTGGAACGAGCAGGCTCGAAAGCTGGAGCTGGAAACCGAGTTCGGAAAATATTACGTGTGTTTGTTCAATCCGAACGGCGCCGCTGAGAGTTCGCTGATGCGAGCAGATCGGAATTCAGCTCGTGGATGGGTTGCGCCGCGCTATTGCGATCGCGCGCCTGCGCTGTCGCTTGCGTTGCAGACCTCGGGCACGAGGTGTCTGTTGTTCTCGCTGTTTAGTCCTCAGAGTTGCAACGTTCGGATGGAACCAGCGCGTGGAGTTGTCGAATCCGAAACTTTTGCTCTCCAGTTCAGAAACGAAATCGAAAAGCCCGGTCATTTGCTGGCTGACATCGTTGTAAACGGAGCGAACGTAGTCTGGTGAACCGGGTCACGCGGGTGTTGCTTATTCATCAGGCCTTCGCGTCGCACTCCGATGCCGGAGGTACGCGTCACTACGAGCTCGCGAAACGGGCAGGCACTCAAGGTGTGCACTTCACGGTAGTCACCAGCGACGTCAGTTACTTGACCGGTCAGCGCAGGAGAAGGCTCGGCAGCGACAACGACACGAATGCAGTTCGTGTGATCAGAAGCTACGCGCACTCATCGCTTCATCGAAGTTTTGTGTGGAGGGTCCTGTCGTTCTTGAGTTTCATGGTGAGTTCGACGTGGGCGGGACTTCGTGCCGGAGACGTAGATGTGGTGATGGGAACATCGCCGCCGATATTTCAGGCACTGTCTGCGTGGTTAATAGCAGAAATTCGAAGGCGGCCGTTTCTGCTTGAGATTCGTGACTTGTGGCCCGAGTTCGCCATCGGGCTTGGTGTTCTGACAAACCCGTGGCTGATTCGTTGTTCGCGTTGGCTCGAGAGGTTTCTTTATCGCCGAGCGGATCGGCTGCTGGTGAATTCCCCGGCCTACAGAGACTATCTTCAGTCGCAAGGCGTGCCTCTATCCCACATCGAGGTCATCCCCAACGGCACTGAGCCGGAAATGTTCACTCCTGAAGCGCGGGGCCTCGAGTTGCGTCGGGAAATTGGGCTCGATCGAAAGTTCATCGTGACCTACGCCGGCGCTCTTGGAATGGCGAACGACATAGATACGGTTCTCAGAGCGGCACGCCGGCTTCTACAAGAAGAGCGAATTCACTTCTTGCTGGTCGGCGACGGTAAAGAAGCCGCGCGTCTTAAACTGACCGCCGAAGAGATGGGATTGAGGAACGTAACGTTTGCTGGTGCTCGGGCCAAGAGTCAGATGCCTGAGGTGCTTGCTGCGAGCGACTTGTGCCTCGCTACGCTGCGAAACATCTCGATGTTCAAGACAACGTATCCGAACAAAGTCTTCGATTACATGGCCGCAGGCCGGGCTACGGTGCTGGCGATCGACGGTGTCATCAGAGAAGTTGTTGAAGAGGCCGGCGCCGGCGTCTTCGTCGAGCCAGGCAACGATACTGCGCTTGCCGAGGCTGTCAGAAGATTGAGCGGCGATCCAGGAACGCTGTCGGACATGGGCCGCAATGCCAGGCGTTACGTGGTCGAGCACTTCGACCGCAACCGACAGGCTTCCGGCTTTGTTGCGTTAATCCACGAAGTCTGCAATTGCCGGACTTCAGCCGGGCTCTATCGTCGCGCCGGCAAGCGAGTGTTTGATTTTGCGTTCGCGTCGGCGGCGTTAGTTCTAGTTTCTCCTTTGCTGGTGTCCTTAGCGATAGCAGTACGGCTGAGGCTTGGATCGCCGGTGTTCTTCAGACAGCAAAGGCCCGGGTTTAACGGGCGTGCGTTCACCATCCTGAAGTTTCGAACAATGACAGATGCGCGCAGCACTGATGGGGAGTTATTGCCGGATTGTGATCGTCTTACGAGGTTTGGAAGATGGATGCGTGCATTGAGCATTGACGAATTGCCCGAGCTACTCAACGTGGTTAGAGGCGACATGAGCCTCGTAGGTCCAAGACCTCTGCTTATGGAGTACCTCGACCGTTACGATCAGGAGCAGGCTCGCAGAAACGAGGTCAGGCCCGGCATAACCGGTTGGGCACAGGTCAACGGTCGCAACGCGATCACCTGGGAAGAGAGGTTCGAACTCGACGTGTTTTACGTAGACCGGCTGAGCTTCGCATTGGACCTGCGAATAATTTATCTGACACTGCTTCGGGTTATGGCTCGCAAGGGCATCGCCGCTGAAGGTCATGCAACGATGCCGATCTTTCAGGGCTCCTCGGCCAAAACCGTCAAATAGGAAAAGAAATGGAAGAGCCGGTGACAATAATCGGCGCAGGCGGCCATGCGAAAGTTGTGATCGCCACGCTGCGAATGGCTGGTTACAACGTGTTCGTTGCCCTCGATGACGATCGGTTGAAGTGGGGCTCTGAAGTCCTCGGCGTGCGAGTGACGGGACCGGTGTCCAGCATGAAGCCCGGTGCACGAGCGGTCATAGCCATAGGAGACAATGCTGCGAGGCTTCGCGTCTCAAGGCAGTTAACCGCCGAATGGATCTCCGCGGTTCACCCTTCGGCAATAGTGCATGACCGCGAGGCGATTGGTGCAGGCTCGGTGGTCCTGGCCGGGGCGGTCATTCAACCCGGCGCTTCAATCGGAGCTCACGTCATCGTCAACACCGCGGCCACAGTAGATCACGATTGCAGGGTCGGAGACTTCGCGCATCTGGCGCCGGGCGTTCATTTGGCCGGCGGCGTTTCGGTGGGCAACGGCGCGATGCTTGGAGTTGGAGCGGTAACGATTCCCGGCGTCAGCATCGGAGAATGGTCTACGGTCGGGGCCGGTTCGGTTGTATTGCGAGACTTGCCACCCAAAGTAATAGCGTTCGGTGTGCCTGCAACTATTGCTCAGCACGCACACGAAGAATCGGATCACAAGAATGAAACCTAAACCAATAATGCCGGAAAAGTTGGCGATGTCGGCGCCGGACATAGACGAATCGGACATCAGCGCAGTTATCGCGGTGCTGCGGTCTGGCAGGCTTGCGCTCGGTCCAAAGTCCGAAGAGCTCGAACGAGCGGTGGCGGATTATGTCGGCGCGCGTCACGCAGTGGCAGTCAGCTCCGGGACCGCGGCACTGCACGTGATAGTGAAAGCCCTGGGCATCGGGCCGGGTGATGAAGTGCTGGTGCCTTCGTTCACTTTCGCGGGAAGCGTCAACGCGTTGCTGTATGAGGGGGCGACGCCGGTGTTCGTGGAAATCGAGAGTGAGACGTACAACCTCGATCCGTCCGACCTTGAGGCGCGGATTACACCTCGAACTAAGGCGATTATGGCAGTCGACGTATTCGGGCACCCCTGCGAGTGGGATGAAATTCTGCGCGTAGCCGGCAGGCATGGGCTAAAGGTTATCGGCGATTCGTGCGAGGCGCTAGGTTCGGAGTATCGCGGGCGAAGGGTAGGAGCTTTGGGCGACGCGTCGGCCTTCGCGTTCTATCCGAACAAGCAGATCACTACTGGCGAAGGCGGCATTGTGGTTACGAACCGCGACGACGTGTACAACGATTGTCGGAGCCTGAGGAACCAGGGTCGCGGTGAAATGAGTGCGTGGCTCGAGCACGACCGGCTTGGCTACAACTACAGAATGGATGAAATGTCTGCTGCGCTTGGCGTAAGCCAGATGAAAAGAATCGAGCACTTCCTGACGAAGCGAGAGGCAGTGGCGCAGAGGTACGATCGCCGGCTCGCGGAGTTGGCGTGTGTAAGCGTTCCTCACCGCAAGCCCGGGGTGAGGATGAGCAGGTTTGTCTACGTGATCACCCTGACCAAAGGAAGCGATCGCGATCTGGTCATGAGACGGATGGACGAACAAGGGATTTCGGTGCGTGGTTATTTCTCGCCCGTACATCTCCAGCCGTACATACGCGAGCGATTTGGGTATCGCGGAGGCGAGCTGCCGGTGACCGAGTCAGTGGCCAAGCGAACCATAGCTCTCCCGTTTCACAACAACCTTCGCGAGGCGGAGATTGAGAGAGTAGTCAGCGCGTTGAGGAGAAGTTGTTGAGCCAGTCTTGAGTGCGGAAGGGGCGTAGTCCGGAATGTTGGAATCCAAGTTGATTCAAGAACACAGCCGAACTGAGCTGTCATTGCAGGGAGTCGTTGGGTCCCCCCTTCACCCAACGGCGACCGCTCTGGCTACAACTCAGAACTCGGAGCGCAGAGTTCAATACTGGTGGTCCAGGTTGCTCAACCGCCGTACCCAGTTCCTGATGGATCTCATGGTCCTCACGGCCGCGTTCAGTCTGGCCTACGAGCTCAGGTTCGATTTCGATATTCCGCAGGAGAACTTTTTTCAAGCGCTCAGGCAGTTGCCTTACGTCGTAGCGATACAGTTCCTCGCGCTGACTATTTCTGGCGTCTATATGTTTGTCTGGCGCTTCGTCAGCATCACCGAAGTGCGAGGCTTCATCAACGCCGCAAGCTGGTCGTTGATACCGGTGCTTGCACTGAGACTGGGAATACCGCCGTCATATCACCAGTGGCGAGTCCCCTTCTCGATTATCTTAGTTGATTCTCTGCTCGCGTTTGGCTCGGTGGTCGGCCTCAGAGTCCTGCGTCGCGCTCTTTATGAGCGTTACGAACGGCAGGCGAATGTCGAGCGCAGCAATGGTCCGCGAAAGCCGGTGTTGCTGATCGGCGCCGGCAGCGCGGGCATCCTCGCCGCGCGCGAAATCAGGGGTCGCGGGAACACCGATCTAGAAATAAGAGCGTTCGTAGACGACGACCCTCATCTGCTGGGCTCGGTGATTCACGGAATAAAGGTCGCCGGGAGCACAAGTGATCTTCCCGCGCTGGTTCGGAGATACAAAGTAGATCACGTCGTTATCACCATCGCCGCCGCCTCCGGAGAGCAGATTCGGAGACTGGTGCAAATTTGCGAGAGGATCCCGGTGCGAGTTCGGATAATTCCTGGTCTTCATGAGTTGTTGCAAGGCCACGTGGAAGTCAGCCGAATTCGCGACATTCAGGTAGAGGATCTACTGGGCAGAGAAGCGGTTCGGTTGGACGAGCAGGCAATGGGCCGCTTCCTTGCAGGCCGTCGAGTCCTGGTGACCGGCGCGGGAGGCTCGATTGGATCGGAGCTTGCTCGACAGGTTGCCCGGTTTGGTCCGGCGTCCCTGCTGCTGGTGGAACGAGCGGAGTTTGCATTGTTCAACATCGATCGCGAGCTACGCGACCGATGGCCCGACCTCGAGGTTGTGCCTCTTGTAGGAGACGTCGGCGACCGCACCCGGATGCGGTCTGTTTTTGCAGCGCACCGACCGCAACTCGTTATTCACGCCGCCGCCCACAAACACGTGCCCATGATGGAACACAACGCCGCCGAAGCCATCAAAAACAACGTGCTGGCGACTTACACTCTCGGTACCATAGCTGATGAGTTTAAGGTAGGCTCTTTTGTCCTTATATCGACTGACAAGGCGGTCAGGCCCAGTTCGGTGATGGGCGCATCGAAGCGAATAGCCGAGTTGGTCGTTCAGAATCTGAACCGGCGATCGACCACCAGGTTTCTGGCCGTTCGATTCGGCAATGTGATCGGATCCGCGGGCTCGGTGATACCGATTTTCAGGGAACAGATTCGCAGGGGTGGACCGGTGACCGTTACTCATCCCGAGATGACGCGTTACTTCATGACAATTCCCGAAGCGGCGCAACTCGTCCTGCAAGCCGGAGCGCTGGGCCACGGCGGAGAAGTGTTCACGCTGGACATGGGCCAGCCGGTGAATATACTCGACCTTGCCAGAGACATCATAAAGTTGTCAGGACTTAGGCCTTATGACGACATTGACATAGTGATGACCGGCATTCGTCGAGGCGAGAAGTTGTTCGAGGAACTCGATACAAGCGATGAATCTCTTTTGCCGACCGTGCATCCCAAGATTTTTGCGGCGCGAATAACGGATATGACAGAGAATGCGATGCTCGAAGTCATCGAGCGTCTGACGGTGATCTGCCAACGGGCTACGGAATCTGAGCTCCGAAGCTACATAAGCGGCCTGCTCCCTGAAGCCAGGCTGGAGCCGGCGCTTGATGCCGGATCGCAGGTGGAGCAGCGTCCGACGATACGTTCGGCAACTGGTGCCGCTCGATCGCAGGCTTACGCCGATATGGAGTCAATAACCGAAGTAGCAGTTAAATGAAACGCATTGAAACAACGCTGCCCGGCGTCGTGTTGATAGAGCCCGACGTCTTTGGAGATGCTCGCGGATTCTTTCTCGAAAGCTACAACGAGCGAAAGTTTCTTGACCTTGGAATCTCCGATCGATTCGTTCAGGACAATCACTCGCGTTCCGTGAGAGGCACGTTGAGGGGCTTGCACTACCAGGTTGAGCACCCCCAAGCCAAGCTCTGCAGAGTGGTGCAAGGCGAAGTCCTCGACGTTGTGGTGGACATTCGCCCCGGCTCGCCGACGTTTGGCCGCCACGAAAGGGCTCTGCTCTCGGCTGAGAACCGTCGCCAGATCTACATACCCGCGGGGTTGGCCCACGGATTTCTGGTTCTGTCCGAGGCAGCCGAGTTCCTCTATAAGTGCAGCGACTTTTACTACCCGGAGCTGGAGCGGGGAATAGCCTGGGACGACCCGGACCTCGGGATCGACTGGGGCATCCAACGCCCGATCCTGTCCGGACGCGACAGCCGGCATCCGCGGTTGGCAGAAGTAAACAGAGCCGATCTGCCCCACCTTACCTAACTGACATTTCTGTTGACATTTAAAGACTTGTTTCTTATTCTGGGCCGGAGTTTGTCCTGAGTTACCCCCCTTTCATTGGAGGACCGTATGGGTTGGATTTCGAGTTGGACGAAGAATTGTGTCAGGAGCTTGACCGCGAAAGGAAGCGCGAGGGTATATGCCAGCTTGGCGTTGGCAGTGGTTCTGGCAACGGTGTTCGGTTTGAGTTCTTTTGCGGCGGCTGACACCCCGCGGCCTGATGCCGATCCGGTACTGGCAGAAGAATGCAGCGGGTCACTAACGATAAATGGCGGCTCCGTAAGCGTTAACGGAAACGACGTGCAGACCGGAGCTACCATCCTGACTGGCAGCATCGTTGCGACCAGCTCGAACGGGCACGCGATGATCGACTTCGGTCCGGTGGGCAAACTCGAGTTAGGGACTGGGACTACGGTGACCGTGACCTGTTTAGGAAGGATTGTCCACGTTCGGTCCAATTGTTCCAGGACATTTGTGAAGGTCAGAGTTGGGAAGGTAGACGTAACCCAGCCCAAAGTCGAGTCGATCGAGGCCGGCAAGGAAGAGGAGTACAAGGACTCTGTTGAAGCGACAGCGGCTACGGGCACGGACTGGCTGGTTGACTGCCAGCGCAAAAAGCCTGTCGCGTATATCGGGCCGGGAATCGCAGCCTTGATTGGTCTTGGAACGGTCGTTGCCGTAGGTGTGAAAGATGGAGGGCACGATCGGCCAGAGCCTACTAGTCCAATTAAGTGATCTGGGTCGGAACGACCAGCAGCTAATGTTTCTCTTCGCCCCGGCAGGAAAAACCGGGGCGTCGTGTTTTAGCGCTCAGCGCCCAAACCTTTGGGAAACGAATGGCTGATCAGTATTGTCCGGCGTGCGGATTGCGACTACTTCGTTCCCGGTCGCACAGCTTCGGCGAAAGAATAATCAAGCTCTTCAGCTCCTACCGCACATATCGCTGTCACGAATGCGGCTGGCGTGGGTGGATGCGCCCCAACGCAACCGTAGTCAACGGCCGGGGCCCCAGCGCGAAGGCCATTCTCAGCGTCATCGTCACTCTAATCGTAACTGCCCTTCTCGCGCTTTATCTTGTGGAGCGACTGGCCGATTTCGGCTTGCGATAACCGCCCGGTTTTCCTCTTGATAGGCCGCTCGTGATTCTGCAAGAATACGCGTTGCGCGACGTTGCTCCCGTCGTTGATCCTTACGCCCTTTAAGAAAAACGATTCCGATCGTTCTATTGGAGAATAGAAGTTGAAAGTCCTGTTAGCCGCATTAGCGATGCTGGCGTGGTCTATATCCTTCCCTGTCCGCGCTCAGTCTCTGGTTACGACACTGACTCTGGGCCCCGATCAGATAGGACTCGTCAGAACGGCTCAGGGCATTACTACTAGAATCACTTTTTCCGAACCGGTGATCGAGATCGTTTGCGGCGACCTCTACGATGCAAGCAGTGGAAAAGGAAGCTTCGTCGTTCAACGGAGCGGAACCTCCGATAAGCCGGGCAACGACGTTTTCATAAAGCCAATCGCAGCCAAAGGAATGAGCAACCTGTTCGTCACCACCGGAGATGCTCATCGCCGAACCTTTAATTTTGATTTGAAGATCGTCTCGGGGGATCAGGCGCATCGCGTAGTGAATGTAATCGACGCGACGCCGCGTTCGTCTCCCCCAGACCCGGGGCCGGGCGGCGGCGGAGACCCGCGTTCGTCTGAGCCCGAGAAGACTAAGGCACAACCCGACCTCGACCGGTTGAAGAATCAAGCCGAAGAGCAAGCCCGACAAAAAGGGGCTGAGATATTACGCAATGCTCAACAGCAGGCCGATCGAAAAATCGCCGAAGCTGAAGCGAGGCTCACCGAAGCGAACGCCCGCGCGGATCACGAAACCGAAGCCCGATTTATAAGAGCAATGATGCTCGGCGTCAGAGAGCAGCGTATTGCGAAGCCGAAAGTTGTCGCTCGCAGGGCCACTCTCTCGCTCGACCCCCGCGTCTTGACGTTTGATGATCGCACCTATGTTCGATACACGATTCAAAACAGTGGCCCTGAAGACTTCAATTTTGGCTCCATTGCGCTTGAGGTCGAAGGCGACAAAGGCGCGCACCCCCTCACCGCCGAGGTCAATCAGAGCAAGCCTGAAAACAAGCTCTTGAAAGATGAAACCTTGTCAGGCGTGATCGTGTTCGACGCGAGGCTTCTGGGACAACGAGATCGTGTTACACTCTACCTCCGCGCTGAAGACGGCGGCGAGATAGCCCGGATCCTCGTGCTGCAGCCGGAGTCGAAATAAAAGGTACGAGAACAGAGAATTCAGAAGTACAGATGGGCAGACTCTTCTCAACAATTCTCATTGTCGCGGCGTTGTCAGTTTGGGCGAGCGCCCAGCAACAACCCATGTCTCCTCCGGAGAAATCGCCGGTTCCATTAAGGGTGAGCGACGCCGATCCTGGAAATCGAACTGAGGCTGAGAAAAAGAAGACCGGGGACGAGAAAGTTGCGAACAAGATCCTCGTACCCACAACGCTTGCCGGACATCACATATCCTCCGGGAATCCTGCAATCGATTTGCTGGTTCAGGAAGCAGCCAGCAGAAACGGCCTCGACCCGTGCCTGATAATCTCGGTGATGCGAGCGGAGTCGGGCTTCAATAAGTCCGCGATTTCTCCAAAGGGAGCGTCGGGGTTGATGCAGTTGATGCCCGAGACTGCTGCGCGCTTCGGCGTGAGAAACATCTTTGACCCTCGCGAGAATATTCTGGGCGGCGCGACTTACCTGCGATGGCTGCTTGATCGCTTTGGAGGTGACGTGAGACTCGCGCTTGCGGGTTATAACGCAGGGGAAGGTTCGGTAGAAATATACGGCAATCGTATTCCACCGTTCCTCGAGACTCAGAACTACGTTCGCACCATCTACACCAAATACAGCACGCTTCACCTGGGCCGAACTGCCACGACTCCGGTGTCCGCTGAAGCCGCGGCTCCGCTGCCAAAGACCTCCCCTTCCGAGAACGTTCCTACCTACAATCAAATAATTCGGTTTACATCCTCGAGCGGCGATAAGTCCGGCAAGTGAAGCCGACAAGTGAAGTTCGGCAAGTGAACAGCGCCGCGCGGATGAACTGGACGAACGAACTCGACTAACGAACCTCGACTAACGAAACTCGACTAACGAACCTCGACTAACAAACCCGAACTAACAAACCCGCCGGCATCGCGGCGCTGTGAGCTCAGCGATCCAGATTTACGCGCTCGCCCGATTTGACCGCCTCGTAAACCGCTTCTACCAACTCCACCGACTTCAAGCCATCCTCAGCCGTGACTGCAGGCGGCTTCCCTTCGATTGCTGAATCAACAAAGGCTCGATCTTCCTGTACGTATCCCCATTTCTCTTCCTTCGAGAGAAGGTGCATCGTCCTTGTGCTGCTGCTTCCGTCGAGAGCCTCGCTTGTTGTGATGCTCTCCATCTCCCGCGTCACGACGGTCGAGTGATGGCAGAACACTTCTATGCGTTCAAACGGGAAGAGCCAGCTGGCGTCGGATGACGAGGCGAGTGTCGCGTGAAAACCGCTTGCGAACTTCAGCAGTACCGAGAAATCATCGACTTCCGCGTACTCGTGCCGTGACCCCACCGCATCGATCTGCCTCACCTCCCCGAAAAGAAACCGCATCATGTCGAACATATGAATCGTAGTCTCGAACAAGAATCCGCCCGTCGTTTCCGGGTCCGCTACCCACGGCGGGTTAATCAACTCCCCGCGGTTCATTTTGATGTGAGCGGAATGCGCGGGCCCGCGCTTTTCCAACGTTTCTTTCAACGCGACGTAAACGGGTGCGAATCGCCTGTTGTGCCCGACTTGAAACACCGCCGGCGAACTCTTCGCACTGGCTACGATTTTCCGGGCCTGTTCGACGCCGGTAGCCATCGGCTTTTCGCAGAAGACATGCTTGCCGTTCTTAAGCGCCTCCAACGCGAGCTCCGTGTGCCGCGTGTTAGGCGTAGCGATGTACAGCGCGTCTACCTTATCCAATAAATTATCGGCCGATTCAGTTGCCAGCGCTCCCGCGGATTGAGCCAGACGGACGGCGCGTTCCGAAACTACGTCGTAGACCGCGGCTACAGCGACACGTTCGTCTCTCGCAAGAATCGATGCGTGCACGTTGCCGATGTAGCCGGCGCCGGCGATGCCAACTCTGAGTTTGGCCATAACTGGGAAACTGTATCAGCCGAATTGCCGAGGCGCGAGGGCCTTTCAAGTAGCTCCTCGTCTCATCTCAACGCGCGTCACTCGGTACCTGTGATCTTGCTCCTGCGCTCCAGCAGCACTACGTCCCGCCATCTGTCGTCAGTTCTTCCTATACGTTCGCGCACTCCCACCACTCTGAAGTCGCATGCTTCATGAAGCCTCAAGCTGCCGGTGTTCTCCGGAAAGATGCCTGCCTGCAAGGTCCAGATACCATTCTTTTCCGAAGCATCGATCAAAGCCACAAGAAGTCCCAGTCCAACTCCATGTCGCTGATGCTGAGGCGATACGTACACGCTGACTTCCGCGACTCCCGAATAAACCTTTCGCGTGGATACCGGGCTCAACGCTGCCCAGCCGACCAGGTCTCCTTTCAGGCGTGCTACCAACCTCGCAAACGGCAGATGCCTGTCGTTCCACTCTTCCCACGAGGGCACACCAGTTTCGAACGTTGCGTCACCGGTGGCGATTCCGTCGAGATAAATCTGAGACACCGCAGGCCAATCCGCGGCATCCATCTGGTCTATCGAGATCATGCTGATTCGTTAGAAGCGAAGGTCAGTCCAGATTACTCAATACGCGCGTGCCTGATTCAAATGCTGCCCGAGCAAGTTCAAATGGATCGCGAGCCCAGTACTCGGGCCTGAAGATTTCGATGCTTGCGATCCCCTCATACCCGATCGAATGAAGTCCCGAGATGATGTCTCTCAAAGGTAGGATGCCGAGCCCCGGCAATAAACGATGCCGATCCTCGAGCCTGTTTCGAGGGAAGTCTTCAGCATCGTTCAGATGAAAGATGAACAGCCTTCTGACATCCAACTCTTTAAGAGAGTCGATGGTCGAGCCACCCGCGTAGAAATGGAACGTATCGATTACCAGCCCCACGTTCTCCCGGTCGGTGACTTTCACGATTTCGGCCGCGTGCGCAAGAGTCTGAACGCTGCAGTTCGGCTGTCCGAGGAATTCGAACGCCAGAGAAACCCCGTAATGACCGGCGATGTTTGCGAGCTCTCGCAGCACATTCGCAGACTCACGAATGACTTCAGTTCTTTCCGTGTTCGGTGGCAGAGGCGATGGCACGACTACGATATAAGGACAGCCGACCTGCGCGGCGATGCGGCATAGGTTTGTGCATTCAATTGCGAGCGCTTCGCGTGCCCCGTGATCTCTGAAGGTGCTCCGCTCGATCGAATTGATGCTGCAGGCGTCGATCGAATGTGTATTAAGCAGCCGTTTCAAGTCGGAGGCGGTGCGCTCGCGCAAGAAGCTTCCGAGCTTCGAAGCCCAGATTTCGATGCCGCCAAACCCGGCTGCGCTTGCTGCCGCGATATCGGTCTCGAGGTCGGCATTCATGGTTGTTGCGCCGTTCAGTGCGAGTTTCATAATGTCGATGACACAAACAGCGCAGCATTGCCGCCCTTGTGTGCGATCGCTATATTACGACTCTTGATAAGGGTTGAGAAAGCGAGGAAACCAAGTGCGAGTATTCCAGATTCGCGAGAAATTTGGGCTTGAGAACATGGTGCCGGCTGAGCTGCCGGAGCCGGTTGCGGGTCCGGGACAAGTTGTGTTCAAGCTGCGAGCCGCGTCGCTCAACTTTCGTGACCTCCTGATGGTAGAAGGCCGCTACAATCCGCGGCAACCCCTTCCGTTGATTCCGCTCTCGGATGGCGTCGGCGAGGTAACGGCGATTGGCGCAGGCGTCTCTCGAGTGAAGGTCGGAGACAAAATTGCAGGGAACTTCTCGCAGAAGTGGATCTCCGGCGAGCCTGCGCGGGCGAAGCTTTCGGCATCTCTCGGCGGTCCAATCGATGGCATGCTGGCGGAGTCTCGTGTCCTCGACCAGGAAGGGGTTGTTCACGTCCCGGAACACCTGACGGACGAAGAAGCGGCGACGCTGCCCTGCGCGGGACTGACTGCCTGGAACGCGCTTATAAATACCGGAAGACTCAAGCCGGGCGAGGTTGTTTTGCTGCAGGGCACGGGAGGAGTTTCAATCTTTGCACTGCAGTTTGCAAAGGCGGCCGGCGCACGAGTAATCATCACCTCGAGCAGCGATGAAAAGCTGGAGCGGACCAAAGCGCTGGGCGCAGATGAAGTGATCAACTACAAGACGACCGCCGAATGGGATAAGCGTGCGAAAGAACTGACTGCGGGAGTCGGAGCCGATCACATAATAGAAGTTGGCGGCGCGGGCACTTTCAACAAGTCACTGCGCGCGATACGAATTGGCGGCCGTATCAGCGTAATCGGCAATCTGTCTGGCAATGTTACCGAAGTGAATCTTATCTCGATTCTGATGCAGAACATCTGTGTTCAGGGCATGCTTGTAGGAAACCGCGATGGATTCGAGGCGATGAACCGAGCAATCGCGCTGCACCGGATCCGCCCGGTAATAGACCGCGTTTTCTCTTTTGACGAGGCTCCGGAAGCTTTCAAATATATGTCATCCGGATCACATTTCGGTAAGATCTGCATTCGTTTCTAACTTGAGGTGTGACGAGGCATCGCGTCAAAAATGTTGTGAGTGACAACAAAGATGAAGTGTGCTATAAGAGTGGCCGATGAGTTTACACCAACTGCTGAAGCAGATTCCAAATAGCGAATAACAAGACTCTGCCCCGAAGCTGAAGATGAACCTGAAGACGACCTGAAGACGACCTGAAGACAACCTGAAGATGGATCTGTAGTTCTCGCCTCACAAAACGCCAATCACCACCCCCTCGGTTCCACGGACTGGTGTCTTCTGCCAGTCGAGAAAGTGAGGATCAGCGATGCCTATTACATACAATGAAAGTGCGCATTTGCTGAGGCGAATGGGTTTCAGCGGTACGCCCGACGATATAACAAAACTCGCAAGGAAGACGCGCGAGGGCGCTGTGGATCAGTTGCTGAACTTCGATCAGGTCGATAATCAGGACATGGAGGACAAGCTCTCAAGGACGTTTCCTCCGAAAAAATTTACTCCGAGGGATGATCTACAGTTCTGGTGGATCGTAAGAATGATCCTGACCGAACGCCCCTTTGAAGAAAAGATGACGCTGTTCTGGCACAACCATTTTGCCACCGCGCTGGAGAAAGTCGACTACCCTCAGATGTATGTTCAGAACCAGATGTTGAGAGCGCACTCGCTCGATCGGTTTGATTCGTTGTTGCTCAATGTAGCACGAGATCCCGCGATGCTGGTGTGGCTTGACGGTGTTACAAACGAGCTGGGGAGCCCGAACGAAAACTTCGCTCGAGAGCTCCAGGAGCTGTTCACGATGGGTACTCACGACGTCGTGACCGGCGATGCGAACTATAGCGAGCGCGATGTGAAGGAGATCGCCCGTGCGTTTACCGGTTGGAAGTTCAAGCAGAAACATGACAAGCGGTACAAATACAGCTTCTTTGTTCAATCGGATCAGCACGACAACACCGCCAAGACGATCTACGGGCAGACAGCAAACTTCAGTGGAGAAGACGTCATAGAAGTCATCTGCGGCAGACGAGCTACTGCGCGCTTTTTGGTGAAGAAGCTGTTCGAGTTTTTCGTTTATCCGCTTGGGGACAGCAACGCGGATCACGCGACGATTGAGAAGTTCGCCACGGTCTACTTCAGCGCGGATCATTCAATAAAGTCGCTCGTACGCAGCATCTTTGTGTCTGATGAGTTCTTCAGCGACCGGGCGCGGTTTGGTCTGGTAAAGAGTCCCGCGGAGCTCACGGTAGGCTCGATCCGAATGCTGGGGCTCAAGTACAACCCGGGAAACCTTCAAAACGGGGACTTCGGATTGTACGAAACGTTCAAGCGCATGGGATTTGATCTGCTGAACCCGTTTGATGTTTCGGGCTGGCGTTTGAATCTGGGTTGGTTGAGCACCGCCACCGTTCTGCAGCGCTACAATTTCGTTACTGATCTGTTGAGCCAACGTGAGCCTGACAAGCACGCGCTCGGAGCGATACTTTCGGATGATCAGGTAAAGAGTTTCGCAAACCTGGACGCCGCACAAACCGTCAGGAACATCTTGAACCTGCTCGGACCGCTTAACGTCGGGCCGGATGCGGTGGGAATGCTCGCCGATTATCTGCAAACAGATGACGACGGACATCGCGTAACGTGGGCCATCAACGATGACACTATAGATGAGAGAGTTCGCGGGCTTGTGTTTCTGATCATGTGCCTGCCGGAATTTCAGATGAATTAGGAGGTCTGCGATGCCTATAAACAGAAGACAGTTCATCAAGCGTTCGGCGGGTGCGGTCACCGTGAGTTTGCTCGTGCCGAAGTCGTTTATCGGAGCGGCGCGTAGTCAGGCAACGACTCCGATGTCACGAAGGATCCTGGTGGTCATCGAGCTGGCGGGCGGCAACGACGGACTAAATACGGTGATCCCATACACTGACGCACAGTATCATCAGTTCAGGCCAATGCTGGGATTCAGGGACACGGAGCTCAAGGACGCTCCGGGCAACTCTACGATATTGAATGACCGCCTCGGGCTCCATCCTTCCATGGGAAAGCTCAAGCAGATGTACGACGCTGGTCGAGTGGCGATTGTTCTCGGCGCAGGTTATCCCAATCCTAGCGGCTCGCACTTCGAATCGGCGGACATCTGGCACGCAGGTAAGCGCGATGATGTGCGAATCGATGGATGGCTGGGGCGTTACGTAGAGACAGTGAGCGGCGCGGGCGGGCTGAGTGCGGTGGCGATCGAAGACAAGCTGCCGAAGACGTTTGCATCGCGAAAGGTTGTTGTGCCGAACATTCCGAACTTCGACGATTTCGGTCTTCAGACCGACTCGTGGCATCCGGACAATCGGGAAAACAAGATCAGGACTCTGCTGGCATTGAACTCTCGCAACTTCCCCGCCGGTAGTTTTCTCGCCGAGCAGGCGCGAATAGGATTCGATGCGGTGAATGGCGCTCTGCAGTTCAAAGAAGCAGTGGACAAGTACACATCTACGATCAAGTATCCCGACAACAACCCGCTTGCTGAGGGCCTCAGGATGCTTGCGAAGATCATCACTACGATACCCGAGAGCAGTTTGCTGTACGTGCAAATGGGCGGATTTGACAATCATTCGGAACAAATACCGCGCGACGGGAACAAGCTTGCTGGTCAGCATGCGACGTTGCTTCAGTATTTTTCTGAAGGGGTCGAGTCGTTCTATCGCGATATGGCTGAGCATGGCCTGGCCGACGAGGTATTGATGATGCAGTGGTCGGAGTTTGGTCGGCGTCCGGAGGAGAACAAGTCGGTGGGCACCGACCACGGCGCGGCATCGTGCCTGTTTGTGATCGGGAACGGAGTGACTCCGGGGATTTATGGGAAGCAGCCTTCGTTGGCGGACGCGGATCTGGACGACGCGGGCAATCTGAAGTTCGACGTCGACTTTCGTTCGGTGTACTCCACGATCATCGATCGGTGGTTAGGAGGCGACTCAAAGACGGTGCTCGGTGGGAACTTTGAGAACATCGGTTTCCTGGGGTAGGGGAGTGCTGAGTGCTTAATGCTGAGTGCTGAGTGCTCTAATGCTAATTACTTAGCGACAACCCCGAAGGGGTTGCGTCGTTGAGCCCAGGGTTGCCGCGTCAGCGGCTACCCTGGGAATTCGGCATTATCGCATCACCAACCCTGAAGGGGTTGCGTCGTTGAGCCCAGGGTTGCCGCGCTAGCGGCTACCCTGGGTATTTGGCATTGTCGCATCCCAACCCTGAAAGGGTTGCGTCGTCCAGTCCAGGGTTGCAGAACAAAGCCCAGTGTAGTGGTATGCGGCTACCTGATTTGGGCATCGCGCATTCAACCCCGAAGGGGTTGCGTCGTCCAGCCCAGGGTTGCCGTCCGCGGCTACCCTGGGGCCAGGCGGTTTCCGTTTCCAACCCTGAAAGGGTTGCGTCCTCATTCCCACAGATAGCGTTCGTCCCAATCGACGTTGTGTCTTTCCAGCATCGAGCGAAGTTCCTCTTGAAAATCCGCCGTTCGATGATGGGATTCCTGAGTCTCAATATAGTTGATCGCGCGTTTCAGATCAGACTGGCTAACCGAAAACGCCGCATATCCGCTCTGCCATTGAAACGGTCGATTGAGAATCCCCTGTTCATTTAACCAGCAGCTCGACACTCGCTTTAGCTCTTTCACTAATTCGGCCTGCGCGACGCATCGGCCGAGTCGTGCCAGGTGGTGAACATGGTCTTCTACTCCTCCTACGATGACCGGGTCACACCCGAGTCTACTAGAGATCTCACCCAAGTGTGCGTGCAATGCGCCTCTTATCTGGGGATCTCGCAGCAGTTTTTCGCGGTTCTTTGTGGAGAAGACTGTGTGTATGTAGACGGCGGAAATCGATTGAGGCATTTGAAGGATCCTGTTGTGGAGTTTTGACCGAGCGGAGGGATCGCGAGGAGTTTAGTTCTGTAGCATCCATTGCGCAACCCCTTCAGGGTTGGAAACCGAAACCGCCTGGCCCCAGGGTAGCCGCGGATGGCAACCCTGGGCTGGACGACGCAACCCCTTCGGGGTTGAATGCGCGATGTCCAAATCAGGTAGCCGCATACCAGTACACTGGGTTTGTTCTGCAACCCTGAGCTGGACGACGCAACCCTTTTAGGGTTGGAAACCGAAACACCCTGGGCTGGACGACGCAACCCCTTCATGGTTGGGATGCGACAATGCCGAATTCCCAGGGTAGCCACTGACGCGGCAACCCTGGGCTGGACGACGCAACCCCTTCAGGGTTGAGATGCGACAATGCCGAATTCCCAGGGTAGCCGCTGGCGCGGCAACCCTGGGCTGGACGACGCAACCCCTTCAGGGTTGGAAACCGAAACCGCCTGGCCCCAGGGTAGCCGCGGACGGCAACCCTGGGCTGGACGACGCAACCCCTTCGGGGTTGGAAACCGAAACCGCCTGGCCCCAGGGTAGCCGCGGACGGCAACCCTGGGCTGGACGACGCAACCCCTTCGGGGTTGAATGCGCGATGTCCAAATCAGCTAGCCGCATACCAGTACACTGGGTTTGTTCTGCAACCCTGGGCTGGACGACGCAACCCCTTCATGGTTGAGATGCGACAATGCCGAATTCCCAGGGTAGCCGCTGGCGCGGCAACCCTGGACTGGACGACGCAACCCCTTCGGGGTTGGCACTCAGCACTCAGCACGTAGCACTCAGCACTCAGCACGTAGCACTCAGCACGTAGCACTCAGCACGTAGCACTCAGCACTCACCACTCACCACTCAGCACTCAGCACTCACCACTCAGCACTCAGCACTCAGCACTCACCACTCAGCACTCACCACTCAGCAATTCCCCTGAGTCACGATCGAAGAAGTGCATTCGTTTACGGTCCAGCTCGATCCATACTTCGGTGTCAATCTCAGCCCTGAAGTCTGCCGGTGCGCGTGCGACCACCTTCTGTCCAGCGAGCATGAGAAAAACGAGCGTCTCGTTGCCCATCAATTCAGTGACGTGAATCCTGGCAGGCACTCGTCCCTCGCCTGGTCCCTCCATCACACGCACATATTCAGGCCTGATTCCCAACACCAGGCCGGATTGCGCTTTCTTCAGGCGCTCCATCTCCTCGTCGACGAGCTCGAGTACAAATCCGTTCGACGCAAAGCGGCGATCGGTTTTGTCCAGATGACCCTCGATGAAGTTCATGCCGGGCGTCCCTACAAACTCCGCTACGAACTTGTTAGCGGGCCGATTGTAAATATTCATCGGCGTGTCGAATTGCTGTAACCGCCCTCCGCGTAAGATTGCCAGTCGATCCGCGAGGGTCATCGCTTCAGCCTGGTCGTGGGTCACATAAATCGTCGTAGTGCCCAGCTCTCGTTGCAGTCGCTTCAACTCGCCGCGCATATACACTCGAAGCATCGCGTCCAGATTTGAAAGGGGCTCATCCATTAAATAGGCGCGAGGCTGACGGACAATAGCTCTTGCAAGCGCAACGCGCTGCCGTTCGCCGCCCGATAGCTGTCGCGGTTTCCGATCCAACAGAGAAGAGATGCCGAGCATCTCGGCCGTTGCAAGCACGCGGCGGCGCGATTCGTCGGGCTCTATGTTGCGCACCTTGAGTGGGTACTTGATGTTCTCGCCGACGGTCATATGAGGGTAGAGCGCGTAGTTCTGAAACACCATTGCCAGGTCTCGCCGCTGCGGGGGAACGTCGTTGACCCTTTCGCCGCCTATGAGAATGTTGCCCGAGGTGATTTCTTCGAGTCCCGCCAGCATTCGGAGCGAGGTGCTCTTGCCGCACCCCGACGGTCCCAACAACACCACCAGCTCGCCATCTCTTGTCTCGAGCGACAATCGATCGACGGCCACGACATCGCCGTACTTCTTGGTCACCTGGTCAAACGTGATCGACATAGGAAGTGCCGAGTGCTGAGTGTGACTCTTGAAATTTGATATCTGCCATTGGTTATGAGTCTGTGTTGATCGCTATTGTCTCCGCAACGTTCCGGACTCAGCACTCAGCACTTTCCACTCATCCTTTCACGGCGCCGAGGGACAAGCCTCTGACAAGATAGCGTTGGACGGAAAGCGCAAATGCTATCATCGGGATCATCGCGACAACTCCGGCAGCGCTCATAACTCCCCACTTGATCTCGTACTGCGTCACGCGACCCGCAATGCCCACCGGCAATGTCATCGAAGCATCGGTTTGAGTCAGCACGAGCGCCAGCAGAAACTCGTTCCACGAAGTTATTAAACAAAACACCGCCGTAGCCGCCAGTCCCGGTTTCACCAGTGGCAGTACAACTCGCATAAGCGCTCCCAACCGCGAGTCTCCGTCCACCATCGCCGCCTCCTCCAACTCGCGGGGAATCTCCTGGAAAAAACCTCGCATCATCCAAATCACAAAAGGCAGATTCAGAGCGGTGTAGACAACGATCAGCGCCGGCAACGTGTTGATCAGACGCAGCCCACGCATCATCAAAAATAGCGGCACTGCCGTTACTATCGGCGGCAACATTCGCGTAGATAGAATCCACAGCGATATTCGTCGGCTGCTGCCCTCGCCGAGACCTAACCTCGCCAGTGCGTAAGCCGCCGAAGTCCCGATCGTCAACGCAAGGGCTGTCGAGCTGATCGCGACGATTGCGCTGGTACTCAGATAAGTGCCAAACGAGCGGCTAAAGAAGGCGTCGTAGTAGTGCGCAAGGGTCGGACCAAAGTTGAACCAGCGCGGCGGCGATGCGAACTGGTCAGCTTCGGTCTTCAGCGAAATAGTAATCATCCAGTAGGCCGGAACAAGCGAGATCAACGATGCTGCTAACAGCACTGCGTAAGCCGCCGGCCGGAATCGCAGCCTCGATCTGTCGCCTAAGCTCGCGGTCATGCAGCCTCCTGCCTGCCGAGCAGCCTGATATATCCAGCGCTGATCAGATTGGTCATCATCAGCAATACCAGCGACATCGCTGCGGCATATCCGAGATCAAAAAAACGAAATGCAGATCGATAGATGTACAGACTCACAGTCTCAGTCGCGAAGCCCGGCCCGCCTTCTGTAAGGATGTAGATCTGATCGAAAACCCGCAGCAAATCCATCGTGCGAAGCAGGAGCGCAATCAGAATAGCCGGCTTGAGCATCGGCAACGTTATGTCGCGAAACATTTGATAAGCACTCGCGCCATCAATTGTCGCAGCTTCGTACGGTTCCTGCGGAATTGCCTGCAATCCTGCGAGCAGCACCAGAAACATGAACGGCGTCCACTGCCACACGTCCACCGCGATTACACTAAGCATTGCCAGAAGAGGTGACGCGGTCCACGTCATCGACTGGGTGTTAACCCCCACGGCCTTGAGCGTCCCGTTTATCGCGCCGAAGTCGGGATTCAACATCAATCGCCAGATCACTCCCACGACTACCGGCGGAAGCATCATCGGAATCAACACAATCGCCCGAAAGACTCCGCGTCCTCTCAGAGGGCGGTCCGCGATCAACGCCAGCCCAAGCCCTATCACGAATTCAAGAGTCAGGGCGGCCACCGCGTAGATCAGAGTGTGAAGGAGCGCCGACCTGAAGAACCCGTCAGTCGCCAGGCGGCTGAAATTTCGCAAAGACCACGACCCCTCGCCTCCGCCCGGCTCAAACGAAACTCTGATCAGGTAGAAAAGCGGATACAGGGATAACGCCAGAAGCACGGCGATGGCGGGTGCCAACAGCAGGCGCGCCAGCATTCGATCATGGGCGCCAAACTTTCGAGCCGCTTTCATTTGCGCATTCTCTCGACAATCTTTCCGATCTCGGCGTTGGCCTCGTTCATCGCCTGTTCTGCCGAGAGCTCGCCGCTGTTGGCACGCGACAGATAGATGCCGAACACGTTTTCAATCTCGCTCCATTGCGGAGTGCGTGGGCGCGCCCGGGAAGTTTCCAGTGATTTTAGCTGCGCAGGGTATGAAGGGAACTTCGCCACAAGCTCCGGGTCGTTGAACAGCGACCGGCGAGTCGGCGGATTGCCAGCTAGCGCGGACTTCTTCATCTGCTCCTGCGAAGTAGCCCAGAGTAAGAATTCAAAGGCTGCGTCGGGGTTACGCGAGCCCTTTGGAATTGCTACCAGCCAGTTCCCGATCTCTGCCTGGCCGCTCTTCTGGGGCGCTGAGCGCTGCGACCCAACATTTTTTGCACCTCCCTGACCGGCTTGATCTTTGATCTTCGTCGAAGCGGAAGTTAATTCCGCACGAGTCCGGTTGGCTAGCCCTGGCAATGTAGTGAACACGACCTTGCCTATCACTCTGGACTTGGATGGATCGCCAAACGCACTGATCCAGGCAGGCCAGTTGATCGACATTGCTGCAGTACCCTGCAGCAAATGCGCCGACACTTCAGTCGCGTTGAAGCTTGGATATCCCGGAGGCGCATACTTCCCCAGCTCGATCATGAACTTCAGCGCATTGATCCCTTCGGGGCTGTTGACCGCCGGCTTGCCCGCATCATCGAACATCTCAGCGCCAAAAGACCAGAAGATCGGCATGAAGTCAGCCACTGCCGAGTTGCCGCGGGCCGCCCGCATGACGTAGCCGTACACAGCGCCACCTCCTGGCGCGCCCGCTGTTTCATGCTCGCTGATAGTCCTTGCGGCGTTGAGGACGTCTTCCCAGGTGTCCGGCTCTTTCAGAGCGTATTTCTTGAACAGATCCTCGCGATAGAAGAACAACTGAGAATTGCCTACGTACGGCAAGGCCCGAAGCGAACCCTCGGCGTACGGGTGCTTGCACAGCGCGATCGACGTGGACACAAAATCGCCATCCGCACCAGACTGACCTCTCTTTTGATAAAGCGGACCCAGATCCAACAGAAGGTCTTCGGTAGCGAACCGCGGAAACCACGGATCGTCCAGCATAATCAAGTCGTAGGCTCCGGTCCCCGAACTAAGATCGACAAGTTCCTTTGCGAACAGATCATCGTAAGGAAACTCGACAACATCTACGTGCAAACCGGTTGCAGCCTCGTAGTCCCGTGCAGCGGCCTTGAGAGCGTCACCCTCGACGCCCGAATTGACGACCAGTCTTATCCGGCCCGACTGCGAACCCCCACAGGAGGCAAACAAAGCTGAACACAAAAGGAGAATGAACAACAGACGCATGGCGAACAGCAATTGGTTTTGAACGGGTTTCATAGAGTCAGAGTGAAGAGGTCGGAAGGTCTGGCCGCGCTGCTCAATTGGATGACAAGAACGCGCAATGGATGCCTGATAGGTGCTCCTTGTCGCTTTGCGCTAAACGGTCATCGGCTATCGAAAACGCCGGCCCATCAAAACGCAGGGCGTTTCAACTCGTGCAGCGCCACAAGAGTGATGGTTGTCGGGATACCGTCTTCGACTTCAACTCGTAACAGGGCTTGAAAGCAGGGTAGGGACGAGGCCGTATGCTCCAACTGACGAAGCTTCTGATTCAACTGCGAGAGATGCCAATGGTTCGTTACGTATTCAACCGCCGCTTCCGTTCCCTGGCTGTAGACGCCCGCAAGAAGCATCACGCGGTTCTGCTCGGAGATGTTTGGTCTCACAGTGACCAGCGCGTAGTCCACCATGAGTGCTCCGGTTCGTCCGTCAAACTGCGGGATGTATTCTGATTGCTCGCCCTGCTGTACATTGCGATTCTCAACGGTCGCGCTGCCGGTGAACACGAAGTCTTCGGTCTTCGGAAGCTTGCCCGACCATTCGTTAACCCATACTCCACCCAGCAGTATGACGTTGCGGCTCTTCAGGTCGTCAGCTCGAACTGTCCGGCTCTGTTTCAGGACAAACGTCTTGTCTGTGCTTCGAAACAGATCCGTGAGACGGAACAACCCAATAGCCTCTCCCATCCCGGTATAGACGTCGGTGCTCAGAATGAGTCGAGGCGTTTTGTTTTGTCTGACGACAACTTTCTCGTCACCCGACCCCGCGTCAGCCAGACTGCCCTTAGCATTGCTGATCACAATCTCGGGGTTCATTACCGCTTTGCCTCTCAGCGCTTCGACCGCTTCTGGTGTCAACGTGATTGACTGGCGCTCAGAGGCTTCGGGATCACTCGGGTTAGAAAGCCGCAGGACAGGAGGGTTGCTGAGCACCACGAGCGGCGCCGCGGAATCTGCAAAGAACGGTTGCCAGAGCTCGCCGTAGATCCCGGTCTCCTTAGGTGCGCGAGCTGCGGCCGCTTCCGCGCGCAGCCTTTGGTTAACGTACACTAGACCGGCAATCGCCACCGAAAGCGCAACGACGACGCCCCAGGGAGCGAGCTTCGCAATTGATACTCGCTTCCCCTTTGGTGGAGAAATGATCGAGACGTTTTGTGGGGGCTGGCTCTCGTCCGGCTTGACCGGCTGTCTGTAGAACGCTGGTTGATAGCTTCCGGCTGGAATGTCGATGCGGATTGAGTCGGCTGCGCCTTCAGCCTGGTAGTACGCCTCCAGTTTTTTTCGGATCTCATGGGCGACGACCCTTACGATGGGGTCCGACGACGGATGGTAGTCATTACCACGGCCGAAAACATCGTAAGCGATGACGTATTCGTTCAGCTCGGCCGCTCGTCCCTGGAGATAAAAATCGCAGACCAGGAGCAGAAATTTCTTCCTCCTGCGAGCGTTCACAAAATGCTTGCTGGTCAGTATTGCTTCGAGCGCAAGTTGGACCTCTTCGGGTTCAACGTGCTCGGATGCTTGTTTTGCTACTCTGGTGGCCACCTGACCTGTCCCAGTTCTGGAGACGTCTTCTAGAATCTGACTGAATACGCGACCCCGGGTGTAAAAGCAGACTAATTCTAGCCCCACACGACTATAGCCGCAAAGTGGGATTTGCCCGGCGGCCGAACGAGCGAACAGGCAGTGTCTACTTGCCGGGCGAGGCGGGTTTTTCAGTGGCCAGGAGTTTTACCCTCTTCTTCCATTCGGAATGGGCCGAGTTCTTCAATTCCGGGATTTCGGCTGCCGCGATCACGAGCTGTCGCACACCCGGAATGATCGCCAGTTCTACTGCCGATGAATTCGGTTTCGAGGCCTTCTCCAGTAACGCCAGCCTCGAAGTGCGCCACTCCTTGCTGGGCGGAGCGGCGCTTGAAAGAAAGGCGACCGCTTCCAGACCGGCTGCGCCGATGTCCGACAGATCTCTCGCAACAGGCCCCGCATCGTCAAGCAGTGGCGACGTAGCTATTGTCACGTCGAGTGCAGGGCGAATGTCTCGCCATTCTTTCAGCATCGCGACGAGCTGGTCATTGTTCGTCTTGAACCGGGGTGCGTCCGACAACAGCCCATCGACCAGCGCCACGAACGACCGCGCGGTCAGGCTTTCGGGACGCGCTGCATCGACCAGGCGAGTCAAAGGCGATAATTGATTGGTCGGATGATTCTCACCGCGATGATAGATCTTCATCGGCTCTACAACATCCACCAGCGTCTGCAGAGCAGAGATGTCCTTTCCATTAGTCAAACGTCTGAGCATTCGGCCCATTCTTGTCTCGTGTGTCAGGCCCAGCTCCTCGAGCTCGAGACTGACCAGATCGAGACGCCGATACACATCGTCCACATCGGTTATCGAGCGAGGCGACCAGAAGCGTTCCGCTATAGCAGCCAGACGCGGCCAAATCCTCGAATCGACCGTCTCCTCGCTTACATATTCAGTCCACATGCAGGCCTCGCCGCCAAGAATGTTCGCAGCCTGATCTGGAGTCAGGGCCGCGTCCGCAGCGAGAGGATCAACCGCATAATGCTGGGCGGCCGACAGCATATGATCGAGATAGTATCCCGATGAAAGAATTCCGGCGACGCCTTGCTTTGCTGCTTCGGCAAGAGACTCTTGTCCGCGCCACGATTGAACGACAATTCCCTTCGGGAGCCCGGAACTCAAGATCTCGTCCCAGCCAATCATCTTCTTCCCGTGCTTTGTCACAATCGCTGCGACTCGTTCGGTGAAATACCGCTGGAGGCTGACGTTGTCCTTGATCCCCTTCTCCTTCATAAAGCTCTGAATTTTCGGGTTCTTGGACCAGTGCTCGCCGTTGCTCTCGTCTCCGCCGATGTGCAGGTAAGGATCAGGGAAGAGCGCGGCCATCTCACCGAGGAATTCGTCGATAAACTTGTAGACAGCTTCGTTCGTCGGATCAAAGGCAGGATCCATAATCCCCCAGGTCCGTTCAATCTTGTACGGTCCCGGCAAGGTGGCAAGAGATGGATAACCGACGAACCAGCTGGTCGAATGTCCGGGCATGTCGAATTCAGGTACTACCCGGATCCCTCTATCGGCGGCATACGCGATGATGTCGCGTATCTCGTCCTGCGTGTAGTACAGACCATCCGAGCCCATTTCGTGGAGCTTCGGAAACTTGCGGCTCTCAATTCTGAAGCCCTGGTCCTCGGTGAGATGAAAGTGGAGGACATTGAGCTTAACGGCGGCCATGCCATCAAGCTGGCGCTTGATGACGCTGACGGGCATGAAGTGCCGTCCCGAATCTATCATCAGGCCTCGCCATGGAAAGCGAGGCTTGTCATGCACCGTCACTGCCGGAAGGAAGTATCCATCGTGGTCGGCTTCGATGAGCTGGTAAAACGTCTCCAGTCCGCGCATTGCGCCATCGGTCGTGTGCGCGCTCAAGACCGCTTGTCTGTCTGATACCTCCAGCGAATAGGATTCATCCTGTTTCAACACGGGGAATTGTGGAACCTGACTCCCACAGCGGACTACGAGATCCGCTGAGCCGGAATCGGACTGGGCCCGGGTCGAGCACTCGAGCCCGGTGTGTCGAGAGAGCCTTGCGCCGACGCGATCACAGGCGGCGATCAGGCGCGCGTCCTGAACGGCAGTCACGGCGATGGTAAAACGGTTCTTGAGTGGAAAGCGCCCCTGCTTAAAGGTAACGGACTCGGGTACGGGTATAAGGGCGTTGGTGCGGGCGGCTCCCTGTGTGGGGCGCGCAGTCTGGCCGCCTGCCGTTGCAGCGAGCGCTAGCAGCAACAAGAACGAGATCGATTTTTTGAGGTTCATGAAGACCCTTTGAATTGCGACAGGGGGTTCTTGGCGGCTTCAGAAAACCTACGTCCAATATCCGTCCATCTATCCGTCCATCAATGCTTCGGTTTTGGCTTCGGTTTTGGTGAATCCCAGCGCAGAAAAATGACGCAGGATTAACGTAGAGCCCGCCTCTGAAGCAGTCAACGGGTTTACTGTAAACTAACAGGTTAAGAACAGTATGCAGTAGGCGGTAGGCAGTAGGCAGTATGCAGCAGGCAGTAGGCCAGCAGGGCAGTATTGGACGGGACGTCCGACTAAGCAATTCCGGGCTTCGGACTCAGGACTCAGAACACAGAACTCAGAACCCCGGTCGAGAATTGGAGACTTGCAAAACTTAAGAAGGACTGTGTGGCCGGACTCAGAGGGTGGTCGAGAGGCTCTCTCTGGTGAACAGCTACGAAACACAGCGAGCCCGCGCGAACGGCGAGCGAATGTATACGCTCGGGAGTCGAGTCGTCTACACTCTGTCGCCGTCACGCGGGCTCGAGCACTAACACTGCAGATGTCAGTACGCGCAGAGTCGGTAGTAAGCTTCCACCTTCTGCTTACTACTTACCGCCTGCTGCCTACTGCCTCAGTAGTCCATTCCGCCGCCGGGCGGCATTGGAGCGGCCTTTTCCTTCTCCGGAATCTCCGAAACGACCGCCTCAGTTGTCAGCAACAGACCAGCTATCGAAGCAGCGTTTTGCAGCGCCGAGCGCGTCACTTTTGTGGGATCGACGACGCCCATCTTCAGCATATCGCCGTACTCCTCGCTCTGCGCATTGAATCCGTAGTTGGCATTCTTGTCGCTCTTGACCTTATCCACGATGACCGCGCCTTCGAAGCCCGCGTTTGCAACGATCTGACGAAGCGGTTCCTCGAGAGCGCGACGCACAATGCCGACTCCGATGTTCTCGTCGTCGTGTTCGAGCGTGAAGCCCTCCAGAGCCTTTTGGGCTCTCATGAATGCCACACCGCCTCCCGGAACAATTCCTTCCTCGACCGCTGCCTTGGTCGCGTGCATGGCGTCTTCGACACGAGCCTTCTTCTCCTTCAATTCAGTCTCGGTCGCGGCGCCAACCTTGATCACTGCTACGCCGCCCACCAACTTCGCAAGCCGTTCCTGAAGCTTCTCGCGGTCGTAGTCGGAAGTCGTGTCGTCAATCTGAGTTCGAATCTGCTTTACTCGGCCTTCGATTTCGGCATTCTTGCCCGCGCCTTCGACGATCGTGGTGTTGTCTTTGTCGACCACAACCTTCTTCGCGCGACCCAGATCCTGAATCTGAATGTTCTCGAGCTTGATGCCGAGGTCCTCAGTGATTGCACGTCCGCCGGTCAACGTAGCGATGTCGCCCAGCATTGCTTTGCGGCGATCGCCAAAGCCCGGCGCCTTGACCGCACACACCTGGAGAGTCCCGCGGAGCCTGTTCACCACCAGCGTAGCCAGCGCCTCGCCTTCAACTTCTTCGGCAACGATCAACAGCGGCTTGCTTTGACGGGCCACCTGCTCGAGCAGCGGCAGCAGGTCCTTCATCGAAGAGATTTTCTTCTCGTGAATCAGGATGTAGGCGTCTTCGAGGACGCATTCCATGCGCTCGGCGTCGGTGACGAAATATGGCGAGAGGTAGCCGCGGTCGAATTGCATTCCTTCGACCACCTCGAGCGAAGTTTCAAGAGTTCTGGCCTCTTCGACGGTGATCACCCCGTCCTTGCCGACCTTGTCCATCGCCTCGGCAATCAGGTTGCCGATCGTCTCGTCGCCGTTGGCCGAAATCGTGCCGACCTGGGCGATGGCGTCTCCCTTTACCGGCTTGGAAAGACGCTTGATCTCGTCTACGGTCTTCTCGACTGCCTTTTCGATGCCGCGCTTTAGAGCCATAGGATTAGCGCCTGCGGCTACGGTTTTGACGCCTTCGCGGAAGATCGCCTGCGCGAGCACGGTTGCGGTGGTGGTGCCGTCGCCGGCAACGTCAGACGTCTTGGAAGCGACTTCGCGGACCATTTGCGCGCCGGTGTTCTCGAGTTTGTCCTCGAGTTCAATTTCCTTAGCGACTGTTACACCGTCCTTGGTGATTGTAGGAGAGCCGAACTTCTTTTCGATGACGACGTTTCGACCCTTGGGACCGAGGGTCACCTTGACCGCGTCGGCCAGGCGGTTGACCCCTGTAAGGATGCTTCTGCGAGACTCCTCGCCGAATGAGATTTGTTTTGCCATAGCTTACCTCCTGTCCGAAAATTAGGCGCCCTTTCCTTTTGTTTTGCTGGTGGACTCGAGGACGGCGAGAATCTCGTCCTCCCTGAGAATGAGCACTTCCTGGTCGTCGAGTTTGATCTCGGTGCCGGAATATTTTCCAAAGAGCACTCTGTCACCCTCTTTGACGTCCAGCGGCTGGCGCTCGCCGCTATCGAGCCGTTTGCCGGCTCCTACTGCAATCACCTCGCCCTCCTGGGGTTTTTCCTTTGCTGCATCCGGGATGATGATCCCCCCGCGGACTTGTTCCTTTTCTTCGATCCGCTTGATGATCACCCGGTCGTGCAACGGTCTGATATTAGCCATGCTCCGGACCTCCTTTATGAAGTATGTAAGTACTTTTTAGTGCCAAGGTATCATTAGCACTCGCGAAATTAGAGTGCTAATCTACGGAATTGCGCGTCCGGTGTCAAGGTCGGAAGAGCGAAGGAGCGAAGAGAGCGAAGCGGCGACGCTGCGAAGGGGCGAATGGGCGACCGGAAGGACACCATGTCCGTAGCACTCGCCATTCGTCCTCTCCGCGCGTCTCTCCTCCCCGCGTCGCCCCGTCGCTCTTCGTCCCCACAACTCAGCACTCAGCACTCAGCACTCAGCACTTCCTATTGCGCGTGGATTGTTCAAACTGTAGAGTTGTAAGCCAATCCACTCCCCGGAGGACCGCTCGATGCAACTCCTATCGAAAAACATCCTTTTTCGGTCAGGCGCATTTGTTCTGGCCGGGATGCTCATTGGTCTGGGCCCTGCAATCTCCCAAGCAAAGCCGCCCGCTGGTCGCCGTGTACCAGTCGGAACTCAAATGAAAATCAGACTCAATGACACTATCGATTCCAAGGCAGCCAAGCACGGAGACCACTTCCACGCAACCGTTCTCACTCCTCGCAAGTACGAGGAGTGTACCGTCGACGGGCACCTCGCAAGCGTGAAGAAATCCGGCAAGTTCACCGGCCGTACCTCGATCGCCTTTGCTTTCGATCGAATCCACTATCGAGATGGAGCGGCCGCGCCGTTGCGAGGCCAGGTCGTCAAGGTCTACGGTGAGGAGTCTGTCAGCAAAGTGGATGAAGAAGGCCACGTGCAAAGTGGCAAGCGTGGGTCGCAGACCGCCAAGCGCTCCGGCATCGCAGGGGTTGGTGGCGCGGTCATCGGCGGAATTGCCGGAGGTGGAAAAGGTGCGGCAATAGGTGCAGCGGTAGGCGCCGGCGCGGGCGCCGCTTCGGTGGCCATTCAGGGAAGCAAGAGATTGAAACTGGATGCCGGCACCGAAATGCTTATGCGCGTGACTAAGTGAGAACAAGTGCTGAGTGACGAATGCTGAGTTCGTTCCGAGTACCAGCCCGGTACTGGTCCCATTGATCTTACCGAAACACAGTTTTCAAATCGCTACTGAAAACTGACTCAACATTCGGCGCCGGCCACTTCCTGAGCTTTCCATGACGATTCGCACTGTCCAGGGTGTCGTGCTGGGAGTAGCAGTAGGCATCACCATAGGCGTGTCGGCCTATACCTTCGCCTATGCTCGCGGCTGGGCTTATATGACTGATAAGCCGGAAGCATGTACCAACTGTCATGTAATGAACGAGGAGTTCACCGGTTGGATTAAGTCGTCTCACCGATCTGTCGCCGTCTGCAACGACTGTCATACTCCTCCGAGCTTCGTGGGGAAGTACCTGACCAAAGCAAAGAACGGCTTTTGGCACTCCTACTATTTCACTACCGGGCGATTCCAGGACAACATCCAGATTACCGAGCCGAGCCGCAACATCCTGGAACAAGCCTGTCGCAAATGTCATCAGGAAATCACCGACGCAATCGAAGGCGCTCACAGTGAGCGCGATGGCGACCGCCTGTCGTGTCTTCGCTGTCACAGTTCGGTTGGTCACCTCAAATAAGGCTCGCAACAGATTGGGGAAAATCATGGCCGAATCTGACGTCAACGCCGCTCAACATCCGCAAGGCCGCCGATCTCGAAGGTCGGCAGTAGTCACGCTGATCCTGTCAGGCCTGATTACAATCGTCGTGGTCGGATTGCTGGTGAATATTTTCGAGCACAAGCAGGAAGGCCGTAATCCGTTTTATAGGGTCGTGGAGTTGAACGACGAGACCGAGGACCCGGCCGTATGGGGTAAGAACTTCCCGCTGCAATACGATGACTATCTCCGGACCGTGGACTCGGTGCGAACAAGGTACGGCGGAAGCGAGGCGCTGCCTCGCACGCCTACCGACGCCGATCCTCGATCCGTGGTAGCCGAGTCAAGACTGGAAAGCGACCCGCGACTGAAAATCATGTGGGCGGGTTATGCTTTTTCAAAGGACTTTCGTGAGGACCGGGGACACGCTTACATGCTAGATGATCAGACGTTCACCGAGCGTCAGCAGGTGACCAAACAACCTGGAACGTGCATGCAGTGCCACGCATCGATCTACGTTCCCTACAAGAAGCTCGGTGACGGCGATCTCATCAAAGGCTTCGAGAAGATGAATCAGATGCCTTACTCTGAGGCGCGCAAGCTGGTTTCTCATCCGGTTTCCTGCATTGATTGCCACGACCCGGCCAACATGCAGTTGCGAGTAACACGGCCGGGATTCATCGAAGGCATTCGCGCACTCAAGGCCTCGCAGGGTGTCCAGAACTACGACGTAAACAAACAGGCTACGCGGAAGGAAATGAGAGCGTACGTCTGCGGACAATGTCACGTGGAGTACTACTTCAAAGGGCCTGAGAAGCGTCTTGTATATCCCTGGGAAAAAGGTCTGAAGGTCGACGACATCATGGCCTACTACGACGAAGTGCAGTTCAAAGACTGGACTCACGCGGATTCGGGTGCTCCGGTGCTCAAGGCTCAACATCCAGAGTTCGAAATGTGGAATCAGGGAGTCCACGCTCGATCAGGTGTGACGTGCGCGGATTGTCACATGCCCTATAAGCGCGAGGGTGCCCTCAAGATCAGCGATCATCATGTCCGCAGTCCGTTGTTAAACATCAATCGAGCGTGCCAGACCTGTCACAAGTGGCCCGAAGAGGAACTGAAGCAGCGGGTGGAGACGATTCAGGATACGACGTTCAAGCTGAGAAACCTGGCGATGGATGCGCTTGTCAGTCTGATCGATGACATCAAGTCCGCTAAAGCCGCCGGAAAAACCGACCAGGAGCTAGCCGCAGCGCAGAACTTTCAGCGGCGAGCGCAGTTCTATCTGGACTTTGTAGAAGCGGAGAACTCGACCGGCTTTCATGCGCCGCAGGAGGCGGCGAGGATTCTGGGTGAGTCGATAAACTTTTCTCGTCAGGGTCAGGTGGCGTTGCGCGATGGGGCTTCGGGCCGTGCATCGGCTTCGCCCGCGTCGCACTGACTGGGCTAGTAGCTCTCGAACGTTGCTTCCCCGCGCTGTGCGCGTTCGTGTAGAGTCTATGTTGGAGGGATTCGGACTATGCGATTGGTTGTAATTCGACACGGCGAGAGTATCTGGAACAAGGAAAACCGCTTCACCGGCTGGACGGATGTCGGATTGAGTGCAAAGGGTGTAGAAGAGGCGATCGAGGCGGGCCGAATTCTGAAGAAGGAAGGCTATGGGTTCGACGTTGCTTACACTTCGGTGTTGAAGCGCGCGATAAAGACTCTGTGGCTTGCGCTCGAAGAGCTGGACCAGATGTGGATTCCCATACATAACAGTTGGCGTCTGAATGAGCGGCACTACGGCTCGCTTCAGGGGCTGAACAAAGCGGAGACCGCCGAGCGGCATGGCGCCGCGCAGACTAAGATCTGGCGGCGGAGCTACGACATCCGGCCACCCGCGCTTGAGGCCGACGACCCGCGCAATCCCGCTCTCGATCCTCGATACGCCTCGCTCCCTCCGGACGATATTCCGTTGACCGAGTGCCTCAAGGACACGGTCGACAGGTTCCTGCCCTACTGGCATTCGGTGATCGCCGCTGCAATACGAGAAGGAAAACGCGTGCTGGTGTCTGCTCACGGCAACAGCCTTCGCGCGCTCATCAAGTATCTGGACAACGTGTCCGATGAAGAAATCGTCAGCGTGAATGTTCCTACTGGAATACCGCTTGTTTACGAATTGAACAGCGACCTCAAGCCGACCCGCCATTTCTATCTCGGTGATCCTGAAGCAGTGAAACGAGCCACCGAAGCCGTTGCTGGCCAATTGCAGAAGAAAGATTAGAGAAGCATCATGACTCATCCGCTTGCGGGACAACCGGCTCCGGTCGAATGTCTGATAAACGTCGACGAGCTGGTGGGGGCCTACTACGACCGTGAGCCGGATACCCAGGATCCGTCTCAATTGGTCTCATTTGGAACCAGTGGTCATCGCGGGAGCGCGCTCGATTCGAGTTTCAACGAGGCGCATATACTGGCGATTTCACAGGCAATCTGTGACTACCGGAAGGCCAGTGGGCTTGATGGCCCGCTGTTCCTCGGAAAAGATTCTCACGCCCTGTCGACCCCAGCGGAAGGGACTGCTCTTGAAGTCCTGGCGGCGAATGGCGTCGAAACTGTAATCCAGCGCGACGGAGGGCTGACCCCGACCCCTTCTATTTCCAGGGCGATCCTGGTACACAACAGGAACAAGAAAGAACATCTTGCCGACGGAATAGTGATCACCCCTTCGCACAATCCGCCGAGGGATGGCGGCTTCAAATACAACCCTTCCGACGGCGGTCCGGCGGATACAGAAACAACGGACTGGATACAGAATCGCGCGAACGAGCTACTTCGAGAAGCAAACAAGAGCGTGCGGCGGATTACCCGAGATTCCGCGCTCAAATCTGGCACGATTCACTTCGATGACTTCTTAGGCCCTTACGTGAAGGAGCTCACTGAAGTCCTCGACCTCGACGCGGTTGCGCAATCGAAGGTGAAGATAGGCGTTGACCCGATGGGCGGCGCTGCGGTGGCTTACTGGGAGCCGATTGCCGAGCGTTACCGTCTTGACCTCACCGTTGTGAATCCGAGGGTCGATCCCAAATTTGGCTTTATGACCATGGACCATGACGGCAAGATTCGGATGGACTGTTCGAGTCCTTATGCGATGGCCGGTCTGGTCAGGCTCAAGGACCGCTTCGACGTAGCATTTGGCAACGACACGGATGCCGACCGCCACGGAATCGTAACGAGGTCCAGGGGTCTGCTTAACCCCAATCACTATCTCGCGGTGGCTATTCACTACTTGATCAACAACAGACCGCGCTGGAGCGGGGATATTGCCGTCGGGAAGACTCTGGTCTCGAGCGGGTTGATAGACCGGGTGGTTGCGGAGCTTGGCCGCAAATTGTACGAGGTGCCGGTAGGATTCAAGTGGTTCGTGAGCGGATTACTGAGCTGTTCTATCTGCTTTGGCGGCGAGGAGAGTGCAGGCGCAAGCTTTCTAAGCAAGGACGGCAAAACGTGGACTACCGAGAAAGACGGGATAATTATGGCGCTTCTGTCGGCAGAGATTCTGGCGCGCACCGGTCGCGACCCGGGTGAGCACTACCAGAGCCTCACTGCCCTCCTTGGAACGCCTTACTATCGGCGCATAGATGCTCCTGCTAGTCCTCAGCTCAAGCTTGCGCTGAAGATGTTGTCGCCGACCGATGTAACTGCAAACGAGCTTGCGGGTGAGCCTATAGTTCAGAAGTTGACTGCGGCGCCCGGCAACAACGCGCAGATTGGCGGGCTGAAGGTGGTGGCCAGGAACGGTTGGTTTGCCGCCCGGCCCTCGGGCACAGAAAACGTCTACAAACTGTACGCCGAAAGTTTTGTGAGCGAAGAGCACCTGAATCAAATCCTTGATCAGGCTCGAGAGATTGTTGCGAAGATAAGTAGTGCGAAGTCGTGAGGTTTGAAATCTGGTCTCAATGCTGAAGAGACAACCCCGAGGCGGTTGAGACTCATCACTCAGCACTGACCACTCCTTTAAGGTTGATCCCATGAATAGAAACCTTTCTTTCATCACATGCCTGGGTTTTGTAATCGCCGCCGGGTTGGTATCAGCTTCCGGTCCCCCTCACGTTAGCGCGGCCGCGACTGATGCCACGGTCACCTTTTCCAAAGATATTGCCCCGATCCTGTACAAGAACTGCGTGAACTGTCACCGCCCGGGCGAAGTCGCACCGATGTCTCTGCTGACCTACAAAGATGCCCGGCCGTGGGCCAAGGCGATTCGGGAAAAGGTAGTTTCCGGAGTAATGCCGCCGTGGCACGCCGATCCGAAGTTCGGCGAGTTCAGCAACGATCGACGCCTTTCGAAGAAGGACATTGAAACGGTTTCAGCGTGGGTCGACGGGGGAGCAAAGGAGGGCGATCCGAAACAGATGCCCGCTATGCCTCGCTTCACCGAAGGATGGCAGATGGGCAAACCAGACGTGGTCTTTCAGATGGGTCAGGAGTTCGAAGTGCCTGCCGAGGGAACCATTAGCTACAAGTATTTCTTCATCCCAACCGGATTCAAGGAAGATCGATGGATTCAGGCGGCAGAGATTCGGCCCGGGAATCGGGCCGTCGTTCACCACGTGATCGCGTTCGTCGCAGAACCGGACGCGGTGCGCGAAGGGATCGCCGCTCGGAATCGCGTGGAAGGTCTGGCCGGCTTTGCGCCTGGCGACAGCGCTACAATTCTGCCGGACGGCATAGGACGGCTGGTCAAGGCGGGCTCGATAATCGTACTGCAGATGCATTACACGACAAATGGCACCGCGCAAAAGGATCGCACTTCGATAGGGCTGATCTTCAGCAGTAAGCCCGTGGTAAAAGCGGCGATGGGTGGCGCGGCGATGAACCGTAGATTCGAGATCCCGGCCGGGGACCCAAACTACTCGGTGGAGTCAGTCTACACATTCAAAAACGATTCACATATAACGAGCTTGATGCCTCACATGCATCTTCGAGGTAAGGATTTCCAGTTCAGGCTGGTGTATCCCGACGGCACTTCAAAGATTATCCTGTCGGTTCCTAAGTACGACTTCAATTGGCAGACCCGATACGAGTTGAAGGAGCCCATTGCCGCTCCCAGAGGCAGCCGCATCGAGTGCATTGCCCACTTCGACAACTCGGATCAGAACAAGTGGAATCCCGATCCAACCAGGCCTGTGCGTTGGGGTCAGCAGACCTGGGAGGAGATGATGATCGGGTTTGTAGGCTTCACGCTGGATGAGCAGAATCTTCAACCCACTGGGAAGGGGAAGTTCTGACTACTGAGTTCTGAGTAGCGAGTTCTGAGTCTGTTGCTTGGATGCCTGGACTCAGAACTTACTACTCAGGACTCAGAACTCAGAACTCAGAACTTCTTCTTCCCTGCCGCGCTGAAGCTGATGTCCAGGATCGGATATTGCTTCCAATCCTTGTAATCGTAATGCCACCACTCGGGTTCGTAGACTGCGAAGCCTTCGGACTCCATCGCTGCCTTCAACATATCGCGAAGCCGTCTTGATTCTTCGGTCCCGCCTTTGTAGTTGATGTTCGAGCGCTCGGACATCTCGTCGTATCCGCTTGGCATTTCCACGATTCGTCCGGTCTTTAAATCGAACATCGAGAGGTCCACCGCGCAACCGCGGTTGTGACGTGACCCTTGGCTTGGATCGGCTACGAATTGTTTCTTGTCGGCGGGAGTGGCATCCCAAAAAATCTTGGTTACCGACCAGGGCCTGTATCCATCGTGTATGACCAGTCCGTAGCCCTTTGCTCGCAGGGCCTTGTTAGCTCGCACGAGGGCTTCGGCCGCGGGCTGCTGCAAGAAAGCGCGAGCCTCAGTGTACACCGGCCGCCCGAGGAAGTTGTTGGAAGTGGCGTACCGGATGTCCAACTTGATTGTCGGGTCGAGGCGAATAAGCTCAACCAGCTCCGGTTTGCGAAACGGGCCGGACTCCTTCGGCGGGCCTTGCGCGAACGCTGCGGTGTTCAAACATATCAGGCAAACGATCAGGTCTGCTCTTAAGCGGCCGCGACTCTTCAGCATGGACATTGGTCTCCGGGTCAAATTGCGCTTTGCACGCGCCTGACGATTTCCTGCTTCGCCACGGCGCCGATGATGCGGTCGATCTCTTTGCCGTCGCGAAACAATAAGAGAGTCGGGATGCTGCGAACCCCGAATCGGGCGGTGGTTGAAGGGTTCTCGTCGATGTTGAGCTTTCCCACCGTCAGCCTGCCCGCGAACTCATTTGCGATTTGTTCTACGATAGGTGCTATTGCGCGGCACGGTGCGCACCAGGCTGCCCAGAGATCCACAAGAACAGGTATCGATGAGCGCTCAACGTTTTCAGAGAAATTGGAATCGGTGAGATGGATAGGCTCAATCGACGCGGGCAGCGAAGTCTTACACCTGCCGCAAACCGGCAACAGGTGCTCGTGCAGCTTCTCAATTGGGACGCGGTTGGTAGCGCCACAGCGAGGACATTTGATGAGGGCAGTCTCGGGCATATGAGGCCTTGAGTACCGACTGCTGACTACCCGAGCATAGCGCAAAGACGGAAAGACGAAAAGTTCGCGGCAATTCTCAGCGATTGCGTTTGAAGCGATGTCAAAGCAGAGTCTTCAGACCCACTACATATCCACAATGTCCAGTGTGAGTTGGTTTGAACGTCCGCCGTCCTGCCTCACCACCTGCACAACCAGAGGTCCGGCGACCCTCAGCATCGGCTTCTTCAATCGAGCCACAAAGATCGGAGTGTCTAAATCGGTTGTCTCATATCTCGTGGTCAACGCAGTCCCGTTGACCACGACCACAGCGCCTTGTGATGCGGGCGTCGGTGCTGACGCGCCTTCAAGTATGACAACCTCGAATCGCTTCCCGTTCTTCTGAATAGTGATCGGGTTGAGCATCTCGCCGGTCGCGCGGCGCCTTATGAAGGCCGAACGGATCACAAACGGAGTTGCCGTAGCCGAAGGGTTCACTATGCGATGCACCGTGCCGCCCAGTCCTACGACGTAGACCTCGCGGTCCTGGTCTTCCCCAAACGACGAGATGTTCAGGGACGTGTCCATCAGCACCGTCGACGTTCCGTTTTGCATCAAGAAGATTTCACCGCTGCAGTAGTCTGCGTAAACGTACGACCCAAACGGCAAGCTCGCTTTCTCGCCGCGATAAACATATCCGCCAGTAATTGAGCATCTGCCGCCCGTGTGACCGTACTCGGCGATCGGCGGAATATACGCGCTGGGATTGCACAGTGAGGGGTCATTGTTAGTGCATCGTGTTCCCTCAAAGACTCGCCACCCATAGTTCCCACCCCGCGTCACGACGTCTACCTCTTCGCGTGCACCCTGACCGACATCACCGACGTAGAGGTCGCCGGTGAATTCATCGAAGGAGAACCGCCACGGATTTCGAAGCCCCAGCGAGAATATCTCGTCGCGTCCGTTAATCTGACCGAAGAACGGATTATCTGGCGGCGACGAGTAGAGCCGGCCGCGGTCCGGATGGTCGATGTCGATTCTGAGTATCTTGCCGAGTAACTGGTTCGCGTCCTGCGCGCGATTGCCCGGATCGTTTGCCGAACCGCCGTCACCCATTCCGATGTACAGGAACCCGTCTCTGCCAAAGGCGAGCATCCCTCCGTTGTGGTTTGCGAACGGCTGTGCGATGAGAAGCAGAAGGGTCTCGCTCGGGTCAGCGATATTCCGGTTTCCGGGTGAGACATGGTACTCGGCGATGACCGTGGCGCCGTCGGGCCGGCGTGTGTAGTCGACGAAGAATCTACCGTTGGAGGCAAACTGCGGATGAAAGGCCAGCCCTAGCAAGCCCTGCTCGCCACCAAAGACTACTCTGCTGCTTATGTCCAAGAAGACGGTTGGGATTGCTGGGCCTGGTTGCAGGACTCTGATGCGTCCAGGTTGTTCAACTATGAACAGGCGGCTTGAGCCATCTCCCGCGTTGGTAGCCAGGACAGGGCTACTGAGGCCGGTCGCGACCGGCTCGAGCTCGATTTGCGGAGCGGATTGCGAACTTACTGAAGTTGGAAAGACCCCGAGGATCGCGAGACAGTAGAGAACGCATGCTGTCGCCTTCATAGGCTAACCTCTAGTTGTGAGTACTACCGTTTGGTCAACCGAGGATCAACAAGGATCACAAGGAACTGATGTGAGGAGGGACTTCTTAGTTGTTTGTTGGTTTACTCAGGACAAAGTTTATGGCCAGGTGATCTTTAAATCAATCCGCGGGAGAGAGTGCTGAGCTTAGAGTTTCTCAAGCTCGGATCGCAGGCATTCAGCATTGCGGCTTGCGTTAAGAATCGGTCGGTAGCAAACTCATCTGGCCTATCTCGAAATAGGAGCCCTGAATGTATCCTGGTGGACGCGAACAGTCGCTTATGTCCTGTGTCGGACGAATTTTTGTGACAGCGCTTCTTGTGGTTGTTGTCCTTGCTCAAACCGCCGGTGCGCAGCAGAAGAAGCGCGACGTTCAAACCACCGCTCAGCCCCAGCCTGTTGAGTCAGACCCTTCCGCAGTCGAGGCAGTGATTAACACCGAGTTGGGCGTCGTTCGATTCGAGTTCTTTCCGGACAAGGCACCGCTTCACGTCCAACAATTCCTGAAACTGGCGCGGAGTGGCTTTTACGACGGGTCCGGGTTCCATCGGGTGTACGCTCACAGCTTGGTACAAGGCGGCGATCCGCTGCTGAAGGATCCTTCAACGCCGCGCGAACGTTGGGGAACGGGCGGCTTGAATCAGCTGCCGGACGAAATCAGCGGTTTGAAGCACGTTCGCGGCACAGTGTCTACGGTTCGGATCCCGGGTAAGCCCGGAAGCGACGGTGCGCAGTTCTTCATCTGCCTTGCACCGCAGCCGCAACTGGACGCCGAGTTCTCGGCTTTTGGGCAGGTGAACGAGGGGCTCGACGTAGTCGATCGCATTTCTCAGGCGCCCGTTGACGCCCAGAGCCTGACTGAAAAGCCAATCAAGATAGTCAGTATCAAGATCGAGCCGAAAAAGACAGAGCCTTTTAAGGATGCGACCTTAGAGCAGCTTAGAAGAGACGTCCTGCTTCGCACAAGTCTGGGCGATATCACTGTCACGATGGATCCGAGTGTGGCGCCCGAACACGTTCGCAATTTCCTGAAGCTGGTCCAGACAGGCTACTACGATCACACGGCGTTTCATCGGATCGTCCCGGGATTCGTAGTCCAGGGCGGTCTCGGTTCGACCAGGGCGGGAGGCGCTTCGCATCCGGCTGAGCGATGGGTCAGAAGGCTAAAGCCGGAGTTCAGCAAGCAGAATCATTTGCGTGGAGTGTTGTCGATGGCTCGAGGGGACGAATTGGATTCGGCTTCGACGTCGTTTTTCATCATGTTGGCGGCATCGCCGCATCTGGACGGTAAGTATACGATTTTTGGAAGAGTGATTGATGGGTTGGAAGTGCTTGATCTGATGGAGAAGGCGCCTCGTCACGGTGAGACGCCGGTTGAACGGATTGAACTGATCGAGGCGACGATCAAGTACTGAGATCTCAAATCTCAAATTTAAAATCTCAGATCTCAGATCTGAAATCTCAGATCTCAGATTTGAAATCTCAAATTTGAAATTTGAAATTTCCGAGCTCAGAAATAGTTCTCTCCGACAAATCCAGCGAGTCCACAACCTCTTCTATAGTCTCTCGAGAGATACCCTTGCACCCCGAAGCGTAGCCGTACAAAAGCGCATTGTCGCAAATATTGTTTATCACTCGCGGAATTCCCTTCGACGCCTGCCCGATCAGCGCGACCGCAGTGTGATCAAACAAATTGACGCTGGGAGCCCCGGCCTGTGTCAATCGGAATCGAATGTACTGGCTTACGTCAAACACCGTCAGAGGCTTTACTCTGCATCGCAGCGATACCCGCTGCTTCAACTGCCGCAGCGACTCGCGATTCAACGCATCATCAAGCTCCGGCTGACCCGATAGCACGACTTGTAGCAGCTTGTCATTGTTGGTCTCGAAGTTCATCAGCAGCCGAATCTCTTCGAGCAAAGACGTCGGAAGACCGTGCGCCTCGTCGACGATCAACACCGTCCGAAGATTCCGCGAATGCCGAGAAGCCAGCAGCCTGCCCATCGCCGAGAGCCGCTCGGACTTCGTCGCCGCCGGATGCGAGTCGAGCCCCATCTCCTCCGCAAGCTGGTCGAAAAACTCCGCCGCGGTCAGGAAAGGGTTGAAGATGTAGACCAGTTGAGTTTCAGAACCAAAATGCTGCATAGCTGCTCGAAGCAGCGTGGTCTTGCCCGTCCCACTTTCACCGGTCAGCACAACAAGGCCCTTGTTGTGACTTATCGCGTAATTCAACGTCGCGAGTACTTCGAGATGACTTTCAGTTCGGAATAAGAAATATGGATCGGGCGTGAGCGCAAACGGCATTTGCTTTAGCCCATAGTACTCCAGGTACATCTCGCGACTCTCCTTCGGGTGACTCAGTTATCGGCTTATCACCAGCAAATACCTCTGTACTGCTTGCGGCTGTCGGGAACCTCCAACAACCGGACAAGATCGACTATGACTCGACCGTTGTTCATTCGATCGGCGAGCCTGAGGAATTCATCTTCTCGCTTTCCGATGATCAGGACCTCGGAGCGTTCGATCACTTCGTTCAGTCCGGACACCATCAGCGACGATATGTGTGGGATTTCGGATTCGATGTAGTGCTTGTTCGCTCCAAACAAACGCGCCAGTTCTACATCTCGATCATATATCGCCAGCTTGCAGCCCTTTCCGATCAGGGTCTCAATCAAGGAAACCATGGGGCTTTCGCGTAAGTCGTCGGTGCCTGATTTGAAACTCATGCCGAGCACGCCTACGCTCTTCTTCCCGGTCGCAACCACCGTGTCGACAACCCGCTCAACCTGTTGCCGGTTGCTTATCAGTATTGAATTCAGGACGGGAACCTCGACGTCCAGTTCGCGAGCTTTGTAGGTGAGCGCCCGCAGGTCTTTCGGTAGACACGAGCCGCCGAATGCGAACCCCGGCTTTAGATAGAGCGGTGATAGATTCAGCTTTGTGTCCCGGCAGAACACGTCCATCACTTTGTGACTGTCCACTCCGAGCGCCTTGCAGATATTTCCGACTTCGTTGGCAAACGTAACCTTAAGACCGTGAAATGCGTTGCAAGCGTACTTGACCATCTCCGCTTCTTTGATGGCGACTCTGATCGTTGGTGCGTCAATGCCCGAATAGAGACGCTGAAGCGTGACAGCGGTGTCTTCGTCGTCTGCTCCGATCAGAGTGAATGGCGGGTGATCGAAGTCGTAGACCGACGTTCCCTCGCGGAGGAACTCGGGGTTGATCGCGACGCCGAAATCCAGCCCGCACCGTTTGCCGGAGTGAACTTCGAGCGTGGGTATAACGGTTTGTTCGATAGTGCCCGGCAGCATTGTGCTTCGGAGAGCGACGATGTGGAACCTGCTCTTCCTTGAGATTGCTTCTCCGATTTGTCTGCACACCCTCTTAAGAAAAGTCAGGTCGAGGCTGCCGTTGTGATTGCCGGGCGTCCCGATGCAGACGAGCGAGATATCGGTGTTCAGCACTGCTTCAGAGGAGTCGGTCGTGGCTCGGAGGGATCCGGCCCTTACCGAATGTTGGATCAGATTTTCGATTTCGGGCTCGACGATGGGGCTGCGCCCGCTGTTCACGATATCTACCTTTAAAGCGTTGACATCAACGCCGGTGACGTCGTGCCCGTCCCTCGAGAAGCAGGCGGCCGAAACGCAGCCTACGTAACCTAAACCGAAAATGCTGAGTTTCATCTCTATCTGCGCAAAATTGCCAATTGCGCGGTTTTTCCGGGGGAGAGGGTGGCGAAGGGCGAATGGGCGAATGGGCGACGCGGGGAGGAGGGAGGAGGGACGCGGGGAGGAGGAGCGAACTGGCGAATGGGCGAAGGGCGAAAGGGCGACCGGAAGAACTCCATGTCCTTACCGCCGGCCATTCGCCCTCTCCGCCTGTTGCTCCTCCTGGTGTCTCCGAGTCCCCGCGTCCCTCCTCTCCGCGTCACCGAGTCAGCCCTTCGCCCCTTCGAACTTCCTCATCGCACTTCCTCCAGAACTGTCTCGAACTGGCGGGCGATTCGGGCCCAGTCGAACTTGCTTGCCTGGGCAGCCGCGGCACTCTCCAAACTCGCACGATAACCGTCTTCACGCAGCAGCTTGAGGATACTGGACGCAAACCCGTTAGCACTGTCCTCGATCAGAATGTCGCGGCCGTCGTTCACATCGAGCCCTTCCGCGCCAACGGATGTAGAAACGACCGCCCGGCCCATCGCCATCGCTTCGTAAATCTTGAGTCTCGTGCCGCCACCTATCCTCAGCGGCACGATCACCACACTCGAATCACGCAGGTGATCGATTACCGAGGGAACTGTTCCAGTAACCTCGACCGATTCAGAAGCCAGCCGCAGCACTCGGCGATGCGGGTCGCGTCCAACGATGCGAAACCGGGCGGCCGGGCACCCTTGCCGCACGGCTGGCCATATCTCACCCACGAAGTATTCGACTGCGTCGATGTTTGCTTCCCAATCCATTGAGCCGCTGAAGGTGACGAGCGTACCTCGAGCATCAGTGGGTTCGCGCCGGCTATACTGAGACAAATCCACGCCGGTCGGAACGACGCTTATGCGTTCTCGGTTTGTCATCGCAGCCATTGCATCGCGGTCTGCCTCCGAGACTGCGATTACGTGATCGAAGCGGTTTACGGCCGTGCGCTCGTACGAAGCCATCTTTAGAGCCTCGGCCTTGTATGCAATTCGCTTCAGAAGACTGCGTTCGTGTTTTGCTTGCCTTTCCCACAACACTGACTCGACATTGTGCTGAAACAGAACCGTAGGGGTACCAGGACGGCGCGGGAAGTTTAGCGACGCTGCAAGAAAGTCGCAGATCGCAACATCAAACTTCTCGCTCGACAGCAATTCTTCTATGCAAGAGCGCACTCGCGGTGTGGTGAATTTCGCGACCGAGTATGGAGTGGCCGAAAAGAAGTTAGCACAGTAAGACAAGCCCTCGAAGAATTCCGACCGGCTACGCGGCATATTGATGGCTACGGCACCCGGAAAGTGTCCCTGCAAATCGCGCTCGTACGAATCGTCGCGTGCGCCTACATAGTTGGAAACGAGCGTCACCTCGTTCCGCAGCGCGAGCTGCCGAAGCAGATTATAGGAGCGGATCTTCCCGCCGGTGTCCACCGGCAGCAGCTTGTTCCCCGACTTGACCCACAATATCCGCATAAGCCGGACCGTTCACTTCCTGATGATCACCAACGGGTATTGGCCGATTCGACCCGCCAGCGAAGGAAAGCGATCTTCAAACCAGAACGCCAACCGGAGCAGCGCCCGTCCCCCGAGCCACGAATGTGCGTAAACCATCGAGCAGTGATGGCTAATGGTTCTCCACGCGATCGTCTCGAGCTCAAAACCCCAATCTCGACTCTTGAACCAGTCGTACGGATGCATATAGGCATACAGGCGCGATCGATTCTCTCTGCCCGTTATCCGATTGAACCGCTGATACAAGGATCGCATCGCACGAAACAGAACAAGCGGGAAAAGAAGAAGGTTCATCAGCGCAGAGCGCCGTCCCCACGAGTAGATAACAGTCGCTTGAGAGCCGCTCTTCACGACGCGATGCAGCTCTCGAATAGCCTTCTCCTGTTCGTCGCGTGGCACGTGGTAGATCGTATGCAGCGAAATGGCCGAATCAATCGACCCGTCTTTGAAAGGCAGGTTCGTGACGTCTCCAAGAATGTAGATCCCCAGATCCCCCAACTTGTGCCGGGCCTCTCGAAGAGCGGCTACTGAAAGGTCGACGCAAATCCGATAGTCGAACGTTTCTGAATAAGTGAGGTACTCAGGGAACTGGATCGGCCCTGAAGCGACGTCGAGCAGATAACGGCCGCCCGGGTTTATATGATCATTGATCCTAAGCCTGCACCGTCTCACATAGTCGCTCGCAACTTCGCGAAGGTCTTCGTATTTGTGTGCGTCTATGAAAGCGTCGTCTTCGCCCCGGCTCCAGCCGATCCTTTCATAGAAGTCCTGCACGCTTTTCTTTTCGTCTCGCAGCGCACTGTTCTGACCCGCCTCGAACCGAAGTGCTATCGCGAGGTTCCCAAGCAGCATTGTGATTCCATCACAGACCGCGTACGCGTATGAGCGGTCGGCAGTCGCGTATGCGGCGTCCAGAGCTGTTCTCACGGCTGTGCCATCGAGGTGACGCAGCTCTCCGCGGCTCGCGCGCGAGTTCAACTCGCATACGTCCTGAATGCTCAACTGCTCAAGCTCCGCGCCGGTAATCGGGCAGCGCAGAATATCTTCAAGGCCGTCGGACCGAGGATAAGTTGTGATTGCCGATTGGCGAAGAGCACTCATCTTCTTGACCTCATCACAGAGCCTGCTCTACGGCGAGGGCCCGCATTTTTGAGTTCGCCGCGCCTTCGCGGTCGAAGAATTGTCGCTGCCAGATCTCGAAATTGATTAGGGACCACAAACGTTCGGAGTGGTCCTCGCCCGCTTGATGGCGGGCGACCAGGTTAGCAACAAAATCCTTGTTGAAGATGCCGCGAGCTGAAGCGCGCTCGTCCAACACGTATTCGTCTATCACGCCGGAGAACCTCCCACGCAACCAGGATGCTAGCGGGACTGGAAAACCCATCTTGCGTCTCGACAGGATCGGCTTGGGGAGCCGATCTCGCATCGCGCGTCTGAGGATGTATTTAGTCGTGAGTCCTCGAAGTTTCATTCTCTCGGGCAGCCTGGCGGCAAACTCCGCGAGCTTATGATCCAGAAAGGGCACGCGACTCTCTATCGACGCGGACATGCTCATCTGGTCCTGTTTCATAAGCAGTTCCTGCAGGTAGCTCTTCATGTCTGCTGCCAGCAGTTGGTTGAGCAACGACTTCGCGTCCGACCTCGAGATCGCCTCGCGCAGGCCGGCGTAAGGCCCTCGGGCACCCATACGCTCCAGCGTCTCCGCGGTGAACAGCCGAGACTGCATCTCTCGCGAAAACACCGAAAAGTTGTCGAAATAGATCTCGTTGATCTCCGGCTTCAGATACAGGAATGTGCGGGACAACTTTCGCGCGACTGTCGAGGCGAGCCTCCGGTCGTCGATGATCCGACGTAGCAGGCGACGTAGGGTCGCAGGGATCGCTCCCTGATAGATTCGCCCGAGGGCTCGGTTGTAAAGCGTCTTGCCATACTTGCCGTACCCGGCAAGGAGTTCGTCGCTTCCTTCGCCTGTCAGAACCACTTTGACGTGTTCGGCTGCCAGTCTTGAAACGAAGTGTAGCGGGACGCTTGAGGCGTGAGCGATCGGCTCGTCCTCCTGAAACACCAGCGACGGAAGAGCCTCAAAGAACTGTCTCGGGCTCACCAGCACTTCGTGATGATCCGTCCCGAATTCCTGCGCGACCATTCGCGCGTACTCCAACTCGTTTGCTTCGCGTTCGGCGAACGCCACTGAGAAAGTTTTGATCGGGCCATCGACCATTTCGCTCATCGCCGCGACGATCGCGCTGGAGTCGATGCCCCCGGAGAGAAACACCCCAAGCGGTACGTCGGCCATTAAGCGGAGCCGCACCGACTCGTAAAACAGTTCTCTGAATCGACTCACGTATTGCGCTTCGTTGAGCGGATCGTCATCCGGTTCGTAGCTCAGACTCCAGTAACTTCTGAGCTCAACGTGTCCGTCCTTCCATTTCAGAACGTGCCCGGGTGGGACGCGCCGGACGCCGCGAAAGAGCGTCTGTTCGTCGGAGGTGCCACGGTTCGCGGTGTAGTCGGCGAGCGACTCGTAGTTCACTTCAGGTTTGACCGCCCCCGCTTCGACGAGCGCCTTTATTTCCGACGCAAACCAGAGCGTGCCGTCGTCCGAGACGCTGTAGTAGAGCGGTTTAATGCCGAGGCGGTCTCGCGCAAGCAGGAGGACGCCGCGCTTCTCGTCCCACAGGGCGAAAGCAAACATTCCGCGAAGGAGCTCTACGGCGCGCTCGCCCTGCTCCTCGTAAAGATGGATGATTGTTTCCGTGTCACTGTTCGAGCGGTAATGGTGGCCGGCGGATTCCAGCGCCGGACGGAGCTCGCGGTGGTTGTAGATCTCTCCGTTGAAGCTTATCCAGATTGTGCCGTCTTCGTTGGTCATCGGCTGATGACCGCCGCCAACATCTACGATCGAGAGTCTGCGATGCCCGAGGGCAACCGCAGAGTCGAAGTAAGATCCGCGGTCGTCCGGTCCCCGATGAACGAGCGAGTCGCGCATGCTGATCAGCGCGGCTTCGTCGATCTCCCTTCGTGAGGTTCGGGGTAATGCAATTCCGCAGATCCCGCACATCGAATCAGCTCCTTGTCGCTAGTCTCCAGCCTGCTTCAGTCTGAACAAGCACCACTCGGCTTGAAGCCGCTTGAAGATCAAAGAGGGTTCCATTTACGTTGAGGAGTCTCAGAGACCCTGGCACTGAGATTTCGAGTCTTTCCGCGGCACCGGTTCTGATGTCCAACGCATCGCCGTTGATGTTGAATGAGAGCCAGGGCACCATGCCGCTGGACTCGATCGAAATTCCATCACTGACGGCAATCCTGGATCCCCTGATCATGCACCCGCGCGACAGCCTGCCTCTTTCGAAACGAACCCACGACATCTGACAACTGGCATTCAACAGGCTTGAGCGCGCGTCCTGGTTTTCCGGGCACGCGATGAGGTCAAACGAATCGCCGGTGCTGATTGAGTAAACCCCTCTTGCCTGGGAGACCGAGGGCAACCCCGAGTTCCTGGATTGCGGAGTCAGTATGCTGACTATTTGATGCGCGCCGGCGCCTTCGCTGGTTGCAACGACTGCGGGAGCCCTTCGACGCTGACCATAAACCTGGGAGACCCAGCTTTTTTCTACGGAGACCGCGGTGCCGGCGAGACTGCCGGTGTCGCTCCGATTGGAGCTCCATATGGACAGACATAGCTTCTCACCTTTCTCCGTGTTTGCTACGACAGTATTCGCCCACGATTTTGCGGATGCCTCGGGGCCAAGTTGAAATCGAGTTGAATAACGGTGCGGCATCTTGCCGTCAAACCAGTCGCGTACGATGACATAAGCAGACAGCGATGACCGTGGATCGTTCTTGATATAGAGAATCGATCGAGTGTGGGTGACCGGATCGCTAAGGCGCTGGTATCCATCGTGAGAGCCTTCGAAGTAGGCAAACGCCTGTTCACCTATGAACTCGTGGGGCGTTGAGTTTGCGGTTGAAGTCCAGGCGAACGGACCTCCCGTTTCCGACTGACCCTCTCCGTCGACCGACGCAGTACTATGTGCGAGGCTCGATCGAAACCAGTCTCTTGCCTTCGCGTCGCCGGTGTAGGTGAATGTACCCGGATCAACCACCCACGATATTCCGCGCGCTGAAAACTCGAGGTTCAGAGAGTCAGCATGCGAGTGGGCGCTGCCCGGCAACCCGTTAGGACCGCAGTGAACCAAGACGAAGCTATCGCGGCTTGTCCAGCCGTCGCGCGCGATGAAGTAGCCGGTGTCATTGAACGCTCGAGTAAACGCGGGTGGCGCTGCCCCCTCGATTTCGTCGTAGCTATTCAAGGCGGCCTCGCCAACCAGCCACAAGAGTTCAGAGGCCGAGCCGGAAGCATGTTTCCAGTCACCGCGCTCGAATAACGTGGCGCCGAGCGCAAGCGTGTCGCGAAAGTCGTCTGATCGCCGAGCCGCGAGTTTCAACAGACAACCGCCGTCGTCGTCACCTACGAGCGGCGTCGTGCCTTCCGGCCGCGTCATCCACATCAGATGATCGAGCGCGAGCGAGAGCAGGTGATCAAAGTCGGAGCCGAGCTCGAGGCGCGTAGCGCGAGCAATCAGTTTCAGGTGCAGGCAGAAGTCCGTGGTGTAGCGGTGATAGTACGAAGATTGCTCGAAGTATACGCCGTCAGACTTCAAGTGTATGGGCAGTTGTTCGAGGAGAATCGCAAGTCCCTTCAACCGCCATTGGCGGGCGTAGCTCAGGCTGGGAAGGGCGGCGCTCAGGTACATCAGCCCCAATGCTTCACCAGTCAAATGAGTGTTGGGGCTGAAATAGTTCGAAAGATACGATGAAATGTGACGACCGTGAGCGATCAGGGACTTCAGCAGTCTTGCGACGAAACTCGAAGTGACTGCCTCGGCATCTATCATCAGATGAAGCGCCCAGAGCCAGGAAATTGCTCTGAGGGAAACTTCGAGGCTGCTCGACCAGTTGATCCCGCGTCGAAGAGGATTTGCTTCGATCCAGGAAGATGCTTGTTCAATGAATGCTCGAGCGAATTGCTCGTCGCGAGTAAGCCAGTAAGCCTGCCCAAACGTCACAAAGTGTGAATGCCGGTTAAGCTCCCACGTTATTTTCTTGTCGCCCGCTATTGAGGGGTCGAGATAATCGATTGTTGACCAGTGCTGAAGACCTGTACGTTTACCCGAGACCGGCTCAAGGTGCCAGTCGATGGGACTTCCAAAGCTCAACGCGCTGTAACCGAGAAGGTCGAACTGTCCTTTGATTGCTCTGCGCGCTCGCTCGATGATGGCGTCTCGTTCGGCGGGAAACCTTGCGTCCATAAGGGCGGCGATTGTGTCGTGTTCGAGTGGGGATGGGAAGAGGCCGGTACGAGCTTCGGCGACTTTTGACGCGTCCGGCGTGGCGACGGCTGCGGATCTGAAGGAAGTAGCGGTAGCGGTCAGTGCTCGTTCGGTGATTGGGGAGGCGTGCGGTACCGGATGATTCTTGTCCGCGGCTCCGATCGCGCGTTTGAATGCCCGGTCGCTCATCTCACGAGGTGTTCCGAGGAGTCGCTCGGTAAGTTTTGAGAGCTCTTGACGGGAACGTTCTCGGATTTCTGCAAACCCGCGCCCCCTGAGTTTCTTGATTTTGCCTATTGTCGCCGCCATACCGGGAGATCTGCGCCATGAAGGGGTAAATGTTTAAAGGGGTTAGATTACCAGTAGGAAGTGCTAAGTGCTGAGTGTTGAGTGCTGAGTACTGAGTTTTGAAATTTGAAATCTTGAATCTGAAATTTCCAAAGACTCAGCACTCAGCACTTCCCATTGCTCCGGTGGGCGCTGACGTGATACTACTTCACCTCTCAGTGGGCTCACCTTTTCTTTCCGGAGGCAAACATGTCAATCCTTCGCCTTGCGTCCTCAGATCGCTTCACGTCTGTTTTCCGAGCGCGTGCCCTGAAAGTGCTTGCGTTGTTTTCAGGCGTAGTCCTCGCAGCGACCTCTCTAATCCCATCTTTCACTACGCGCGCAGCGGCATTGGATAGCGCTGTCCCAAGCTCGACGCCGAACGGCAACTCAACTCGTCTGTTGAGGTCTCCAACGGTGAGCGCAACGCACATAGCGTTCGCCTATGCGAACAACATCTGGATTGTCGAACGCTCAGGAGGGATGGCTCGCCGGCTTACCAGCTTCCAGGGTCAAAGCCTCAACCCGCACTTCTCACCCGACGGGAAGTGGGTCGCGTTCAGCGGCGAATACGCAGGGAATACCGACGTTTACGTAGTGCCGTCCGAAGGCGGCGAACCGAGGCGATTGACTTGGCATCCCGGACCGGATCTTGTGCAGGGTTGGACCCCAGATGGCAAATCGGTGATGTTTTCATCCGGTCGCGCGACTCTCGCGCCCAACCCGGCTCCTCGCTTCTGGACAGTTCCGGCCGAAGGCGGAGTCGAGCAACCGATGCCATTGCCACGAGGTTACCAGGGCAAGATCTCTGCCGACGGCGCTCGCATCGCGTATCGAATGAACAACTCGTGGGACGAGGAGCGGCGCAACTATCGCGGCGGACAGAACCGGCCAATCTGGATCGTAGACCTCAAGACCTTCGACCTTGTATCGCCTCCCTGGACCGACTCAAAAGATGTCGACCCGGTGTGGGTCGGCGACTCGGTGTACTTCATATCTGATCGCGACGGAGTGGCAAACGTGTGGAACTACGATACGAGATCGAAGAAGCTTACGCAGCTAACGCGCTTCAGCGACTTCGACGTCAAGTCTATGGACTCCGGCGGGGGCGCAGTGGTCTTTGAGCAGGCGGGTTATATTCACGAGCTGGATCCGAAGAGCGGCAAGGAGCACGTCGTGAACATCACCGCCGCCGGCGACTTTCCGTGGATGATGCCGCGTTGGGAAGACGTCACAAACCGAATGACCAACATTGCGCTGTCGCCGACTGGCAAGCGCGTCGTCGTCGAGGCGCGAGGTGAAATCTTCACGATACCGGCCGAGAAGGGTGACGTCAGAAACCTCAGCCATTCGAGCGGCTCCGCGGAACGCGATCCGGCATGGTCGCCGGACGGCAAGTACGTTTCGTACTTCAGTGATAAGTCGGGAGAGTACAAGCTGGTGATCGAGCAGCAGGACGGTCTCGCTCCTGCCCGCGAAGTCGCGCTCCAGCATCCGAGCCACTACTACACACCGTCATGGTCTCCGGACTCGAAGAAACTTGTGTTCACCGACACTAACCTTCACGTGCTGGTTCTGGATGTAGCGAGCGGACAGACCAAAGTGGTTGGAAACGATCCATGGATGGTGCCTCAACGCACGCTGAATCCGGTGTGGAGCCCCGACTCGAAATGGGTCGCGTACTCGAGCCGGCTCAGGTCTCTCTATCACGCGATCTTTGTTAGCAACGTAGAGACCGGCGAAACCAAACAGATCACCGATGGGCTGGCAGACTCGGTTTGGCCGGTGTGGGACGCGAGCGGAAAGTATCTGTGGTTCCTCGCTTCAACGGATTTCGGACTCAGATCGCAGTGGCTGGACATGACGTCTTATGATCACGACGAGAACTTCGGGTTGTACCTGGCGGTTTTGAAGAAGGGAGAGCCGAGTCCTTTGCTGCCCGAGAGTGACGAGGACAAAGGCGTAGGCAGCGCTCCACCTCCCGGAGGACAAGGCAGAGGTCCGCGAGGCGGCGATGCTTCGGCGAGTCAAGGCGCGGCCGATGGTGCTCAAAATGATCAGCCTGCGCAGGCGGACCGCCGTCCGAGGCCGCCGGTGACTGTGCAGATTGATTTTGACGGACTGCAGCAGCGCACGATCAACGTTCCGGGGGTTCCCGAGCGGCAGTATTCGCAGCTGAAGGCTGGCGCGCCGGGATCGGTGTACTACCTCGAGGCCTCGGCGGGACGAGGGCGCGGAGGGCCGGGAGGTCCGCCGCCCGGCAGCGAATTGTTCAGATATCGACTGAGCGATCGGCGCGCGGCAATGTTTGCGAACTCGGTTGCGGACTACGAGGTGAGTGCCGACGGACACAAGTTGCTGTACCGCACGCCGGGAGCTTTTGGAGGCGGTCGCGGTGCGGCGGCGGCGGGAGCCGGGGCGCCGGTGCCGGCTCTTTTCCTTGTAGATGCAGATCGCAATCCTCCGACCGCTGGTCAAGGACGAATGAATGTCTCGTTGCGGATGTACCTGGAGCCACGGGAGGAGTTCAAACAGATCTTCAACGAGGGATGGCGCAACCAGCGTGACTATCTGTATGTGCCGAATATGCACGGCACGGACTGGGCCCGAGACAAGCAGATGTACGGAGAGCTGTTGCCGTACGTAAACCATCGAGCCGACCTCAACTATCTGCTCGATATGATGGGTGCGGAGATCGCGATCGGGCACTCCTACGTGCGGGGCGGCGACATGCCCGATGTGCCGCCGAATGTTGGAGGCCTGCTTGGTGCCGATTTCACGATCGACAACGGGCGCTACAAGATCACCAGGATCTACGCGAGCGAGAGTTGGAATCCGGAGTTAAGAGCGCCGTTGGCGGCACCGGGTGTCGAGGTTTCGGTTGGCGACTATGTCCTTGCGATCAACGGAATGGAGTTGAAGGCTCCGGACAACATCTATCGACTGCTTGATGGCACTGCGAATCGACAGACGGCCCTTACGGTAAGCGACAAGCCCGCACTGGAAGGGGCGCGGCAGATTGTAGTCGTGCCGGTAACAAACGAGCAGGGACTGCGTACTCGCGCCTGGGTCGAAGACAACCGCCGACTGGTGGATAAGTTGTCGGATGGGCAGCTTGCTTATGTTTACCTGCCCAATACCGGACAACCGGGTTATTCGAGCTTCAATCGCTATTACTTTGCTCAGCAGGACAAGAAAGGCGCGATAATCGACGAGCGCTTCAACGGCGGTGGATCGGCAGCCGACTACATCATCGATGTCCTGCAGAGAGACTTCGATGGCTACTTCAACAACGTAGCGGGTGATCGTTACCCGTTCACCAGTCCTTCGGCTGGAATCTGGGGACCGAAGGTAATGGTCATAAACGAGATGGCGGGATCAGGTGGAGACCTCATGCCCTACATGTTCAAACGCAGGAAGATTGGAGTGCTGGTGGGGAAGCGCACGTGGGGAGGTTTAGTGCACACGGCGGACACGCCACAGTTTGTCGATGGCGGCTCGATGATTGCGCCGCGCGGTGGATTCTTTACGCGTGACAATCGCTGGGCGGTTGAAAACGAGGGCGTCGGACCTGATATAGACATTGAGAACTGGCCGAAGGACGTTATTGCCGGTCACGATCTCCAGCTCGAGCGCGCGGTGCAGGAGGCGATGAAGATGTTGAAGGAGCACCCTGTCGATCGCGCGACCAAGGAGCCGCCCTCTCCCACCTGGGGACGACGGAAGAATTCTGACAATTAGTCGATCTTGTAAGCCGAATTTGATTACTGCGGAGTTGGAGTCCGGGCCCGTTCAGATAGTTGACTAAGCGATTTGACGTTCATGCAACGGGCAAAGTTTTTCGCGCAAAGAGCGCAAAGCCTTCAAAACACCGAAAGCCCAAGGGCCGCTGGCTGGCGACCCCTCGGGCTTTCGTTTCCCAACACGTTATTGTTTCAACTCACCATGCGCTATCAGCACTATCTGAGTGACTGCAACGCAAGGATCGTCTGCAGGATTCCTGACAAGATTCCACCGTTCAGCGAGCCGTAGTGAGTTCGCCCGTAGAAACCATCCTCGTATCCGCGACGGAATCCTTCACGGAAGTAGTACTGGTATTCAGCGAAGCTAACGTACCCGCTGTATCCGTAGCTGCCATCTTCAAACGCGAACGAATCCTGGAAACCGTAACTCCAGCGGTCAAGCCGGTCCGACCGGCCAGCGCGGAAGCCCTCTGCGTATCCGTATCTGACCGCCTGCCGCAACTCGTCAGCCGCGAATCGGCTTACCTCATAGTATTGGCCGGTGTGATAGTACCGATAGACCGGAGGTCCGTAGACGAATCGGAACGTGTTCAACCGCACCCGATCACGACGGAGGTGGTCCAGATAATCTCGCTGGAACTGCCATTGCGCTATTCGGTTCTGCTGTCTCAGGAACGCCTCACGCTGCTCAGCCGCCCGCTGTTGCTGGTCCAGTCGCTGCCTGAACGTGTTTATTCGCTGCTGCTGTTCAACCTGCAGCTGTCTTTGCCGCTGCAGGGTTGCTTGCTGCCCCAACGCCCGCTGCTGGTCAATCCGAGTTTGCTCCTGCGCACGTTCAAGACGCTTCTGTTCTCTTACCTGTTGTTTTTGGAGTCTTCTCTGCTGGTCGGTCTGAACCTGAGCCTGTCGCTGCTGCTCAATCTGAGCCTGCCGCTGCTGCTGTTGCTGTTGCTGAGCTGCCTGATTCTGAGCCTGTCGCTGTCTCTCCATCTGGAGACGCTGCTGCTGCTCCTGTTGAGCACGCATGTCACGTTGACGCTGCTGCTCCTGTTGAGCACGCATGTCGCGTTGACGCTGCTGCTGCTCGAGCTTCATCTGGCGCTGCTGATCCTCCTGGGCTCTTTGCTGTTGTGCACGTTGCTGTTGGACCTGTTGCTGCTGCGCCTTCTGAGGCTGTTGGGCTTGCTGTTGTGACTGTTTCTCTGCGCGCTTCTCTGCCTTGCGTTGTTGCTTGCTGTTATCCTGTTGTTGCTTGCTGTTATCCTGTGGCAAAGCGCTCGCGCCAATGGTCAGAGCCGGCGTCAATAGTGCCGCGGTGACCAATGCGATTATCGTTTTGTTGTATAAACTGTTTGCCATAAAAACCTCCTTCAATACGGATCAACAAACCTCCAGTGGTCTATCCGTACTGCTTCCGGCAATTGAACTTGCAAGACCAATGCCAGGGCGGTAACTTCAGTTATTGTGTGAGATCTCAGGCGCGCTATCGGGTTCGTGAGGCACTGTTTACTGCGCGTACAGACGTTTTGGTGTGTGCGTGCGCGGTAGGCAGTAGGCAGTAGGTTGGATTCTCTTTCAT
>DATFXM010000105.1:0-36263 GCA_035315885.1 Blastocatellia bacterium
CCCAGGGTTGCCGTCCGCGGCTACCCTGGGTAAAGACGCCAAAGATTCTCGCAACCCTGAAGGGGTTGCGCCCCATAGCCCAGGGTTGCCGTCCGCGGCTACCCTGGGTAGCTGGTTTCAAAAGGACCTACCAACCCCAAAGGGGTTGCATCCGAACGGCGGTTTTGCCGAACCTTCCGCAACCCCTTCAGGGTTGGAATCATCTACGGCCTTTCACCCAGGGTAGCCGCGGACGGCAACCCTGGGAAATTGGACGCAACCCCTTCGGGGTTGGGAATCTTTGGCGTCTTTACCCAGGGTAGCCGCGGACGGCAACCCTGGGCTATGGGGCGCAACCCCTTCGGGGTTGAAACTCAAAACTCATCACTCAGCACTCAGCACTCATCACTCAGCACTCCCCATTCATCACTCAGCACTCATCACTCCCCATTCATCACTCAGCACTCATCACTCAGCACTCAGCACTCCCCATTCATCACTCAGCACTCGTCCCTCGACCTCAACGCTTGGAAACCTCGCTCGTAAGGCGTATTGTGCGTCCTACACCCTCATTCAGGAGATAACTATGTACCGCCTCAAGGTTCGGGTGCTGGCTATAGTGGTCACCGTCGCCTTGTACGGCGGCTGGAGTTCACTCGCGTCGCAGACCTCACACAAATCCAAAATCCAAAAACACGCCGACGTCGATGGCACTCGAATAATCAAGGCCGATCAGGAACCGGGAAACTGGATGAGCCACGGCAGAACTTACAACGAACAGCGCTTCAGTCCGCTCAAAGACATTAATGCCGGCAATGCACCACAGCTCGCTCTCGCCTGGCACTTCGATCTCGACACCGACCGCGGTCAGGAAGCAACCCCGGTCGTAGTGGATGGGGTGATGTACTTCACCAGCGCCTGGAGCAAGGTCTTCGCGCTCAACGCCGCCACCGGCCAGTTACTGTGGTCCTACGATCCGAAGGTCCCGCGTGAATGGGGCGTTAATGCATGCTGTGACGTCGTCAATCGAGGCGTCGCAGTATGGAAGGGCAAAGTGTTCGTTGGTACGCTCGACGGCCGATTGGTCGCACTCGATGCCGCGACTGGCAAACCGATCTGGGAAACGCTTACGGTTGATTCACGCTTCAGGTACTCGATTACCGGCGCGCCGCGAGTAGCAAAGGGCAAGGTGATAATCGGCAACGGCGGCGCTGAGTTCGGAGTGCGAGGCTATGTTTCGGCTTACGATGTCGACACCGGAAAGATGTCGTGGCGCTTCTATACCGTGCCGGGCGATCCTTCTCAACCGTTTGAAAACTCGGCGATGGAGAAAGCCGCGCGTACGTGGACCGGGGAGTGGTGGAAGTTTGGCGGCGGCGGTACCGTGTGGGACTCGATCGTATACGACCCGGAACTCGATCTGCTGTTCATCGGCGTAGGCAACGGTTCTCCGTGGAATCAGCGGATACGAAGTCCGCAGGGCGGCGACAATTTATACCTGTCATCGATCGTCGCGCTGAATCCCGACACCGGCCAGTATGTTTGGCACTACCAGGAAACACCGGGGGAGATGTGGGACTACACTGCGTGCCAGCAAATCATCCTTGCCGACATCAACATTGACGGGCGAGTAAAAAAGGTTCTTCTTCATGCTCCAAAGAACGGCTTCTTCTACATACTGGACCGTTCAACCGGAGCTCTGATTTCTGCGAAGCCTTACACTCAAATCAATTGGGCAAGTGGCATCGACTTGAAGACGGGAAGGCCGATCGAAAACGCCGCGTCTCGTTATCCCGGAAACAAAGTATCGATCGTGGTCCCGGGTCCCCTCGGTGCGCACAGCTGGCAGCCGATGTCTTTCGATCCGGTAACCGGACTCGTGTACATACCGGTCCAGGACGTGGGATTCCCCTACAAAGACGCCGAGGCGTTTGAATTCAAGAAGCTTGCAGCAAACTACGGCATAGACTTGCTGGCGGCCGAGATGCCGCAAGTGCCAATGTTCAAAAAAGCGGCCCTCGACGGTATAAAAGGCAGGCTGCTGGCCTGGGACCCGGTGCAGCAAAAGCCGGTGTGGAGCGTGGAACGTCCCGGACCCTGGAACGGCGGAACCTTGAGCACTGCAGGCAACCTCGTTTTTGAGGGAACCGCAGCCGGTAACTTTGAAGCATACCGAGCAGATACCGGCGAGAAGGTCTGGATGTTTGCTGCACAAACCGGTGTTATGGCGGGACCCGTCACCTATTCGGTGAACGGCGAGCAGTACGTTGCTGTGCTTGCGGGATGGGGCGGAGTCTTCCCACTCGTGGCGGGCGAAGCCGCGTACAAGTCAGGCCATGTGAGAAACATCAGCCGCATGCTCGCATTCAAGTTAGGCGGGAAGGACATGCTTCCACCGATGCCTGAGTACAAGGCCGCAGTGGTGAATCCTCCGCCCTCGACTGCGGACGCGGCAACCTTGAAAAGCGGGGAACGCTTGTTTCAAAGCTACTGTTCAGCCTGTCATGGGGACGCAGCAGTTGGCGGAGGCATTCTCGCAGATTTGCGATCCACAACCGCACTACGAGAAGAGAAATGGTTCGACATTGTGCTGGGAGGCACGCGGCGAAAAGCGGGAATGATTTCATTCGCGCCGGAGCTGTCGCGCAAGGATGCCAGCGACATCCGCGAGTATGTGATCATGCGTGCTAACGAATCGATGAAGTCGCAGTAGTCCGCGGAGACGGGATGGAGCGGTGACGGCGAACTCTGAGAGGTCACGTCAATTCTCTCCTCACGCTTCGCCCCGTTACCCATTCGCGCCTTCGCCCCCGCGTCCCCGCGTCTCTCCCCTCCGTGTCGCCCTTCGCTGCCTCGACTCATTTGTCCATCGTCATGAATAGGGTATTCAGCGACTCGGCGAGAGTCGGATGAGCGAATGTCCCTTCCTTCAACGCCGTGTAATGCATCCGGCCCATCATCGCAATCTGAAGCATCGCCATCAGCTCCCCGCCTTCGATGCTCAGCACGGCACAACCGAGAATCTGCCCAGTGTCCGCATCTACCAGAGCTTTCATGAATCCCCGAGTCTCACTCGTTTCGATCGCGCGCGCGACCCAGGTCATCGGTATCTTAGCCGTTCGCACCCGGCGGCCCTGTGCTTCGGCTTCGCGCTCGCTCATTCCAACTCTGCCAAGCTGCGGATCGGTAAACACCGTGTACGGCACAAACCGATCGTCGGTCGTCGCGTTACCTCCCTCAAGCAAATTCGCACGAATGATTCTGAAATCGTCGTAAGAAATGTGAGTGAATTGAGGTCCGCCATTGACATCACCAATCGCATATATCCCTGCGACATTCGTTTCAAGCCTCGAGTTGACCTTTATATGCCCGCGCTTATCTGTCTCGACTCCTGCTGCCGGAAGGTTCAGGTCTTCCACGTTGGGCTTGCGGCCAATCGCTCCGAGAAGGTGCGATCCGGTCAGCGTTTTCTGGCCACCACCCGTTTTCAAAGTCAGCTCAATTTTGCCGCCATCGTTTCGCCGAACCTGCGTTGGCTCGGAATCAAGCATCAGGGTGATGCCGTCCTCTCGAAGAATCTTTTCAATCTCTTCAGCGATGTCGACGTCTTCACGCGGCAGAAGGTGGGGCCCTCGCTGCACGATGGTGACCTCGCTTCCGAAACGGCGAAACAGCTGACCAAACTCGAGTCCTATGTATCCGCCTCCGATGATCAGAAGGTGCGACGGCAACTCCTCGAGTTCCATCGCCGATGTTGAGTCCAGCGTCTGAACCGTGTCGCATCCATCAAAGTCCGGGTTCGCCGGACGACCGCCGGTATTGATGATGATTGTGGGCGCGATCAAGCGGCGAAAGCCGCCCTCGTTCAATCTGACTTCGAGTGTCGATGAACTGACAAAGGCTGCATTCCCTCTTATGAGGGTGAGATTGGGTGTTGATTCAACAGACCGAAGCCCCGATCCGCGGAAGCTCTCGACGACTTGTTGCTTTCTTGCTCGAATCTCATCCATCCTGACGCGCACGTCACGCAAATGAACCCCGTAGTCCGAGGCGCGCCTCCCGAGGTAGGCGACTCTTCCGCTCGAGATCATCGTCTTGGTAGGCGTACAGCCGGTGTTGATGCACGTCCCGCCAATATACAAGCGTTCGATCAGCGCGGTCTTGCGACCGGCATTCGCCATTGCAATTGAAAGAGGTTTCCCGCCCTGACCTGAGCCAATTACTATCGCGTCGTAGTGCTCGGGCGCAGGCTGGGTTGCTTTCGCTTCGTCAGTCCGCTTTGAGTCTGGCATGGATCTGTCCTCTCGCGGCTCGAGGTTTCGCCGCGCATTGGTACAGGGTGATCAGTCAATGATCACGACATGATTCTTACGAGTTGTGACCTTTCCCACGATGGCCGCCAGAGGATAAGTCTCACGCAACCGCTGCAAGAGGCTCCCGGCGCGGGACTCCGGCAGCGATATCAACAAACCGCCGGCGGTCTGTGGATCGAACAGGATATTGCCCATCGGCTTCGAGACGCCGTCGGAGATGTGAACCTGATCGCCAACGTATTCACGATTCGTCTTGTCGCCGCTGGTCAGCAAACCTTGACTGGCCAGCTCTAATGCTCCATCGAGCACCGGGATGTCCCTGGCATTGATTTCGATGGTAACGTTGCTGGCGTTTGCGAGCTCCATTGCGTGGCCCATAAAAGCGAAGCCCGTCACGTCGGTCGCCGCTCTTACATCGAACTGCCGCATCAGTTCGGCCGCGGTCTTGCCCGAAGTCAGCATCGTTTTCACCGAGGCCGCGGCTACTTCCGCGGGAGCCTTGTCAAATTTTATCGCGGTCGAGATGATACCGGTTCCGAGCGGCTTCGTTAGCAGCACAACGTCTCCAGGCCGCGCCCCGGCATTCGTGGCGACCTTGTCGGGGTGAATGATGCCAGTCACCGAGTAGCCGAACATAATCTGCTGGTTGTCCACGCTGTGACCGCCTACGAGCACAACGTCGTTTTGAGTCAACACCTCGAGGCCGCCACGCATGATGTCTGCCAGGATTTGAAAATCGACGCCCTTTTTCGGAAAGCAGGTAATCGCCATCGCGGTTATAGGCGTGCCACCCATTGCCCAGACGTCGTTGATTGAATTCAGCGCGGCTATGCGACCGTAATCAAAGGGGTCATCGACAATCGGCGTGAAAAAGTCGAGTGTTTGAACGAGCGCAAGGTCGTCGGTTAGGCGGTAAACACCTGCATCGTCGGCCGTATCAAAACCGACGATCAAATTCGGATCGAAAGGCTGTCGGGGTAGACTGCTCAGAACCTGAGCAAGCGCACTTGGCGCAAGCTTAGCAGCTCAACCCGAGCACGAAACCATCTCAGTCAATCGCATCGTTCTCTCTCTCCAGGTCACAGAAGTGACAATTTAGACTCGCAAAGGGCAACGTGCTTGTCAACGCATCGCGTCACCGGGCGGCGGTCCTGTTCGTGTTTTTTGGCGAATCGATTCGCTCGTTGTCCCTTCTATTAGCCTCGTGCGTTGTACCCTCCATTAGCCACGAACCGAGATTGAGGTTGTGCGCACAAGCCGCAAGGCTCGCAAAGACGGCAAAGACCGGAACGTCTGTATTCTTCGCGAATCTTTATGTGAAACCCAAATTGGTTGATGGCGTTCAGAGAGGACACCAGTTCGCTTTGCAGTTCACAAAAGGTCACGTAACATGACTCTGATGTTATCGAATGAGAAACCGATCCTCCTGATTTCGTGCTACGAGCTGGGTCATCAGCCGGCCGGTATCGCCACTGCCGCAGGATTTCTCGCCAGAGCGGGAAGAACAGTTCAGACGATGGACGTCTCAGTAGACGGCTTCGACAAACAAAAAGCAGCTTCGGCGCAATTCGTGGGCATATCAGTACCGATGCATACCGCGTTGAGACTGGCTGTCCGCGTCGCCGAAGCCGTGCGTACGGTAAATCCCAATTGTCATATCTGCTTCTACGGCTTGTACGCAGAACTGAACGCAGATCACCTGCTGACAACGGTCGCAGATTCAGTCATCGCCGGCGAATTTGAGTCGGCGATGGTTGAGCTGGTGCGCGCGCTGGAAACCGGTACGGGGACTCCCATCGATGGGGTGAGCAGTCGCGACAGGCGGTCGCTGCCGATTATTTCGAGACTCGACTATGCGGTTCCGTCCAGAAGCGACTTAAGGCCGCTGGAACGATACGCTCGCTTGGATCAGCAGGGCCAGTTGCGGCTGGCTGGTTACACCGAAGCATCCAGGGGTTGTCTTCATCACTGTACTCATTGCCCGATTCCACCCGTGTATGGCGGACGCTTCTTCGCCGTTCCGGTGGACGTGGTGATGAGCGACATTCGACAACTAGTCGCGCTGGGAGCTCAGCATGTAACGTTTGGCGATCCAGATTTCTTGAATGGGCCTACCCATTCGCTTCGTATCGCTCGCGCTCTGCACAACGAGTTCCCGTCGATCAGCTTTGATTTCACCGCCAAAGTCGAACACCTCATCAAGCACCGCGAGCTCCTTGCTGAGTTTGCCTCGCTCGGGTGTTTGTTCGTCGTATCTGCCGTCGAGTCGCTCAGCGACAAAGTTCTTCGCATTCTGAATAAAGGTCACTCGCGCTACGATGCTGACATCGCGCTGCAGGAATTGCGACGAGCGGGTATTACATTGAGGCCGACGTTTGTTGCGTTCACGCCGTGGACTTCGATCGACGACTATATAGACGTGCTCGAGTGGGTTGAAGAAAACGAGTTGATCGATCACGTTGATCCGGTGCAGTTCAGTATCAAGCTGCTTGTGCCGCCGGGTTCTCTGCTGCTGGCCGATCCCGAAGCGAGGGCGTCGTTCGGTTCTCTTGATCAGCAACTGTTCACCTACAACTGGTTTCATCGAGACCCGCGAATGGATCTGCTGCATGGTGAAGTGTCGACAATTGTGGAGCGGGCAGCATCACGAGAGGAGGATGCGACAGAGACGTTCGGGAGAATTCGAGAAGTGGCATACGCCGTGAGAGGCGACATCGAAGCGCCGCGAGAAGTCCGGCATCCGGACTTGCACAGGCCGAGGGTCCCCCGCTTAACAGAAGCGTGGTTCTGTTGAGCGGAGCCCACGCGGGACCAGTTTGGTCCCCTTGATCAATGGTCAGGAGTTTAGCGCTATCCCACTATTAACCACCAACAGAGGTAGGTTTTCACGCAACTCGGGGACAGCAACATTCACCTAGCCACAATCAACCGCTGGACAACGCTCGGTTTGGCGTTGAATAGCCGTTAGCGAGTCACTAAAATAACTTTTCGACATGTTGCGAATGATTGCCGAATGAACCGACGAGTTAGAGCCAACTAACCAGGAGCCCATAAGACAGGAGCCAATAAGAAATGAGCGCTGATATTCAGATCCAGATCCGAGCGGAGGTCGACCGCGATGACATTCAAGTGTGCCGTTTCACCGTTGATCGGCTGGTGAGTCCAGGCCATGCCGCATTCGCGACTCCACAAGAGGCGAAGGATAACGGTTTGGCGGACCGGCTGTTCAAGCTGGCTGGCGTTTCGAAGGTGGAGCTGGACGGCAACCTAGTTGCCGTTACTCAATCCGGAACTGAGGACTGGCGACAACTTGGCAAGAGAATCGGTTCGGCGATACGGAACTTTCTGAATCCCCCGCCGCAAATTCTCGAAGGCGACCGCTTACCTCCTGAGGAGGTCCGGCGACGAGTGCAGCAGGTGCTCGACGAGCACATCAATCCGGGTGTCGGAATGCACGGTGGCTTTGTAGAGCTGCTCGATGTTCAGGACGACAACGTCTTCATTCGAATGGGAGGCGGTTGCCAGGGCTGCGGAGCCGCGGACATCACGCTGAGGCAAGGCGTTGAGCGCTTGATAAGAGAGTTCGTACCGCAGGTACGAGAGATTATGGATGCCACGGACCACGCTGCCGGTCAGAATCCATATTTTTCGCCTCAGAAGTAAGAAGACCTGAAGCGGAGCCGCCAGGACACAAGCTTGCCGATGACCCCTTAACCGGTCCGGCGCAAATTGAGTCCTGGCGTCTTTGCGTTCGGCGACTCAGGTCTCCTCATTTCTTTGAGCCTCCATCTGCGCCTTGTGTACATTCACGGCCACCAGCAACGTAAGCCCAAGAACAAAGAAGATCACCAGAGACAAAATCGCCGCTCGATAACTCCCGGTGGACTGAAGGGTCAGTCCAAAGATCAACGGCGCAAGCCAGCTCGTTCCTTTATCACTCACCTCGTATACGCTGAAATACTCGGCTTCCTGACCCTTGGGGATCATCAGCGAGTAGAGGGACCTTGACAGCGCCTGACTTCCTCCCAGCACTATTCCAATCACCGCCGCCAGAATGAAGAAGTCGCGTTCGCTTCGCAGCGGACCGTACGCATATATCAACACTCCGATCCACAACACCAGGCTTAACGCAATCGCGCGCTTCGCTCCGGTCAGTTTGGAAATCCAGTTGAAGAGCAACGAACCGAAGAACGCTACGAACTGAACCATCAGTATCACCTGTACCAGTGTGGCCTCGGTGAGCTTCAGCTCCTTGCTGCCGAAGTCGGCCGACAACACGATGACCGCCTGAACGCCGTCGTTGTACAGAAGGTAAGCGATTAGAAACAACAAAGTCTGAGGATATGAACGGGCTCCAACAATCGTGCGAGCAAGCTGCTTGAAACCCGCTGACACGAAGCTCTGGCCTGCCTGAGGGCTCTTGGCCGGCTTGCGATTGCGCAGCGTTGCCAGAGGAATCAACGTGAATATCGCCCACCATGCCCCTGAAGATGCCATGCTGATCCGCACTGCAGTAGCACTCGCGAGTCCGAACTTTTCCGCGTTCGCAAATAGAAGAAGATTGAGCGCCAAAAGCAATCCGCCGCCCAGATAACCAATGGCCCATCCGATCGAGGAAACCGAATCGCGTCGCTCCGCGCTCGCAATTTCGGGAAGAAAGGCGTTGTAGAAGACTACCGATGCTCCAAAGCTCAGATTTGCGATTACGAACAGAACGCCTCCGAGCATGTAGTTTGTGCCCTGCAGGAAGTAAAGGCCCATCGTGCATAACGCTCCGACATACGCGCAGGCCGCGAGCATTTGTTTCTTTCGATGCGAGTAGTCAGCGATTGCTCCGAGGACCGGCAGCGTTATCATCTGAAGGCCTACGGACAGCGACACGATATAAGGGAAGAAAGAGCCGTGATAAACCTTTATCCCGAGCGGATAGATATAGGTGTTGTCTGGTGCGATCGATTTCGCTGCGGCTTCGGCTACGGTGCCGAGGTAAGGACCGAGAAACACCGTGACGACCGTGGTATAGAATGCCGAATTAGCCCAGTCATAGAAATACCACCCGACGCGCTCACGGCGGTTGTCCATTGGGCGTGAATAGTAAATAGAGGAAGGGGATTAGTCTAGGGTTTTCGAGAACTGTTTAGGGTCTCGGGTTTAGGGTTCGGTTACTTCGTCAGACGCAGAGTAACCATTTCGGCGCTGCGCACAAGCCGCACGATAATAACTAACGACAACTCGAAAGGGACTCGGGCTTCCCTCTCCGAACCCGAAACCCTAAACCCTAACCCGAAACCTTCGCTCACTACCTTACCCTGACGCTGGCTTTGTTCGAGTAGGCCGAGACTGATCCCGTCGCAGCGGCGAACGACTGCACGCGATAGGAATAACTCCCGCGCGCAACCGTTTGCGAAAATGTCGTAGCGTTCGCTCCGACTTGTCCAACCCGAGCCCACTGCCCAAGCCCCTTTGGTGTCCGCTCGATATAGAAGCCGCCTTCACCGGTTGACGTGTCCGTCCACATCAACGTCACAGTAGTCCCCGACGCGGTCGCAACAAGAGTACCCGGCGCATTCAGCACGACCGCCGAACTCACGGTGATCGGAACGCTCGTTGACGACGTAGCACCTTGATTGTCGGTCACTGTCAGCGTAGCAGTGAAGTTGCCCGCGCTTGAATATGTGTGACTCGTCGTAGAACCGCTCGCCGTCGTACCGTCACCAAAGCTCCACGCGTACGCGCTGATTGACCCGTCCGGATCGCTCGATCCTGTGCCACTGAAACTCACGGCGAGCGGCGACGTACCGGTCGTTGGGCTCGCGGAGATCCGCGCCACTGGCGGCTGATTGGCGGGAGCTGACACGTTGATTACCGCGCTAGTAGAAGATCGGGAACCCACATTGTCGGTCACTGTCAGCGTTGCGGTGAAACTTCCCGCGCTCGAATAGACGTGGCTCGCGGTCGCTCCCGACGCAGTTCCGCCATCTCCAAAGCTCCAGGCGTATGAGCTCACTGTGCCGTCGGCATCCGTAGATCCCGAGCCATCGAAACTCACCGTCAGGGGTGCGACTCCCGAAGCAGGTGTAGCTGCTATGCGAGCCGTAGGAGGCTGGTTCGGAGGAGCCGATGACGCCGGTATGACAAAAAGCGTGATGCTCTGCGGAGGCAGAGTAGCAGTTAAACTACTTCCACTGAAGCTCTGGTCCGCAAGTCTGGTTATCGCGTTTGAAGAAGTCAATTGCCATAGCTGCGCGGTACCTGCGCTGGAGAAGTTCGACAAGCTTATCGTCACAGGCGTTGAGCCCGACAGATACTTGTTCACAACCATCACGGTCATCGCGCCGTCAGACGATCGCACCGATGCAAATGCCGAGAGATTGTCTGGGTTGGGCACGGTTGCTGAGATAGAAGCATCCCCAAAGCTCGACTTGTTGCCGTCGTAGTTCCGGTAGAGTTTGATCGCTTTGTAAGTCGGCGTGGACGGATCGGGCGTCGTCCATCGCGCGGCCATGTCCAGACCCTCGCGGCCAAAAATTCCCAGAATGTCTGCCTGAGTCGTTGCCCCGTTTATGTGACTCTCCGCGCCCCAGTTGTATTCGGTGACCGCCGTTTTCGTGCCCGGGTAGTAAGTCGAAACCCACCCCTTTATTCTCGGAATGAGTTGGACTTTGTCGTTGATCCAGGTTTCATCGACATAGTTTGGATCCCACAGCGATCGCGTGGATCGGTTACGTCGAAGCTGCATCGCCTGTGACGTATCGTTCGAGAATTCGCCGCCCTGCGGATAATAGTGAACGCTGAAGACGTCAAGCAGTCGTTGACCCGACGATGCATTCGCCTGCCTGAGCTGATCCAGCAACCACGGCAGATAATCCATGCCGGCGTGCGCGTTGCGATCCGGCAGGTTGCTCCACCCAAACTGGCTTCCGTACTGCTGGTCGTAGCCGCTCAACAGATATCCGCTCCAGCCCCACTCTTCCGGACCGACAACCATCGAAGAAGGATCGACTGCTTTTATCTTTGCTCCGTAGTCCAGGATCTTGTTGCGAATCTCTTCCATGGTCGCGCCCTGTGGATGAACGTCCCGATGCGTCGAATGCCAGATGCTCGACTCGTTATCAAGGATGTAGTACTTCAATCCGCCGCTCGATGCCGGACCCCAGCGGCTCACCAAATGCTGCGCCCACCCCTGCTGAAACGTCGAATCCACCAGAACGCTCGCATCGTTAGGATCGTTGCCAGTGACGTTGCCGCCGCTTGTCTTAACGCCGTTACCTGCATCGGGAAACCATTGCCAGTCGTTTCCGGTCTGCGCACCGTACTTCGCGATTGAAAAGCTCGCGAGCTTGCCTCGATTCGCAGCGAGTTTTGCAACCCATCCGATTATCGGGATCGTCACCATCGGCTCTGCGCCGCCGGCTCGCGTTGTGGAGATGAAAGTGTCCCCGCCTTCACCCGGAGTGCTGCTCGAGTAGGCAATGCTCTCGAAGTACCAGTCGAAGCCTCTATTGTCTGCGTTGAGCTGCCAGTTGTAACGGCTGGTGTTGTTTCCGCCAAGCCGATTGAGACCGACGTTCAATTCGTTCAACTGCGCCGTAGTTGCATAAGCAAGTCCGTAGACCAGCGGACTGATTGGATGTCTGCCGGCGCTGGCGTCTACGCTGATTGTAATTGCGGGGTTCTGGGCTCGAGCAAACGGAACCGGTATAAGTGCGGCTACGATCACAACGACAAGAAGCAGACGAGAGTATTTGAGATTGCTGAAAAACATCGAACGATCCTCCACCGATGGATTCGTGTGCGAGACAAATGCCAAGACGTCGATATATGAGCAAGACGCAGCGATTCGGGATAAGAGAACGGAGTTTTGCTTACACTTGTTTTTTTCAACGACTCTTGTGAGGTGAGCTTTTTTCGATTCTTGCCGTGAGGATTGACGCCAGAGGATTCTAACAAAAAGCCCGTCCGGGACAAGAGTAATGTTGTGGTATATTCGGATTAAGTGATGACTACAAAGCGTGAGAATGAGAAAAAGACCTCTGTTCGGGTTAAGGCGGAGGTCGAATCCAGCCTCACAAGCCGCTTTGGGGACGCGGTCCGCCGACACGAGAGCAATTCTCAGTTTATGTCTACGGGTGTAGCGGAGATCGACGATCTAAGCGGCGGCGTACCCAGAGGGGCAATCACCGAAATACTAGGACCCGCATCGTCCGGCAGAACTAGTCTGATGCTGGCAATCATCGCAGCGGCCACTTCGCGCGATGAGGTGTGCGCATTGATCGATGCGACTGATTCACTCGATGCTGTCTCTGCGCAGCAAGCCGGCGTGGACCTCTACAAGCTGCTGTGGGTGCGGTGCGGAGGCAACGTCGAACATGCATTGAAGGCTACTGACCTTCTGCTTCAAGGCGGTGGGTTCGGTCTGGTAGCCCTGGATCTGGGCGACATCTCTACTCCTCAAGCGCGAAAGCTTCAGGCTACGTGGTGGCTTCGATTTCGACGTGCGATCGAGAAGACACCCACGGTGGTCCTGGTCATTGAACGCGAGCCATGCGCCCGGTCTGGCGCAGGCCTGGTGTTTGAACTAAAGCGCGAGAGCGCACAGTGGTCGAGTGCAGTGGCGGAGTCGGCGCCCGGATACGGCACTCACTCCACGCTATTGTCCGGTTTCAGTCTGACCATCGAACATCGCAAGCCAGTGCGCGCCGGAAACAGAACTGCGCGTATTCAGACGCGCGCGACTTACTTATCAAAGAAGTGATACGTATCGGGACCTCAGGCTGGGTCTATCCCCACTGGCGCAGGGTGTTCTACCCGGTGGATCTGCCGCAGAACAAGTGGTTCGATCATTACTCGAAACACTTTGATACTGTCGAGATCAATAACTCGTTTTATCGCATACCTACTGACGCGACCTTCGATCGTTGGTGCGAGCAGGCGCCGACCGGATTCTGTTATGCAATCAAAGCCAGCCGATACATTACACACATGAAAAAGCTGAAGGATCCAACGGACTCCCTTGAAATGCTTTTCGATGGCGCGGATCGGCTTGCATCAAAGCTGGGGCCAGTTCTCTATCAACTACCACCGAGATGGCCGGTGGATCTGGGCCGCTTCGAGCTGTTCCTGGACGCGCTGCCCTCCGGTTACAAACACGTAGTTGAGTTTCGCGAAAGCAGTTGGCTGATCGAGGACGTATTCCGGCTGATGAGGAGCCGGCGCGTGGCGCATTGCATACACGACTATGGAGGTCTCCAGATTCCGCCTGAGGTGACTGGACGCCTTGTATACTTGCGATTTCATGGAGGAGCAGGGCATCGCGGCAACTACAGCAAGGCCAAACTGAAATCCTGGGCGCAGCGAATCGGCCAGTGGCGCCGGAAGAAGTTGAGTGTCTTCGCCTATTTCAACAATGATGTAGGCGGCTACGCGATCAAGAATGCCCTTACACTAAAGCGTATGCTCGAGGGAGTCTTGAGAAGTTCTGAGTTCTGAGTCCTGAGTTCTGAGTGCCGGAACTAGAAAGCAGAACCGGAAGAAGGTTCGTTACTCAGAACTCAGGACTCAGAACTCAGAACTTCCTCACGGAGGTCATAAGATGAAACGCCCGCTTCTTATCGGAGGCCTGCTCTTTGTAATGACCCTGGGCCTGATCTCTCCATGGCTATCAGGCGCGTTCGGCGCAACCATCGGCGCGCAGTTCCCGGGCCAGCGGCCCGCCGACATGATCCTCCGCAACGCGGTCGTATACACCGTCGACTCGGCAAACACGTTAACCGAAGCACTCGCCATCAGAGACGGCAAGATCGTCGCCGTAGGCTCTACTCGCGATGTGATGACGCTCAAGGGTAAGGGCACCCGCGTCATCGACCTTGGTGGGAAATTCGTAATGCCGGGCTTTAACGACAGCCACGTGCACTTTGCTTCGGCCGCTCAGTTTCTGGAATTCAACATAATGAGGGTCACCACTCAGCAGGAGTTTGTAGCGCGCGTTAAGGATGTAGTCTCGCGACTGAAAAAGGGCGAGTGGATTTTGGGTGGGTACTGGGGGGCTTACGAGAAGTCTGCTTCGACTTCACCGAGCTCAGCGTTTTCACCGGATATCGCAGCGGTAGAGCAACTGACTCGTGACAACCCGATGTTCATTCGCAAGTTCGACGATAGTGAATTCGCTGCAAACTCGGAAGCGTTGAAACTCGCTGGCATTGATTCTCAGAACCCCAAGTTGCCTGAAGGAGCCCGCGCAATAGCGGAAATGAGAAGGCAAGGAACTGAGCCAGCGGGGTCGAAGACGGAGGGGGTCGAGTTTGTTCGTGATTCGAGCGGGCGGTTCAACGGGCACCTTCGCGGACGAGGAGTACTACCTCTATTCACGGCATTGATTCCAAAAACTTTTTCTCACGAGCGGAGACTCCAGCAGACGCGAAACGCCCTCGCCGAAATTCGCCGCTTTGGCGTCACCAACATCAGCGATATGTCCGACGATGAACAACTGGACATCTACCGCGAGCTTCGGAGCAGCGGCGAGTTGACGGTCAGGATTCATTTCAGGCCCGGGCTTGAACGATGGGAAGAGATGGTGGACAAGGGTATCAAGATCGGCAGCGGTGACGAATGGATCAGACTGGGTGCGCTCAAGGGTCACATCGATGGGATTATGGGCACCAGCACCGCGCGGTTCTTCAAACCGTATTCGAATGACGCGGCCAACAGAGGTAAGTGGCGGCCGTTGATGGTGGACGAACATGGAAACTTTGTCGAGGGAAAGTTTTTAAGATATATGCTCGCTGCCGATTTTGGTGGTCTTCAAATCAGTGTGCACGCCATCGGCGACGAAGCCAACAATGTGCTCTTGAATTATCTGGAAGAGTTGAACCGGCAGAATGGCATGCGCGACCGGCGGTTCCGTCTGGTTCACGCGCAAGTGATTGCGCCCGATGACTTCAAGCGGCTTGGAAATCTGAGGATCGTCGCGGAGGTTCAGCCGTTCCATCTGAGCGATGACATGCGCTGGATGGAAGAACGAATTGGAATTGAGCGATGTCGAGGCGCGTACGCATTCAAGACCATCAAAGACAGCGGAGCAGTTTTGAGCTTTGGGACTGACTGGCCCGGGACTTCGGCTTCAGAATATCCGATAAACCCGATGCTTGGCTTGTATGCTGCGGTGACTCGACAAAGCTTGACCGGCGAGCCGCCGGGAGGTTGGTTTCCGGAGCAGCGGTTGTCGATTCAGGACGCCATTCGCGCTTACACTTACAACTCTGCGTACGCGAATTTCGAGGAGAAGATAAAAGGTTCGATAGAGGCTGGAAAGGCGGCTGACCTCGTAGTTTTGACAAAAAACCTTCTAAGCATTCCGGCGCGAGAGCTGCTCGATACGCGGGTCGTTTATACGATTGTCGCCGGCCGCATCGTCTACGGAGAGTGATCTGGTGAGGACACGAGTGTAGTTCATCACGCCTATCGTCCCCGCTATTCGAGATTGAGTAAGTCGTGTTTCACGCAAAGACCGCAAAGTTTCGCAAAGACCGCCAAGGTTCCGGGCTTTGCTCTTTGCGAAACTTTGCGGTCTTTGCCTGACACTCAGCTTGGTTGGTGAGGCAGCGCTGGCACGACGCCAACTCACTGAAAGTCCATCGCCGGTTACCGGCGGTCGCTCCTAACGCATGGCAGATGCGTTCTTATGTCGCTGAAAGAAGGTGATTACCATGGGGAGGGCCTCGAGCGGCAGGGCGTGGCCGTCCGGATGAATGTAGGTAACGAGTTCTGTTCCCGATACGCCAGGCTCAAAGCGCGCATAACCTTCTTCGCGGGCCTTCGATTGATCCGTCTTCAACAGTTTTCGAATGCGCTCGATGCTCTGAAGCTGCACGGCTAGTGGGACCAGCGGGTCTTTTCTGCCGGCAATCACAAAGACTGAATTGGGTGAAGCGGTTTCGATTAGGTCTTCACCTGATCCGCATGCTGCACACAGCGCCGCGATCTTTTGCCCTCGCATATTCCAAAGGACGTTTACGAAGCGCGAGCCGTTGGAATGTCCGAGGACATAGATTCTCGAGGGATCGATTCTGTACTTCTTTTGAATTCGTTCGAGTGCCGCGTCAAAGAATTTCACGTCGCGATCGCCGACCTGACCGGACAATTTCTGCCAACTGGTCTGTTTTGCCTCGGGATCTTGAATGCCGGGCACTCCCGGGATGCCTTGCATGTAGACTACGACCGCTTCCGGCCAAAGCTCGTGAATTCTGAAACGCTGAGCTGCGACAGCGGCGGTTCCGCTGTGCCCGTGGAACACAAACACGGCGGCGGCGCCCGCCTGAGAGCGAGTTCCTGAGCCGGGATACACGAGGGCATTTCGCCTGACGCCGCCTACGTCAAAACTTTCGGGATGGAAAACGCTCGACTGTTGAAGCGACGCTGCAGTGGGTGCCGCGGTCAGGAGATGCAAGAGAGTCGCGAGAATTCCCAAGCGGTACATCAAGAAACCTCCGCTAAGCAGTGCAAAGTTTTCATTGAACTAGGAGTGCGATCATAGCAGGAAAGTCTTAGATTATGCTTGTACCCGCTATTCGGGATTGAGTAAGTCGGGTTTCAGACAAAGACCATCAAAGATTCGCAAAGAGCGTAAAGTTTCCGGGGTTGCGCTTTGCGGTCTTGGCGAAACTTTGCGGTCGGTGCGTGAAACTCAGCTTGGTTGGTGACGCAGAGCGGGAACAGTGCGACTCAGTGAAAGTCTCGCGACCGAGGCATCGATGCCTTTGATGTAAGAGACTTGATTTGCCTGGCGCGGACGTGGATCACGTTGTCCTGGTTTTGCAGCATTCCTTCAATTAATAAGAACGAAGAGCTGACAAGCACTTTTCGATTCTTCTCAAAAACATCCGGCGTAACAATGATATTTGCGATGCCGGTTTCATCCTCGAGGCTCAGAAACAGAAACCCTTTTGCCGTGCCCGGTCGTTGCCTTGCAATTACCCAGCCCGCAACTCGCACCCAAATGCCATCGCGAATGTCTTTCAAATCAATCGCGCGCAACACTCCCATCGATTCAAGTTGCGAACGGCGGTATGCCATCGGATGCGGCCCCACGGTAAGCCCGGTGCCCTGAAAATCCGTAGCCACTCGTTCTTCAATTGTCATCGGTTCGAGTGGCGACTTGCTGTCCTGCTCCGGTTGCTGTTCGAGCAACGGACCCGCGGGTCGCGCCGCCCTTTCAACCTGCCACAGCGCATCGCGTCGATGAAGCGACTGTGAGTAGCGAATGCCCGATCTTGCAGGGTGATCCTTGTCCCACCGGATATCCGTGCTTGAAATGTGATCCGTGGCCCGCCGGTTGTGCAAATTGCCGGCTGCCAAGCCGGGGGAGCTGTCGGGCGTCAAGCGAAGCGAGTTCAGATCTGCCCGTTGATTTAATCCGATGCTGGACTCTGCACACCCGGCAGAGAGGGTGCTGACGGTTGTTCTGCCGGCGCCGGCAGCGGCCACGGCTGAAGCGGCTGCTTTAGCCGCGACTCTGATTTCAGACGCGGCTATGTTATCCGCAGACCAGGAGGGACCTGTCACGCGATCAAGAGTGCTTCGCTTCTGAGCTACAGAATTCGGCGTTCTTATGAAAGTGTTCATGTCTATGAAATTCAGAGCGCCCACTTTTGCGAGCCGTCTCATCTCTTCCTTGCTCAGTTCTGGGACTCGGCGCGCAAGGTCATCGATACTTGTAAAAGGTCGTATCAATCGCTCGCGCACTATTGCCTGTCCTGACTGTTCTCGAAGTCCTTTTACGTACTTGAGTCCAAGCCGCATGGAGAGATGAGGGGATGAGGAGAAGGGGGGAAGGGGCGACGCGGTGACGCGGGGACGCGGGGACGCGGTTCTCCTCATCTCCTCATCCCCCACACTCCTCATCTCCTCATCTCCCGCACCCCGTGTCGCCGCGTCACCGCGTCTCCGCGTCGCCCCTTCGCCCATTCGCCCATTCGCCCCTTCGCCCCGCTCCTCCTCCTCGATCGTACACAGCCAATCAGAGCGAGTTATATCAATAGGGTTGATCTTTAATCCATGTCGCTGCGCGTCTTTGATCAAAGTCGCGGGCTGATAAAAACCCATCGGCTGGTTGTTCAATATCGCCGCGGTGAATGCCGCCAGGTAATTGCATTTTATGAATGCGCTTGCATAGGCTATCAGCGCAAAGCTGGCGGCATGAGACTCGGGAAAGCCATATAACGCAAAAGAGGTTATTGCCTGAACTATTCGTTCGCAGGTCTCGCCGGTTATTCCGTTGCGCTCCATCCCTCGACGCAGCTTCACTTCAATTTCCCGCATGCGCAACTCGGATCGCTTGAATCCCATCGCCCGCCTCAGCTCTTCAGCTTCCCCGCCGGTGAATCCCGCGCAGCTCATCGCCATGCGCAATAGCTGCTCCTGAAATAGCGGAACACCGAGCGTCCGCTTGAGAACCGGCTCTAGAGACGGGTGCAAACACACCGGCTCTTCGCGCCCGAGCCGCCGGTTTAAATAAGGATGCACCATGTTCCCTACAATCGGTCCCGGCCTTATGATCGCCACCTGCACCACCAGATCGTAAAACTTCTTCGGCCTCAGCCGCGGAAGACACGACATCTGCGCCCGGCTTTCAATCTGAAACATCCCCACCGTGTCGGCGTTCTGCAGTGCCTCGTATACAACCGGATCGTCTTGAGGGAGATGGGAAAGATCCACTTCCTCGTGATAGTGGTCGCTTATCAGTTTGATCGACTCCTCGAGCACCGCCATCATTCCAAGCCCGAGCAGGTCGACTTTTATGATTCCCATATCCGCGCAATCTTCTTTGTCCCATTGAACCACTACACGATCAGGCATAGTTGCAGGCTCGAGCGGAACAACCGAGTCCAACTGCCCCTGACATATCACCATTCCTCCCGAGTGCTGGCCCAGATGTCGAGGCAAATCCTGAATGGCAATAAACAAATCCAGGAACTTTCGGATTTTGGGATGGTCGAGGCTCAGACCAGCTTCGGTAAACTGCCGCTCAGGCGTATCCTCCGGATCCCGCCATTCAAATCCGCGCGCAAGACTCGACAACTCGTTCAAAGCGGCCTCATCAAAACCCATCACCTTTCCCACTTCACGAGCGGCAGACCGGCCTCGATAAGTTATGACGTTGGCGGTCATCGCCGCACCATAACGACCGTAGTTCTGATACACATGCTGAATTACCTGCTCGCGCTGGTCCCCGCTTGGCAGGTCCAGATCGATATCCGGCCATTCGCCTCTCTCTTCAGATAGAAACCGCTCAAAAAGAAGCTCCATCCCCACCGGATCAACCGCGGTTATCCCCAGCGAGTAGCACACTGCGCTGTTGGCCGCTGAACCACGCCCCTGTACCAGAATTTCATTGTCGCGGCAAAAATTGATCAGGTCCCACACAATCAAAAAGTAGCCCGGCAGTTTCAACTTCTCGATTATCGCGAGCTCATGATCTATCTGCTTTCTAGCCCGCTCAAAATCCGGCGTCCCATTCCGCCCGTTGTAACGCAAACGCGCGCCCTCATAAGTTCGTTTCCGCAGAAAGGAGTCCATAGTCTCGCCGTCGGGCACGTTGTAGCGCGGAAACTCATATCCCAGGTCAGCCAGAGTGAACTCGAGCCGCGACGAGAGCTCTGCCGTGTTTCGAATCGCGCGAGGAACATCAGCAAACAGCCCGGCCATCGTCTCGGCAGATTTCAGATATCGCTCGGAGTTCTTTGCAAGCAGCCGGCCGGCGGTCTCCAGCCTGACATGATTTCGAATACAGGTGAGGACATCGAGCAACTCACGTTCGTCAGGTGTCGCGTAACAGACTCCGCCAGTTGCCACGAGTGAAAGCCCACGCCTCTCCGCGATTTGAATGACCGCGTGATTTCGCGCCTCTTCGTCCCGATTGAAATGCCGCTGCAGCTCGGCGTAGACGTTGTCACGTCCGAAAACCTCAATCAGACGTCTGGCGCACTCGTCAGCTTTATCGAACCCGGCAGTCGCTTCGATCCGTTTGCGCGAACCTCGTACCTTCGCTTCTTCGCCCCACCCTTTCTCTCCTCGTTCCAGCGTCTGCGCGTCTTCAGATTGAAAAACGGCACTGTCTGCCAGAGCCGCAGGTGATGTCAGGGCTTTGGCCAACGGTCCATCTTCATCGCCGGTCAGACAGATCAAGCCTTCAGCGTGCTCTCTTAGCTCGTCGAGGGTGGCGGCAACCTCTCCGGGTTGTGAGATCTTGGGGGCCCGAAGCTTGATTAACGTTATCAGCCTGCTGAGATTCTGGTAGCCTTTTCGATTTTGAACCAGCAATGGAATGTTGACGCAAAACGGGGCAGCCAGACGACCGGGTTTTAAATCCGGTTCGAGAATTGCGGTGATCTCTGCTCCTATGAGTGCGCGCACATCGTTCTTTTTTGCGGCGAGATGAAACCGCGGCGAACCGTAAAAGCCGTTTCGGTCGAGCAAAGCCATGGCCGGCATATTGAAATGATGGGCGGTGTATATGAGCTCTTCTGGAATAGACGCGCCCTCGAGAAAGCTGAATGCCGACCGCGCATGCAGTTCGATGTATTCGGGATTTGTCATAAGCTGAGAATCTCAAATTTCAAATTTCAAATTCGAATTCCGCTTCGGGCTAGCAGCGCGGCGTACTCATCTTGAAAACTGCGCCTCTGATGCCGTTCCTCTTGCCGTAAAATGAATTCCTTTACTGTTGAAATACCCGATGCGCTGACGGTGAATGCACCGTAGCCCTCTTCCCAGAAAAATTTGTAGACACCAATTCTGGCGTGCACCCACTCTGAAGAAGTTTGTTTCAAATCCTGCAGTACCTTTGCCAGACAATGCGTCGCTCGCAAGCCAATCAACAAATGAACATGGTCGCTAGTGCCACCAACCGCCTCAGGAAATCCTCCGGCTTTTTGAATGAGCCCACCTAAATACATATGAAGCCGAGCACGCCATTCGCCGTCGATCAGCGGCTGGCAGTCTTTTGTGCCGAATACAAGATGATAGTGAAGACTCAGATGCGTCGATGACATAGCTACTCCCCAAGTGAGTTCTGAGTTCTGAGTTCTGAGTACTCAGAACTCATACATGTTCAGTCATACATGCCTTCAACAAACCATTCACCGCTGGTCAGGTCGTTATAGATCCGGCACAGCACCTGACCACCAGACACGTCAGAACCAACCGCAACATCCCACTCGTCACGCGACCAACCGTCGAGTCGCCACCAGTCACCCGAACTGCGCCACGGACCGGTCAGCCGGGCTACACGTCCGCTTATGATCCGGTTCTGCAGCTCCGACTGAGCTTTTATCCGGGCAGGCCGGCCCGATTGGGATTCAACTTCTGCTCGCAAGGGAGGCCTAAAAACACGAAATCCAAAGGAACACTGGAGGCTCTCGAACAGGGTCTTTCGACCCTGCCCTTGTTCAACAGGTGCGCGAAGCGCAGCGGCCGCATCCAAAGACAGCCGGGCTGCTGCCGCCGGAGATCGCAGCCGCCTCCTTCGTCTCGCGTCAGTTTTCAAACTGAAGCGACGCACTCGAAAAGCATCCGGCCTGTGAGTGTCTTCTATTTCAGGAGAGCCAACGTTGCCGGCGCCTACGAGCTTCATCAATCTGACAATAGTCAATTCGAGTTTTTCGGGTTCGGGCGCAAGCGGCTGAAACAAGCCGTTCTGTAGAGATCGAGGTCGAGCGGGCTCGGCGGCCACAGTCACCGAAATAATCGGCGAAGACGGCGGATGCGACTCCAGATCCATAACCAGCAGCCGCAAAAAGACTCGCTGGCTGCGAATCGGAAACGGCAACTCGATCGCACGTTCGTGCACCGAGCGGTCTTCGAGCTTCAATCTGACACTGATTTCGTTTGCCGCAAGAGCGCGGGTCTTCAAATCCGAACAAAGCGCCTCCAGCAAACCGGAAAGGATGAACGACAGCGGCTCGATCAACTCAATTGGATCGTCAAGCTCGATTGATCTTTGAAAGAGAGGTTTTATGGATTCGAGCTGAAGCGTGCGATGACACTCGCCTCGCGCCAACTTACGAAGCCAGACCGCCGTTGGCCCGAGCCTTTCCGACAGGCCTGCTTCGGGAAGTCTCGCGAACTGGCGAAAAGTGCCAATCCCCCACAACTCGAGAGTTTCTAAAATGTCATCAATTTCGCGGCCGAGGATTTCGTCTTTTGTATTCCTCTCAGCATTCCTCTCAGCATTCCTCTCAGCATTCTTTTCACCATTCTTCTCGCCATTCTTCACACCATCGTTTGCACTTCTTTTTGAATCGCGCCTTGCATCTGCTCCCGATCTGCGTTTCGCTTGTTGGGCACCCGGCAACCCTGTCAGAGGGTTTCCGCCTGCGGACTTCACCGGCAAGAGACCAATCGTGCGAAGAAGCGAGATCGGCAATCCGCCGAGCGCGGCCGCCTCTCGACCTTCAGCTATCACGGTCAGCCCGGACACTCCGCAGGCGGCACAAACCGCAGCATCGGGATTCGAGGCTATCGCTACGTTTACATTAAGCCCGTATTCGGACGCCTGGTGGATCATCTCACGGGCGATCGAAGGCGGCTGCCCAAACAATCGCTCGCAACCCGCCAGATCCACCAAAACCGTGTCCGGCGATGTTTCCTCAACAAGAGGCGCAAACCCGCGAGCGATCAGTATCAACGGCACAAGCGGCGACTCCGGCTCCAACTTCGCCGGCCCCGACTTCGCCGGCCCCTGAAGGCCCACGTCCAAGCCGAGGCCACCGTCGAGACACCGCTCACCGTCAAAACACTGCTCACCGCCCGCCGCATGAATGCAGGCAAACATTGGGGTTCTCCGTGGATTCGAAAATCCAACGAAAATATATCGAAAATCCTGGGGGAGGTCAATAGGAAGTTTTGAGTACCGAGTTCTGAGTTCTGAGTTTGAGCCATGAGTGCCCCACTCAGGACTCAGAACTCAGGATTTAGAACTCCCCTCGTTGACTCCGATCCACGCTAAATGTTAAGGAAACTCTGAGGGCCAGACCACGATGACCGCACAAGTCGATATAGATCGCACTGCCGCACGAATTGCCGAGCTCCGGCAGAAAATCGAGTATCACAACTACCTTTATTACGTTAAGGACAATCCTGAGATCTCCGACGCCGAGTACGATCGCATGATGCGCGAGCTCATCGAGCTCGAGACTCTTCATCCCGAACTGGCTTCTCCCGACTCCCCCACTCAGCGAGTCGGCGGAGAACCGCTCGAACGCTTCAATAAAATCCAACACCACGCCCCCATGCTCAGCCTCGCAAACGCGTTCAGCGAAGAGGAGCTGCGCGCTTTTGACCGCCGAGTCAGGGAAAAACTGGACGTCGATCGCGTCGCCTACGTCACCGAACTCAAGATCGATGGAGTCGCTATGGCCCTCACCTATCAGCACGGACGCTTTGTTCGCGGGGCAACGCGAGGCAACGGCATTATCGGCGAAGACGTCTCCGCCAATCTCAAAACCATCAAACAAATCCCGCTGAAACTAAAAGGAGCCGATCACATCCCCGATCTTGAAGTGCGCGGCGAAGTCTACTTGCCCGTCCCGGCATTCAACGCAATGAACGAAGAACGCGCCGATCAGGGCCTTGCACTTTTTGCCAATCCACGCAACGCCGCCGCCGGAGCCATTCGACAACTCGACCCGCGCATCACCGCCAGCCGTCCGCTCTCGTTCTTTTCCTATGCCATCGGCCACATCGAAAACCAGGAGCTGCACACACAGAAGGAAACCCTCGAGACGCTCGAGGCGTGGGGCTTTGCGGTGAACACAAATTATCGATGGCACGAATCGATCGAAGGCGTTCTGAAGTTTTGCGAAGAGTGGGAAAAGAAGAGGGACTCGCTGAGTTACGAAATCGATGGAGTGGTGGTCAAGGTAGACGACCTCGAATATCAGCGCCAGCTTGGGACAATCAGCCGGGACCCGCGCTGGGCTACGGCTTACAAGTTTCCCGGTCAGGTCGCAACCACGCGTCTTACAGCGATCGGGGTAAACGTGGGCCGCACCGGCTCGATGAACCCGTACGCAATCCTGGATCCCGTGCGTCTTGGAGGCGTCACCATCAAACTTGCCACGCTTCACAATCAGGAGGACATCTGGCGTAAGGACATCAGAATCGGTGACATGGTAGTCGTAAAACGCGCCGGTGATGTAATCCCCCAGGTCGTCGGTCCGGTGCTCGAACAAAGAAACGGCACAGAAAAGAAATTTCAATATCCCAAGAAGTGCCCGTCGTGCGGTCAGCCAGTAGAGCACAAGGAAAGCGAAGTGATGGCCTACTGCACCAATCGAGACTGCCCGGCGCAGATTCTCGAAGGCCTGGCCCACTTTGTCAGCCGCGGCGCGATGGATATTCGGGGGCTCGGCTACTCAACGATACAAAAACTTGTAGAGCTGGGACTGGTGAAGAACAGCGCCGACTTATACGCGTTGAGCGATGAAGATATCGCGAGGCTCCCCGGGTTCAAGGAGAAGTCAGTAGCCAACCTTCGCGCGGCCATTGAAGACAGCAAGAAGAGACCTTTTGAAAGCGTGTTGCTGGCACTAGGGATCAGACATGTCGGCGAAGGCATAGCGGCGTTGCTGGTGGATCACTTCCCCGATGTAGACAAACTGCTTGAGGCAACTGAGGAAGACATTGGCTCGGTCTCCGGAATCGGTCCGCAAATAGCGGCGAGTGTATTCGAATGGCTCCGAGACTCGCGCAACCGAAAGCTCCTCGAGCGGCTCCGAGACGCCGGCCTGCAGATGAAGCACAAGCAACGCAAGCCGAAGAGCGGGCCGCTCGAAGGCATCACGTTCATCATCACCGGAAAGCTGGAGTCGATGACTCGAAGCGCCGCCGAGAAGTGGATCGAGGAACACGGCGGCGTAGTCCTGCCGGCAGTAACCAAGAAGCTGACCTACCTCGTAGTCGGCGAAGACCCCGGATCAAAGCTCGCAAAGGCGCGCAAACTCGGAGTCAAAGAGATCACTGAAAAGCAGTTGTTCAGCTTGGCCTGAGTCTCAACAACAAAAGCGTGAAAACACCGCGGCACCGGTCTCGCCTTAAACACGACTTTGAAGGGTCTTTAAAGCTCAGGCGCTTCGCCCCGCCACTCTACTCCTGTCTCAAGGATTCGAGCGGATCCACTTTGGTAGCCCGCCTCGCAGGCACCCAGCATGCAGTGAGCGCAATCAACGACAACAACCCTGCGATGACCAGAAAAGTAGCTGGGTCGGTTGCACGAACCCCGTAAAGCGGCTCGCCCATGTGACGCTTCCACTCATCCAGATGCACATACTCGCTCGAAATCAAACGGAGCAGTCCGTACCCGGTTAGCGCACCGAGGAGTACTCCAGCCAGGACTAGTTTCATCCCCTGCCATATCACCATGCGCAAGACGTTGATGTTTCGCGCGCCCAACGCCATCCGAAGTCCGATTTCCCTGGTGCGTTGGGCAACTGAATAGGCCAGCACGCCGTACAGACCTACCGCAGCAAGCACCAGCGCTAGCACACCGAAGAAAGTCAGAAGCCGCACATAGAGGCGCTCCTGCGCCAGCGCTTCACTCGAGCGCGCCACCTGCGTTGACATGTCCGTGACCGGCAAGTTGCTGTCCAGCTCGCGCACTTGCTCGCGCACCAAATTCGCCAGCGCAGTCGTATCGCCATTCACCCGAACAGCAAAATTCATGCCTCCTCGCTCAGACTGGTCCTGTCTCCAGCTCGTGTACAACAACGGCTCGATGTCGTCTCGCTGGCTCTTGTACTTGGAGTCGGCCACGATGCCAATGATCTCGTATTGATGCTTCGAGTCGGCATCCCTGATGCGCTGGCCGAGCGCGCCTTGCTCGGGGAAGAATTTCTGAGAGAAGTTCTGGTTTACGATGGCCACGACCGGAGAATGCTTGTCGTCGTGCTCGTTGAACCCACGCCCGGCCAACAACGGAATCTCCATTGTTGAAAAATAGTTCTCTCGCACCATCTGGCGATTGGTCAGGTGCTCGCCGGCGTTCTTCTCAGTCTCCCCGGGCATCAGGAAATCGGTATTCCACATGTAGTGGGAGATCAACGGAATTCGGGCGAAGGTCGCGGCTCGCACGCCGGGCAAGTTGTCCAGCCTTGCAAACAAATCGTTATAAAACTGCGTCACCCGTTCGTTCTTATACCCTCCCTGATGCAAGTCGATAGCGAACAGGAGGAGGTTCTCCTGGTTGAATCCGACGTTGACGCGTTGAAGATTCTGGAGCGTGCGGATGAACAGCCCCGCGCCGACCAGCAACAACAACGACAACACCACCTGGACAATGACCAGCCCCTTGCTGAGTAGCGACACCCGGCTGACTGTCTGCCGGCCCTGCTTGAGCGCGGTGTTCAGATCGGACTTTGAGGTTCGCCACGCAGGTACCAGGCCAAACAGAATGCCAGTCAGCATGGAGATGAGGACCGTGAAGGCGAGCACACGAAGGTTCAGGCTCAAATCAACCTGAGTCGGCATGAAGTCGGTATGGCGATCGGCGAGCGCTACGAGACCTTTCATTCCCCAAAATGCAAACAGAACTCCAACAATTCCGCCGAGAGCCGAAAGCAACACACTCTCAGTCAGCAACTGGCGAATCAGCCGCCATCGACTCGCTCCGACAGCGAGTCGCAGGGAAATCTCATGCGCTCGCAGTGCCGCCCGGGCCAGCAGCAGATTCGCTACGTTGGCGCAGGCGATAAGCAGAACAACGATGACAATCAAAAAGAGGCCGTAGATATTGGCTGAGAACCTTTCCCTGCTCTCCATCATGCCCTGGCTGCCCGACCTCACGATGAGCTGCGGATAATCCTTCGGGTCGAGTGTCGCGACATCGGTCTCGCTCTTTGGAGGGGGCATCACCTCGAGGGCAAACGCCTGGAAGGTCGGCTTCAGGCTGTCTCCAACCTGCGCAAGCGTTGCGCCCGGCTTTAGTCTTCCCATCAAATGCAGCCACCACAACTCTGGACGTTTCGCAGTGGCTCTTGCGGTTTGTTCGCCGAGCACTATCGGTTCAAAAGCCACGGGTACGGTTATCGCCGGGGTCTGATCTACCTGCAGCGATCCGGTGAACTCGCGCGGCGTAACGCCTACGACGGTGAATTTCGTGGCGCTGATTTTGATTTGCTGACCGACGACATCAGTGCTGCCCCCGAAGCGCTCTTCCCAGAACCGATGGCTGATTACTGCTACCGGCGATGCGCTGATCTGGTCATCAGTTTCGTCGAGGGTTCGCCCAAGCAACGGCCGCACTCCCAGTCCATCGTAGTAGCCGCCGGTCACCGCTTGAACTTCGACCATTTCAGCCTGATCGTTGGCGACTACTGTTTGCTCGAAGAGGGGAGCAAATGCAAAGAGGGTGGTCAGCGGACTTTGCGGGTCAGCCATCCTCTCGGCCCGGAGTTTCTCGAAGGTATCGAAGCGAAACATCGAAGAGCCGCGCCTGCCCGGAGGTTGAGCGGCGAAGATGCCGCGCATACCTCCGGTTCTGAAGTTCCGGCCGGCTTCCCATTGAAAGAGGACGAGGCGCTCCGGCTCTTTGACTGGCAACATCTTGAGGAGCACCGAATCGACCACGCTGAACAGTGCGGTGTTGGCTCCGATCCCCAGCGCCAACGAAAACACCGCTATGAGAGTGAATCCCTTGTTCTTGAACAACATTCGCAAGCCGTACCGCAGGTCATGAAACATCTCGTCCTCCGTTCACGCTGGGTGGGATTTCTGCGCTTAACAACGACGAACTCGAGAAACGGTTTCAATTATTTGCCCGTGCGTAACGGGAGCCACTGGATCCGACACGGGCGCCGAGAGTCCTGTACCCCTGGCTTGACCGCCGGGCGGTCTTTGACTCTTGTCGTCTTTGAGTTAAATTCGCGTCCGGGAAATGCCAAGTCTGCTTGAAAAGACTATAACCGCTCTCAGGAAGCATTACGGGACGCCCGAGCCGCCGATCAGCTCGGATCCATTCGAGCTGATCGTCCTCGAGAACGTCGCGTACCTGGTCACCGACGAACTCCGAATCCGAGCTTTCAATAAACTTCGCGAGTCGGTGGGACTCCGGCCAGTGGATATTCTTGCAGCGTCCCACGAGCAGTTGCTGGACGTGACCAGAATAGGTGGAATGCATCCTGAAAAGAGAGTCGAACGGCTTCGTCAGATTGCCCAGACAACTTTGCAGGAATTCGATGGTGATCTAGCCGCAGTCGCGGCCGGGCCTCTCAAACGGGCGCGCGTCGCTTTGAAGAAGTTTCCGGGCATCGGCGATCCAGGTGCAGACAAGATACTGCTCTTCTGCAGGCTGCACAGGGTGTTTGCGCTGGAATCGAATGGGCTTCGCGTCTTGCAAAGGATTGGCTACGGCCAGGAGCAAAAGAGTTACTCGGCGAACTACAGCTCCGTGCTAAAGGCAGTCGAAGCCGAGTTGAAAGACGATTATGATTGGCTGATCTCCGCCCACCAGTTACTCAGGCTGCACGGGCAGCAAATCTGCAAAAGCAACCAGCCGCGATGCTCGGAGTGCGTGGTAAGAGACTGGTGCCGCTACTTTGAAGAGTCGAACGCGGGCGCAGCCGGCCGCTCACTCAAGAAAGGGCGGCGTTGAACAGCTCTATGTCTGCCTCTTGAGCAGTGCGTGTATTTTGGCAACAAGCTTTAGGCGTTCCGCCTTAGTGGTGACTCGAAAGCGTTCATAGCGCGTCCCTATTTTCAAATCCGCGAACAGCCCTGCAGGGTCCTCATGAAAGTGCAGAAATCCCTGGGACTTGAGATAGAACGCGCCTCGCTTACGTTCTCTGAGGCTTTCGTGCTTTCGCACCCTCTCGAGCACTTCTTCGAGTTGATCCAGCGCTTCTGGTCCGGCGTGTTTCATGGGTTTAAAGTTCGGTTTAGGGTTTAGGGTTTAGGGTTCGTCTAATCGGGTCTCGCGCGTAACACAAGCCTCTATCAAACGAACCCGAAACCCTAAACCGAACTTTGCTATCAAATCAAGACACCGACCGTCGTTTGATCGGCGGCAAATACTGGCTTATATTGCAACGAGCGTAGAGGCGACCGAAATCAAGATCTCACCAGTACATGTTGTGTTTTAGCTCTGATGATCGCGCCGTCTACGCTTTCGGTCCGGCACGTTACTTTTAGAAAACAACATCGGGCCGTAACTCGTACAGAATTGAACGCGTAGAACGGAAATCCGAAATCAATATGGAGCAGGCGGAGAAACCAAAAGCGGACCTCTCGGCACTGAGGATACACCGCGACGACGATCACGAAGGTGGCGTGCGTCCGGCGCTGAAGGCAGTAATTCTTGGTACGGTGCTGATTGTCCTCGTTGGCGCGACCCTGATCGCCTGGCGCGTCTGGACCGCCGCCACCCTTCCTCAGGTCGAAGTAACCCGAGCGACGATCGAATCGGGAAGCAGCGGATTTGAGATCCTGACCGCTACCGGTTACGTGGTCGCACACCGAAAAGCGGCGGTGAGTCCAAAAACGTCTGGACGGCTCGAGTGGCTTGGGGTTGACGTGGGCAGCCGTGTGCGTACGAATGAGGTAATCGGCAAACTGGAGCATCGCGATCTGGATGCGCAACTGGCAGATGCCCGGAGTTCGCTTGCGAACTGGCAGGCGGCAAAAGCGCAGCTCGAAGCTGAGCTGGAGCAGTCGCGCGCATCACTTGCTCAGGCGCAGGCAAACGCCGAAAGAAGCAAAGTCGATCTCGAGCGTCAAACAAAACTTGTTGACAGCGGGGTAACGACGCGGTCGGGATACGACACCGCTCTTGCCCAGGCTCGCGTGGACGAAGCCCAGGTCCGATCCAGTGAAGCTTCGATCAGGTCGATGCAAGCTAAGATCCAGTCGGCGGCCGCTCAGATCAAGTCCGCCGAATCTCGTATTTCGCTAGTCGAGACGCAGATCGAATACACCAATATTCACGCGCCGTTCGAGGGACTGGTGATCTCGAAGGACGCCGAAGTCGGCGAAAACGTAGTGCCGGCGATTTTTGGCGGGGCTTCGGCGCGTGGATCTGTGATCACCATCGTAGATCCAAATACACTCGAGGTTGAAGCGGACATAAACGAATCGAGCATCGAGAAGATCAAAATGGGTTTGCCGGCGGATGTTTCTCTCGATGCGCTGCCAAATGAAAAGCTGGAAGGCGAGACTTACCAGATCGTACCGACTGCCGACCGGCAAAAGGCCACGGTTAAGGTGAAGGTCCGATTCAAGAAAGTCGACCCTCGGGTGCTGCCCGACATGAATGCCAAGATAGTATTCATGCAACGTCCTGAAAAAGAAGCCGAAGGGCGCACCGAATCGCGGGTAACCGTACCGAAGACTGCGGTGCTGGATCGCGATGGCAAGAAGGTAGTGTTCGTGCTGAGCGGTGAACAGGTTCAGCAGCAGCCGGTGACGCTTGGCGGCGATTTGGGCGACCGCATGGAGGTGAAGCAGGGATTAGCCGGCGGCGAGCAGGTTGTGACGAAAGGCGCGGATACTTTAGCAAACGGGTCGCGGGTGAAGCTCGCCCAGCAATGACTTCGCTTCGGGATCGCCGCTGTTGGGGGGAAAACCTTGGAGGTGTATTGAATGGGAGAGACGCTGATCAGTATTGAAGGACTTCGGAAGCATTACAAGCGGGACGAGATCGATATCCCGGTGCTCGATGACATAAATATCGAGGTCGCGCGCGGCGAGTTCCTCGCGCTGATGGGTCCGTCCGGTTCCGGGAAGACAACGCTTCTGAACATGATCGCGGGGATCGACAAGCCCTCATCGGGTCGCGTTACTATCGACGGCAAGAACATTGCCGCCTTCAATGAAAAACAGCTCGCTAAGTGGCGTGCGCGTCACGTTGGCTTCATTTTTCAACTGTACAATCTGATTCCGGTGCTCACTGCGTTTGAGAACGTCGAGCTGCCTCTTCTGCTCACCGGCCTGTCGAAGAGCAAACGCCGAGAGCACGTAATGACCGCGCTTTCCGTTGTGGGACTTGCGGATCGTGTAGGTCACTATCCCAGACAGCTTTCGGGCGGACAGGAGCAGCGGGTCGCGATTGCTCGCGCGGTCGTGACGGATCCGACTCTGCTGGTTGCGGACGAGCCTACGGGCGATCTGGACGCAAAGGCTGCCGAGGAAATCCTGGAGCTTATAAAACGGCTGAACGAAGAGTTCAACAAGACGATCATCATGGTCACCCACGATCCGCGCGCGGCGAGTTACGCGCACGCGACGCTGCACCTCGAAAAAGGCGTGTTGAGCAAATCCGGAGGGGTTTATGAAGTACCTGCGGCTCATAATTAAGAATGCCGGGCGCAACAAGCGGCGCACGATCCTGACGATGCTGAGCGTGGCGATCGCAGTGTTTCTGCTTGTAACCATGCGATCGGTGGTCACGACGCTTGACGGTATCGGTCAGCCGACTGGGGCGGAGTCGCGGCTGGTGATTCGCCGGAGCACTTCCCTGGCGGACGCGATGCCCGAATCATACGAGGCTAAGATCAAACAGGTGCCCGGTGTCGTAGCAACTTGTCCCTCGAACTGGTTTGGCGGGGTGTACAAAGAGGACAAACCCCAATACTTCATCGCGCAGTTTTTCGTGGACCCCAAGGAAGTCTTCGAGGTCTGGCCCGATTGGAAGCTTGCTGACGATGAGCGAGCGGCGTTTCAACAGGAACGCACCGCAGCTATTTGTGGAAGGAAACTCGCGAATAAGTTTGGCTGGAAAATCGGCGATGTGATCGAGCTTAAGGGCACATTCCTTCCGGTGAATCCGCGGCTCACGCTTCGCGGTATCTTTACGTCCGACCCACAGCAGGAGGAGGTGCTTTACTTTCATCGGGCCTACGTCGAGGAAGCGCTAGGGCGCCCGGGACAAGTCGGGACCTACCGCATAAAGATCGACTCTCCTGCCAACGCGGCCAGGATCATGGACACGATCGATCAGATGTTCGCCAATTCATCGGCGCCCACCAAGACCGAGACTGAAGCCGCCTTCTCCGCGGCATTTGTCTCGATGCTCGGAAACGTAAGGGGTCTTATTACGATAGTGGGACTCGTGGTGGTCTTCACGATAAGTTTGATAGCTGCTAACTCGATGGCGATGACCGCGCGCGAGCGCTTCACCGAAGTGGCGGTCATGAAGGCCCTGGGATTCAGACCGGGTGTCGTCCTTTCGATTATGCTCTCTGAGGCGATCTTAATCGCACTGCTGGGCGGATTGCTCGGGACCATTGGCGCAAAGTTTCTTTTTTCGTTCGCTCGTCTGGAAACCTCCGGACTTCCGTTCCTGCAGAACTTCAAAATTCTGCCTGCCACGATTGTGTTGAGTCTTTTTGTGTCCGCTCTGATCGGGCTGTTTAGCGGCGGAATCCCCGCGTGGGGCGCTGCTAAGGTGAGAATCGTGGACGGCCTGCGCCGCGTTGCATGAGCTCTGGAGAGTGATCGATGGCAATACCACTGAAATACAACCTGCGCAATCTTGTTGTTCGAAAGGTCAGCACCCTGATGACCGTGGGGACGGTCGCGTTGGTGGTGGCGGTGTTCGTGGCGTTGATGTCTCTGGCAAACGGCCTGAACAGACTTCTCGTATCGACCGGCTCTCCGGAGAACCTGCTGATCATAAGAACCGGATCTCAAACGGAAGTAAATAGCCAGGTGACTCGTGATGCGTTTCAACTGATTCAGACCCTTCCCGGTGTGGCTCACGACAATCAGGGAAAGCCGCTGGCTTCGGCGGAGCTTTGTGTCCTCGTAAACCTTCCGCGCCGCGGTACCGCTGAACCGACCAACGTTACGATTCGTGGGGTTTCCGACGCAGGCTTTCAATTGCGGCCGCAGCTCAAGTTGGTCGAAGGCAGGATGTTCAAGCCGGGTGTAGGCGAGGCTATCGTCAGCAGAAAAGTCGCCGAGCGGTTTTCCGGCGCGGGAATCGGCGAGACGATTCACCTTGGCAGAGTCGACTGGACGGTGGTTGGACTGTTTGACGCGGGGGGTACCGCATTCGATTCTGAGATCTGGGCCGATTCGAATGTGGTTGCGGACGCGTTCGACCGGTCGCAGTTTTCGTCGGTCCTGGCCAAAGCCGAAAGCGTTAGCACTCGAGATCAACTGGCCAACCGGATCGAAGGGGAACAACGACTAAAGCTGGAGACAAAACCCGAGACGAAGTACTACGAAGAACAGACGGCAGCCGCCGGTCCCATGAAAGTCCTCGGAATCTTTGTAGCAATCGTGATGGGGGTCGGAGCTTGCTTCGGCGGAATGAATACGATGTACGCCGCAGTCGCGCATCGAACCCGCGAGATCGGAACGCTACGCGCCTTGGGCTTTTCCCGCGGGAGCATTCTGCTGTCATTTGTGATTGAGTCGATCATCATCGCGCTTATCGGTGGAGCAGTGGGATGCCTGCTTGCGTTGCCGGTGAACGGCATAAGCACCGGAACGATGAACTTCCGCACTTTCAGCGAGCTGACCTTCAGCTTCCGAATAACCGCCGATCTGTTGGTATCGGCGATAATCTTCTCAGCTTTTCTGGGTCTGCTTGGGGGTCTGCTTCCGTCAAGAATGGCGGCGCGCCTGCCGATCATCAAAGCGCTTCGGGAATTCTGATTCAATCAGACTCTCATCCATGGCGGCCGCTTTGCCGCGACTCGAGCGAAAACGGGGCAGGTCTGATCGTGAGCGCCAGGCAGGTAACCAGTGCTGATCAGAAACTCTCCAGTTATTTCGCCCCCAGTGAATAGGAACGTCTTCTTGAACAGTTTTACCCATTGCTCCTTGCTGAGAGGGTGATGAGCATCCAGCCATCGTGCAAAAGAGCGATGCGTCTCACAGATGTCTAGAATACGCCGTGCGTTTTCAATCACTGCGTTTATTTTGAGTTCGTTTCGGATGATACCCTCGTCGTGAAGCAGCCGGTCGCGCTGGCGTTGGCCGTAAGCCGCTACGGTTCGCACGTCGAAATTCTCAAAGGCCCGGCGAAAGCCTTCACGCTTTTTCAGAATCGTAAGCCAGTTCAACCCCGCCTGATTTATTTCCAGCGCCAGCCTCTCAAACAGAGCGTTGTCTGACCGAATCGGGAACCCGTATTCGCGCTCGTGGTATGGTCCGTGAAAAGGATGGCCGGGGGCTATCGTGCAATAACTCAAAACTCACCTCCAAAATTGATGTGCCTGATCGCACAGATTTCAGCGGCCGATGTCAGGTTAGCTGCATAACTCAAAGGGATCAACGACCGTTGAATCGAGGTAGTTTCACGACAACTGCGGCAAGGACGGTGCCTCGGACGGCGATGTCGCGCCGATTGTTGAAGACGCGAACGCGTGCTAGGCTCTCGTGCCGCGGACACTGTCAATACCGAGCATCAAGCCAGGAAGGGAACGATATGAACGACAATATAGCAAAGCAGCTCTTAGAAACCTGGAACATCAGCAACCGGATAAACCTTTACTTGCTGGACTCGGTTGAACCCGCGGAACTAAAGGATCAGTCCGCGTCGAAGGGCAGAACGGTGGGCGAGCAGTTTGCGCACGTCCATAACGTTAGATTGATGTGGATCGGGTCGTCGGCTCCCGGCTTGATGGAAGGGCTTGAAAAAATCGAGAAGGAGCAAGCGGGAGACAAGAAGCAACTTCAAAAAGGGCTTAAGGCGTCCGGGAAGGCAATCGAAGAGTTGCTCAAGAAGGGACTGGCAGAGGACAGGGTGAAGGGTTTCAAGCCGCATCCTGTGGCCTTCCTCGGTTACTTGATATCTCACGAGTCGCACCACCGCGGACAAATCGCGTTATCTCTCAAACAGGCAGGGCACGCCGTGGATAAGAAGGTGGGATATGGGCTTTGGGAGTGGGGCGTCAGGTAAGGAGAAGACCCGCCGTGACACGGCCACGGTTACCACAACGTGTAACGAGGTGGTGGCTCGACTGGCTAAGATTAAGGTTCCGCTGCGAGCGGAGCCGATTCGCGAGGTGCGCCGGGAGTTCTCGAAACGCGTCGCCGATTGGGCGCCTGACGATGTCGTTGGCCTGGCCCTCTGCCTGCTTTCGCTTGCCGGATGGCCAAATCGACTAGTCGCGTACGAGTTGCTGACCCACAATCCCCGAGCGATGTCGGTGCTCAATTCGGCCACCGTCCAGCGTCTCGGAAAGGGCATAGACAATTGGGGAGCGGTCGATACGTTCTCGCTGTACGTTTCGGGCCCGGCTTGGCGAGAAGGGCAGATCCCGGACCGTTTGATCAATCAATGGGTCCGCTCGTCTGATAGATGGTTGCGCCGTGCGGCGCTGGTCTCGACCGTTGCGTTGAATTGCAAAGCGCGCGGTGAGCGTGGTGATACTGAACGGACGCTTAGTGTGTGCGAGAAGTTGCTTGGCGACCGGGACGACATGGTGGTGAAGGCCTTGTCGTGGGCACTGCGAGAGCTTTCGAAGCGAGATCCCGAGGTAGTCAGGACTTTTTTGCAACAACATGAGAGTGAAATGGCATCGCGCATCATTCGAGAGGTTGGGAATAAGCTTAGGTCGGGGGTGAAGAATCCCCGCCATTAGTCCTGAGTTCTGAGTTCTGAGTAGTAGGAGGGTTGTTGCTGAAGGGACGACCGCGCAAACGCTCAGTACTCAGGACTCAGAACTCAGGACTCAGAACTCAGAACTCAGAACTCTAATGACGGGACGAGGCAAAGCCTCATTGACACGGGGAGTCAACGATCGAAAGAGTTTCGAAAATAAGGAGACGAATATGGCTTCTAAGAAGTACTGGCTAATGAAAAGCGAGCCCTCGGCATACTCGATAGATGACCTGAAAAGAGATAAACAGACTCTATGGGATGGAGTCAGGAACTACCAGGCGCGGAACTATATGATGAATGGAATGAAAAGCGGAGACGAAGTTATTTTCTATCACTCGAACGCGGAGCCGGCAGCGGCGGTAGGAGTAATG
>DATFXM010000106.1:0-13265 GCA_035315885.1 Blastocatellia bacterium
TGATCGTCGGGCACACCATGGCCGCGCTCGTCCCAGCCGGTCCGGCATTCAACTTAGTCGCGGTTGCCGATGTCGATTTAACCGCCGATGGCTGGCTCAATTTGCCGCGCGCTGCCGCGGAAGGTGTGGTTGAGATCGCTACTCCTAAACATGCCCCGAACAGAATGCAGATGATGATAGGCTGGTGGTTCATATTTTTGATGCGAAGCTGTTCTTTGGATTCGAACAAGTGGCCTGCCGCGATGCGACGTGATTTGCGGGTCTTTCGGTGTAGGCCGGCACCATCGAGTGTTGTTTAGCCCGCCCTGACGACTATGCTTTCCTGAGCTTCCGCTTCGTTTACTTCTTGTGCAACGCGGTTACCCGATTCAAGGGCGCCGTTCATCCATCCGTGCCAGGCAGAGGTGTGCTCGCCGGCGAAGTGGATTCGTCCCTCCGGCTTCTGCGCCGCGGGTAGCAGCGTGGTCATCTGACCCGGCGCAAAGTAGGCGAATGCTCCGCGAGCAAAAGGATCCTCATGCCAGATCTGACTGGTGCCCTGCTCGTACTTTTGATTCAACGCGGTTCCAAAGAGCCCGGCCATCTTTCGAAGCGCCAGGTTCTGGCGATCGTCTTCGCTCATCGCACCAAGATCCAAAGCTCGCTGACCACCGGCGTACGCTGCGAGAATGCCTCGAGCGCCCGGCTGCGTCAGCGTAGGTTGATACGTGTTTTGAATTGAAAGATCAGTCAGACCGTAACCGCTGAAATTGCTTTGTTGCCAAACCCGGCTTTTGAACTGCAGAAACGCCCTCGTCACTGGAGTAGACTTCAGATCCTGAATTGCGCGCTGCTTCTCTTCGGAGAAAGCCGGGGATGTCTCGATGTCTTTCAGGATGGGAAACGGAAGAGTGCAGATCACTCGGTCAGCACTGATCGTCTGAATCCCATCCGAATTCTGGTAGGTGACTGTCACGCTGGAATCTGTTTGCTCGATCCGTTTAACAAGCGATTGTTTCTTGTATTGCTTCTTCACTTTCCTCTTGAAAGCGGTGGCGAGCTGGTCGTTGCCTCCGACGATTTCGTAGAACCTCGGATCCGAAGCGAAGGCTTCGGTTACGATTCCATCCATGGCCGAAACAGAATCAAGACCAAAGCCCAGAATTCCAAGCTGCGAAGCCGCGATGATGTCGATTGCTCCGTCGGAAGCGTCGAGGCTCTCAAGAAGGGCGCGGAGCGAAAGCTGATCCGTCGCTGCGAGACTGTCGGAGGGCCAACCGCTCTTCAAGGGGTTGCCTACCTGTCTCATGTAGTCCGACAGGTACAAATCGATTATTCCGTAGACGCCCGCCTCGCGTTCCCTGGGTTGCAGCGAGAAGGGGATGTTTGCCTCTCCGGTCGAGCTTATGCGAAAGACATCGCCGCGAATGCTTGCGATCGCATCAAGCCCAAAGGTGAACGCAGGGCGTAGCGGCAGGCCGAAATCAGTTGCGTAGCCAAAAGTGAAATCGTGTGACTGCGGAAAACTCAGGGGACCAGCTTCAGCGTAGAGCCCGTCATCGAACTCGCGAATCGTCCTCAGTCTTCCGCCAGGCGCCTTGCGGGCTTCGAGGATGGTGACATTGTGTCCCGCGCGCTTCAGCTCCAGGCCCGCGGACAAACCGGCAAGTCCTCCGCCGAGGATGACAATGTTCTTCGGCTCGCCCAGCAATCTGAGACCGCCTCGCCGACTGGCGCGAGAGACTCGTGGGTTTAGTGCCAGCCACGCAGCGACCAGCGACAGGTCTTTGATGAAGTCTCGGCGGTTGATGCCCTTTGACATGTCTAAGTTCCTGGGGCTCGGCAAATGCTACCGTCGTCGGCTGTCCATTGCAATACTTTGCAGCATGGGTGTTTCGGGTTTCTGGTTTCTGGTTCCTGACCGAGAGTCCGCTGTTGTGCGCGATAGGTGACCAATGAGTAGTGGTTTCACACAAAGGACGCAAAGACTCACAAAGGACGCAAAGAACTCAAGAACCTTGCGTCCTTTGCGAGTCTTTGCGTGAAGCCACCGCTCATTGGTCACTTATGGAGCAGAACAGCGGACTCTCGGTCAGGAACCAGAAACCAGAAACCAGGAACCCGAAACTGGACTCACGCCTCTTCCGGGCGCAGCGGACCAGTGGTCACCGGAGCGGACTCTCTCGGGCTCTCGGTTCGAATTGGAGGGTGGGCCCCGATCTTCTCAAGGAGCTTCTTCTTGATGAGCTGGTGGTACAGCCGCCATTTCATCCGGACCAGGTCGTCGTCATCCTTTATCCCCGCAAGGAACCCGATGGGTATCTCGAAGCCGCCCGCTCCCCGACGCCCGCCGCCGTAGTAGCGCCCCGTCTCCGTGGCGCCCAATGCCTCCTTCAGAAATTCATCCGGGTTCAATGTGACCTTGTCGGTCCTCATGGATCCGATCACCATCTCGCGATCGCCCTTGATGATGATCCCGTAGACAATCGCGGTATGGATGTTCTCCTCGGTCATCAGGAAGTCTGCCGCCTGCGGTATCGCATCGCGGTCTTCGCTTCTCAGAAGACCAACTCCGGAAATCGAATAGCTCTCCCGGATTTCTCTGTTCTCGAGAGCCTCACGAATAACATCCATGACTTGCTTGGAGCGTTTGACTGACAGAATGTCCTCGAGCAGGGAACTGTCCGCGAACCGGCTCAGGAATGTAGCCGCTTCCAGCTCTTCTGCATGGCCTCGCACCAACCCTGAAGTTTCACTTCGTATGCCGTGCGTCAACGCAGTAGCAAGCTTGACGTGCTCCGGATCGCCCTTGCTCAACTCCAGCAAGCCGTCGCGAATGTACTCGGTGTAGATCGTTGCGGTTGCGCCTATGTGACGCAGGTCCAAAAACTCCGGGCTGATCAGGTCCTGCTGTTCATGATGGTCGACGATCACAAGCGGCTTGATTCCCAGAGCTTCGAAACGCTCAGTCAGGCGAGACGTGGTGCCCTGATTGTCCACGAACACCGTGCCCGAGTAGTGACTCAAATCCCCGCCTTCGTACCTGACGAGATCCAGGTCGGTCAACTGCACCAGCGCAAGATTCTCCTGATGTGAGATGCGTCCCTCGTAGATGATGTCGCACTCGACTCCAAATCGGGCAGCGATCATCTTGTGAGCCCACGCTGAAGAGATTGCATCGGGATCGGGATAGTCCTGCATCACGATCGCATGACGCTCGCCGCGATGGTTTTCCAGGAGAGCCGACAGCTCGGCCGATTTACTTCCAGCGTTTGGTTGCGGTCGCGTAACTTCGGTAAGAGGTCTTCGCTCTCGGGACATGGCTTTGTCTCCCTGTTTATCTCCCCGGCTATAACTTCTTAACCTAGGCTATCGAATCCGTACCTTACTAACGCGTTCGACGACAATCGAGCCTCGTCACCCAGGCTTGCCGGGCACTCTCCCCTCCAGCTCACGTGCTGGCTCCGAGTCGAGTGACCAGCGTTTGTACAACCCCAAAATTGTAGCGGCAACCTCAGAGCGATACAACAAGCGAACAGCCGGCGAGGTAGGTGTTGAGCGGGCGGGCTACCGGCGTTTTTCGATGAACGCCTGGCGAAGGATTATGTACAGAAATCGCGAATTTCCCAGCAGGTACCGCCGCCACAGCCTGCGAGGCTCTCGCGATAATCTATGGAGCCATTCGAGGCCGGACTGCTGCATCCAGCGCGGAGCCCGTTGCGCGTAACCGGCCAGGTGGTCGAACGCGCCTCCGACGCCCATCGCGAACTTAACTCCGCTGCGGTCGATGTGCTCGGCAATCCACAGTTCTTGTCGAGGTGAACCCATCGCTACGAACAGAAGGTCTGCCCCGGATGCTCGAATCTGATCAGCAACCGACAAGCTGGCGCCATCTTCGAAGTAGCCGTCGTGTAGTCCAACAATTTTCAATAAAGAGTGCCGCCTCTTGAACACCTCGGCTGCGGCGACTACAACGTCCTGCCGTGCGCCAAGCAGAAAGACCGACTGGCCAGACTCCGCTGCGCAAGCCATTAGTTTTTCGAAGAGGTCGATTCCGGTGACCCGCTCTCTGAGAGGTCGGCCAAGAAGCCGTGAGGCCCAAACCACCGACATCCCGTCCGCGGTCACGATGTCCGCTCTTGAAATAATCTCGCGTAGCCTATGGTCTTGCTCTGCGGCTACGGCTTTAGCGGCGTTGACCACGACCATGTAGTGTCCGCGACCACCAGATGCCAAATCTTTTATGCGTGTGATCGCTTCCTGCTCGGTGAGGTCGTCGATGTAGACTCCGGCGACATTCGATCTCAGATGCTGATGAGTTGTCGATTGGGCTGTCGTGTGAACCGATTGGGAAACGTTGGCGGGACTGCCGGGCTTCATTGCGGAGCCTCGATGTCCGCCGATTGGGAGTTTTCTATATTGATCAACTCTCGAATCAAATAAGTAGGTTTGCCCTGCGATTCGTGATAGGTCCGAACGATCATCTCCGCCAGGAGTCCCATGAAGATGAACTGAACCCCTACGGCGAACATTATCATCGCGAAAGTGGCAAGGGGCATGCGGTTAAGGTGTACGCCATCGTGAATGCGATAGTACAGCGCTGCGATTCCCGACAGGAAAGAAACGGCGAGCGACACGAGGCCGGCCGAGCCAAACAGGTATAACGGTTTAGTCAGGTAGCTCGACATGAACTTGATTGTGATGAGGTCGAACAGCACCTTAACGGTCCGAGAGAGACCGTACTTGGACTCACCCGCCCGACGAGCGTGATGGGCTACGGGGATCTCAGTGACCCGCGCTCCTGCCCACGCCGCGTAGACCGGGATAAACCGATGCATTTCGCCGTACAGCCTTACATCAAGCAGCGCCTCGCGGCGGTATGCCTTGAGCGTGCAGCCGTAGTCGTGGAGTTCGAGCCCGCTGATCCGCGAGATCAGGCGGTTCGCGACCGCCGAGGGCAGTTTCCTCGTCAGCCAACGATCTTTTCGATCGGCTCGCCAACCGGAGACAACGTCGTAACCCTCATCGAGTTTTTCGAGCAGCCGCGCAATATCTGCCGGATCATTTTGCAGGTCGGCGTCCATCGGGACGAGAATGTCGCCCCGCGAATAGTCGATCCCGGCACTCATTGCCGCGGTTTGTCCGTAGTTGCGTCTGAGCGCAACGATTCTAACGCGGTGATCGGCCTCGGCTACGCTCCGCAAAGCATTAAGACTTCTGTCGCCGGAGCCGTCGTCGATATAGATGACTTCAAAGCTACGGCCCATCTGATCAAGCGCTGCGATCAAACGCGAATGAAGGGGCCCGATGTTTTCCTCCTCGTTGTACACCGGCAGGAGGACTGAAATCTCCGGCGCGGTTCGAGCACCGGCGGCCTCTCCGAGGCTTGTAATCCTGTACTCCTTCATTGCTCAAGAATACTAAATAGTGAAAACCAATTAGTAAATGCAGACTACGTGCTTCTCAGCCATTCGACGAACTTCTCAATGCCGGTCTCGATGGGTGTGGAGGGTGAGTAGCCCAACAGCCTGTGAGCCTTTTCAACATTCGCGAACGTGATCGGCACATCTCCAGGCTGCGTCGATTCGTGTATCACCGTTGCACGTTTGCCGAGCGCTTGCTCCAGGACCTCAACCAGGCGGTTCAGCTCGATGCAATGAGACCCTCCCAGATTAATGATCTCGAATGGGCTTGCGTCGTAGTCCAGAGCGGACTTTATGCCGTCTATGATGTCGTCTATATAGGTGTAGTCCCGCGCGCTCGCACCATCACCGTAGATTGTTATCGGCTTGTTCTGCTCAATCAATCGCGCGAATTTGTGAATCGCAAGATCGGGGCGTTGCCGCGCACCGTACACGGTGAAAAAGCGCAGGCATAAAACAGACATCCCAAACAGGTGGCTGTACACGTGACATGCCGCTTCGCCGGCAATCTTAGTAGCGGCGTATGGCGACATCGGAGCGCCTATCGGATCGTCTTCTGAAAACGGCAGGCGGGAAGTCAAACCGTACACCGAACTGGACGACCCGAAAATGAAGCGCGGTACGCCGTTGTTCTGTGCCGCTTCCAGCAGCGCATACGTGCCGCGAACGTTCGTTGTCTCGTAGAGTATCGGTTCATCTATGGAGGGTCTGACGCCTGCCCGGCCTGCCAGATGAACGATGCAGTCGAACCTCAGGCTGGCGCACAATTCATTCATCCCGCGGATATCGACGATGTCTCCTTCAAAGAGCTCGAAATTCCGTTGTTCGAGAAAAGGTGCGACGTTCCGGCGTTTGATCGCGGGATTGTAGAACTCGTTGAAGTTATCGACGATCGTGACTTTGTATTCGCCGGTGGAAAGCAGCCACTCAACGAGATGACTGCCGATAAACCCCGCGCCGCCTGTGACTAGGATTTTCTTCATCGTTATTTGCGTGCAATGATCCACAAATGCCATCCAACTCTGGAGGCTATTCGTTGCTCCAAACTTCTCCACATCAGACCGCCAATGAGCGGAATCCAACGCCGATTCATGAAGTGTACTTCGGTCGCTACTTCTGCAAAGTGCGAAAACATTTTCGCCGCTTCTCGTCGCGTATAAACCTTCGCCAGTGGGTTTCCTACACCATCGGTGTTTTGACTCAGAAACTCCTCCTTCGAAAGCAGCTTCGTTGGGCTCTCCCTGTACAACCGTTGAAGCTCTCGAAGCCGCTCGCGATCCTCTCCGGTCAGCAGGTGCACCAGCTCGACCCCTCCATCAAACCCGAGCAGCCGAACTCCCATACGCCTGAGCGTCATGATGTTCACGAAATAGTTGTAAGAGTTCTTATGGTACAGCATCACCATCGACGTTCCCCCGGGCTTCAACACGCGATATAACTCGTCTATCGCTCGTTGGGTGTCCGGCGTGTGGTGCAGGACTCCGTGGGAATAGACCAGATCAAAACTCGCATCGTCGAACGGTAGATTCTCCGCGTCAGCGACTTCAAGGTTTGCTGCGAGACCTTCGTAAGCGAAGCGCCGCTTGACCAGATCTATCGATGCTTCGGTCAGGTCGATAGCGCTGTACCGGGCACCGGAGCGCGCGAAGTTGATTGCGTCCGTGCCAAGTCCGCAGCCGATTTCCAGTACGTCGCGGTCCCGCCATCGATCGAAGCCGATGACTTTAGGAATGTGCCATTCGGTTTCGTAGCGGTGCCTCTCAACCTGGTCGAAGAATTCCCTCGATCCAATTTGAGCTCCGGCAAACCGAGTTCCACACGGATGCGCTTCCCAAAAATCGTGAACCTGAGCCTTTAAGTCGCTGGTCATACCAGATTAGATGGGTTGATCGAGGAAGACGCGGTGCCAGAGTTCGAGGGTTAGAAGCTGAAATATCTTCAGCGCATTGTCTTCGCGTCCGGCACGATTGTCGTCGATCAACCGGCGCACTGCGGCATACTTGAAGTATCCGCGATTCCGGATGCTGGACTCGCTCAACATATCATCGACCATCTCGCGTAGCTCACCAACTAGCCAGGCGCGAATCGGCGCGCTGAACCCAGCCTTCTTGCGATGGACGATCTCGCGAGGCAGCCACGCTTCTGCCGCACGCTTCATGATGTACTTCCGCGTCAATCGCTTCAGCTTGAGCCGTGCCGGTATTCGCGCGGCCAACTCAACCAACTGGTGATCCAACAGTGGAACCCTGACTTCCGTTGCCGACGCCATGCTGGTTTTGTCGGTGTAGGTCAAGTTGAGGCACGGCAGAAACAGCTTGAGGTCGATGTACAGCATCTGGTTGACAAAATCTTGATCTGACACGCGGTCGAAAAACCGCCGGTGCTCGCGGTACGGATCAAAGCCCTCGGAAGCCAACCTCAGCTCACCACCATAAAAATCGAGCTTCTCTTGAGCGGAGAAGTAGGTGCCAAACCCCAGAAAGCGTTCGCGCTCAGGCAGCGCGGCCGAACGCGCAAGCTTCTTGGCATTTCGAAACAGGGCGTTGAACCTGCCCGGCCTGGCGCCGGGCAGCGCGCCGATCAGCGGTTTCGAAATGAATTCGGGAACCAGGTTGTAAGCGTTCGCAACCCTGACCGCCGCATGGCGCGGATAACCCGCGAACACTTCGTCCCCGCCCATCCCGGAAAGCAGGACAGTGAGACGTTCCCTCGCCGCGCGGCAGATCAGATAACTGGTGATGATCGCCGGATCTGCTATCGGCTCGTCCATGTGATAGACGAGCTTCGGTAGAAACTCGATTACGCTCGGCTCGAGCAGGTGTTCCTGATAGTCGGTGTTGAACTGCTGGCCAACGATCCTCGCGTATTTGACGTCGTCTTCCTGAATGTCATACGAGAGGTCGCGCTTGTTGAAACCGAATGTGTACGTAGTGATCTCTCGAGCTCCGCTATCGCTCATCAGCGCGACTACGGTAGAGGAGTCCAGCCCGCCCGACAGAAACGCGCCGAGCGGCACATCGGCCAGCATCTGAGCCCGCACGCTTTCAGCTATCTGATCCCTTATCCTGCTGGTCCATTCACCTTCACTGATCGAGTGTTCCTCGTCAAACTTCAAGTCCCAGTACTCCGAAACCCGTACCTGCCCCTCGCGGTAGACCAGATAACTTGCCGGAGGTAGCTTGAAGACTCCTTTGAACATCGTTGTCGGATCAGGGGTCCAGAGAAAAGTCATGAACTGATCGAGCGCCGCAAGATCGACTTCGCGCTGCAAGCCCGGCAACTCCAGAAGCGACTTTATCTCGGAAGCAAACGCGAGACTCTCTGGAAGGTGAACGTAATAGAACGGCTTGATGCCAAGGCGGTCGCGAGCCGCGAACAGACTATCATCGCGTGAGTCCCAAATGGCGAACGCGAACATTCCGTTGAGCCGGTTCAGACACTCGTAACCCCATTCGAGATAGGCATAGATGATCACTTCAGCGTCAGTGTCCGATCGAAACCTGTAGCCGAGGTTTTCAAGCTCGCTCCGAATGCTTCTGAAGTTGTAGATCTCCCCGTTGTAAGTCAGCCAGACCCGCTGCTGGTCATCGCTCATCGGTTCCTGACCCGCCGCCGAGAGATCGATGATCGACAGCCGCAGGTGTCCGAGTCCAATCGCCTCCCCAGATCGCGAACTCGTCAGATACACACCCCGGTCGTCGGGACCGCGGTGAGAAATGCGGTCAAGCATTCTCGTCAACAGCGGTTCGTTAGCTTGACCTACGATGCCGCAGATGCCGCACATTTGATCCGTTAACCTCGAATCCTGGACTGCAGATTTGCCGCGTCACTGGCGCGAGCCATCGACCGGTCTTACCTCAACATACAAAGCTGGAGCGTTCGGCGCTTCGACCTCGATGACCCGATTGGTTGTTCTGGCTGACAGCCAGTCATTGCCCACCAGCTTAGCCGCACTTCTGTTCAACCAAACGTTGCCGCCCTGATTATAGGTTGCCGAGATGTCGCTATCCAGACCCGATAGCGTGGACCGCGAAAGTCTGTGCCAATCGCTCGAAGGGTTGAAGTATTCAAAGGCAGTGTCCGCCTCGTTCCGATCTGCAAAAAAGACCACCGTATGATCATCCCATCCTGTTCGCCGAGCCGCTTCCACAAGCGCATTCGAGTCCGATCGCATGTTTGGCGCAATGAACAACGCGAGATTCAGTAGTCCAAGACTAACAAGGCAGAGACCGAACCTCAGGCGCCGGTTGAAGATTGCTGAACCGAATAACGACCTTCTCAATCGGCTCAACGCGACCGCAACAAGCACGGCGATTGCGGGCACGTAAAAGACTCTGTAGTACGTTTGCCACGGCTCCCAGAACAGAAGAAAGCCGGCGTATACCAGAATCCAGACGACGGCTATCGCGACCACGCGCCCGGGCTTGAGCGCTGGTTTTCCTTCGAAGTTGAGAGACGTTTCGTGAGGGACTTCGGAGCGTTTTGCCATCAACGCTGCGAGGACGCAAACCAAAAGAACGAGCATTGCCAGCAAAGCCCCTATCAGCAGACCTGTTTCAAGAAGCGAGTGGTGACTGAGTAGTAGCTTCAGGCTGTGTACCACTACCAGGTCGAGGTGGCCTCTTCCGATTGCTGAAAAGCCGGGCAGCGGGTTCATCGATGCAGAAACCCCGGCTGGGTTAGATCCAGCCCAGCGGATGACCTCGAAGGGACTTGTGAGTCTGTGAAAGGCTGCCGCGCAAAGATAATAGGCTCCGAAAGTCAATCCACAGGAACTCAAGATTAGCCCTGTCAGGAATCGTGTCTTGTCCACGGCTACCGGCGCGAACCAGGCGGCCAACAGGGCCGCCGGTAAAAACAGTGCTGCCAGCTCGTGAGTTGTCATTGCAATGCCGAGCGCAGGTCCGGCGAGGTACCACTTCGCCGCTTGGCTCACCAGGTTGTCGAATGCCAACAGAACAAAAAGAATCGAGAGGATGTAAGCATCCGCATCAGTGGACAGCTTCCACCACACCGCGGACGTTGCCAATAGGGAAGCCGCCAGCACCGAGGATTTGTTATGACCGGTGAGACGATGCGCCGATCGGTATAAGACCGCTACTGCCGCGGCTCCGGCAAACGCATTCGCGATTCTTAACAGATCAAGCGCTCGGACCGGAACTGCGAGGGCCTGTGCTGCCCGGTAGAGAAGATAGCCTGCGGCGTTGTACAGCAGATGATTCTGATGAAACAGAAGTGAAGAATCGCGCGAACCGCTTGCGACCTTTTCGATCTGCAGCGCAAACGTAATACCGTCCCAGTAGAAGTTCGCCGTCGGGGTTAGAAGGTAGAGGAGAAGGCACGCGCAGAAGACAACTAGAGTCGTGCGGGCCTTGCGATTCGAAGCAGGGCTCATCGAGGCGTTTCGCCGCCCTCAGGCCCGTAGAAGACCACCCATACCACTATGTCATCGGTAAAGTCCTCGAAGCGATGTTCTACGCCGGCGGGTACAAACAGAAAGTCTCCCGGGCCAAATTCGTGTCGCTGTTCATCGTTTACAAACCAGCCTCTGCCGGAAACCACGATGTAGACTTCATCCTGCTTATGCGATGTTTGAGTATCGGGATTTTGCGGCGCGTAGATTTCTACCAGCAGGCTTCCATTTCTGAACACCGGGGCAAATCGCTTGCCGTCGCTGCTGGGCAAGAGCCGCAACGCATCCATCAACGTCACGCGATTGGGCAGTGTCACGCGCTTGGGCTCGGCCGTCCGAAATTCCGCGTGCTGTTTGAGTTCACTCATCGGAATACTCAGCGCTGGTGAAACAGGAGTACGTCGCCTGCAATGGTGATAAACAGAATGACACTGACAAGGGCGTTTGTGGTAAAGAATGCGGCATTCATCCGGGACAGGTCGTTCGCCTTCACGATGCTATGCTGGTAAAACAGGAGTGCGCCCGTAGCAATCACTCCCGCAAGCCCGACCCCACCAAGCTTCGCCGAAAGAAAAAACAGAATGAGCACCGTGAACATAAGCAGGTGAATGCCGCGCGCCACCCAAAGCGCCCGGCCGATGCCTAGCTTGCTCGGGATCGAATGCAAACCGGACTGACGGTCGAAATCATAGTCCTGGCAGGCATACAAGACGTCGAAGCCTGCGGTCCACAGCATCACCGACAGCGACAACAGCAGTGGCGTAGCTTCGAGCTTACCCTGAATTGCCAGCCACGCGCCGCTCGGCGCAATCGCAAGGCACCAACCGAGAACAAAATGCGACAGAGATGTAAACCGCTTTGTGAACGAATAGAGGAATATCGATGCCAGTGCTATCGGCGACAATATCAACGTGAGAAAATTCAAGCGGGCCGCTGCAAATAGAAAGACAACCGCCGCGGCGATGGTAAATGCCCAGGCAAAGTTAAGGTCGAGATGGCCGGCCGGCAACGCCCGCCCTGCGGTGCGTGGATTCTCGGCATCGATTCGGCGATCAGCGATGCGATTGAAAGTCATCGCCGCAGATCGCGCGCCAATCATCGCTACGGTTATCCAAAGGAACTTTGAAATCCAGAACGAAGCGGGCTGCGAGGGCAGACTACTGGCGGCAAGCGTTGCGCCGAGAAACGCGAATGGCAGCGCGAAGAGGGTGTGCTCGATCTTTATCATCTCGAGCGTGATCTTTAGTCTCTGTGCAACGCTCATCGGTCGATGATGAACTCCGGTTCAGCTCCTCTTCAGCGAATCCCCGTGCCAGACTGTTTCCTGTGAGTGTTGCAGCCCGAGGTGATCCATCACGCGATAGATAAAGTGGTCGACCATCGCGATTATGTCTGCCGGACGGTTGTAGAACGCCGGCATCGCCGGAACGATCATCGCTCCCGCCTGCCGAAGTCTGAGCAAGTTTTCCAGATGGATCGAGGACAGTGGCGTCTCGCGCGGCACTAGAACCAGCCTTCGCCCTTCTTTAAGACAGACGTCGGCTGCTCGGTGCAGGAGGTTCCGCGAAGCACCCGAGGCGAGGACACCGACCGTAGCAGACGAACAGGGGATTATGACCATCGCGTCTACCGGATAAGAGCCGGAAGCTATGGATGCGCCTATATCGCCCGGGTGAAAGACAATGGTCTTGATCGATGGTTTACCGATGAGTTCGGCGATCATCTGTTCGGTGTCGGCGTTTTGACTGACGTCCAGTTCGTCGCTGATAACGCGGCGTCCGGGGCCGCTCACCACGAGGTTGATCTGTCGGACCTCGATGCTGTTTTCGAGTTGAATCAGGAGGCGTTGAGCGTAGATTGCGCCGCTTGCGCCGCTGATACCGACGGTGATCGTCTTCATCAGCCGTATTGTAGCGGCGGCCAGCGGGGAACGGAAGTTCTGAGTTCTGAGTTCTGAGTGCGAGTGCTGAGTTCTGAGTGCTGAGTCCTAAGTGCCGAGTGCCAACCCCGAAGGGGTTGCAGATCAGAGCCCAGGGTTGCCGTCCGCGGCTACCCCGGGTGGATGATCAAAGATGAAACAACCCCAACGGGGTTGGATTCGATTCTTGCGTTGTCCCAGGGTAGCCGCGGACGGCAACCCTGGGCTGTGGGACGCAACCCCAACGGGGTTGGATTCGATTCTTGCGTTGTCCCAGGGTAGCCGCGGACGGCAACCCTGGGCTGTGGGACGCAACCCCTTCGGGGTTGGATTCGATTCTTGCGTTGTCCCAGGGTAGCCGCGGACGGCAACCCTGGGCTGTGGGACGCAACCCCTTTCGGGGTTGGATTCGATTCTTGCGTTGTCCCAGGGTAGCCGCGGACGGCAACCCTGGGCTGTGGGACGCAACCCCTTTCGGGGTTGGATTCGATTCTTGCGTTGTCCCAGGGTAGCCGCGGACGGCAACCCTGGG